>JBGSRA010000128.1:0-140959 GCA_041737765.1 Draconibacterium sp. | reverse complement strand
GATCTTTGTATTTTCAGGTTTAAGTTGTATTTCAGACTTAAAAAGTAAAATTGAAAATTGATTTTAATAGAAATGATTTAAGTAAAAAATGATAGTTCGAATTTTGAAATACCTGCTTTGGTCTTTTCTGGCATTGATGATGCTGTGTTTGTCAATCATTTTTGCCATATACATTCGCTACCAGACAACCGTCAGAACCGAAACCGGCAAACTGGAAGTGCATGTAAAACCCGGAGAATTTGGGAAATGGGTGAATCCGTTTATCGGAACAGGCGGATTCCCTGCATATACCAGCGGCGATAATATTCCCGGTGCAACATTGCCATTTAGTATGGTAAGATTAAGCCCCGATACCCGGTTTTTCCTCGGTAAAATTTTTTTTGATGAAAGCACGATCGGCAGCGCCGGATATTATTATGCCGACAACCACATCATGGGATTCAGCCACACCCGGCTGATTGGCACCGGTGCCTGGGATGGAGGCCATTTCAGGGTAATTCCCTCCATAGGCGAAAAAAGTCTTCACAATTACAATCGTCGGAAATACAACCGGTTCTCGCACAAAAACGAAATTGCCTTTCCGGGGTATTATGCAGTCAGGTTTCACAAACAAAGTATTCTGGCCGAACTTACATCCACCGAAAGGGTGGGGGTTCACCGTTACACTTTTTCGGGAAAGGAAACGCCGCACATTTTAATAGATGTTTCCAGTTCGCTGGGGAAAGGAAAAACCACCGAAGGAGAGGTTCATGTTATGGAAAACGGCGAAATCACTGGCGCTATCCGCACTTTTGGGAATTTTGCATCGCGGTACGGCGGACTGAAAGTTTATTTCGCGGCGCGATTCAGCAAGCCTTTTACATCACACACACTTTGGTTGCCAAACAGAAAATTCGAAAATATTTCTGACTTAAAATCTGATACACTGGGAATTGATTGCGCTTTTAAAGATTTATCCAAAGACGCAACGATTGAACTGAAACTGGCCATTTCGTATGTAAGCATCGAAAATGCCCGCGAAAATTTGGAAGCGGAAGTTGGAAATTTGGATTTTAACGATATTGTTGAAAAAGCAAAACAAGCCTGGGAAGAAAAACTTTCAATCATTAAAATTGAAGGCGCAAGCGACGAGCAGCGCAAAATTTTTTACACAGCATTGTACCAGTCATTACAAATGCCAACTGTTTTTAACGATGTTAACGGCGATTACACCGGGTTTGATAAAAAGGTGCATAAAGCTGATGGATTTCGCTATTTCACCGACCTGTCGCTTTGGGATACTTTCCGCACTACGCATCCGCTTTTTACATTGATTTTACCCCAAGAACAGCGCGATATGATGGTTTCGCTGGTAAAAATGGCCGAACAAGGCGGGGTACTTCCGCGCTGGCCGTCGGGAACCGGTTACACTGGCTCCATGTTGGGCGCTTCGGCGGATATTGTAATTTCAGAGGCATGGCAAAAAGGCATCCGCGATTTTGATATCGAAATAGCTTTTACAGCAATGAAAAAGGCTGCACTGGGAATTGATATCCCCGTAAAAGGATTCAAACCGCGACCCGGAACTTTGCAGTACATCAGGCATGGTTACTGTCCGGCTGACAGCATGGGCGAGGCTGTAAGCAAAACCATTGAATATGCCTGGGCCGATGATGCCATTGCCATACTGGCCACAGCTTTGGGGAAGAAAAATGATTCAATGTTATTCACCGAACGAGCACAATATTACCGGAATGTGTGGAACCCTGAAACGCAGTATTTTCATCCGCGCATGGCCGATGGAAGTTTTCAGGAAAAATTCGACCCGCTTTTACTCACATATCTCGACACAGATAAAGAATACACCGACGATTATGTGGAAGGAACTGCCTTGCAGTGGCGTTGGGCGCCATTTTTTGATGCTCCCGGATTAATCTCGCTTTTCGGGGATACGCCGTATTTTGTGGAGGAGCTAAACCATTTTTTTGAAAAGTCGAACCCCAAAAGAGGGCACTGGACGCCCGGTTCGTATTACTGGCACGGCAATGAACCTGATATTCATGCTGCTTATCTGTTTAACACCGCAGGTCGGCCAGACCTCACACAAAAATGGGTGCGCTGGATTCTGGAAAACAAATACGGCAGCGGTTACGACGGAATGGATGGCGACAATGATGCAGGAACTTTGTCGGCATGGTATGTTTTCAGTTCACTGGGAATTTACCCTGTAGCAGGTTCAAATGTTTACCAGATTGGTGCACCGCTTTTCGAAAAAGCAACCTTGAAACTGGGAGAAAAAGAGCTGAAAATAGAAACAAAAAATTATAATCCTGAGTACAAATACGTGCAAAAAGTATGGCTCAACGGACAGCCGCTTAACCGGAGGTGGTTAAGTCATAACGAAATTGTGAATGGACGAACACTGCTGTTTGAAATGGGGAAAAATCCAGTTTCAAACCAGTAGATATTGCAGAGAAATGGGTTAAGAAAACATGTATCATTTGATTTGTTTTGGATAAGTTTAGCAATTGAATGAACATACAATTTTTTTAAGATGAACTGGACAAAAAAGCAAATATCGATTTTGGCAATTGTGGCTGCAAGCTCATTCTTTGGCACATTTCTGATTTCATCGGTAAACATAGCTTTGCCAGCCATTGAAAAGGATTTTGGCCTCGATGCGGTAACTTTAAGCTGGGTCGTAACTGCATTTTTGTTATCAACAGCCATGTTTTTGCTGCCGGTTGGCCGTTGGGCCGACCTGACAGGAATCCGACGGATTTTTAAAACAGGAATGGTGATTTTTACTGTTTCGTCGTTACTGAGCGGCTTTGCAGTTTCGGGTTACTGGTTAATTGTACTTCGGTTTTTACAGGGAATTGGGGCGGCATTCAGCAGTACCACCGGTGCAGCAATCCTGGTTTCGGCGTTTTTGCCGCAATTTCGTGGAAGGGTTTTGGGAATTTCGGTGATGGGAGTGTACCTGGGACTGGCTTTTGGTCCCTTTTTCGGAGGTTTTTTAACGCAGTATCTTGGCTGGAGGTCGATTTTCTTTATGTCATCGGCTTTTGGAGTTTTAATTACGGTCATCGCCTTTTTATTTCTTGGAAAAGATGAGGTTCAGAAAACAAGGGAAATAAAACTCGATTTGAAAGGAACCTTTTTTTATATGCTGGGACTAGTTTCACTTACCTACGGTTCGGCCCGGATTCCACTTTTGTACGGATGGTTGCTGATGGGAGCCGGAGTGATGTTCCTCATTATTTTCTGGATGCTCGAAAACAAATCGGAAAGTCCCGTTCTCGAAACCAGGCTTTTTACACACAATCGCTTGTTCGCGTTTTCGAATCTCGCGGCACTCATCAATTACAGCGCAACGTTTTCAATTATCTTTTTACTAAGTCTTTATCTGCAGAAAGTGAAAGGATTGTCGCCCCGCGATGCAGGTTCAATTCTGGTAGCGCAACCCATCGTTATGGCGCTTTTCTCGCCTATTACCGGGAGACTTTCTGACCGGATTCAGCCCCGTTATCTTGCAACAGCCGGAATGACAATGTGTACGATCGGACTGGCAGCTTTTGCCTTTCTCAGCGAATCGACACCCATTACTTTAATAGTTTTCCTGCTTTTTTGGGTGGGCACCGGATTTGCGCTTTTTTCATCACCCAACATGAATACAATCATGAGTTCGGTGCAGAAAAACCAGCTGGGACTTGCATCAGGTTCCGCTTCAACGATGCGGGTTGTGGGGCAGATTGCAAGTATGACGATTGCCACTATTTTCTTTTCAGTTCTGTTTCAGAAACAGGCAGTCGAGGAAGTTTCCAACGCTATGTTTCTGAAAGCGCAGCATTTGGGTTTTATAACTTTTGCTATAATAAGTGTGGCGGGTATTTATTTCTCGTTTAACCGGGGGAAAATGGAGAGATTACAAGAAAATGAATTACATGGCAAAAAATAAAACTAAAATCCGATTTGTTGACTCACCCTCTTCTCCCTCTCTGCGCGCAGAGAGGGACGATTGTGACGAAGTCGCAATCAGGGTGAGTAAAAAACAGATTGATTTTTTAAATCTCTAAATGATTGAAAATAAATAATAAGGGAAATGACAAGTAAGATTATTCCAATTTTGACCCTTGTGGCTGTACTGCACTCCGGAGTGGGTCTTACTCAGCCCGCGCCACCCGATTATTCAAACCTGAAATACTGGGCAGCATCTCCGCATAAAGCCGATGCCAGCGACCAGATTCCTTTGTTTTTAAAAGATGAAAAACAGGAATTACTGGCCGATATATTTTTTATCCACCCCACCATTTACGACAATGAAGCCGATTCTGCTTCGTGGAATGCATGGTTGAATGACGAAAAGGTAAACACTGAAACCGACAATACCACCATACTTTTACAGGCATCTGTTTTTAACGGAAGCTGCCGGATTTTTGCCCCACGTTACCGGCAAGCGAACATGGAAGTTTTTTATAAAATGGGAACACAACGCGCCACCGAAGCTTTCGATCTGGCTTACAGTGACGTAAAAACCGCTTTTCAGTATTACATGAAAAACGAAAACAACGGGCGGCCAATTATAATTGCTGGTCACAGCCAGGGAGCGCTTCACGCAATCCGGCTGTTACAGGAGTTTTTTGATGGAACTCCGCTTCAGAAACAGCTGGTTTGTGCTTATATTCCGGGGTACCCGATTAAAAGCGAAGATTTTAAAAGCATTCCGGCCAGCGAAAAACCAGAACAAACAGGCTGTTTCGCAGGTTGGCGTAGTTATTTGAAGGGAGAAATGCCAAAACGGGCTGAATCTGAAAAAGGGAATTCAATCTGTGTAAATCCACTTACCTGGAATACTTCCACCGACTGGGTCTCGGCGGAGCAGCACAAAGGAATTATGCTGAATTTCGAAAGCATTGTTCCAAATACACTTTCTGCCGGGATAGAACCGAATTCAAAAATTCTGTGGGTCGATATTCCCCCACAAATACTGGAAATACTTGAAAAGAAAAAGGATTTTCACATTTACGATTTCAACCTATTCTGGATGAATATCCGCGAAAATGTAAAACGCAGGATTGATGCGTGGTTAAAAGCGGACGGGAGTAAAAAATAGGATTTGGTATAGATTAAATTTAATTTTTTCAGAAATAAAAACGACATTTATATTGAGGTTAAAAAGAGTAAAACAACTGGACTTTAATCCTAAAAAATAAAAACCAAAATGAAGAAATTTTTAAAAATTACAGGAGTTGTAGTTATCCTCTTATTTGCCGGGGTAATTGCATGGATTTTTACCAACATGAAAGATCGGCATCCGGGATACAGCGCCAATCTGAACATTGTAAACAAAACATCATTGGATTTGAGCGCCGGATTTGCAGCTATAAAAATTACTCCTGTCGTACCCGATCGTTGGGAGGATAATAACAACAACGCCAAATACGACCCCAAAGATGGCGACACTTTTACCGATGGCAATGGTAACGGGGTATTCGATCCAGTGTGGATTGCGGGTTTTAGTAACAACAAACCTGCCAATGGAATCCATGACGATACCTGGGCCAGAACAATGATTATCGATGACAGCAGAACCCGCCTGGCAATTGTCATAATTGATGCTATTGGATTTATGAACGACGATGTTGTGGATGTACGGAAAATGATTCCTTCGGAAGCCGGAGTAACCTACACCATCATAACATCAACGCACACACACGAAGCGGTTGATCTTATCGGAATGTGGGGAAAAACACCATTTAAAAGCGGTGTCAACAAAGAATATATGGCTTTTGTAAAAGGGCAGATTGTGAAATCGGTGGTTGAAGCAGCAAAAAATATCCGTCCTGCAAAACTTGAAATTTCGGAAGATCTTACCGGAGCCTTGTCGCAGGTAAAAGATACCCGTAAACCTGAAGTTTTCGATGCGGGAATGCGGATGATAAAAGCCGTTGACCGCGAAACCGGTGTCGTTTTGGGTTCACTGGTAGCCTGGGCCGATCACCCCGAAACATTGTGGAGTAAAAACCTGTTGATTTCTTCCGATTTTGTGCATTATGTTCGCGAAGGTGTTGAAATGGGAGTTTTCAACGGCGATACCCTCATAAAACCTGGGATTGGCGGTGTTTGTGTTTATGCCAATGGCGCTTTGGGCGGATTGATGACCACACATCCAAGCCTGACTATAAAAGACCCGTTTACAGGACAGGAATTCAGTGAGCCAACTTACGAAAAGACAGAAGCACAAGGCAAAAATTTATCGCTGGTAGCGTTGAATGCCATGGAAAAACCCAGTGAAATAATTGAAACTGCGGGTATTTCGATGGTAGTTCGTACAATCCCGTTAAAAATCGACAATATACTTTTTAAACTGGGTGCAATGCTGGGAGTGATGAAACGCGGAACAATGGGATGGATGAAAATGCGTACCGAACTGGCGGTGGTTTCTGTTGGCCCGATTTCGTTTGCAACCGTTCCAGGCGAAATTTATCCTGAATTGGTGAACGGACCGGTCGATGCTCCCGAAGGTAACGATTTTGGTATTCAGTCGGTGGAATTGCCCGTAATACGCGAAATGATGCCCGGTAAATACAAAATTGTATTCGGCTTGGCTAACGATGAAATCGGATATATAATACCAAAAAGTCAGTGGGATGTAAAAGCCCCTTATACTTATGGCAGAGAAGATTCTCCTTATGGTGAGGAAAATTCCATGGGCCCTGAAACTGCTGGTGTGATACACAAGAATTTGCAGGAAATGTTTGGAGAGTTGTAGAAGCGGGAAGTCCGGAGTCGGAAGTCGGGAGAAAGTAGTAGGCAGTAAACAGTAGGCAAAGAGCAAAGTGCATTAAGCGAAGAGCATGGAAATTAAAGTTGGAAACAGGTATTAAATTGAAGGATTTGTGAGCTGGAATTAAAAAGCTCTGCAAGAGCGAAATGTGTTAGCCCGGGGTGCAACCCCGTGGTTTAAAACGCCCGGAATCCGCCCTGTAGTTCAGGGCACTTGCGAAGAAATTGTAAGAACAATGCGCTTAGCGGTTTCAACCCGCTTAGCGCGTAGAAAAATAAGTAACAATGGCAAAAAGATTAATTAAAGGTATTTTTAAAGGGATTTTAATCGTGATGGTTTTATTCATCATTTTGATGTTAACTCCACGAACTATTGGTTGGCTTTTCCCAGAAAAGGCGCCAATCGCTTACCATTTCGAGTTACTCGATTACCTGGCAATTGGTGTGGGGCTCGAAAAACTGGCAAATCTTGAACCCGAAATTCCAGCCGAAATAGAGGAGATAAAAGATATCGAATACAAAAATGTAAATGGGAAATCATTGCAAATCGACCTGTACAAACCACGAAACCTTACCGAACCTGCGCCACTGCTGGTATTTGTTCACGGTGGCGGCTGGAAAGGTGGCAAACGTTCTGATTACCTGGTTTATTTGGTCGATTATGCAAAAAAAGGCTACATCACTGCAACGGTTTCGTACCGGCTAAAAAACGACAGTATTTACCCGGCCTGTGTTCAGGATGTTTCAGATGCAATGCACTTTCTTTTCAGTAATGCCGCAAAATATGGTTACGACCCCGACCGCGTGGCCATGATTGGCGGTTCTGCAGGTGGTCATCTGGTTTTGATGACGACTTACGATTTTAAGGAACCGGCCATTCCGCTCGACAGTACTTACCTTGCCACCCGCCCGCACAAAATAAAAACAGTAGTCGATATTTACGGACCGGTTGACATGACAACACCTTATGCACAAACACAAGGACTGGTAACCGGGTTTATCGGGCATCCTTATTCCGAAAAACCTGAATTGTACTGGGATGCTTCACCCGCAAAATACCTTCGCAAGGATTTGCCACCCACCCTCATTTTCCAGGGAACTTCCGACAACCTGCTTCCGCAAAGCCAGTCGGACACGTTAAAAGCCCGGCTCGACCGGCTTGGTGTACCAAACGAATATTACAAATTGCCCTTGTGGCCACATGCCATGGACGTTGCAGAACGCCCCAACCAGTACATGCAAAAGAAAATGGATGCTTTTTTTGAAAAATATCTGAAGTAATATGCTTATCCGAGTTTATGCCAGTAATTATAAGTTTTTATTTGACTCACCCTCTTCTCCCTGCCCGACTTTGTCATTCAGGCGGGCCTCTCTACGAGTAGAGAGGGACGATTCGTCGGCAGACGAATCAGGGTGAGTAAGTATGATTAAACTATTCATTTTCAATATACTGCTTCATTTATTCAATATTACTTGCATATTTCGGGATATTCATATAAATTTTAAAAAGTAAAAATTAGACATTATGCAGCAAAAGAAATTTTATCCGTGGGCAGTGGTTGGCATGTTGTGGGTGGTTGCCCTGCTGAACTACCTCGACCGCCAGATGCTTTCGACCATGAAACCCTCGATGATGATAGATATTGCCGAACTGGCAAAAGCCGAGAATTTTGGGCGGCTCATGGCCATTTTCCTTTGGATTTATGCTTTTATGAGTCCTGTTTCGGGTATCATAGCCGACCGGCTAAACCGGAAATGGCTGATAGTAGGCAGTTTGTTTGTATGGTCGGGTGTTACACTTTCGATGGGTTACGCCACCAATTTTAACCAGTTGTATATTTTAAGGGCTGTGATGGGTGTCAGCGAAGCCTTTTATATTCCCGCCGGATTGTCGCTTATTGTCGATTATCACCAGGGAAAAACCCGTTCGCTTGCCGTTGGAATTCATACCACCGGGATTTACCTCGGGCAGGCATTTGGCGGTTTTGGTGCCACCATTGCCAATAATTTCTCATGGCAGTGGACCTTTCAGTTCTTCGGATTAATAGGAATGGTGTACAGTATAGTTTTACTTCTTTTTCTGAAAGAGAAAAAATCATATACAATCGATAAAACTCAGAAAACCACAATCGGGAAGGAGTTTGCATATGCTTTCAGAGGGTTGGGAGTGTTGTTCGGTAATATTGCTTTCTGGGTGATTTTGTTTTATTTCTCTGCGCCAAGTTTCCCGGGGTGGGCGGTTAAAAACTGGCTGCCTACCTTATTTTCCGACACCCTGCAAATGAATATGTCGCAGGCTGGTCCACTGGCAACCGTTACCACCGCCATGTCGTCGTTTGTCGGGGTTTTGATTGGAGGTTATCTTTCCGACCGCTGGGTACAAAAAAATCTGAAGGGCCGTATATTTACTGGTGTTCTGGGTTTGGTGTTTACCATTCCGGCGCTGTTTTTACTGGGTTACGGTGCAAGTTTTGAAATGGTGGTACTGGGAGCAGTATTTTTTGGTCTGGGTTTCGGAATGTTCGATGCCAACAGCATGCCTATTCTTTGCCAGTTTGTTTCGCCAAGGTACCGCGCCACAGGCTACGGATTGATGAACCTGGCCGGAATATCAGCCGGGGCAGTTATTACGGGCCTACTTGGCAAATCAGCCGATGCCGGTAATATGCGACACGACTTTGCCATGCTCTCGATAATTGTGGTTGTGGCCATTGTTTTGCAACTTGTGGTTTTAAAACCAAAGACCATAAATAAAACCGAGGATTAGTTTTAGTTCCACAAAGTTTCATGAACTTATGTAATCAGGGATTCCATCCGTCGGCAGACAGATGGAATTTTTTTTTTGATTTTTTTGAAAAGAGTCTGTTTTTACTGATAAAATGCTAACCCAAACTAAGGTAAATAAAGTAAGGATTTCTTTCCTAATCTGTTCTTTTTCAAATCAATAAAAAATAAATACCTTTTGGTATTGTATTATTGAAATCTATTTGTAAATTGTAAATAAATAATATTAATCATTAAAACCACGAACAGGATACAAAGCTCATTTTACAAGTTGATTTTGAATACAGAAAATTAAAACGATGAATAAGATAACAAAAATGTATAATAACGTCTGGATATTAAGTGGTTATGTGAAACCCATTGGCGACAGTGCTAAATTTACACATTTGTACATTGACTAACCAACAAAAAAATAAAACGGGTAAGCCGAAAACCGTCCAGATAGCTATTGGGAAGAGTAGGCAAACTATTTAAATCTCAAACAATATGAAAAGACCACTACAACTATTAACCACCGGAATTTTTGCAGTTTTTGGAAGGGATTCCAACAACAGCCGGAAAAAAGAAATGAGAAAAAATTAGGAAAGAGTTCAATAATTATATGTATAAATCTTAATAAATTTTAAAAGTCATGGGTAAGCAAAAAGAATATGTAGAAGAAAATACTAATGTTACTGGAGAAGAAACATTTCTTCAAAAAGTTTTAGGTTTACCAACTATAGGAGAATATATAACAACCTTTGTGGGGCTAATTCCAGCATTTATTTACTTTTTAATAGTATATGTAATTAGTGGCGATATTACAGATAAAGCTATGAATATTCACACATTTATAATTCTTCTGTTAACGTACATATGGCTAATTTTCCTGGAAAGAAAAGGCAAAGTAAAAATTTGTACACCCATTATTCCCATACCAATTAAATGGCTTTTAATACCGCTTGTTTTATTATATTTTATTATATAATTTTTCTAATAATAAAACGCAAAGATTACAAAAAAACAAAGTAGCATAAACAAACAGGGAATTTTTTAAACCTTTCTTTATTACTTTTTTGGCCGTTAATGAAAGGGTCTCCAACAACAGCCAAGATGGAAACTTGCTCCTACTCCTGAGGATTACAATTATAGCTCAGCGAGATTTTATGCCGAATGCGTTGATGAATTAAAAATACTTACAAGCTATTTATCAGATTGGCTAATTAGGTGCAGCTCATTTAATTCATACTATTCATTACCCTCCCGGTTGTTGGAAGGTTTCCAAAAACAGCCGAAGCTCAAGTAATTATCGCTGACATTACTTAAAAAGTAATTTTCTCTACCATAGCAACAGATACTCAAAAGGTAGAAATAAATACGAAATATTTTTAAAAGGGAGTGTATTTAGTGGATGTTCAAACAGCAAATTTTATTGGAACGAAAAAACTTGTCGTGGAAAAAGAAAGTTAGTATGTAATTGAACGACACATCTTCGATGCCAACAGCATGCCTATTCTTTGCCAGTTTGTTTCGCCACGGTACCGCGCAACCGGTTACGGATTGATGAACCTGGCCGGAATATCAGCAGGGGCAGTTATAACGGGCTTACTTGGCAAATCAGCTGATGCCGGAAACATGCGACACGATTTTGCCATGCTCTCGATAATTGTGGTTGTTGCCATTGTTTTGCAACTGGTGGTTTTAAAGCCAAAGACCATTAATAAAACCGAGGATTAGTTTTAGTTACATAAAGTTTCATGAACTTATGTAATCAGGGATTCCATCTGTCTGACGACGGATGGAATCTTTTTTTTTGGATTTTTTTGAAAAGTATCTGTTTTTATAGAGGAAATACCAACCCAAGCACTGAATAAAGGAAAGATTAATTTCCTTATCCATTCTTTTTCAATTAATTAAAAAATAAAGACCTTTTGGTATTGTATTATTGAAATCTATTTGTAAATTGTACACAACTTAATTCTTAAATAAACAGTAATTCAATAATGTAAATTACACTTTCGACATATAATCAGCGACTTCGCAAATCTTACCTTTTACAAAAAAATATGAATTATAAAGAATACATTCGATATACTGGTATTAATCAAATTGTAAACAAAACAACAAAACAAAGTATATGAAAGAAATATGCATTTCGACAATTTTAATTTTATTTTCTTCGATTGTTTTAGCTCAGGACGTAAATCAGAAATGGACGCTTGGAAAGGCGTACAAGACCATTGTGGACTTTAAAGTGAATTACTTCGAAGGTGTTACTATTAAACAAAGAACTGCTTTAGCTGGATTAAAGTATAAATACATTGAGACAGTTGATGACAAAATTTTTATTAAATTTCTTGAAATCACATCCGACAATACAATTGCTAAAGGAAATGACAATTACGTAAACACTGAGAATGATGATCGAACTTATTTTATAATTGAAGATAATATTGTGGATCTTAATAAGCAAAAGACTATAAGATTAGTAACAGGAACACTATTGGCACCAATTAAAATTAGACCAGATAAATCTGTTAAAGGAGAAAATATCCCATGGGAATTAAGTACTGATATAACACTCGGACAATATCTAGGTTTTCGTTTTCCAGTTAGCCAAAAGAATCCATTTTACATTACAGTACCTACAATTACATTAGGAACAAGTTTACTTTCTATAAATAGTTCGAATACTAACCCCGAATCTGAATCATCAACTACATTAGGTTTGACATGGTCTACAGGAATAATTTTGGATTTAAATGGTTTCAACATAGGCTTTTTATGGGGAAAAGATTACGCTCCTGGAACATCAGGTGTTAATTGGATTTATAATAAAGAAAATTGGTTTAGTATTGGTTTCGGAATTAATTTAACATCTAAGGATAGAGATCTTTAGAGAATAACTTACTAAATATAATATATACTATTTCGGGGATATGTAATCAATCAATCGGGACACAATGGTAAGGATCCAAATATGCAGTAAACCCTATTGACAACCGTGCATATAATAAACGACATAAACATTTACCAACAATAAAATAATATCATGATGACAAATTCGGAATTCAGACTTACACAAGGACTTTTTATAGCCTTGATTTTGTTTTTTAGCTCTTGCGTTAATAATAAAATAACAATTTATTCAGACAATAGGTATAAGCCAATCCCAATTGTTGAAACTGAAAGTTACAAGACACCGCAAGAAAGAACCGGTCAAGACGAAAATAATGCACTTGGAATATCAATATCTGGGGGAGGTTCAAGAGCACAATACTTTGGGCTAGGTGTGTTAATGGGTTTAAATGAAATCAAACAGGACAACAAAACAGTTTTAAATGAAATAGATTATTTCTCAACAGTATCGGGTGGAGGCTTTGCCGCTGGATACTATCTAACATTGCAAAAAAATGATGTTTTGACTAATAGAACATTTTTGGATTTTTGGAAGTCATACGAAAGAAAAATTACACTACAAGAGTTTTTATTTAAAGACGCAAAAGCAAGTTCTATTTTAAGACTTTCTCGATATGAGAAAAACAAAATCCGTAAACCATATCCTAAAATGATTGACTACGAATTGCTGCAAAACGGAAAAGAATATAATGGAAAAACAATTCAAAGACTTTTTTTGAATGATTTCTTTATTCCTAAACTATCCGAAAAGAGTGTGTTAATGCCGATGTTTGTAACAAATGGAACGATTTATAGCAATGGGGAGAGGCTTCCATTTATGCCCCATATTATTAATGGTTTAAAAATCAATGGATCTCTTCTTCCTGAAGAACCATTTGTAATTGACAATGGTTATGGACTTCCATTAGCTTATGCTATTTCTGGGAGTGCAGCCTTTCCCGGAGTTTTACCAATGTTAAAGTTTAGTATTAGCGATAATGCAAATTCGGTTATTAGGGTTATTGATGGCGGGGCAGTTGATAATTTAGGATTTACTACTCTATTTGAATTACTTCATTCCGATAAACTTGACAACAGAAATAAAAAGGCGATAGTCGTTGATTGTGGCGGTTTTGGAAAGGGAATACAGCAACAAGATAATGGGAAGGTTCGTATTGGGAAGTTATTAAAAAAATCATTGCTTTACACGGTAGATATTAACTTATTGTATTCTGATGTTAATATGAAATACTTGGCAAAGTATTATGAACTGAGCGAAAGCAATATTAAGAGGATTGGATTTTCAACAATAAAAGATAAGTTTATCGAATTAGAGACTGTCGCTGACAACAACTTATTGAGCATAAATAATCAACTAAAGCAAAAAATTAAAAATGAAAAAATGGATTGGGAAGATGTATATAGAGATTTAGCAAGCAGCAGTACATTTAATGGCTATAACGAACATAATCTTTCCGAGATTCCGTCCGACAGGTTTCCAAACTTTACAATGAAAGATGTTTTTGAATTGTTCGAATTGTCATCCCAAGTAAAAACGAAAATAAAAATTTATCCTTGGGAAAAAGAAATACTTGTGCTTGCAGGAAGATATGCCGTATATTTAAAACAAAATGAAATTAGAACGCTTATTAATTAACGATAAAAGGAGGCTTTAAGGCAATTGACAAAATTTAATAGAAATCAAAATAAATTAAAGCAAAATGAAAAATCCAATATTCAGAATTGCAACCCTATTTTTTTTTTGTACTATCATTTTTTAGCTATGGACAAACAGATTCAGCTGCAACCATTTTAACAACATCTGCCCTAGTAGGAACAACATTGTCATATGAGGATAGTTCAATAACAAAACTTGATTCTCTTGAATTCAAAGTATCAAACCTTCAAAAGACATTGGATGAGATAAAAAAAATAGTTGTTAACGATACTGTGACATCATTATCAGTAGGAACTTTTACTCTTTTCGCAACAGACAATCTTACTGTTTACCACTTTGTGACTGGTGGCGATAAGAAAAAAACTAAAACTGCAATAAAGGATAAAGTAAATATTACTAAAGTAATTGTTGATATTTCAGATGGAGTTATATCAGACATTCAAGTACTCACTAAAGAAAATAAAACCTATACAAATGAACTTGCACCAATTGAAGTAAACCGATTCAATGAAAGATGTGATTTGCTAAAATTCTTTGACGGTAACGAAACATTTTATCTTCAAACTTGCGATTTTATGATTTGGGTTAGAAACGGAAATTACACACCGAACGACATAAGGTTTGAATTGGCAAAAAAGAATGATTCAAAATCTCTTGCAAAGGATTTAGGAATAAACAGCATTTTTAATATAAAATTATATAGCGATATGTTAAGTGCTTTTGGTAGTGAATCAAATGGACTTGTTCAGACAGAAGCAAATTTTAAAACACCAATAATATCATCAAACGTTAAAAACAAACCGTTCTTTTTTCTTCATTACTTCACAGCGAACTTTCGGTTGTCAAAGTTTGACGAAAAGTATAAATACACAAATGTTCTTGTTGACAATAGTGATACAATTCATGCAAGCAACGATACAACATTTTCAAGGCAAACTTTACATCAAAGAAACTGGTTGAATTTTGAAATTGGATTCAATCTTTTATCCGGACAATTTTCAAACAAATCAAAAAGTGGTTATGCTTTGGATTTGGTTAGTGGTTTAGCATTATCAAATTTTGCAAGCTCAACCGATACATTAACTGTTGGACTTCCCTATATCGGTATAAACCCTTCTATTAAAATTATTGCAGCACCCAACTTAGGAATTAATTTGTCTTCTCAAATTATTTGGCAGTATGCACCTCAATTAAAGGAAAAAGGACATGGACAAATGAAAAAAATCATTAGTCCTGAATTAGAAATGTATTGGAATCCCTTGAATTCTTTAGGGAATAAAATTTTTGCAAGGGCAAGATATATTGCAATGATTGGCGACAATAATCCTTTCTGGCAATTCCAAGTTGGATATAATCTTGCACTTTCAGAAATTATAAACAAGAAACTTGAGAATAAGTAAACTATAAATGAGAATTGTAAAACATTTTTTTACCACCTATGTATGGACTTAACAAGCCAAGTCTTTTTTTAGGCAAAGGGACATCTGGGAAAAGTGGATTTAATAGATCGGCGGATCAATGACTAATTGAAGTTCAGTTTTTAATCAAACTTTCGCTCATATTGACAGTTTTGTGCTCTAAAATCACCACCTTCTTAAACCCCCGAAACGTTATATTTCAACTCAAGTAAAAGTTTTGACATTTTTCAATATACTAATCTTAGTTTGAAAACAAAAATGGTTCATTTGGAAATAAAATAGTCTTTGGTAATTATTGTTATCCTGAATCTGTTTACAGATAAGTGAAATTCTGTATTTTAGGACTCATTATTTTTTGTCAAAAACCATATTTTCAATCATATTTGTGAATCAAGTTAAACGAAATGAAAAACCGGATTCACAAATCTTTCAATTTAAAATACCCTCGTAGTTATGTGATTGAAAATCCGTTTGCGGGGGCTGTGATTGTTGCTGTTTTTTGCTTTGGTTTTTTAATCTTTTACCAGCCATTAAATGCACATGCATCAAAATCGTTGAGCTACGCTGCAACTATGGCTGTTTACAGTCTTGCGTCGGGTTTGTCGGTTTTGCTTTTGGTTAAAATACTTTCCTTTTCGAGGTGGTTCAGAAATGTAAAGGAATGGACTTTATTAAAGGAAATTATTTCGGTGTTTATCATCATTTTCGGAATTGGTGCGGTTATTTATATCCTTGGTTTTGTTATTGAACCGGCCGGCGAAAGATTGAACCTGCCTACTTTTCTGAATTCACTGAAAAGCGCTTTTTTGCTGGCAATCATTCCTTTTGCCTTTTTCTCGTCGGTTAACTATCAGTTTCTGCTGAATCCGGTAAATGATAAAAGTGTTAAAAGCGAAACAGTGCCGGGCACTGCTGAGCAAAAAGCCGAAGAAATCATCAGGATTGGTTCTCAACTAAAAAAGGAGGAAATCAGGTTTTACCCCAGCCAGTTTATTTATGCGGAGTCCGAGGGCAATTACGTGGTTTTTTACCTGAACCGTGAAAACGGTATCAAAAAGGAAATCATCAGAAACTCCATCAGTAACATCGAAAAGCAGTTGTCGGGTACGCCTGGGTTTTTCAGGACACACCGCGCATTTATCGTAAACCTGAAAAAAGTAAAAAGCAGACAGGGAAATATTCTGGGATACCAGTTAAGATTGACCGAAACCGATTTTGTTATCCCGGTTTCAAGAAGCAATATCCGCAATTTCGATTTGGTATTTCAGGAATATCACTCGTAACCGTTTGCATTTCGTCACAAATTATTGCCATTCGTAACACATTTTTTATCCCCCGTTTCAGCAGGTAACAAATTGTTGCTCAGTATCCCAATAATTTGGTTCATAGCATCTTACTGATTCACTTTGCAGAAGAAAATTTTTGCAGGTCAAATTAATACGATGGAAAATGAAAACAAATATGTGGAGAAAAAATCTCAAAAGGTGGGTTGTTCTAACCAGTGCTTTTTTAATCTGTTTGTGTGCAGTCTACGGACAAAACCAGGTTAAACTATCGGTTACCGGACAAATTCTGGATGAAAAAAGTCACGAACCGGTGCCGTTTGCAAATGTTGCCATTTTGGGTATCTCAGATTCCTTGCTGATTACCGGAACTGCCTCAAACACAGAGGGTGGTTTCGAAATTGCGTCGGTGGCAGGAGGTGAATATTATTTTACGGTGAGTGCCGTTGGTTATGAAAAAGTTACAAAACCGGTTGAAGTAAACGAAAACCTTGATGCGGGAACTATCCTGTTAAAAGAGATGTCGGTTAATATTAATGAAGTGGTGGTGGCCGGCGAAAGGATGAAAGCCCGGAAGGAGGCTGGCAAAACCACCTTTTTTATCAATAAAAAGATGGTCGAAATCTCGAATACCGGCTTTGATATTTTAGGTTATATTCCCGGAATTCAGGTCGATATCAGCAAAAACATTTCGGTTGACGGCGCTCAAAACATCATCATTCTGGTTGATGGAAAGGAGCGTGATAAAAATTATGTGAGCCAGCTTAACCCCGAAAAAATTGATAAGGTGGAAGTTCTCAGTTCGCCCGGTTCGCGTTTCGATGCTTCTGTTTCGGGGGTTATCAATATTATTCTCAAAGAAAATACCGATTTGGGATTTGGCGGGCATTTGTATGCCGAAATTCCTACATCTGAATCGGTTATTTATTCGTTTCCCAATTACAGATTTAATTATGGTTTTAAGAAACTCAACATTTTTACCTCGTACAACGGCGAAATAAGTTATTTCGATATTGTGGAGTCGGGCCAGCGCGTACTTGGAAATGAAATTCAGGCTCCCGAAATTATTTCGAATCAGTATCTACGGCAAAAAGACTGGTCGCACCGGTTTCATTACGGTTTCGACTATCAAATCGACAAAAATAACCTGTTTAGCTTTTATGGATTTTTTAATCCTTTCTCCCGCGAATTCGATGGAACAATTGATTATCGATTAAAAAATCAGAACGCGGCAGACACAACCTGGACCGTGCTGAAAGATGATTCAGGTAAAAACTGGTCGACATTGTATTCCCTCTTTTTCAGGCACAATTTCAAAAAACCGGGCAGCGAAATCACTTTCGATTTCAGTTACAACCGGTTATTTTCAGAAAACAGCACTGATTTCAGCGGTTCAGTAGATAACGATTCGCTTTCAAATCAAAATAATACAGTAAAACCAAATCAGCATTCGTTTGGTTTCAGGATGGATTTATTGACTCCGGTTTCAGAAAAATTAAAAATTGAAAGCGGATTGAAAACCAGGATTCAGAAACTAACTGACAGGCAATTGCCTGAATTTCAATACGACGATAATATTTTTGCAGCCTATGCAATCGCTGGATTTAACGCTGCCGGTTTTGTTGTAAAGGCAGGTGCCAGGGCTGAATATTCAGTTTCGGGACTGACCATTGAAAACCAAACAACTAAATTTATTCTTCTGCCACAGGCAACCGTAAATTACAAAATTACACCGAAACAAAGCATCGAATTGTCATACACAACCTCGGTTTACCGTCCGGCAATTTATCAACTGAATCCAAATTCCATTTATACCGAACCGTTTTCGGTTTACACAGGGAACCCGGATTTAAAACAGGAGTTGCGGAGAAATCTGAAACTTGAATATTCGCGGAATTTTAGCGATAGTTATCTTTCGACGGGATTATTTCTGAAAGTAAGGAAAAACGCTGTAAATCAATACACTTTCATTAATGATTTTGGGGTTTATCAAACTTCACCATACAATTTGGGGAACATTTACGAATATGGTTTTCAATTCTCCGGATCGGTAAAACTGTGGAAACAGGTGGTTGTAAATCCTTATTTGAAGGTTTTTAATATTCAATCCGAGGTAAATAATTCAGTACTTCAAGAAGATTTAACCAACCGACAGGAAGTTGCTGTTGAGTCGGGTCTTTCGGCAATTGCAACATTCAAACATAAAATAGCACTTTCGTTTCAGTTTCAATACAACAGTCCCAGAATTGATATACAGAACAGGCAGTTCAGCGACCCGCTGTGGTTTGTAACGCTCGAAAAAGGATTTGGCGAAAATTGGAAGATTGGCGTAACAGGAGCTTTACTTTTTGCCCGGACTTTTACCTACACCGGAAATGAAATTCAACCGGAACAATTCTACAGTTTTTCAGAAGGAAATTTGCAATTGCCAGCGTTGCCTGTTTGGTTTAAAATCAGGTACCAATTTAACAAAGGGAAAAAATCAGGCCAGCGCAACCGGGGGAATGACGATATTATTGAAATTCCAAAAAAAGGGTTTTAGAAAAAGGTTGAGAATCAATAAACTCTTCAAAGTCCCCTTGAGTATTGATGATAAATAAGGTAATAAGGTTAAAATCACTTACTATTATTTTCTACTAAGGTTAACGTACTGAAAATAAGATTTTTCTGTTTATAAATAAACCTTATGTTTTTCATCTAACCTTAGTAAAAAGGCTAAAAAGGGAGACCCAACCTTATTCCCTTATTAAAGAATGGAAATAACTGCCGCCATATTTAATTCCAATCAGATTCTGATTATTTGTTATTCAAAAACTTTGTTGCCTTGGAAATAGCTCCTGAATATTGTAATTTGTAATCTCAATCGATTACTTAATTATTGTGTCTCTTATGATTAACTAAAAATACAAAAATGGAAAATCAACCTGACCTGAAAAACAAAACCTATCAATCGTTTGAAGAACTGGAGCGTGGAGTACATTCCGCGTTGGAAACCTATTCCAATGTTCACCGGGGCAGCGGGCACTTTTCCATGGTGACCACACATCTGTTCGAACAGGCCAGAAACATCATTTTAGAATACCTTGGTCTGAGCAAACGAAAATACGTGGTAATTTTTTGCTCGCCATTAAGCGCCGAAAAGCTGACAGCAAAACTGGATGTTGAAAGTTACATGGTTTTAGCGGGCATCGATTTTGGTTTGGCTTTGGGCGTGAGGGCATTGGCAGTAAAAAGAAAAGCATTGCCAGGAAGCGTTCCTTTTCAGAGCGGCGGGGGAACAGCCAGACTAATGGCCATTAACTGGGTGGTGTGGGAAAGTGCACCCGACAGGTTTGAGGCCGGAACACCGGCAATCATTAACATCATCGCGTTTGCAAAGGCAATTCGAATGATTAAACAATACGGGAGCAACATTTTTCAGAATCCGGTATCTGAAAAGATCAATGCAGATGAAATTCTATACCACGATGAACTGGAAAAATATTCAGGGAAGGAATTGCTGGATGAACTCCGGAAAACACTGATTGGGAGAGGTGTTCAGGTTCCAGCGGTTGAAGGAAAGAAGGCATTTATTAACTTTGATTATGCTGCCAGTGCACCAACGTTTTTACCGGTTTGGAATGCAGTTCGTCAAACATGGAATCAGCCCAAACAGGTACAAAAAGAGATCATTCAGGAAGTCAGGTCGGTTTGTGCAAAAATGCTGGGAGCGTCTCAAGCAGATTATGATATCATTTTTACTACCAACACTACAGAAGCCATCAACCTGGCAGCCGAAAGTTTGAGTCGCGAATCAGAAGAAGACATCGAACCGGTGGTACTTAGTTCGCTTCTCGAACACTCATCCAACGATTTGCCGTGGCGCATGTTTCAAAATCATACCCTGTTACGGTTATCGATCGACAAAGAGGGATTTTTTGATTTGAATGAACTTGAAAAACATTTGCTGGAATACAACCACGAAGGAAAACATGGAAAGAAGCGAATCTGGTTGGTAGCTGTAAGCGGTGCATCAAATGTGCTCGGCACTTACAATAATTTGGCGGAGATCAGCCGGATTGTGCACAAATATGGAGCACGGTTGCTGGTGGATGCGGCGCAATTGGTCGCACACAGGAAGATTGATATGGAAAGATTGGGAATTGATTATCTTGCTTTCTCTGCCCATAAAGTGTATGCTCCCTTTGGCAGTGGCGCGCTGGTTGTAAAAAAAGGAATATTGCATTTCAGTTCTGCCGAAATGGAACTCATTCAGTCGTCGGGCGAAGAAAATGCCGGTGGAATTGCCGCATTGGGAAAGGTGTTGGTGCTTTTGCAACGGATTGGAATGGACGTAATTCAGAAAGAAGAACAGGCGCTGACAGGCAGGATGGTAAATGGCCTGGCTCAGATTGAAGGTGTTAAAATTATTGGGGTTTCTGACACAGCCTCACCAAAGTTTACTGAAAGAGGCGCCGTGGTTGCATTTTCCCTAAAAGACAAGATTTCAAGCGGAATAGCCAACGAACTGGCAGTTCAGGGTGGAATAGGGATTCGGTTTGGTTGCCACTGTGCCCACATTCTTGTAAAAAACATGCTTGGTGTTGGCCCGAAACTGGAGCAGTTTCAACGCATCATTGTTACAGTGTTTCCCCGATTACAACTGCCCGGAGTTTTACGGATTAGCCTGGGAATTGGAAACAGCGAAGAAGAAATCGACACATTTATCAGGGTGTTTGGTGAAATCGCAGAAGAGAAAATGGGAACAAAAAGTAACCGGAATAAAGTCATTTATCAAAAACCAGGTTTGACTAAAACCGAAGTAAAAAAGCAAATGAAGGAGTTTGTTAATGCTGCTGCTGAAAAGGTTTATTCCCGGATTTAAAAGTGCTTAATCATATACTAAAAACGAGAAAGAAACAAATATTTAAAATTCTGCCTTACAGGCAGTTGGGTTCTACTATGATACAACCACAGGTTACAAACCTGTGGTTACGAAAATAAGTCCTTACAGGACAAGTTGCAGAAATGACTTGAAAAGTCTCCCGATGTACATCGGGATTCATAACCGCATGGTCATTGACCTGCGGAAAAAACAACAAAAAAAGCAACTGCCTGTAAGGCAGGACAAGTTAAAGAATGAAAATACCGGTTCTTTCCTTGATTCACATTAATGATTGATTTGTATTAATTTATCTCATTTCTTTAATGATTTACACAACAATTTTTTTGGTTAACTTGCCAAACGAAAGCATCAACCGGAAGTTAATTGTAATTCGGAATGCTTCAAATAACAATACCAATTCAACCTGAAATCATGAAACAAAAAATCTTTACAATTCTCTTTTTCTGTGCTTTTTTGAATATAACGGCACAAACCGATAATTACCGGCAGGAGTTGCAAAACCTGGCAGATATTTCAAGGTTTTCGTTGTACCGTGCGGGAGACATTGAACAACTTTCAAGCTACGACAGAACCGGTGGAAACGATGATGGTTTTTCGGGCAAATATTCATTTGTCGGAAAAGACCCGGAAGGACTGGTTATTGCCGATCTGAAAGGGCCGGGTGTTGTTAACCGGATTTGGACTCCCACACCCGATGCCGACACAGTAAAGTTTTATTTCGATGGAGAGAAAAGGCCCAGAATAAGCATTCCGTTTATCGACTTGTTTACCGGGAAAAGTTATCCGTTTGTTTCGCCGTTGTGCGGAAACCAGATTGGAGGTTATTATTGTTATCTGCCCATTCCTTACGAAAAATCGCTGAAAATTGTATATACAGGTAAAAACCTCAGGTTTCATCAAACACAGTTCCGCAGCCTGACTGAAAAAGAGAAAATGAAATCATTTTCAGTCGAAATGCTTTCCAGTTACAAAGATATGTTCGAAAAAATCGAGGCTGTGTGGGACAAAAAAACTTCACCACTTGAATCATACGGAAACAAACTGAAATCAAAAAAGATAAACCTTGTTTTGAAACCGGGTGAAGAAGAAGCCGTTTTTGAAATCAAAACCGGTGGAAGAATTGTAGGAATTGAGTTTGGTGCCGGAAGTGACCTTTTGCAGACTTATCGCAAAGTAATGTTAACAGCTAATTGGGACGATGAGGCTAAAAACGCTCTTGACCTTCCGTTGCACGATTTTTTTGGTTTTGCTTATGGCAAACCGGCCATGCAATCGGTTTTGCTGGGTTCCAACAAATCAAAACTGTATTCTTATTTACCCATGCCTTTTGACAATTCAGCCGAAATAAAACTGAAATACGACAAAACCAAAGCCGGTGATCCTGCCGAACTGATGATAATGGGAACCATTTATTATACTGATGACAAAAGGGATGCAAAAAACGAAGGAAAACTTTATGTGCAGTCGCGCAGGGAATATAATATTCCGCAGGGCGTTCCGTATTTAATTTCTGATATAAAAGGAAAAGGACATTACATTGGTACAATCCTGATTGCACAAGGTCTTGAAGAGGGTCATACCTCGTTTTTTGAAGGGGATGACTGTACCACCATCGACGGGAAAATGAAAATGCACGGCACCGGTTCTGAAGACTATTTCAATGGCGGGTGGTATGCTGTACCCGATAAATGGGACAGGGGAATCAGTTTACCGTTTCATGGTTCGCTGGAATACAACCTGATGACTGCGCGTACCGGCGGATACAGGTTTTACCTTTCGGATAAATTGAATTTTAATGAGTCGTTTAATCTGACCATTGAACACCAACCCGAAGCAAAAACCAGTGTAAAAGCAGATTATACCTCAGTTGCCCTGTTTTATGCTGAAAAACCACAATTTGAAAATACCGAAATAAGAATAGATGATAAAGTTACCACCATTCCGCATCGCGAAAAATTAACCGCACAGGGAATGTTGTTCTCACTTTACTGGCTTGCCACAGCCGATTACCAGGACCCGGCTATTGTTTTTGGTCTGAAAAAATCAGACTCGTGGCCGGCAAAAATTGACATTGAAGGTGTTCCCATAGTGCAAATATCACTTCCCGGCCTTGACAACGGGCGATACAAACTTTACGTTGAATATGGCAAAACCGACAACGGAAGTCCGTTTAGTATCTGGCAGCGGTCGGAACAAATATCCGGCTGGTTTCCCACGGCAATTGAAACCCCGGCTGATAAAGGCAAAACAGAATATGCCGGTGAAATTGAAATAACCGATGAACTGAAAACCATCACCCTTCGCAAAAAGCGGGCTGATGATACATCGGTAAAGGTTTATAGTTTTCTGTTTGAAAAAATAAACGATACTGAAAAGTAGGATGACTGGGAAATTGGTATTTAACAAAGGATGTTGAAGGATTTTAATTAAAGCTGTAGCACAGTTTTCCCGGCTTTGTTTGTGCTGTAAAACATCCTGAACTTTAGTCCTGATTTTGTTAACTTGCTGACATTGACAATTGCTTGTTAAATAATAAAATGGAGTCATTTGTAATGGAATACTTATTTTTTGAACAATAAAAAAAGTGTAATAACTTCGGGATATTAAATCGGATATTCTATGGCGACCTTGCTAACTTGAACAAGACGTGCTTTTAACAAACATTTTTTGGTTGACTGTTGAAAGCTTTTAAGGACAAAATTTGTCCTTAATAAAATTAAAACCTACCTTTGGACAATAATTGTCCTTGACAAATGAGTAAGAATAAAGTAACAACATTTGCTGAACAAGTCAGAACGCTAAGAGAAGAAGCACAGCTTTCATTGAGAGATGTTGCGGAAAAAATAGGCATTGATACTTCATTGCTTGGCAAGATTGAACGCAGCGAAAGACAGCCGACCAAAGAGCAAATCAAACAGGTGGCAAAATATTTCAAACTTGATGAAAAGGAAATGCTGAAAGAATATTTAAGCGACCAAATCGCTTACAGAATTATAAAAGAAGATGCCGACCTTGATACATTAAAAGTTGCCGAAAGGAAAGTTCAATATTTAAAAACCAAACAATGAGCTATTACGAAAGAATAAGAGAATTAACCAAACATGTTCCAGCAACTTTAGTTGACTTCGGTTTGCCGCGTGACCCTTCACGGACACCGACACAGGCATCTTCTAACTTTATCACAAATAAAGAGCAAGGCGACTGGGCTGAAAATCTTGTAACAAGAGCAATCAACGAAACTTCAAAGAACTTTGTTGCCGTTAAATATGGCAGGTCAGACATCTTGGTTGCAGGTGAAGATGGCTTTGACACTTTCTATCAGGACTTCCAAAGTGAACTTGACACCATTGGTAAACGACCCGACTTACTCATTTTCAAAATATCTGACTTTGATGAAAATTTAGGTTACGACATTAGCCAAATTCCTCATAGTCAAATCACTGACTATGTAAAGAAAGCAGTAGCTGGTATTGAAGTTCGTTCTAGTGCATTTTTGATAGACCGTTACGAAACGGCTATGCAATTGAGAACTGAAAAATTCAAACAAATTGCATTGGCAATTAAGGACAAAATTCTCACTGAATTTAAAGACATACTTGACAATCCAGCAAGGCATAAATACATTCCTGTTTTAGAAGGAATAACTCCTGAAACATTAAGTGTTACCGATTTTAAAGTTCCCGGATGGAGTTCATCAGAAAGATTAGTTCAACTCAACAACCTGTTTAAAGAGTTAAAGAGAGTAATAAAGGAAGTTCAGAAAAGAGATTTCCTTTCCATTACACCAAAAGTTGAGGATATTAAAGTTGTTTACAAGTGGATAGAAACGTTCAATGTTCCTCATTTTTACTTTCAGGTTTTCTTTGACAAAGTTTATGGGATTTCATTTGAGCAAATTCTTGAAATAATATCTGACCCCGACAAAGAGGATATTATTTTTTCTGTTGAAGCAGACACTAAAAATCAAAACAAGACCACAATTAAAATCAACTCCAAAAGCGGAGTTCAGATTGCTTATAAAATTGACGAACCACAACACGAAAGTGTTCGGAAAGAAATGGGTAGAGGAAGGCTATTGTTCTATGTTACATTCAAAGGTGGTGCTGCATATTTATATGTTGCCAATTTGTGTGGTGTATTAGGAATAAACCAAAACGACTTCTGATGCTGGCAACAAAAGAACATATCGCATCCAACGAACCAGAGAAAGAATATTCTCAATTCGTTTCTTTGGAACACAGGAAGAAGTTTGCACAGTTCTTCACTCCTTTTCCCATTGCCCAATTTATGGCTAAATGGATTACAGCGAACAAAAAACTACAAACCGTTCTTGACCCTGCTTTTGGTTTAGGAGTTTTTGCAAGAGCAATCCGACAAACAAACACGGACTGTTTAATAAAAGGTTTTGACATTGATGAAAATATTTTGCGGCAAGCCACAAATATTTTTGACAATGAAAATAACACTTCTATTCAGTTGAAGGATTACATGTTTAATGATTGGGAAAATCGTTACGATGGAATTATTTGTAATCCGCCTTACTTCAAGTTTCACGATTACGAAAACAAAACAACACTGAAAGAGATTGAAGAAAAGTTGGGATTGAGACTAAACGGCTTTACAAATCTTTACACACTCTTTCTTTTAAAATCCGCTTACCAATTAAATGTAGGCGGCAGAGCCGCCTACATTATTCCGTCAGAGTTTTTAAATTCTGATTACGGCAAGTTGGTAAAGTCCTATCTCATAAAAAATAAACTGCTTCGTTACATCATAATCTTTGACTTTGAGGAAAATGTTTTTGATGATGCTTTAACTACTGCTTGCATTCTGCTTTTCGCAAATGACAATGAAAAATCGGAAGTTGATTTCATAAACATTAAAACTCTTGATGAACTTTTTGACTTGCAGAAAAAGTTTTCTGCTTATCCGAAAATCAAATCAGAAAATGCAATTGCATTTTCAAAACTCAATCCTGAAATAAAGTGGAGAGCATATTACCAGGAACAGAATGCAACAAGGTATAAAAACCTTGTGCCATTCTCCAACTTTGGAAAAGTTGTTCGCGGCATTGCGACAGGTGCAAACGAGTATTTTACTTTCAATCAGTCAAAGGCAGAGAAATTTAACATTAATGAAAAATATTTATTGCCTTGCATCATAAAATCAGTTGATGTTGACGGAGCATTTTTTACATGCATTGATTTTGAAAACCTAAAACAACAAGACAGGTTTGTTTATCTTCTTAATGCTACTAAGCCAACAGAAGCATCTTTGAAAAAATATCTTGCAAAAGGTGAAGCAGAAGAAGTTCATAAAAAGTTTTTGACGGCAAGTCGTAATCCTTGGCACACATTAGAGAACAGACCACCTTCACCTATTTGGGTTTCTGTTTTTAATCGTAACGGACTTCGTTTTATTCGCAACGAAGCGAAGATTAGTAACCTCACAACTTTCCACTGCATATATCTGAATATGTTTTCAGAGCCAAAAGTTGATTTGCTGTTTGCTTATCTACTAACTGACATTTCAAAGGACATCTTCAACGACAACCGTAGAGAATACGGTAACGGCTTACAAAAATTTGAACCCAACGACATCAACAAATCTTTGATGGTTGACATTGACAGAATAGAAAAAAATGACGAAGAGACGATTTTAGAACTCTATCACGAATACCGAAAGACAGCATTGAAGAAACAACCTAAAGAATGTTTATTAGAAGAAATTAATTCAATCTTCGTAGAGATATTTAAACTATGACGACAGAAGAACAGCCGAAACGTTTCCAAAAAGTTTAAATGCGCGAAATAAACTCATATAAACCATGAAACCACAACTTTTCCTTGTGACCTTTCTCCACAGCCAAATGTTTTATTCCCAGGAAACACCGCCAGCCATTGGCTAGTTTGAATTCTCGCGAAATGTAGTAACTTTGTAATTACATTATAAAAATACAAAATGGAAGTTTCGGTAATAAAAATTGGTAATTCAAGGGGAATCCGGCTTAGCAAAACTTTGTTGGAAAAGTATAATATCCAGGACACAGTTGAAGTAATCCTCGAAAAAGGACAAATCGTTATAAAACCATTATCCAGACCTCGAAAAGGTTGGGAAAAAGCTTTCAAAAAAATGGCTGAGAATGGCGATGACAAATTGCTTATTAACGATGTTTTTGAAGATGAAAACCTTGAAGAATGGAAATAAATCAATATCAAATTATTCTGGTTAATCTCGACCCGACTCTTGGGAGTGAGATAAAAAAAACCAGACCGTGCGTTGTGATTTCACCCAACGAAATGAATAAATTTTTGAAAACAGTTGTAATTGCGCCAATGACAACAAGTTCAAAAAACTATCCGACCAGAATTGAAGTCAGACATGACGGGAGAATTGGATGGATTGTATTAGATCAAATTCGAACTATCGAAAAACAGAGAATAATTAAAGATCTTGGCGGATTGACAAAATCTGAGATATCTGAGCTGAAATCAGTATTAAAAGAAACCTATGTTGATTGAAAACCAGCCAAAGAAACTATTCAACCATGAAACAACAACTTTTCCTTTTGACCTTTCTCCTGAGCAATATCCTTTATTCTCAGGCAACACCACCAAATATGGTGCTGATTCCGGCAGGAGAGTTTACGATGGGTAAAAACACACCCAATCAGGAAAATACACAATTCAAAAAATTGAGTAAATTTGAAAGAAAAAATGGTTAATAATAACAGGGAAACACTTTCCATTATTAAAAAATCTGCAACCAGTTTAATTCCAAATTGCAGGGTACTTCTTTTTGGATCACGTGCGAGGAATGACAATTCAAACGAAAGTGATTATGATTTCCTTGTTATCACAAAAAATGCCATTGATATCTCACAAAAAAGAGCATATAAATCTCAGTTAAGAAAAGAATTGGCAAAATATAAGATCCCTGCTGATATTTTGATTCAGAGCGAAGAAGAGATTCTAATAAAAAAAGAGATTACCGGCCACATTCTTAAACAGGTAATGAAAGAAGGGATTGCAATATGAACAAGGATAATGTCCATTTTATCAAACAATGGTTAATCAAAGCCAACGAAGATTTATTGGTTGTAGAAAAGTTAATTGAATTTGAAATAATTGCGAATGCTTCAGTCTGTTTTCATTGCCAGCAGGCAGCTGAGAAATTTCTAAAGGCTTTTTTAATTTGCAATGGAATTGAAATCCAAAAAACTCACAACATTGAATTTTTACTTTAAGAATGTTCCGACATTGATTCTGATTTTAATTCCATTGATCCTAAAGAATTAAGCGACTTTGGCGTTGATGCAAGATATCCGGGAGACATGTACGTTCCGTCCCTAGCAGAAACTATAGAATACAAAAATATTGCAGTTGAGATAAAAGAACTTGTCGAAGAAAAAATTGACAAGATTTTAAAAACTCAATAAATTGTTAAATAAAGCGCATATTAAGATTAGCTGATTATCACTTTACATCAATTCAGGAGAATTTTAGCAGTCGTCTGCATGGTGCAGGGATTCACAGTTCGTTCCTTACAAATTTAGACACTTCGAATCCCGAAAGCTGTAGTGACGATTTGCAATTTGCGCTCGCGGTTACTGGCTGAATAAATGCCTGCAAAAAATATAAACCATGAAACAACAACTTCTCCTTTTGACTTTTCTCCTGAGCAACATCCTTTATTCGCAGGAAACACCGCCAAACATGGTGCTGATTCCGGCGGGGGAGTTTACGATGGGTAAAAACACACCCAATCCAACCGACTGGCAACCTGAACATAAAGTGTCCATCGATGCTTTTTACATGGATAAGTACGAGGTGACAAACCAACAATATTATGAATTTTGTGTGGCCACCAAAACCTCGTTTCCTGAATTCTGGGGACAGGCTCAGTTTAAATGTGGAATAGAATTTCCCGATCATCCGGTAGTTGGTGTCAGTTTTTTTGATGCTGATAAATATGCCAGGTGGGCAGGGAAAAGACTCCCTACCGAAGCGGAATGGGAGTATGCTGCCCGTGGCGGACTTCCGGCAAGCGACTTTCCGTGGGGCGAACATGCAGATTCAACAAAAGTGAATTACGGAAATAAATTCAAAACTATATTGAAAGTCGGCACTTTTCAACCCAACGGATTTGGATTATTCGACATTTCGGGAAATGTGTGGGAATGGACTTCGGATAATTATAGTGCTGATTATTATTCAAATTCGCCAAATCAAAACCCAAAAGGTCCGGTAGCCGGAAGATTTAAGGTAATTCGCGGTGGAAGCTGGCATTCAGGTGCAATGTGTGTTCAAACCTATTTCAGAAACGGATTGCCTTCGAGTTGGGTTGATTTTGCTGTTGGTTTCAGGTGTGTGAAAAGCGCAAAATAAAATGAGACTTTCGGTTATTTTCATATTACTGTGTTTTAGGGTAACTGCATTTACAGGCGATTTCACTGTTGATACGGTCAAAATTCATTCAAAATTTTTAAATGAAGACAGGCTTGTCATCATTTACAAACCTGTCAGTTTGAATGCTGATTCGGTTACCATTATTTATTTGCTTGATGGTGAGTTTTCGTCGTACCGGTACGATTTGATATCGAAAGAGAAGTTGAAAACTCCGGTTATAGGAATCGGAATTGTAAACACAAACCGAAACCGTGATATGCTTCCGGCAAAACAACCCGGACTATTTTTGAATTTTATTGCAGAAGAATTAATGCCAAAAGTGGAAGAAGGTTTCCGGATAAAACAACGAATTTTGTTTGGACACTCTTTTGCCGGTGGATTCACGGTTTATGCCTTAATAAACCATCCCGGATTGTTTGATAAATATATTTCCTCAAGCCCGACCCCAATAATGGAAATGATTGAACCTGAAATTTATATTCAACTGGATGCAAAACTAGGGAAACCAATCAGATTTTACATTAGTTATGGTTCAAAAGATATGGGTCAGGTTAAAAAATGGAGCGGTAAACTGGCTGATAATCTGCAACTTTTAAATCTAACCCACATCAACTGGAAGGCTGAAATATTTGAGGGCGAAAATCATAATACCTGTGATTTACTTTCCCTGAAAAACGGACTAAAATACTGATAGATATTATTAAATGCGATTCTAAATCAGTCCAAAGCCAATTAAATTCTGAGATATTATTTCTTTGCTGCCGGGCTTTCGGCAATAAATTTCAGCGCCTCGGTTTCGTAAATCTCGCCAGTCATTTCGCCCAGTGAAGTGCGTGAAATGTATTCATACCTTTTAAAACCGTTGAAATCTTCCTTGGTAAGCATATACCCGAAAGCATCGTTGGTTAATCCAAACATAAAAGGCTGGCTGGTGTTCATGTGGCGTTTTACATAAAAGCCAATGTTTGGCAATGCCTCCCCCGGAACTGTAATCACCTGTGCCTGACCAATATTCAAAAGGTTCAACCGGGTTGATATTTTGCTGAAATCACCTTTTTGAGCTTCCTTGTCAACCAGTGGCGAGTTTTTCAGAACAAAACGCAGCGCATCCGATTCAATGGGGAAAGTAATTACTTTTGACGCACAAAATAAACCGGGATTTTGCTGAACTGCCGCAGGTGCAATAATTCGCAAAGCCTCGTCAGCCATCAGGTTTCCAATGCGGATGCATTCGTTCCAGTCGTTGGCTTCACCACCATTTTCAAGGCGTGTGTCGGCAGTTACCATTCCGCCCTGTGCGCTGTTCATAAAAATAGCTACACCACCGCCTTTTTCAGCTATCCGGTCGTACAGCGGTCCACATAAATCGGGACTGATGGTTTTACGGCTGGTACCCAGTATTTCGGGATGAGTTGCATAATTTACCAGCGTGGCAATTGGCTTACCCTGGTTTTTGCCTGAAGTTGCAATGGCCTGAATCACACCCATCCTTGGGTCGTAAAGATCAGGTGCATAATAGTTGTAGGCAATTTTTCCTTTTGCTTCGCCAACAGCGGTTTTTATTGATGCAGGTTCAAGTTTGGAAACAGCTTCGTTTACTGCTTCGGCAACTTGCTTTACACACCAATCGAGGTATTCAAGATCAGCACCGTGGTTACCGTTTTCATCGGGAAAAGCATAAGCATCGGGAGCACTGTGGGTGTGGGTTACACCAATCAGCACATTTTCCGGGGCAACATTTTTAATAAGTTTCCTTGAGCGGTCGCCCAGATAGGCTGGCCAACCCAGATTGTCGATACTTACAATTGCAACGCGGGTTTGCCCTTTTTCGAGTACAAGTACACGTACAAAAAGATCGCCTTTTTTATCTGTTGGGATAACAGGAGTTCCCATTCCACCTGAAATAGGAATCAGTTTTTCGGGGGTTATTTTACGAATTGCGGCACCGGCATTAAAAGTTTGTGAATGAACTTGTGTGAATAGTAAAATGAGGATGAGTAATGAAAATGTATTTTTCATAGTTTTATTTTATTGATGGAAATAACTTATCATTTATAATTTTTCATTTTAATTCAAAATTGCGTGGCTGAAGTTTTTAGCTTGGTAATACTTAGTGTTTGTTGGGTCTTAGTGGCAATTATTTTTTGCTACAAAGACTCTAGGTCACTAATATTCACTAAGAAATTTGTTAGCTAAACGATACAAATTTGTGCTATTCTGTAATTTTACATTTCCCATTTTTAATTTTTAATTCACCAAAATATTTGTCATCTGGTTGATTAAATGAAAAGTATAATCACCCATGTTTGGCCCGAAAAGTCCCATTGTTTTGGGTTCGTATTCATCGAGATAGAAATAACGGCCCGGAATAATGTATCCCACATAACTTCCGTTAAAGCTTGTAACATTGGCATCGAATCCTTTCACAGCAAGTGTATTTTTTAGCTGGAGTGCATACTCTCCGCTAAAATCGGAAGGAGTGGTTACCCAAACCATGTTACCCAGTCTGACTGCCTGCAAACAGGCATTTTCAGGCAAAGCCATCATTTTTTTTGAAACGGCTGTAGTAAGGTTTCGTGTGGTAGTTATTCTGAAATGATATTCGGGCAGGTTCAGTTTTATTGTTGCCGACGATAACAGAACAGTATCATTAGGAGTGATATGCTGAAGATGAACAATGGTGCTGTCGGCCAATGATTCGCCAATGAATTTTGGTTTATCAAAACCTTTGCCTTCGCCACTGTTGGTCTGGCTACCCATCGATCCGGCAAAGAAAATGGCGTAATCGATTGTTGAATTCTCCATTTTTCGCTGCCAGTAACCGGGATAATCGCCGCTGATTTCCATGTTTTTATCACCCATGCAAGTTGAATGAGCAGAAAAAGAACCGATTACAGCTTTTTTACCTTCGTTTTGCTCAAGATAAATGTAGCTGAAATCATCGTTCTTTGTGCCCAGTTCACCAACCAACCGGTTACGCGTATATTGGGCAGCGTTAAAATCGCCACTGGCAAAAGTAGCTGGTTTAAGATCAGCAATGGCCTGAATAACAGCATCAGAAATCTTTTGAACCAACCATTTTGCCACGTTGGAATTAAATTCTCCTGAAAATTCCTTTCCAATAAAACCAGGTCCCCACGAACCAAGACTTGAGTGGGTGTGAGTTGCAGAAAAAAACAACTGGTTGCGTTTTATACCTTTCACTGATAAAACCTGCACAACCGAGTCGGTAATGTTGGGAGGCATAATCAGTAAATCGGCACCAACAAAAACAACCAGTTGATTATTTACCTGAACTGCCGCGGCTTTAACAAAAATACTGTCGTGAATTCCGGTGGCAGGAGCTCCTTTGCGGGCGCCAAAACCTGCCAGCGGCATTTTTATAAATTCTCCTTTTTCAATATTATCGGTTGCACTGTTTAAAACCGGTGTAATACTGATTTTTGAAAAACCAGCCTGCAAAACTCCGGTTACCGGTGTGAAATTGTTTTTAAAACTGTCAATCTCTGCACAGCTTTTATTGAAATATTCGGTTTCGTAAAATGGTGTTTTGTCCACAGGGCCTGTTGCCGCAATAAACAAAAACACAAGGAGTAAAATTATGATTCCGAGGGTGATTCCGATTTTTTTTAATATGGCCATTTTAATAAATTGAGTTTAAATCACCCTTCGACTACGCTCAGGGTGACAGTCAGACTGAGCGCCTGCCTGATGGTAGGCAGGAAGTCGAAGTCTGTTTTTGTTAACTAAACACCATTGAATTACAATTTTTTATTCTCCACGGGTAAGTAATAATTTCGTACTGTTCGCCAGGAACATACGAGTACTTTGCGTAAAGCTGCCGGTTACCGGGGCTTTGTATTTCAGGTCGAGGTAGAAAGCTTTGAAACCTGTTTCAGGATAATCAATTTCCTGAGTGAATTCGCTCACATTAGCTTTTCCTAAACTCACGCTGGTCCATACTTTATCCCTGAATTCGCGGTCGTTTGAGGTGGCGCTCCACAAAATGGCATCTTCCAGTAATTCAGCAGTTGCCTGAATTTTCAGAATTATTTTTCCATTTTCTTCAGTAACTGAATAATCGCACTTTGGATAAACGCCATTGGTAATTGTAGTTCCAAAGAATGCGCTGATTCCTGCAAGATAAGTTTTTCTGTCGCCCAGATCGTGTCCCGCATTGGGTGTGTAGCAAATGTGGTTGTCGCCCGGAATACTGTCGATGTAGTTTTTAATGGCATCAACCGGCCAGTATTCGTCGTTGGTTCCCATAAAAAGCATTTTTGGCATTGTAAGCAAACTGCGGTATGAATATGGGTCAACCATTTTAGTCACTTTTTTCCCTTCAGGGGTATTCGCTTTTTGTGCAATTCCCAGTTTTACATAGTCTTCAATCTGGATACTGTAATCACCCCAGGTTACTTTGTGGTATTCTATATTCAAATCCCAGTTCAGCATATCGATAACCATTGGCGCGATTGCTTTAACACGACTGTCATGCGCTCCGGTTAGCCAGGTTGTCCAACCACGTTTTGATGCTCCCGTAACTACAAACTGATTTACTTTTGAATTCATTTTTGATGTAAATTCCTGAACTACATCCATTGCTTTAATTGCACTTTTTGTCATTGGGAAAAGCAGAGGCCAGGTATAATCGCTGTCGTTTTGAAAATTATGCAGTGTTAAAGAAATCAGTTCATCCTCGGTTAACCCATTGAACAGCGGTTGATTCGGAACCTGCCATACAATTGAAACCACTGCTTTATTTATTTTAGCAACATCTGTTAAAGCAACAATTTCTTCTTTGTCCCATTTGTGAGTATTTGGTTGTCCTTTTGTAAGGCTTCCTCCGGTTATAAGCAGTAATCCATCGTTGTATGTTAACGAATCGGGTACAATCACAGTAAGTTCGTGGTTCCACACTGTATCTCTCCAGGTTTGAGATGTGAAACCAATCCGGTAGATCCGGGCACCATCGGTTTTTGTTGAATCCTGAACTTCCCATTTAAAAGAGCTATCGCCATTATCGAGATAAGATTGAAGGGCATTTTCAGGAGTTACTATTTTAAACCCCTCAACGCGTTTTTTCTGGCAGGCAAACATCATTGTTGCCGCCACTAAAAGAATTAAAATTCTAACTGATGTTTTTCTCATTTCTAAAATTTCTGTTTATTTTTTATTTGTTCGAATATTGCCAACAAAAATAAGCAGACAACTTTTTAAATTGTCTGCTTATTTTTCAATTGGGACGAAACCGGCTTAATAGGGTTTATTTGTACCCTGTAATAACCACATTTTCGACCAGGCGCTGTTATTGCTTTGATCGGTACCCTTATATTGCGTTGGTTGCAGTTTATCGATTGCAATTTTTGCATTATCAGGGTTCTTTGAAACTTCGTTTGTATAATGGTAATACCATCTCAAAGGTAAAGCAGCACGTGCAGCAGATGGACCGGTTTTAAGCGCCGGAAGCCCGGTTCTTCTCCAGTCGAACCATGATTCCTGCGCCATTGTCCAGCTTGCAAACCATTTCTGTTCCAATATACTTTCAAGTCCGTTGTATGGTGCTTTTGTAATATATGCACCGTACTGACTCCCAACTCCCCAGGCATTAAACGACTCCTGGATACCATTGGCATAATAACCGGCTGCACTTCCTGAAATCATTCCCCGTTGGGCTGCTTCGGCTAAAATGAAGTTTACTTCAGCAGCTGAAATCAATCTCATTAATACCAGCGGATCGGCGGTTTTCTTATACCTGTCGTTGAGATGCGAAGCATACGGATTTACAGTTCCCTGAGCCGGATTGGCAACATTCATATTGAATATCTGTACTTTGGGATGCGAAATGGTAACACCTGCAAATTCAGGATCGAAATCCACAATCATAGTATTGTCGGTTTCAAACTTGGTAACCACATCCTGAGATACTTCGCGTTTACCGCCAACAATGCGATCTATTCCTGATCCTTCAACAAGTACTATTGGAGTCTGAATTTTATTTGCCCACAAAGCTAACCTTGGATCGTTGTATTTCTGCAGTGCATCAACCAATGTAATGGCCATTTTAACCCTCATGTAAGCACCGGAAGGATCGGTATCATAAACTGTATTTAACGGATTGGAATTTTCCCTGGCACTTCCAACGAAACTGATGTTTGCATCATCGGCAGCTGTTAAAATCAATGGATATTTAGCAGGATCGCCGGTTATTTTTTTGATTCCCTGATCAGCAATACCTGATTCTTTTGCCTGCAGCCTCATGTAATACCTGAGAGCCAGCGAGTTTGCAAATTTTCTCCATTTTTCGGGATTACCATTGTAAATGACATCCTGTTTTGGAGAAACGTTTGAATATGCTGATGCGCTTTTTGAAAGCAGTACATTGGCAGTGTCAAGATCGGCCAGAATACCAAGATAAATATCCTTTTGATCATCGAATTTTGGTTTGAAATAATCCGAACCAAGTTCAGCTTTTAAAGCCTGACTGTACGGTGCATCGCCCCAAAGGTCGGTTATCATTCCATAAATATATGACCTGAGAACACGGGCAACACCTTCGTGAAACTCAAGGTTTTCGTTGACTGCTTTTTTGAAATATTCGTCGTTGTTCATCAACATGCCGTAGTATCCTCCCCAGCTTTGCGACAGGTCATCCCATTCGTAATTGTTGTAACCACCCTGCCAGCCGGTTTGTTGTGTATGTTGCATTACTCCTGAAAAAGTTCCGAAACCCAACCCGTAAACGGTTTGCCCCAGACTGGTTTGAGTAGTTGGCAAAAGAAAATTGAGATCGGCATTAGCCGGGTCAACCCCGTTGGGATTGATATTTAGCTCATCCAGATCTTTACACGAAATTACAAGTGTAAATACTAAAGCTAAGGTTGCTAAGATGCTATTTTTTATTTTATACATGATCATCAGATTTTAAGATTAGAAAGAAAAACCAATTTTGAATCCTACCGGAATTACCCAGGGTTCGGCGTTGTAACGTTCCACACCCTGTTTAAACCTGTCGCCACTTGATTGGTAAGCCCTTTCAGGGTCGATACCAATTCCTGAATTTTTTGTCCAGATCATAATATTTCGGCTGTAAATCGAAAAGTTTACATCCTGTACTCCAATTTTACTGGTATATTTTGCAGGTAAATTGTAACTCAATGCGATTTCCCTCAGTTTAATATAATCGGCATCAAAAATATTGGCTTCGCCAAGATCCCATGGATAGCTAGCCACATAAGGCCTGATTTCGGTTCCGGGATTTCCCAGGCTTTCTTTTTCAAGAATGAATTTACCATTTTCGTCGTAAGTACCATAAACCCCAGGTGCAAAAATACCATCGTAAGCGCCTATACCGGTATAATAATCAGTGTAATACCCGCCTTCTTCTATTGTTGCTCCACCTACTGGCCGTGGATTATTGGTAAAAATCAACTGATCGGCGTTGGCAACCACCCAGTCGCGCATTGCCTGACTTGGCTGACCGCCTAAACCATCAGGAGGGGCAACCAATTGGTTAAGCCAGGTATTTGAAACCACGCTTTCAGTTAAATAGCGCCAGGTTTGAGAAACATATTGTCCGCCCGAACGCCAGTCGAATGTCATGCTAAGCGTGAAGTTTTTATATGAAAGAGCAGATTGCAGTCCCAGAATAAAATCGGGGTTGTAATTTCCAACTTTTGAATAATCATCTTCTTTCTGCCATTCTGCATCTTCACCTTCAGGAAGCAACGGATAGTTGTAATACTGAGAAGTTTCATCGGTTACACGAAGAATTTTTCTTGTATAAAGATTTCCTATCAAACCGTCATGTCCCAACTCTTCATTTTTCACGTGGGCAGTATTTTTTACCCTGGCTTCATCCCAAAAGTCAACAAATGCAACTCCATCGGTAAGTTCGAGCAAATAGGTGTCGTTTGTGGTAAAGTTCAGGTCAAGATCCCATGTCCAGTCGTTGCTTTTAATGGCAGTGTAACCAACACCAAATTCCCAGCCTTTACTCTGAAGTAATCCGGCATTTACTTTAATGCTGCCAAAACCTGTTGAACCTGCCAGAGGTACACCAAGAATCTGGTTGCGGTTGTCTTCTTTATAATAAGTTCCCTCGAAACGTAAACGATTGTCAAATCCTTTAAAGTCGAGACCTATTTCATACGAAGTGGCTTCTTCGGGGAGTAAGCTTGGGTTTAATAAACTGCCCGGTTTTCCAAGTCTTATGGCATCGCCCCACTGACCGGCATCATAATAAGTTGGATACAAACTGTAAGGAGAAGTGTCGTTACCCACTTTGGCAATACCTCCTCTTACTTTTAGAAGATCCACACTGCTTCCCATATCCAGCATGTTGTTAATCATTAAACTCAATGATGCTGACGGATAGAAATAAGAACGATTTTCGGAAGGTAGCGTACTTGACCAGTCGTTACGGGCGGTTACATCGAGATAAATTAAATCTCTCCAACCCATGTTAGCCAATGCATAAACACTGTTGATGGCTTTTTCGTATCTGGAGTTTGAATAGGCAAGTGCTGTATTTTTTATGTTTTGAACGGTATAAACAAAAGGAATTATTAAACCAGAGCCTCCTTTTGAAGAATTACTGATGCTTGAACCTCTTGAATAAAGCAGGTTTCCGCCTACTGATGCCGATAAACTGAAATCATCCCAGTTGTCTTTATAAGTAAGAAGTGCATCGAGGTTTTGCTCCATACCTTCACCCGTAACAATACCATAAGAACCATTATTGGGTTCTTTCGAATACCCTGGGTCCATTTTGGTTTCGCGCACTTCATCCGTTTTATTTAAAGCATAACGTCCCATTAAACTCAGTTTTGAAGTTATGTCCCAGGTTCCCTGAACATTACCCATAAATCGGTTTCTGCTGAAACTGTTGTTGATACCATAAGCGAGGTAATATGGGTTATCCCAGCCCGAACCTATATTTTTAACTCGACCTCCGCCAAGATCGTAATCTTCAAGTTGACGAATATCCACATTTGGAGGAGTCCATGCAGCCCACTGCAGCGGATTGGACCCGCGTTCCTGTGTTGAAGGACGATTGTCGGACCAGTTGTGGGTATAACTGATATCGCTGCTCACAGTAAAGTTTTCCTTTACTTTCGATGAAACTGAAAGATTAAGGTTGTTTCTGTTCAAATCAGAATTGGGAACAAGACCGCTGTTGGTCATGTTCGAAATACCCAGTCTGTAATTTACTTTTTCGCTGGTACTCGAAACCGAAACACCGTTGGTGGTTGTAAAGGCACTGCTGTTGATAAAATTTTTATAGTTATCGGGGTACGAAACGAGTTCGGTAGGTATTGGAACTCCGTTTGCATCAAGCTGGGCAAAAGGCTGTGCCTGCCAATATCCTTTGTTCAGTTCCGGACCTGTACCTGCAGCTTCTGATGGACTGAAAGGCGGAATTATTCCATTCTCAAATGCATCGGGAGTATAAGGCCTTGCACCAAAAGCAAAACGACTCTGGATATCGAGGTATTTACTTGGAATATCAAAAACAGTATTTGAAGTTACTTCCACTTTCATTCCCTTTTTACTAGTTGCTTTTTTGGTGGTGATAAGTACTACCCCATTACCTGCGCGTGTTCCGTACAAAGCAGCAGCACTCGGGCCTTTCAGAATCGAAACGCTTTCGATACTTTCAGGGTCAAGATCTGATATTGCATTTCCATAGTCAACCCGGTTATCGTTTCCAAAACCGCCAACGTTGTTTACAGAACTCGACATTGGTACACCGTCAACAACAAAAAGCGGTTGATTATCGGTACTCATAGATGTTGCACCACGAATAATCATACTTACAGTTGAACCTGCACCACCGGTTTGGTTAATCTGGACACCTGTTACTTTACCTGCCATCGAGTTCAAAACATTTTCCTGTACAACTCTCGAAAGTTCTTCTCCGGCAACAGTTCCAACCGAATATCCCAGTGATTTTTCTTCACGTTTGATACCCAAAGCTGTTACCACAACTTCATCAAGTGACTCGATACTTGGTTCCATGGTAACATCGATCACGCTTTTTCCTCCAACTACAACTTCCTGTGGTTCAAATCCAATAAAGGAGAACAATAAAGTTGCGTCGTTAGGTACTTCAATATTGTATTTCCCATCAACATTTGTAGTAGTACCCACAGTGGTTCCCTTAACAACAATGCTAAGTCCGGGGAGAAGCGAACCATCAGCGGCTTTCACTGTACCTGTAACTGTTGTTTTTTGCTGTGCTCCTGATTCAGTAACGAATCCTGCTTCGGCGAAAACATGGCCTGTTGTACCCAATAATATTGCCACAGCAACGATTGCAGTAAACAGAACCCTTTTACTATTTTTTAGTATGTGTGTATATTTCATATCGTTAAATTTTATCAGGTTATTTTACTACTTCGAAACTAAGTATAAGAGCATGTGTGTTCATTGGAACAGGTTGAAGATATTTTGCTGATGCAGCCATAAACATGACTACCTGCATTGAAGTATCATTAATTTTCTTTATCATCACTTTTCGCTGAAAATCCCTGAACCCAAGAAACGAAGAACCTGTAAAATCAAGCGTGCTTACTCCCTTAAATGTAATGGTATAAGTTGGCGGACCATAAACCGAATAAAATGTAAAGTCATCATTTTCAGTAAGCGTATATTTTGCACCCTGCTCCGGTGTGTATTTGGCAATACAAAGTCCAAAATCCTCATACATCTTTATTACATCTGCACCTCCGTTAGCTACAATTTGGTAAACAAGACCTCCAAATACAGCTCCATCTTCCTTAACATTATGAGAATAATTTCCATTGTAATAAAAGGTATATTCATCTTTGTAAACATCGGCCATTCCAATTTGCCCGAAAACCCCATTGGGTAGGGGAGTGAGATCCTCGTCAACCGTTGTAAAATTCGCATCGGCATTGGCCAGATAATCGCCATTTAAGGCATGGTTGGTTGTCAGCCTCCATGTTTTACCTTTGTACCCAGGTTCATTTGGGTTACCTGTCAGGTAATTGATGGTAGATAAATTAAGAGCAAGGTTGACAGTGTCAGCAGCCTTGTTTCCATTTACATCAATAGCTGTAAGAATTGCCTGATAATAACCCCCGGTAGTGTACACATGCACCGGATTTTGCTCAGTGCTGTTTTGCCCGTCGCCAAAGGTCCACGACCAACTCACTGCGCTGTGTGTCAATGCTGTAAAAGCTACCTGTTTATCTTTCACGCTGTGCGAAATTGTAGCGGAAATAGGGAAAACAGGCCTGTCGATTTCATCATCGGTGCACGAGGTCACCAGAAAAATCCCGAACAGCAAAAAAGTTAGTTCCCGAAAGAAAAATCTGTTTTTCATTTTTTTCAATTTTTTTGATTTTAGAATCTGTTTTGCATGAAATAGAAATATATATGGTTAGATATTTTTACTTTTTTTAGTAACTGATATTTTCTTTGAAATTAAAAGTAATTTATTATTCAAACATCAGTAAAACCTAGTGTTTCATTTATTTTTTATCATTCTTCCCTGATACAGTAAAATTAAATTTCATTTAAAATTACTGATTTGTTAATTATTGTAAAAATATCAGAGTAATCAAATTTAAACAAATGGAAATTTGTTTTGCTTACATTAAATATTAACCACTATAAACGTATTAAACGATTTAGTGTTTTACAAATCAGTTAAGATTTGATTAAAATATTCCAACATTTGATATGATACAGGTTTAATTAATTTCGAAATTTGTGGTATTGGATTAAACAACAGGCAGATATAAAAAATTACTGAATTACATGAAAAACTCAAAACGATTTCGGAAGTTGGGTAAAGCTGGATTAATCCTGATTTCGTTTTTAACCATTATCTTTTACTTTGGTTTTGCATTACCTTTCTGGGGCACTTTTTTTAACCGTCAGCGTCATGGAAATCCACCGCTTACACCTGTCTGGGCCCTCGAATGCTGGCTTTGGGAAGACGATTTTAATACAGCAGAAAGAGTTGATACTTTGCTTGCCGGTTATAAAAAACATGATATCCCTGTTCGTACGATTCTTTTAGACAGTCCGTGGAGTACACGTTACAATGATTTTTTAGTCGATACTGTGTTGTATCCCAATCCAAAAGATTGGTTTTCAAAGTTGCAGAATAAGGGATATCGCGTGGTTTTGTGGATGACCACCATGGTTGACAGCTACGATAAAGACACACGGTTAAAAGATTCGGCAGATTTTTTCAATGTTGCAGCAGAAAACGGGTATCTCACTTCAAACGGTGAACAGATAAAATGGTGGAAAGGCAAGGGAGGATTTATTGATTACACAAATCCCGAAGCCATGAAATGGTGGCGCGGCATTCAGCAAAATGTTTTCGATTATGGAATCGACGGATGGAAACTGGATGGTACAGCTACTCTTAATTTCAATCGGTTTGGACCAATTCCGGTTTTTTATAATTCAACGTATTCCGGAATCATGTCAACCCGAAAATACATGGATCATTACTATCGCGACGAATATTTACACGGATTGACACAGAACGCGGAGTTTGTAACACTTTCAAGGGCAATCGACCGTGGTTATCACCCCGAGGGTTTTGCCCCGATTGATGCTGCGCCGGTTACCTGGGTTGGCGACCAGCGCCATTCATGGAAATCGGAAGGTGATGGTTCAGATACGGTGGATATTGCCATGGATGGAATTGAAGGAATTGAAATGGCAATGGAAAATATCATCAAAAGTGCAAAAGTTGGTTACAATATCATTGGTTCTGATGTTGCAGGCTTTTCTGGCAGCGAAATCCCACCGCGGTTATATATTCGATGGGCACAGTTCTCCGCATTTTGCGGATTGTTTCTAAATGGAGGACATGGCGAAAGGGCACTTTGGAAACGGTCGCCACAGGAGTTGGAAATAATAAGGCGGTTCTCGTGGCTGCACACCGAATTAATCCCATACATGTATTCGTATGTGGTTGAAGCGCACAATGGCGGTACTTTGTTGCAAACTCCGGTGAAAGGAAAGTATCATTATTTGTTTGGCGACAATTTTTTGGTTGCTCCAATCTACAAAGATGATTTAATTAACGAAGTTCATTTACCCAAAGGAAGTTGGCGGTATTTTTTCGACGACAGTGAGGTGGTGAAAGGTCCGGCAAATTTCAGCAGGGAATTTCCTCTGGAAGAGTACCCTGTTTATATTAGGGAAGGAGCAATTGTGCCAATGAATATAAATAGAAGCTATACCGGAATCGGTAATGAATCTTCAGAAGGATTTTTAACCCTTTTAATTTATCCCAATGGCGAAAGCAGTTTTACGGTTCATCATCCCGATAAAAGTGGAAACACGATAGTTATGGTAAACGATACGGAAGAAAAAACCAGCATTTTGCTGAATGGAATTCACAAACCGCATATTTTAAATATTCACAGTGAAAAACGACCCATTAAAATTGATCTTGATGGAAAGCAATTATCTGACAGTGTTGAATTTTCATTCGATGCCAGACGCAAAAAGCTGGTAATTAGAACTGAAAATTATGAAAATGGAAATTACACGATTTATAAATAACCGGATATGAAAAGATTTACTGCAAATTATCAAATCGGTGTTTTGGCTTTTGTTTTTTCCATGAGTAGCAGTTTTCTGTTTGGACAAAATAAAGATACCTTTCAGAATTTCAGAAAACCTAAAAACGGAATTTATGTAATTGCCCACCGCGGGGCTCACCAGGGAATTCCCGAAAATTCGCTGCCAGCTTATCAAAAAGCCATCGATTTGGGTTGCGATTTTGTAGAAATTGATGTGCGTACAACCAAAGACGGAAAGTTTGTAAGTGTTCATAATGCCAACATCGATAATTATACCAAAGGAAAAACAGGAGCTTTAAGAAACCTGACACTGGCCGAATTAAAAGCACTGGATATCGGCTTGAAAACCGGGGAAGAATGGAAAGGTACGCAAATACCCACTTTTGAAGAGATACTGCAGTTGTGCAAAGGAAAAACTGGTATTTATCTCGATTTGAAAGATGCAGCAATCCCTGAACTTTTGACAATAATCCGGAAATATAATATGGAACATGATGTTCTCTGGTACATTCCATTTCAATACTTCATGCAACTGGAAGATCCCGTTTTGCTTTTTGGCAGTTCGTTTCCGATGCCCGATCCTCAAAACGAAATGAATCTGAAACGGCTCCTTGAAAAACTAAAAACACCTTTAATAGCTACTGATATGGGAGTTTTGTCGAAAAGTTTTGTTTCAACAGTGCATAAATATGGTGGGAAAGTATTCGTTGACGAAAAAGACGGCACAAAAGCAGAATGGGATAAAATAATTGATTGGGGAACCGATGGAATTCAAACCGACAAACCTGCTGAATTAATTGAATTTTTAAAACAAAAATAATCGTTACGTTAAAATTTGTACTAAAGCAAAATTGTACCTTCCGAAAACCTGTTTTTTTAATTGCAGCTAAATGGTTTTAGCTTGCAAACCGTTGATCCGTCTGGTTTTCACGAAAATGGGTATATATAAACTATGTTGATTTATTTTGGGTGTTAATCTCGTTATTATCGAGAATGAGGTTAATATATAATGTAAATTCCCCAAAATTTCGGAAGTACATTTAATGCTGTTTAAATATTTTTGTAAGTGTTGAAAATTTAAAATTTTACTTCATTTTAAATGAAATATAATTTCCTGGTAAAAATGAAATCTGACAGTTTTAAATGAAAGTAAGTAATGTATAATTAGTATAAATTAGTTTTAGGTTTTGATAAGGATGAATTGTTTAGTTTAGTTAAAGTAAGGCCTCTGTTTTTTGCAGGGCCTTATTTTTTTAATTTTTACCGAAGAAATTGGAGTACCTGAAACAAAAAAAGTAAAAATCAAATCATGCATTTTACCCGTACTTTCAGGTTATTATTTTTTCTGATGCTGTTATTAGTATTTGACAGTAAATTTGCCACATGTCAGGAAAATGCACCTACTCGTATTCCCGACAGGATCATATTAAATTTAGCACAGAATTCGTCCACTTCACTGGCTGTAACATGGCGCACCGATACAACCATTCACGAATGCATTTGTGAATTGCATATTTTAACAGGCAGTAAAATCACTCCTGAAAACACAAAAACCTACAAAGCAAAAACAACTTCGGTAAAATACGAATACGTGGGTGAACCAACAATTCAGGCCAACCAGCATTCAACTGTTTTTACTGATTTACTTCCCGGCAAAAAATATTTGTACAGGGTAGGTACTGAAGGGAACTGGAGCGAGTGGTTCGAATTCAGTCAGCCTTCAAACGATAAAAGCAGTTTTTCATTTGTTTATTTTGGCGATCCTCAGACCGATATAAAATCGCAATGGTCGAGAGTGGTGCGCAAAGCATACAATACTGTTCCAAATTGCTCATTCATGTTATATGGGGGTGATATCATAAACAGGGCAGGGCGCGATATAGAGTGGAATGAATGGTTTGAAGCCGGATCATTCATTTTTGCATCGGTTCCGCAGGTTTTAACACCTGGCAATCACGATTACAATGATTTACAAATCGACCCGCACTGGAAATATCAGTTTACCCAACCTGCCAACGGACCAAAAGAAGTGAAAGGAACCTGTTTCTTTGTTGATTATAAAAATCTTAAAGTAATTTCGATCGATTCGGCTGTTGAATCGGAACTGGAAGATGAAAATGGTGCAGCGTTAAAAAGTCAGAAATTATGGCTCGATTCAATTTTAACCGTTAATACAAAAGAGTGGGTAATTGTTACAACTCATCTTCCTTTCTATTCACCAAAAGAATCGAGGGACAACCCGCAGGTCAGAAAACATTTTCAGCCTATCCTCGAAAAACACGGAGTCGATATGGTTTTAACAGGCCACGACCATTCGTATTCACGTGGAATGGCAACTGACAATGCTGCTGAAAAATCACCCATCATGTATGTTGTTTCAGTAAGCGGGCCAAAACTATACGAACCTGGCGACAAAGAATGGATGCAGTTTAAAGGTGGGAACCTTCAATTGTTTCAGGAAATAACAATCGATGGTAACAAACTTAATTTTAAAGCTTTTACAGCAGAAGGTGTGTTGTTCGATCAATTTTCGTTTGAAAAGAACAAGCATGGGAAAAACAAATTTATTGAACTGAATAAAAATGCCATTAAGTAAAAATACGCCGGTTTTAAAAACGAATTAAGGATGAAAAAAAACCAAATTTTAAGTATCCTAATCGTAGGAATGTCGTTTGGCACTGCGTGGGCAGTGAGGGGACAGTTTGGTCACGAACAGGGTGCTGCCTGGGCTGCCGGGATTGGCGGACTGGCATTGGTGTTGGTTTCGCAGCGGAATGACTGGTACCAGCGCGTACTTTCAGTAACACTTGCCTCTGCAATTGGCTGGGGAATGGGTGGAATGATAAGTTACGGTCAGATTGTAGGTTACGGAAGAAGTGACGATTTTGTGAACGCTGCTTACGGACTTTTAATGTTATTTGTAATAGGTGGATTGTACGGACTGATTGGTGGTGGACTTACCGGACTGACACTTGAATCATCGGGCGAAAAGAGAGTGAAATGGGCACAGCTGATGGCCGAAATGGTTGCAGGAGGTTTGGTTGCTTACGGTTTTCTAATAATGCAGCTCGAAATATTAATGACACCACCACGATCAGAAGCCTGGGCATTTTGTTTTGGAGCTGGTCTGGCACTGGTTTGGTACTTGGGGCGAAACGGTTTTAAATCGTCATTGAAAGTTGCATTCATAACCATGATTGGCGGAGGTTTCGGTTTTGCATTTGGAAATTTCCTGCAGATCATTGGCAACCTCCTCGAAATAAATTTCAACATGTGGAATGTAATGGAATACAGTATTGGATTCTTTGGCGGTACAGCGCTGGCATATAGTGTTTTCACTTCACCATGGCCTGAAAACATTGAAAATCCTAAACCCTGGGAAAACAGGGTTTCCTATATAATTGCACTTATTTTTATACCCCTGGTTGTTTTTCAGCAATCGATGACAATTCCTGATCTAACTGAAAGACTTGGGAATTCAGGTATCGATGGAAATACAGCTTTGCTCAGCAGCGTAATTTCAGGTCTGCTCATTTGCCTCGTAATTCTTTTTTATGTGGTAAATTTTGAAAAATCGAAGTTCAGATTTACAAAAAAAGCTGTGTTGTTTATTTACCTGACTTTTATAACTGTGTATGTGGCAATAAGTTTTATTGTATCAGGTATTCTTGCCGGTAAAGTTCCTTTTAACCACATATTGTATGTTGTAAATATTGTTGTAGTAATGTTTTTATTGCATTTTGTGCAAAAATCATTTGCAGCTGAACTAAGTCAGGATATTAAAATATTTCATTCGCGGTTGTTGGTCACAATACTTATTTTTATTGTATTACTGGCATTACTGCTTGTAAATATTCATGGTGAACTTGGTGGTTTTCAAACCAGATTTAATTAGTTTTTATCAGTGCTCTGTGTTTCAAATTTAATTCTGATAGTTTGAGATAATGGAATATTAACTTTTTGTTATGATATATTGATTGTTAAATGGATTTAGCATGATAAAAATTAATGTATTTTTAATAAAATTCTATTAGCAATTACACAATTCGTTACAAATCTTTGTACGGGTTGATTTTAGGATTGAACAAATTTTAATTAAATAATCAAATTAATGTCTATGAAAAAAAGAATTTTGCGAACACTCTTTATTGGATTGTTTTCAATTTTAACAGTTACACTGTATGCTCAGACCAATGTGAGCGGTATTGTTAAAAGCGATACCGGCGAATTACTGCCGGGAGTATCCATTATCGTTAAAGGTACCAATACCGGTGTTATTACCAACATTGATGGTAATTTTACTATATCGGTTCCTAATGCACAGTCTGTCCTGTTGTTTTCCTTTGTAGGTATGGAACCACAGGAAGTAAACGTTGAAGGTAGATCTACAGTTGATGTAACTTTAAAAACAACATCAATTGGTGTTGATGAAGTAGTTGTTACGGCTTTGGGAATCTCGCGCGAAAAGAAATCGTTGGGTTATTCGGTAGGAGAAGTTCAGGGTGAAGAACTGACCCGTGTGGCACAGGAAAACGTTTTGAATTCAATGGCTGGTAAAGTAGCCGGGGTTCAGATTAGTCAAACCGGTGCAACAGGTTCTTCTGTTAGCATGGTAATTCGGGGTGCCTCTTCATTAACCAGCGATAATCAACCACTGTTTGTTGTTGATGGTGTACCGATGAAAAATACGTTAAACAACGTAACTACAATTGGTAACGGAAACCTTGCTGACTATGGTAATGCAATTTCTGACCTTAGCGCCGAAAACATTGAAAGTGTTTCTGTGCTGAAAGGTCCTAGTGCTGCTGCATTATATGGTTCAAGAGCCGGTAACGGTGTTGTTATAATTACCACCAAATCGGGAAAGAAAAGTAAAGGTCTTGGAGTTTCTATTACTTCGAATACAGTAATTGAAAGTCCATACAAATTTCTGGATAAACATACCCGTTTTGCAAATGGTCAGCGTCCGTTCACGCAGGACAACCGTCCGAATAATGGGTTGGATTATTATGTTGTTCCGGTGGGTGACTCGTATTGGGTTGGACCTGAGATGGATAAAGGTATGCTTGCTTATCAATGGCCATATTTTAATGAAAGCGGAGTCCCTGAAGCTACTCCGTTGGTATCACATCCCGACAACTGGAGTGATTTCTTTCAAACAGGGGTTACTTCTACCAATGGTTTTTCTTTAACCGATGCAAACGATAGGGTTAATTATCGGTTATCGTATGAAAATATGCAAAACAAGGGCATTATTCCAAACAGCGATTTAAATAAAAACACAATCAGCTTAAATTCGGAATTTAAAATTACCAAAAACATCATTTTTAGTTCAAGTTTGAATTTCGCTAATTCAGGAGCTGACAATCGTCCTGCAACTGCCGAACGTGGTGCAAACCCATTGCAAGCCTTATATGATATCAATCCACATATCAATGGTGATGATTTGAAAAACTACTGGGAACCTGGAAAAGAAGGTATTCAGCAAAATGGACCTTACACCCTTGAGTTTAATTCAGATGGAACATACAGCAAAGTTGACCGTATTAACAACCCATATTTTCTTGCTTACGAAGTAAATAACAGTTTCCGTCGCGACAGGATTTACGGTAATGCCAAACTGGATATTAATTTCACTCCCGAATTGTCGTTGATGTTGCGTTATAACCACGACCAGTTTAACGAAAAACGCGAAACCAAAATTGCACCAAGTTATACTGGTGATACTAAGGGTGTTTATGGTTTGGTTAATATGTTCACCAAAGAACAGAATGCCGACTTCCTTTTAGCATACAAAAAAACATTAGATGCTTTTAGTGTTAGTGCTTCTGCTGGTGGTAACTATATGTACTCTTATGCCGAAAGCAACAGTGCACAGACCAAAAACGGTGGTTCTGGTTTAATCGTTCCTGGGGTTTATACTCTTGGAAATATTGCGCCAAATAATATAGTATATGGTTCGGGTTCAAGCCAAAAGGGGATTTACAGTTTATATGCTCTTGCTTCTTTAGGTTGGAAAGACGCTGTTTATCTCGATTTAACAGCACGTAACGACTGGTCGAGTACGCTACCCGCTGAGAACCGTTCTTATTTCTATCCATCAGCATCATTAAGCTTGTTGTTGAACAATATGATTGATATGGGTGATAAAATATCGCTTGCAAAAATCAGGGGAGGTTGGGCAATGGTAGGTAACGATACCGATCCATACAGATTGATGGCTACTATGGGAAATGTTGGAGCATGGGGTAACGAAACCCGTCTCGCCACTTCCGGAACTTTACTTTTGCCCGATTTAAAACCCGAAATTCAAACATCATTTGAAATTGGTGCAGACCTGAATATGTTTAAAGATCGGTTACGCTTTGAAGGTACTTATTATGCCGCTGAAAACGAAAACCAGATTTTAAGTATTGGTCTGCCAGCGTCATCAGGTTATGGCAGCAAACAGATCAATGCCGGTTTAATTTCGAGTAAAGGAGTTGAACTTTCTATTGGTGGTACACCTTTTACAAACGATGACTGGAACTGGGATGTGAATTTTGTTTATACAAAGAACAGGACCAAAATTGAAGAATTAGCAGAAGGATTTACCTATATCGATTTATGGACTGACGCAAAAGGGGGAGCAGTAACACGAGTTGGTGATGAAATCGGACAGATTGTTGACGCCGAAATGGTGCGTGTTGATGACCCAAGTTCTCCTTATCACGGATGGCCCATCATCGACGATGAAGGCTGGGATGACAGCGATGGTTGGCAGACCGCATTGAACAACGGTACACCAAATGTGATCGGAAATTTCAATCCTGATTTTACCATTGGTTTTCAGACAGGTTTATCTTACAAAAAATTTACTTTAAACGCAAGTTTAGACTGGCGTGTTGGTGGACAATTTGTATCTCAGACATACCGTTATGGTGAATCAGATTTGCATACAAACCGCTGGATTGACAGAACAGTTAAATTAAACGACATGAGCGGAGCAGAAATGGCTCAATACCTGAAAGACAATGCCGATAAATATTTGTTGCCCGATGGCGAATTTTATGTTGTAGTTGGCGGACCTACTGCCGATTTAGGTGGTTTGGTACATACCGAAGATGGAATTACATTAAACGACGGTGTATTTATGCCGGGTGTTGAAGGTTATTATGACGACAACGGAAAATTTGTGATGGAGGCCGAACATTTGGGAGATACAGGTACTCCGCTTATCAGGTATCAGGATTTTTACGGATGGAGTTACACTGAAACTGCTACATTCGATGCTGATTTTATCAAATTAAGGGAACTTTCTCTTTCTTATCAGCTTCCTTCAATGAAATCCATTGGAATTCAGAATGCTACTATCGCAATTTACAGCCGTAATATTGTTCTTTGGACCAAAGCCGGAATCGGTATAGATCCTGAAACAGCATTTCAGGCTTCAAGTGGCGTGAACAAAAGCGGTATTCAGTTTAAACAGGGTATCGAAAGATATAACGTTAGCCCATGGGTTATACCTTTTGGGTTTAAGTTGAATTTGAATTTTTAATGATAAATCTTAAAAAAGGAAATGAATGAAAACATTATTTAAAATATTTCTGGTTTTTGCTGTGGTCGTCTTTAGTTCGTGCGATGAGCAACTTACCGAATTGAATGTGAATCCGAATGGAGTTGACCCGTCAACGGTAAATCCAAACTTAATGGTTCCCACAGTTATTACGGCCAGATGGCAAGGTTATACTGATGGTGCTTACCAGGGTGGCGTTGCTGGTGTTATGCAGTATGTGCAAAAAAGTGGCTGGGGCAACGAACTGAATAAATATGCATGGAATGCTGATGTGGACTGGGCAGGAAGTTACGATCTGTTAAGAAATGCAAAACATTTATATGATCGTTCTGTAGAGGAAGGAATGGAATTTCATCAGGGGTTAGCACTGGTTATTAGGGCACAGACTTTTGGAATGATCGCCGACCTTTGGGGTGACGCTCCCTACACAAAAGCTTTAAATGCTCCAAATGGCGAGCAGGAAGATTTATTTCCACCATTTGATACCCAGGAAACCATATACAAAGGAATCATAGAGGAGTTAAAAACGGCCAACACCCTTCTATCGAAACCTGTTGGTGATTATAAAGAAATCAGCGCATCTGCTGACGTATTGTATGGCGGAAATCCTGCCAAATGGAGAAAACTGGCCAATACACTGATGTTACGTTATTACATGAGACTTTCAGTAAAACTACCTGCTTATGCTAAAGCTGGTATCGAAGAAATCATGTCAAAACCGAATGAATATCCAATCTTTAGTTCTGTTGATGACGACGCTGCCATGCCATTTGTTGGTTCGTCCAATGCAGATTCGTGGTATGCCAATGTTACATATAGTGGTAATGGTGGAAGTGATTTTACACGTATTCAGCTTTGTGCAGGTTTCAGAGATGTTCTGGTAGATTATAAAGATCCAAGGCTCGATGTTTGGTTCAATCCGGTAAAAACCCAGATTAAAATTTCAACTGAATATCCTGAAAATGACATTATTGTTGATGGTGTAAGGTATTTGAGGCCAGAGTATCTGGTTGAAAAAAATTGGGTTATTTACAACAAAAATACCTGGGTTGCAGATGTAAATGCAGGCAAAACCTTGATTGATACTTCAACATTTGTAGGTCTTCCAATTGCTTCAACCACTGGCGATGGTTCAGGCTGGAATCTTAACCCAAATCCAATTCAAGGTGGACCAAATGTTCACAACTCTGCACTTGATGATGTTTATAAAGCGGCAAAAGGATCGTTATTAAAAGCAAGGTTAATTTCTTATGCTGAAACCAGTTTTATTCTGGCTGAAGCTGCTCAAAGAGGCTGGAGCGCTGGTGGTTCTCAGAAAGACTGGTACGAAAAAGGAGTTAAAGCATCTTTTGATACCTGGGGTGTTGGAGGGTCATATGCTGCTTATATTGCAGGTACTGGCGTTGCTTATGACGGTTCATTGAAACAGATTATTACCCAGAAATGGATTGCTAACTGGACAAATGCATGGGAATCATGGGCCGACTGGAAAAGAACCGGACTTCCTGTACTTACTGTTGGTCCGAAAGGAACACGCGAAGCTATGCCTTTAAGACAGGAATACGGTGGTACTGAAATATCACGAAACAAAGATAATTATCAGGCAGCTGTTCAAAGGTTAGTTGAAACTCCTTTCACAGCAACAGATGGTAAAGATAGCTCGTGGTCTAAATATTGGTTGTTACAGTAACAGAATTTCATAATCAACGGTTTTAAAAAGAGGGCAGGGGTTTTCCTTGTCCTCTTTCTTTGAAATCAAAGTTCACACACATTTTTTAAGAAACTGATTCCATATTCTATAAAAATGAAGTCAACCTTTTTTATCTTTTTATTTCTGATTGCAGGTTCTGTAACTGCGCAGGAAACAACAGCTTTTCGGGGAAAAGTTTTTTTGGATGAAAACAAAAACCTGGTTTTCGAAAATAATGAAAAAGGTATTGCCGGCATTTGCGTTTCGAATGGAAAAGAAGTGGTACAAACCAATCAAAATGGAGAGTGGACACTGAAAACTGAAAGCAGGGAAACTATTTTTGTTATAAAACCATCCGGTTATTCAGTTCCATTAAATCCGTATCAAATTCCACAACATTTCAATTCTGTCGGAAGTACTTCGTCAGAAATCAACTTTCCACTTGTGAAAGCTGAGGAAAAAAAGCAATTCAAAACCCTGTTTTTTGGCGATACCCAGGCCCGTGGAATGAAAGAAGTAAACTACATTTTTCACGATGTAGTGGAAGAATTGATTGGTTCTGATGCAGTTTTTGGCGTTTCGCTGGGCGATATTGTGGCCGACGACCCTGAACTGATGGACGATGTGGCTGCCGGAATTGCCCAGATTGGTATTCCGTGGTACAACATTTTTGGAAACCACGACAACGACCACACAGCCAAAACCAACGATGACCGCGACAATACTTTCGTAAAATTTTTTGGCCCCTCAACTTATGCTTTTGAATATGGCGAAGTTGTTTTTATTGGGTTGAACAACATTTTCTTTAAAGCCGACGGGAAATACATTTCTCATTTTACCGACAGGCAACTTGAATTTGTAAAAAACTATCTTCAGTTTGTTCCCGAAAATAAACTGGTAGTGCTGATGATGCACGCTCCCATTGTTGCCTGCGATAATCGTGAAATGATGTTCAGGTTGCTGGAAAAGCGTGAAAACACCTTTTCAATTTCGGGTCATGTACATGAACAAATCAACCTTTTTGTGAGTGAAGAACTGGAGTGGAAAGGAAAAATACCACATCATCATTTAATCAATGTCACAGTTTGCGGAAGCTGGTGGTGTGGTTTAAAAGATGAAAACGGAATTCCACATGCAACCATGAACGACGGCGCTCCCAACGGTTATTCAATTATCACTTTCGATGGAAATAAATACAGTGTTCAGTTTAAAGCTGCCCGTCGTCCGGCTGACTACCAGATGAATATTTACCTGCCCGATGAATTGACCAGAACCGTGGCCGACACAACCCATGTTTTAGTGAATGTTTTTGCAGGTTCGGGAAAATCAGTTGTCGAAATGCAAATCGACAATGGGAACTGGATAAAAATGGAAAACTTCAAAACCATCGACCCCGAAGTTTTAAGAATGCACCAACTCACACCGTTTCTGAACGAAAAAATAAACGAACAACCACTGGATGATATTTTTGGTTACAACATGGATTACCCGAGTGTTACTTATCACATTTGGAAAGCAAAACTGCCCGATAAAATATGTACCGGGACGCATAAAGTTACTGTGCGTACAACTGATATGTACAAACAGAAATACACTGCTCACAGGATTTTTAATTTAAATTAGAATACAGTTAAGAGAAAATATGAAAAATTGCCACAAACCTGCCCGACTGGATTATTTCCGCCAGACAGAATTTGTCGGACTGTAAGGCGGGGTCACTAAGACACCAGGAACCATAAAGTACTTGCTTAATCTTCGTGAATCTTAGTGCCTTTGAGCCTTAGTGGCAAAAAACATTTAAACAGAACATCAACAAGAAAATTATACTCTTGAGTAAAAAAATGACAACATCGATAACAAAAATAACAACGATAACATTTCTGCCGATTTTGGTTATTCTGATGGGTTGCAATAAAAATAACGACAACAAAATTATAACCTTACCCATGAAAGAAAAACAAATCTCGTTTTCAGATAAAAATCACGCCCTCGACAACAATGATAACTTTTCGCCCGACAACCGGTTTCTGTGTTACGATACCCGCGGAACAGTGTACAACGAAAACCTTGGCAACTGCAAATCCATCGAAAAAATCGAAATTGAAACAGGCGTTGAAACCATTCTCTGGCAACCCGAATCAGTAACCGGAGAACAGGCTGCTCCCGGTGTGGCAGCCGTTTCTTATCATCCGAAAGAGGATAAAGTGATTTTTATCCACGGTCCGCTTTTGGATGAAGTAAAATCCCGCGGTTACTATGCAATTGTTAACCGCACCGGTGTTGAAGTAAGCGCCGACGGAAAAGGCACAATTACAAAAGTAGATATGCGGGATGTGGCAACCGACAGACCAACCACACCCGGTGCGCAGCGCGGCGGAACACACCGCCACGAATACACCCGGAAAGGCAACCGAATCGGATTTACTTACGACGATTTTCTGAATACCAGCTACGACCGTACGATCGGATACATGGAAGCCAACCCGAATGCGCCTGCCGGTTACACTCATTATTTTGCCATTCTTGTAAAACCGGCATTAAAGGGCGAGGCAAAACCAGGCGAAATTGAAAAAGCATACGGCGATTCGTGGGTTGACCCCGCCGGAAAAATGCGCGCATTTGTGGGTAAAGTCAGGGCTGAAAATGGCGTTGATTATCAAACCGACCTTTTTGTTGCCGAAATTTCTGACAGTGTTGATATTACCACCGCCTTTTCAGGAAACGGAATGGAATACCCTGAACCTCCGGCAGGAATTCAAATCCGCAGGCTCACCCACAGCGGAAAAGTCGAAGGAAATGTAAGAGGGTTATTCGATGGCAGAAGCATTACATACATTGCTCCCGATTCTGCCGGAATTATGCAGGTTTTTGTAGTTGATGCCAACGGTTCCGACCAGTCGGCGGACGAAAACCTGAAACCTCGTCAACTTACATCGTTTACCGAAAATGCAGCCAATCCGCGCTGGCACCCGCAGAAAAACTGGCTTTTTGTAACCACCGGCGGGAATATTGCAGCGGTTTGCGCTGAAGCGGGTAACAATTTCGGGAAAACATTTTTGCTGACAAACGATAAACTGGAAAGAAATTCGCTGGCGGTTTCAAACGATGGAAACATGCTGGCTTACAACATTATCGTGGAATCAAAAGTGGAAAACGAAACAAAAAAATTCAGACAGATTTTTGTTCTGGAGCTGGATTGGGAAGCATTAAAAATTAAAGGCTAAAGCCGTTTTCTTGCTACAGATTTTACCCCAGGCTTAAGCCTGGGGTAAAAAACTAACTGATAATCATTGGCTTTAGCCTTTAATCTTTTTGGGTTACTTTACAATATTGAAAATGAATATTTAATAATTAAAAGCAAATAATAAAATGAGAAAACAATTATTACTGATTTTAGCACTTGCAGTTTTCATTGCCGCGTGCACAAAAAAAGAGGTCATGAAATCCACGGCTTTTATCCAGGATAAACCATTTATTCAGGATTACAGCATCAAATACAACAACGAAAACAAAGATGCAAAACTGCTCAAAGTGGTTTCCGACAGAAACGGATACATCCAGATTTTATCGGATAAAGGTCTGCTACGTTTGAAAGCAGGACAGTTTCTTTTCCCCGGAACTATTGTAAAAGATGTTCAGGATTTACCTACTTCCGACAAAAAAATAGCAGGAATCAGCACATACCAAAACCAACTGGTTTATGTCGATGACAAAGCCGTTTTAAGCAATGCCTGGGCTGGCAAACTTTTCTCGAAACACGAAATGCCCGCGGCAAAGATTCTTGCTGGTGGCAACGATTTCACTTTCCTGATTTCGGACGGAAAAAATCTGACGCTCTTAAAAGATTCTCAAAAACTTTGGGAAGGTTCACTTTCAGGGAAAAATATCATCGATATAAAATTCGATGCGCAAAACAATCTTTTCTGGATTTTGACTCCGGAATCGGTTTCCGCTTTCAATCTTGAAAAAAAGGAATTGAATGAAGTTTTAACAGGAAGTAATTTAACCTGTTTTGAAGCAACAGCCGGTAAAATCATCGTCGGTACAAACGACGGTTATTTCGAAATCGATGCCAAAACCGGGAAACAAACTGGCGAAATACAACGCAAAATGCCATGGACAGAACTTACATCTATTGCCGAAATCGATGGTAAAATCTGGTTTGGTTCAACCTGGGGTGCCATGAAGTTGAACGATGATGGCAAATTCAGTTATTACGCTGGAAAACGCTGGATTCCTTCCGATACTGTGGTTCACATTGCTGAAGGTCCAGATAATTCGGTGCTGATTCTTACCAATGCAGGTTTGGGAAAAATCTGTTTCGAAGAAATGACACTCCACGAAAAGGCAATGTTTTACGAAAAGCAGGTTCGCGAACGCCACATCCGCACAGGTTTTAACGGCGCATTGGGCCGGATGACCGATGGCGACGTTACTACAGGAACCCTCGAAAACTCTGACAATGACGGGTTATGGACTTCGATGTATTTGGCGGCAGAAGCATTCAGATACGTGGTTACAAAAGAAGACGAAGCGCTTCAAAATGTGCGCGAATCGCTTGATGCAATGGAACGTCTTTACACAATCAACCCAATGAAATCTGGGTTCCCGTCGCGTTCGTTTCAGCGGGCTGGTTATAATAAAACCGATTCACCCTGGCTGCCAACCGAAGACCCTGAATGGGACTGGAAATCGACTACCAGCAGCGATGAAGCCATCGGCCATATTTTTGCTTTTAGCGTAATTGCCGAGCTGGTTGATGTTCCTGAATTGAAAAGCAAATCCATCGAGCTAATCGATACTTTGATGTCGCATATTGTAAAAAACAATCATTACATGATCGACTGGGACGGCCAGCCCACCCGCTGGGCCCGCTGGAACCCTGAATATGTAAATGCACGCCCGGTTATGGTTGGCGACCGCAAAATCAATGCTTCCAATTACATTGGCATGTTGCAGACCGCTTATCATTTCACCAAAAAGGAAAAATACAAAGAGGTTGCTTTTAAATTAATGAATGAACATGGCTATTATACAAACCTGATGAAACCAATGGGTGAAATTGGAATGGCTCCTGCTGATGCCGATGAACTGAGCCGCGAACTTTCTGACGGATGGAACCACTCCGACGACGAAATGTACTACTGCGGCTACTGGGGTTTGTTCAGGTATGCCTTTAACGATACTTTGAAGGCAAATTACAAAAAAGCAATTGTTGACCATTGGGAAGCCGAACGACCAGAAAAGGAAGGCCTGTGGAATATTATGACAGGTTTGGTGGGCAACGAGGATTATGATTACGAAAATGCTGCGTGGTATCTTCGCAACTATCCGCTCGATTTGGTTGAATGGACAGTTCTTAACAGTCACAGGAAAGATATTGTAATGATGGAACCCAATTTCAGAAATCAGACCATAAAAGAAGTTTTACCTCCCGGAGAACTCCGTGTTTCACGCCACAATGCCAACCGTTTCGACCTCGACAGCCACGGTGGCGGGCGTTCTGAAGAAAGCGCCGGCGATATCTGGTTGCTGCCGTACTGGATTGGCCGTTATCTGAATGTGATTGGTGAACCGGAAACGAAATAAAGAATGAACATTTCATTTTCATAGTTTTCATTTATCTGGTTAATTTTAATGGGCGCACCAAAACGAACGTTTCAGGTGCGCCTTTTTCGTTCAACAAACTTAAATTTTAAAATAATGAGAAATCTGATTTTCATAATCTTAACTGCATTAACCATTTCGGTTGCAGCGCAAAAGCCCGGAAACTTTAACGGCATGGACATGAACATGGGAAATTTGTACCGGTTATCCAATGCCGAAACACGGTCTATCAGTCCTGAAAACTTTACAGGCGAAAAAGGGAAAGGTGGAATGGCTACCCTCGAACAGGGCAGTGCTGCCAAGGCAGCTGGCGAACTGGGACAGGGTTGGAAAGTAAATCCGTATGTAAAAATCAAGGCCAACGAAACTTTTGTAATGGCTGAGATTGAAGGTGAAGGTGTAATTCAGCACATTTGGATGACACCAGCCGGTGATTACCGCGGCAACATCATTCGATTTTACTGGGATGGAGAGGAAAATCCTTCGGTGGAAGCTCCGGTTGGCGATTTTTTCTGTACAGGCTGGGGAAATGGTTTCGAACCACAGATTAATTCCAACGCCATTTGTATCAATCCACGAAGCGGTTTTAATGTGTACTTCCAGATGCCTTTCCGCAAAAAATGCAAAATAACCATGGAAAATACCGATGGAAAGGGAATGACACTTTACTACCAGGTAAACTATGCACTCACCGATGTGCCTGACGATGCAGCCTATTTTCATGCTCAGTTCAGAACAATAAAAGCTTTGCCCGACAAAACTGTTTTTACAATCGTTGACGGCATTAAAGGCAACGGCCATTATGTGGGAACTTACCTTGCCCGCGGCACTGCTGCACTGGGTTGGTGGGGCGAAGGCGAAATGAAATTCTTTATAGATGGCGACAAGGATTTCCCGACCATTTGCGGAACAGGAGAGGAAGACTATTTTAACGGCTCGTATGGTTACAACGACAGAAAAGGAGAAGATGGATACGAGTTATTTACACCGTTCAGCGGACCTTACACGGGTTTTCACTATTTCCGCAACCTTGAAAAACGGCCGCAATACCGAAGCATGATCGGCCAGTACCGCTGGCATATTATGGACCCAATCAGGTTTAAATCGGATTTGAAAATTACGATTCAAAGTCTGGGTTGGAAAGACGGTGGTTTGTACAATCACCTCGAAGACGATATTTCATCAGTTGCCTACTGGTATCAAAACGAACCACACAACTCATTCCCGCTTTTGCCTGAATTCGGGAAACTGCAAATAAAATAACACTACTTATTGTCAGTCTGAGCGGAGTCGAAGACTGATTTTGACACACCTCTTCTGAAAACAATAATAATCGCACAATATGACAATAAAATTTTAGTAGTTTACATTGAACCGCAAAAAATAAAGTCCAATACCAAAAACCAGGATATCATGAAAAAATTGAAAAATATAGCAGGAATTGTAAAATTCGGAATCCTGCTGGTTGCAGTGGTTTTCTTTTTAAATTGCACCAAAACTGAAACGATTTCAAAGGATAAATTTAAGAAAATTCAAACCGGATTTATCACGCCCCATGACAGCAATACGGTTTGGTGCTACTGGTACTGGATAAACGACGATATTTCGAAGGAGGGGATTACCAAAGACCTGGAAGCAATGAAGGAAGTGGGAATTGGCGCCGCTTTCATCGGAAATATTAATCCGCCTGAAGTGGATGGCCCGGTTCCGATGCTGAGCGAAAAGTGGTGGGATTACATGGTTCATGCGGTGAATGAGGGGAAACGAATTGGAGTGGATATCGGTACTTTCAACTGCCCGGGTTGGAGCCAGTCCGGCGGACCCTGGGTAAAACCCGAAATGGCAATGCGCTATCTGGCAAGTTCCGAAACGGTGCTGAAAGGTCCCGGTAAAGTGCAGATAAAACTGACACAGCCCAAAGAATTGTTTCAGGATGTTTATGTACTGGCTTTTCCGGCAATCCAGGCGGAAAAAACAAAGCTGACCAACGTCAATTCGAAAATAAGCAGCACTCCACAAATTCAGAATATCAATTATTTACTCGATGGCGACACGTCAACCGTAGCATTTTTCAGTCCCGAAGTAAGTGAATATTCAATCGAAATAAAATCGGACAAAGTAATTGATGCCCGGAATATTCAGTTATTTCCCGGAAAGGAAAGATTATCAGCACAATGTGAACTGTTTGCTTTGGTTAACGGTGAATATGTTTCGGTTCGTTCATTCAGTTTCGACAGAAGTAATAATTCGGTGAATGTCGGTCCCGATGTTTATGGACCGGTTTCCATTGCTTTTAAAGGAATTCAATCAGATGTATTCCGGCTGGTATGCAAAAAGGAAGGTGGACAATGGAATGCAAAATCAGGATTTTCAGAAATTGTTATTTCTGAAGCGCCCGTTTTGGAGCAATATGTTGAGAAAAAGCTGGGTAAAATGTTTCCGTCGCCGTTACCAAAATGGAACAGTTATATTTGGGAAAATCAGGAAAGTATTGCTCAGGAAGATTTGAAAATCAATGGTGAAAAGGTAGTTGATATTTCTGATAAAATGGATGCCGATGGTCTGCTTTCGTGGGAAGTTCCCGAAGGAGAATGGACTGTTGTCCGTTTTGGAATGTCACCCACCGGAACAACCAATTCGCCGTCAGCGCCACAGGGAAAAGGACTTGAAATTGACAAGGCAAGTGAAAAACTCGTCCGGTTTCATTTCGATAATTATGTAGGTGAATTTTTAAAACGCATTCCCGAAGAGAACAGAAGCGCATTTAAATATGTAATTGCCGACAGTTACGAAATGGGCTCGCAAAACTGGACCGATGATTTTGAGCAGAGATTCAGTGAAAAATATGGCTACAGTGCGCGTAAATATTTGCCTGTTTTTACAGGCAGGATTGTAAACAGCGCAGAAGAATCGAACCGGTTTTTGTGGGATTTGCGAAGGTCGGTTGCCGATGCCGTGGCTTACGAATATGTTGGTGGCTTGCGAAAAATCAGCAACGAGAATAACCTGAAACTCTGGCTCGAAAACTATGGACATTGGGGATTTCCATCCGAATTTCTGATGTACGGCGGACAGTCGAATTTGGTTGGCGGTGAGTTTTGGAACGAAGGAACTTTGGGAAATATCGAGTGTAAATCGGGTTCTTCGGCGGCGCATATTTATGGCAAACCTGTAACTTCTGCCGAAGCTTTTACTGCATCGGGGAAGGCTTTTATGAGGCACCCGGCTATGCTTAAAAAACGAGGCGACTGGAGTTACACCGAGGGAATCAATCATTTCGTGCTTCACCTGTTTGTTCATCAACCTGACGACAAACGCGTTCCCGGTGTAAATGCATGGTTCAGCACCGAATTTAACCGGCACAACACGTGGTTCAAACAGTCAAAATTGTGGATCGACTATTTGCGCCGTTGCCAGCATTTGCTTCAGCAGGGAAAATATGTGGCCGATGTTTGCTATTTTATTGGCGAAGATGCTCCAATGATGACAGGTGCCAGAAATCCGGAATTGCCCGCCGGATATTCATACGATTATATCAATGCTAAAGTAATTCTGAACCGGCTTTCGGTAAAAGACGGGAAATTTGTTTTGCCCGATGGAACTGCCTATCGCATTATGATTTTGCCACCCATCAAAACCATGCGGCCTGAATTGCTTGCTAAAATCGAAAGCCTGGTAGAGCAGGGAGGTGTAATTTTTGGACAGGCGCCGGAGAAATCACCCAGTCTTCAGAATTTTCCGGAATGTGACAAACAGGTACTTGAAATTGCACAAAAACTTTGGGGTGCTGAAAAAGAAACTTCAACAAATATTAAAAAGTACGGCAATGGTTATGTAATTGATGAACTTGATTTGCAATCGGCACTTGAAAAATTAGGTGTAAATAAAGATGTGATTATTGATGAAAATCAGAATGTTCTTTGGACACATCGTAGCTTGCCGGGAATGGACATTTATTTTCTTACCAATCAAAGCGATGAAGAGATAAATTTCACTCCATCTTTCAGGATTTCTGGCATGAAACCGCAGTTGTGGGATGCTGTTACCGGGGAAATCAGGCAGTTAAATGAATATTCTGCAGAAAACGGACGAACTGCAGTTCCATTAAAAATGCTGGCAAACCAAAGCTGGTTTGTGGTTTTTACAAATCAAAATGAAAACATCAATAAAGGTTTTGAGAGGAATTTCCCTGAATTCAAACAATTACAGGTTATCGATGGTCAGTGGACGGTTGATTTTCAGAACAAAGCAATTGGTCCGGTTGAAACGGTGAATTTTGAAACGCTGAAAGACTGGTCGCAAATGGAAGATGAAAAAATAAAGTATTATTCAGGGACTGCCATTTACCAAACCACTTTTGAGTTGAATGAACTGCCTGAAAACGATGAACTTTTTATCAATCTTGGCGATGTAAGTGTAATGGCAAAAGTAAAAATTAATGGCGCTGAAATTGGTGGAACATGGATGGCGCCATTTCGTTTAAAAGCAACAGATCACTTAAAAACAGGTACAAACAATCTCGAAATCGAAGTAGTAAATCTTTGGCGCAATCAACTCATAAAAGACAAATATCTGCCAGTTGAAAAACGATACACCTGGCATTTGGTAGATGATATAAAAGAAGGCGAATCGCTGCAGTCCTCAGGTTTACTGGGGCCGGTGAGTATTGAAACTGTAGTCCGGCAGTAATTCGGTTTTGGTGAATTCTGCGGGTACTGACTTTTTCAATCATTTTCCTTTATGGCAAAACTTTGAATGTATAGCGAATCGAAATGTCCCTGGTGATCATGAACTTCGTTTTGTTTTGCATATTCATTCCACGACTGAATCAACTGTTCCTTTATTTCAGGAAATTGAGCAGAAAGGTCTGTCGTTTCGGCCGGGTCTTTTTCAATATCGTACAATTGCCACTCACCTGTTCCCATTGGTTTTGGAAGGCGAAGAATTTTCCAGTTTCCACTGATGTAAGCTTTCATTTCGAAAAGTTCCCATCCCATTCCTTCGTTTGTACGAACCGAAACAGAATCACCCTGTAAAACAGATTTTATTGATTTTCCTATGTACGGATGAATATTTTTCCCTTTAAACTGTTCAGGATATTTTATTTCTGTAATTTCAAGTATAGTCGGTAAAATATCTGTAACATGAATAAAACTGCTGTTCCAGCTTCCTGCTTTACTCATGTTTCCGGGCATCTTAATAATAAGTGGAGCCCTGATTCCTCCTTCAGAAGTGAAACTTTTAAAAAATCTGAACGGAGAGGTGGAAGCCTGTGCCCAGCCTGGTCCTGCTTCAGCATAAGAGTTTTGCAGACCGCGATTTTCAATTTCATTGTTAAATGAAGCATGATACACACCGTCCTCATTCCCTGGATAGGTAGATGCTGTAGCGCCGTTTGCCCCGTTATCCGACATAAAAACAATCATCGTGTTATCATATAAACCTTCTTTCTTTAAATAGTCAAAAACACGGCCAATACTCATGTCCATATAATCGAGCATGGCAGCATAAACTTCCATGTCTCTGGCAAATGCCTTTTTCTGTTCATCATCTAATTTTTTCCATGCTGGAATAGCAGGATTTTTAGAAAAATTAGCAAGGTCATTTGGCACAATTCCCAACGCTTTCAGATTGTTAAGCCGAGCAGTCCATAACGAATCCCAGCCCATATCGAATTTACCCCTGTATTTTTCAATGTATTCTTTTGGTGCATGAAGCGGATCGTGAACGGAAGTGTAAGAGAGATACCCAAAAAACGGTTTTTTGTCGGCTTTGTTTTTTTCGATGAAAAGAATCATCGAATCAGTATAGTTCTTTGTAGAATAAAAATCTGCAGGCAGTTCAACAGGTTGTCCATTCCTTGTGTAATCCATATGTTGAAGTGGCGACAATGCTTTTTTATCATTATAGTGGCTACCGCCACCGGTGCCGAGAATAAAGGTTTCTTCGAAACCACGGTCGAAAGGATCTTTGCCGGGTCCTTCACCCAGGTGCCATTTTCCTGTCATGAAGGTATGATACCCGTTTTCGCGCAATATTTCAGGAATTGTTACAACCTGTTCGCTGAGTTCACCAGCATAACCCGGCAGATTGAGTGCTTTTAAGGCCGGGTAGTCCATTTCGCTCATAATGCCCAAACCGGCAACATGATTATCATTTCCAGTTAAAAGTGATGAACGGGTTGGTGAGCATGTAGGTTGTACACGGAAGCTTGAAAAACGCATACCCTCATTTGCCAGCTGATCAATAACCGGGGTTGGGATATTTCCGCCAAATGATGTAATGTCACTGTACCCCAAATCGTCGGCTACAATAATCAAAACATTGGGTTTACCCGTTTTGATTTCCTCTTTTTTATTTTGATTGCAGCTTGTTACTGTGATGAAAAGCACCACTGGAAAAAGAATTGAAATTTTGGATTTAATATTCATAATTATGAACTATTTAAAATTTTAGTTCATAACAAGTATTTAATTTTTTTTGTTCAAAGAAGGGAGTGTAAATAATTTCGGTTTTAAATTGTAGAAGTTTCCTCTGAGTTATTCAGGCTTTCCACTTGAGTAGTTTTAAATTTTTGAATTCCTTCAGCATCAAAATCACAATTGAGCCACTCTTCGTCGATAAAAGCGCCTACTTTTTTGTATAAATTAATTGCATTTTCATTCCAGTGAAGCACCTGCCAACGCACCCTTTTGCAGTTTTCGACGCGGGCAATTTCCATTACCTCGTTCAATAAAGCGGTGCCTATATTAAGTTTCCGGTGGGTTTCCTTTACAAACAGATCGTCGAGATAAAGCGATTTCCCTACCCACGTGTAATAGGCAAAAAAGTACAGTGCCATTCCCACAATTTCACCGGTTTTGGTTTCGGCAACAATGCTGCGGAAAAGTCCTTGTTCTTCCTTCATTTGTTCAACAGTATTGGTTACTTTTTCGGGTGCTTTTTCAAACAGGGCAAGTTCTTTTATTAATCCCAGAATTGCTGGAAAATCTGCTTCTGTGGCCTTTCTGATGTTGATGATCATAGAATTTTATGATTGAATTATAAAGGTTGCAAGATAACTATTTCAAGTAATTTAAATAAGTTTAAAAAATAGATTTTCCGCCTGCAATTATCATATTTTTCGGAGGTAAATTAATTTCAGACAGTAATAAATTATGTTCGGTTAAAATACAGTTGTTATTGTATAAAATACCCGAAGGAATTTGAGCCGGTAGTTTTTAATTTTGTAAATTAAACCACTCTGAAAAAGTAGAAAGTTAATTTTAACTGCAAATTATAATAGACCAGTAAATACCTGAAATTATGAAAAATCCAATTGATTTTGTAAAGTCCGTTTTGTTGCTGACCGTTTTTTTTGCAGCAGCATGTACACCGAAACCCGAAGTTAAAGAAGGCATTCATTCGGTTGAGGAACTGAAAAGTTTATTTGCAAATCCGTCATCGGAATATCGCAGCGCGCCTTTGTGGGACTGGAATGAACAGATTTCGGAAGAAGGAATTGACTTTCAGATGAAGGAGTTTAAAAAGGCCGGAATTGGCGGGGTGTTTGTACATCCTCGTCCGGGTTTGTTAACCGAATATCTGTCAGATGACTGGTTTCACCTGTTTGATTACACAGTTCAGAAAGGGAAGGAACTGGACATGAAAGTGTGGATTTACGACGAAAATTCATATCCGTCAGGGTTTGCCGGTGGGCATGTTCCTGCTGAAATGCCCGATTCCTACAAACACGGTACCGGTCTGAGCATGGAAGTTCAGCAGGTTCTGAAAATAGAAGTTTCTGATACAATTGCAGTTGTTCTGAAAAAAGCCGGAGACGATTTTACCGATATCACATCAACTGTCGGTCAGGAAATGGGTAAATCAGGTGATTATTATATTTTCCGCAAAACTTATCCCGGCAAATCGCCGTGGTATGGAGGTTTTACTTATGTCGATCTTTTGTATCCCGGGGTAACTGAAAAATTCATGGAACTCACCATGACCAGAGGTTACGAAAAAAACAGCGCTGATTTTGGAAAAACTTTGCCAGGCATTTTTACCGACGAGCCAAATCTGGAGGCCGCCATGTCAAGAGGTTCGCTTTTACGATGGACACCCGATTTGTTTGATGTTTTTCAGCAACGCTGGGGTTATGATCTGAGAACCAATCTTCCAGCACTGGTTGAAGAAACCGGCAACTGGAAAAAAGTTCGCCATGATTTTTACGAGCTTATGGTCGAACTGTTTGTTGACCGCTGGGCTAAACCATGGAGCAAATACTGCGATGAAAATAACCTGAAATGGACAGGTCATTACTGGGAACATGGCTGGCCCGAACCAACCGATGGAATGGATGAGGCGGCTTTTTACATCTGGCACCAGATGCCGGGCGTTGATATGCTTGGAAACCGGCTCGATACCAATGGTTTGGGTGGTCAGTTTGGCAACGACCGCGCAATTCGTGAATTGCTGAGTGCTGCCAATCAGGCAGGTTGGACACGCACACTCAGCGAAACATATGGCGGCGGTGGCTGGGAAATGAGTTTTGCAGAGCAGAAACGACTGGTTGACTGGGAAGTGGTGATGGGTGTGAATTTTGTTAATCAACACCTTTCGTATTATTCACTGAATGGCGTTCGCAAATTCGATTATCCGCCATCATTTTCATACCACGAACCCTGGTGGGAACATTACAGTCTGATGGGTGATTACATTGGCCGCATTTCCATGGCCATGTCAGCCGGACAGCAAATCAACCAAACACTTGTACTTCAACCCAACACAACGGCGTGGATGTATTTTTCGAGACAGGTTAAAAATCCGTCAATCAACGTGATTCGCAATGGATTTAAGAATTTTGTGTACCGTATGGAACAACAACATCTGGAATACGATCTTGGCTCAGAGAATGTACTAAAAACGCTGGGTAGTGTAGAAGGAGACAAACTCAGGGTTGGAAAACGCGATTATTCGCTGGTGGTGATTCCTGCAGAAATGGAAAATATCGATCAGCCGACTCTGATTTTGATTGAAAAATACCTTGAAAATGGCGGGAAAGTATTGGCGTTTAATAAAAATGTTTCAAGTGTTGATGGAGCTGAATCATCGAAAGTGAATGAATTGGCGGCCAAATATCCTGAAAACTGGATTGTGGCTGAAAACCTTAATGATCAGGCTGCTTTGCAGTTGCTTAAACGTGAAGAATTTTCGATGGACGACCAGACCCAAAATGGCATGTTGTACCATCAGCGCAGAATTCTGGACGACGGACAAATTCTGTTTGTAGTGAATTCAAGTCCGGAGAAAAAGGCAGCCGCAGCAATTACGGTTGAAGGAAAATATGTTTCAAGGATTGACCTGGTTTCAGGAAGTTGTTCAACATTTCCTGCTAATTCCGAAAGCGGAAAAGTATCATTTCAAACCGACCTTGAACCAGCCGGAAGTGCCATGTTTATTATCTCAAGCAAAAAACCTGCTGAACCTGACTATGTTCCGGTTTCGGGAACTGAAACAGTGATTGAAAGCGCTGGCCCGGTAAAAGTTAAACGCGAATCGGATAATATTATGATGGTGAATTACCTCGATCTGAAAACGGCAAAATCGACCAAAAAAGAAGTGTATTTTATGGATGCACTCATTGGTTTGTTCAATGAAAACGGAATAGAAATGGGCAATCCGTGGCAGCATAAAATTCAGTACAAAAAAACCTGGCTCGAAATGGATTCATTGTTTAAAGATGGCTCAGGTTTTGAAGCCAGTTATCATTTTCAAATCAATGAAAACCTGAGTGCAGAAGCAATGAAATCGATTCGTGCAGTGGTTGAACGTCCCGGATTGTGGCAGGTTAGCATCAACGGAAATGCAGTTTCAAAAACCGAAGGAAGCTACTGGATTGACAGGGAATTCCCGCTGTTCGCAATTGGCAGTTTCCTTAAACCCGGGAAAAACACGCTCTCAATAAAGGCTCCCCGAATGCACATTCTGGCCGAAGTAATGCCGGTTTATCTGCTAGGCGATTTTCTGGTGAAACCTGCCAGTCAGGGTTTCGAAATCACCGGTGGAAACATCGAAACTTTGGGTTCCTGGCGCGAAGCTGGACTACCTTTCTACTCGCAGAAAGTGGCTTATTCACAAAATTTTGATGTGAAAAAGGAAAGCGCAAAATCTTTTAAAGTGAAACTGGAAAAGTGGAATGGTCCGGTTGCTGAAGTATGGGTCAACGGAAACTCTGCCGGATTGATTGCCTGGCAACCCAACGAACTGGATGTTACATCGTTTTTGAATGAAGGCGCCAACGAGATTACTGTAAAAGTTACCGGAAGCTTGAAAAATACATTTGGCTTTTTTTACAACAATAATGACAACTGGATTTTTGGCCCTCATTCATGGAACGAAGCGCCTGATAAAATACCCGCTGCATCGGAATATTATCTGATGGATTACGGACTTTTCGAACCATTTAAATTGGTGCAGGTGAATTGAATTTGGCAAATATTGTTTAATAATTGGCAATCAAAGATTCGTAAGGGATATTCAACTTATTGTGAAGTTTACGAATCATGTCGATATTTAATTTTCTCTTTTTGTTTAATATCTCTGAAACCCTGCTTTTGTATCCGATTACATCTGCAAGGTCCTTTCTGCTCATGTCCATTTGTTCCATCCTGAAAAGTATAGCTTCAATTGGATCGGGTGCCTCAATCGGATAATTTTCATCTTCATATTTTTCAATTAAGATTGAAAGAACCTCTGCTTCATCCCCTTCGGTTGAATTAACCGGAGAATGAAAAATTTCCTCAAGTCTTTTTAGAGCCTGATTATAATCCTCCTCTGTTTTTATAGCCTTAATAATCATATTATTATACTTTATCTGCATCAATTTTATTATATTCATTGTGTGTACCAATAAACCGGATAAAAGCCCATTTTCGTCCGTAATTGATATCGACAATTAACCGGTATTTATTGCCACAAATATTGAAAACCACGCGACCACTTTTTAAGATACTTAATTTTGAATATTCATTTTTGATTTCGTTCGGGCTGGTCCATGAAGCTTTTGAAGCTTCTTTATACCAGGTCTTTAATTGCTGTTCCGAATCAGAATGTTTTTCCCAAAAGTTTCGTAATATCTTTTTCGCAATAACTCGCATTCAATACTTTTTCAGGTCAAAGATATATAATAGTTACCAAAACGGTAACTGAAGTTGTATTTATTTTTCATTCACTTCAAAATCGCCTGTTAATATACATTAGCTTTTGAATAAAATACCCGAAGCGATTGGAGCAAAAAGCTCGTTACTTTGTAATATACCTTTTTTGGAAAATCGTTGCTAAAACGTTTTTTGCAAGGGTTGTAATATATTAAATCCAAAGATTATGAAACGAATAATTGCATTTATCCTGGTTTTTTCAGCATTGACAGGAACAGCACTGGCACAGAATGCTTCCGGTGTTGCAGGAAGGCAATGGAAACCCCAAAACGATGAAATTTATCTGCAGGAGATATCAGTAAAAATTCCAACTTCAAGTCCTGTACTTTCGGTTGCGGAGGCAGGCGGATTGTGTTTTGCTTTGGTGGATGGAAAAGTTTACAGTGTGGAGAATGAAACGATGAAACCGGAAGCAGCAGCCCCTTCAGGAGTTTTTTCATTAAAAACTGAAAACGGCATTAATTGGGCACTATCTAAAGAAGGACTTTTCCGTTTTCAGAATAGTAAGTGGGAAAAGCTGGACGATCGCGTTTATGTGGATCTCTGCACGCATCTTGGAGTTTTGCATGCTGCAACAATCAACGAAATCTTCCGCCTTGAAAACGGGAAATTTATAACTACAAAACCTGCCGATGGATATTACGGCAGTGATATTACAATGATAATGGAAGATGGTTCGCAGGTACTGGCCGATCCTGTCGAACTGGGCCCTGTAACACAAATTGAATCATACAGTGGAACTTTATATGTACTTCGTCCCGGTCAACTGGTGTTGTTCGACGGAAAAACAGTCAATCAGGATTTTATCGACTGGGGAAGACTTCCTTCATCCAAAACCACAGAAATGCTTAGTTCGGGAAACCGCATGTACATCGGTACCGACCGCGGCATAGCTGAACTTAGGGGTGCAACCCTCAATATTATCAAAGGGTCAGATGGTCTTCCGGTGGAAGAAACCACCTGCATGACAAAAGGTTTTGACAATGATATCTGGATTGGCACCACAAGAGGAGCAGTTCGGATGTTGACGGATGACTGGCATTATTTTGGCGCAAGTCACTGGTTGCCGGGTGAAAAGGTGAATGATATTGCCGTTGGAGAAAACATAGTATATGTAGCCACCGAAAAGGGACTGGGAATTATAAAATATGAACCATTCACACTTCAGAAAAAGGCAGCTTATTATGAACGGCATTTGGAGGAATGGGGACATAAGCGGCTTGGTTTTATTCATACCATTTATCAGAAAAATGGAGAATGGATTCGCGAGGTAAGCGATAATGACGGTGGTCACACTGCCACTTATCTTGCTGCAATGTGCTATAAATATGCAGCAACCGGCGATGAATCAGCCGGAAAAGAAGCTGTTGAATCCTTTAAAGCCATGCTTTGGTTACAGAAAGTTACACAAACTGACGGTTTTCTTGCCCGTTCTATCTGGTCGGTAACAGGTGATAAAGATGAGCGCGCCACACAAGATTCTGGCGGATTGCCTGCAAAGTGGTATCAAACTCCTGACGGAAAATGGTACTGGAAAGGCGATACTTCAAGTGATGAGGTTACTGCCCACTTTTATGCAGTTTCGCTTTTTTATGATTTGGTAGCCACTGGAAAGGAAAAGGAAATGGCACGGGAACACCTGTATCGGATGGCATCGTACATTATAAAATGTGGATGGGTAATGAATGATATGGATGGCAAACCTACCCGCTGGGCTCGCTGGAACCCGGAATACCTGCTTCGCCCTTATGGTTATAACGACCGCGGTGTAAACGGACTGGAGATTTTATCATTCATGGAAACAGCTTTTACACTAACAGGCGACGAAAAATTCAAACAAGGCAATCAGCAACTAATTAACTGGGGCTATCACACCAATACCCTTCGCCAGAAAAATACATTTCCACCTGCAACTTTGGCTCCGTGGGACGACAACCTGGCTTTCGAAAGTTATGTTTCGTTGTTGAGGTATTGCTCAGATCCTACACTTCGTTCGGTTTATCTGCGCAGTCTCGAACGAACATGGGAAGTGAAAAGAATGGAGCACCTTCCGTGGTATAATTTCTCCTATGGCGCCTTAACCGGGAACGATTGTGAGCTGGATAAATCGGTAAAATATTTACGCGAATGGACACTGGATTGTGTGGAGCACAATTACCGCAATTCGCATCGCGATGATTTATTTATTGAGCCGGATTATACTTCATACGAAGGAGCCATTAAAACCCTGTCTCCAAGAGAAACATGTGTTGCAAGAGGAAGCGGCAATGCCACTGTTCTTGATGGTGGAGCTAATTCCCGGCGGGTAATGGAACCAACGAGTTTTCTGCGCGATTACTGGATGGGACGCTATTTTGGATTTATAAAAGCCCCGGAAACAAAAGACCCAAAATTAATAAAAGTTGAACCGCGGACTGGTCAGAAATTTGGTGCCGAACCATACAACGGTCCCGCCCGTCCTGAACTTTACTGATTTAAAACAAAATAGCCATGAACAGACTTTTAACAATTCTTCTAATTCTTGCCCTTTGTTCCTGTGAAAATAAGAAAGAAGTGGTTACTCTTCAGGTACCCGGAGTTGATCGGTACTGCGAAATTAACCACGGTGGTGAAAGTGTAATTCCAAGTGGCCGAATTGTTAAACCGGCAGGCGAATTTGCACTCATCACACCCGATCCGTTTGGAATGGTGCTTTCTCCCGATGGTTCGCTGGCATTGGCGGTTCACAACAATACACTTACCCTTTTAAATACCAAAACCCTTGAATATGAAAAGGCTGCAAGTCCGTTTCAGGAAAAAGGCTCGTACATGGGAGCTGCCATTCGCAGTGATAATTCAATCGCATTCTTAAGCGGAGGCGATAGCGGAGATATTATATTTTTCGATTTGAAAACCATGAAAAGTTTACAGCGGATTTCGCTAAACGGAATGGTTAATGGTAAAAATTACGAAGACAGTTTTGTTGGCGACCTGGTTTTGTCGGATGATGAGAAAACGCTTTATATTCTCGATCAGTTTAACTTCAGAATGGTGACAATGAATCTGGAAAGCAACCAGATTACGGGAAGTGTTTCTGTTGGCCGGTTTCCGCTGGGAATAGACATTTCAGCCGATGGAAAACTGGCATACGTGGCAAATACGGGAATTTATGATTATCCGCTGGCTCCGGGATTAACAGATAAAAACATTGAAGAAGTGGGAGTTGATTTCCCGCCGTTTGGAGTTCCCTCAAAAGAAGCGGAAGAAGGTGTTGAAATTGATGGCAGGTTTATCCCTGGGCTGGGAAGTCCGCATGTGCCTGAAGCTGTTTCGGTGTGGACAATTGATTTAACAAAGCAGGAAGTAATTGCAAAGGAAAAAACTGGTTACCGGATGGGTGAAATGGTTGAAGGGCTGGAAGTTGAGGGGGGATCGAGCCCGAATTCAATCGCAGCAGGGAAAAACAAGGTTTTTGTAACCAACGCTACCAACGATAATATTTCGGTGTTAAATCCGCAAACAGGCAAAATAGAAAAACACATCAAACTCGATATTGCACCACAAATCGATTCCTACAGGGGAATGATTCCTTTCGGGATTGAACTGAGCCACGACGAAAAACGACTTTACATTGCTTTAAGCGGATTAAACAGTGTGGCGGTAATCGACACAGAATTGGATTCAGTTCTGGGTTATATTCCCACTGGCTGGTTTCCAACCAAACTCAAAGTGTCACCCAATGACAGTATTTTGTATGTAGTTACTGCCCGTGGTTTTGGTTCGGGGCCAAATGGAGGAGAAAATTTCGATCCTTCTCTTGCAGGAACATACGTGGGTGATATTATGCCGGGCACATTCGAAAAAATTAATCTTGGTAAAATCGATTTAAAGGAAACCACAAAACAGGTGGTAGCAAATACATTCAGGGAAATTAAAATTGCCGACGATGGTAAAAATCCGTTGCCTCCGGTTTCTGGAATCAGGAAAAGTCCGATAAAACACATCGTTTATATTACCAAGGAAAACCGCACTTTTGATGAAGTTTTTGGCGAGCTGAAAAACGCAAAAGCCGATTCAACACTTGCCCGATACGGAATGGATGTTACGGTAATGAACAAGGACAGGACAAACATTGTGAACCATGTAAATGTGATGCCGAATCACCGGAAAATTGCTTCAGGTTTTGCGGTTAGCGATAATTTTTACTGCGACTCTGATGCATCGGTACACGGGCACCGCTGGATGGTGGGAACTTATCCGAACGAGTGGGTTGAAATAAACAGTTCGATGCAAATATCGGAGAAATTGCTGAGTTCGGCGCCGGGGCGAAAATTTGTATCGGGTTCATCGGGAGCGGTTTATCCTGAAGATTACAACGAAGCCGGTGGAATGTGGGAACATCTTTCCAGAAACGGAATCGATTTTTTCAACTTTGGCCTTGGTTTCGAATTTACGGGAGCTGAAGAAGAACAGTGGCACAAATACTCAGGTGTAAAAATGGGTGTGATGTTTCCGCTGCCACAACCTTTGTTCGAGCGCACTTCTCGAAAATATGCCACTTACAATACCAGCATTCCCGACCAGTTTCGCATCGATATGTTCGAAGAAGAACTGGAGGAAAAATGGCTTTCGGGGAAAGAGGAATTTCCTTCGGTGGTAACCATGATAATTCCCAACGATCACGGGTCAAGTGAACGGCCGGAAGATGGATATCCTTTTAAGGAATCGTACATGGCCGATAACGATTTGGCGGTTGGGCGTGTGCTGCACAAGTTGAGCAGGACAAAATGGTGGCCCGAAATGCTGGTAATTATTACGGAGGACGATGCCCAGGATGGCAGGGATCATGTGGACGCACACCGATCGCTGCTAATGATGGTTAGTCCGTGGGTAAAACGAAATTATGTGTCGCACACCCATGCCAATTTTGGCGCTATCCTGAAAACGATATACAACATTAACGATATTCCGCCGTTAAACCAGTTCGATGCCACTGCTTCGCTGCTTCAGGATTTCTTTACCGATACGCCCGATTTTACGCCTTTTACAGTTGAAATGGTTGACAAACGTATTTTCGATCCTCAAAAAGCACTCGATCCTTATGATGTTAATTTCCGTTGGGAATCATTAAAGGAATCACCGGAAATCGATGGAGAGGAAGGATTTCGCGAAAGTCATGAAGAACAGATGAAGAATAAATAAACCAGTAAAAATGAATAATATGTCAGGAACTAAATCAGTATTTACAGCTTTTTTGTTGGTGGTATCTGGAATTTTTAGCGGCAATGTTCTTGCTCAAAATCAGAAACTAGCCAACGGAAAATGGATTCAAAATTGGTTTTTGGCTGGTCCGTTCCTTTTAACCGAAAGCAGCGATGAAACCCGCCATCTCCCGGGATTCAGTACCGATTTTCTGACAGATTCTGGTGGCGAATCAAATCCAAAAATCAAGGAAGGGCAGAAAATAAAATTCGGCAGCGAAACGGTAAAATGGTTCAAATATCAGAGTCCTGATTCGATTGTCAATCTTGATGCGGTTATTTCAAAAGAATCGTTTGTAATGTCTTATGCATATACCGAAATTGAATCGGAAAACGAAGGAATATCACTGCTGGCGCTGGGAAGCAACGATGGCGGCCGGCTTTGGTTTAATGGCGAACTGGTTTGGGATTGCCAGGATGCACGTGGATTTTCGCCCGATGATGATGTTATTCCGGTTGCTGTTCGAAAGGGGAAAAATACCATTCTGCTCAAAGTCGAAGAAAGGGGAAATAAATGGGAGTTTGGTACCCGGTTTTTGCCATTTAATCTGAATGATTTTGTAACCACACAAACGCTTTTCCGTGTCATTAATGATAGTAAAGGAAATGCCGGATTGCATTTTAACCTGAAAGAATCAATTGCTAAAGAGTTATTCAAATCGGTTCAACTGGAAATTACAGATGGTAACTCCGGTGGTAAAATCTGGAGCGGCAACTGGCCGGTTCAACAGAAAATGGATTTACCCGTTGATGCAGGCAATTATCAGCAAAATCTGCTGAAAATAACTGCTACTTTAACCGATGGAAGTATATGGAACAAGGAAATTTCCTTCGCTTCCGGAATTCCAGTTAATCATGTTCTTTTCGAAAATGGCAAAACTGATTACTCAATAATTGTTGGCAGCGATGCTTCTGAAAGTGAGAAATGGGCGGCAACCGAACTTCAGCACTGGTTACTGGAAATCAGTGGCGCATCGTTTCCAATAAAAACAGGTGGAGAAAACAGTAATGGTAAGGAAATAATAATTGGGTACAATTCACGTTCTGCGGCCTTTCTTTCCGGGGAGTTTAAAAATCCTGCCAGTAACGATGAAACACTTCATTATAAAAATGTTGGCTCTTCGGTTTTACTTTGGGGCGGAAATGAAAGAGGAACAATGTACGCTGTATTTTCATTTCTCGAAAACGAATTGGGATGCCGCTGGTACACGCCTTCCGTTACAATAGTTCCTGAGAAAGAAAAATTCTCTTTTCAATTTCTGAATCACTCAGAATCGCCGTCATTGCAGGTCAGGAACGATTTTTACTTTGAAGCATTTAATCCCATTTGGGCAGCCCGCAACCGGATGAACGGAACACTTGGATTTGACAAAACCACACCTCAGCCCGGTGGAACCGAAAATTACTGGTCGGTGCATACTTTTTACCCATTAATGCCGCCAGCCGAATTTTACGACAAACATCCGGAGTATTACAGTCTGATTGACGGAAAACGAATTCACGACCATGCGCAGCTTTGCCTCACCAATCCCGATGTTTTGAAGATCATAACAGAACGGATAAAAAAACAGATGCGCGAAAATCCTGAATACCTGATTTATGATGTTTCGCAAAACGACTGGCGAAATCCTTGCCAGTGCGATAAATGTCAGGCCATTGCAAAAAAGGAAGGCAGCGAGTCGGGCCCAATAATCTGGTTTGTAAATCAGGTGGCCGAAGCAGTTGAAAAAGAATTTCCAACCAAATTTATTGGTACTCTGGCATATCAATATACACGCACGCCACCCAAAAACATAAAACCGCGAAATAACGTGGTTGTCAGGTTGTGCAGCATCGAATGTTGTTTTGCCCACGACTTCGAAACCTGCCCCGAAAACCAGTCGTTTTTGGCTGATTTAAAAGGTTGGTCGGCAATTGCCCCACACATGTACATATGGGATTACGTGGTGAATTTCAGCCATTACATTATGCCGTATCCCAACTTTAATGTTTTGCAGTCCAACATCAAAACATTGCAGCAAAATAATTCCATCGGTATTATGGAACAGGCTGCTTACCAAAGCCGCGGCGGCGAATTTGCCGAATTGCGTGCATACCTGATTTCGAAATTGCTGTGGAATATGGATTGCGACGTTGAAAACGTGATAAACGATTTTATGTACGGATATTATGGCCGGGCCGGGCAGTTTGTACGCGAATATTTCGATTTTTTGCACGGCAGGCTCACTCCCGAAACACACATTCACCTGGGTTTGAGACCCGATGATGTCCTGTTTTCGGGCGATTTTGTGAGCGAAGCAGAAAAAATATTTGACAAAGCTGAGCGTGTTGCCGATAACGAAGAAATCAAACGCAGGGTAGAAATGGCTCGGTTGCCACTGATGTACCTGAAATGCAAAAGAACCCCAAGTGAAGCAGTTTACGATGGTACTTACGAACGGTTTAACCAGATTGTAAAACGCGAAGGAATCACCCATTTTGCCGAAGCGGGAGTTCCGCACATGGAATCTTTCCACCGGCAAATGGAATCGGTTCAGTCGGAAATAAAAAAAGGAAAAGAATAAAAAAAATGAAACAAATCAAATTTTCGAAAATACTGTTTTCAGTATTGCTTTTATTGTTTTTGGCACGATGTTCATCTGATTCAAGAAAAGAAGAATCGGTTAAAAATGTCATGGATAAAGTGATCACCCAACTTTATGAAACCAAAAGTGAACCGGAACTAACTTCTATCGATTATTCACAGGTCATGTCATTATTTTCTGAAGAAGACCTGCAGGTACTTTCATCAAAACACTGGATGTTCGATGTAAATGTACCAGTTGTGGTTTCGGTGATGCGCAGCGAAAAACAGGAAACTGTTCCGTTTTGGCTGACAAAAAGTGGCTTTGTAAAAACAGGAATGACCATGAAAAACGAAATGACAACCTACGAAGTCTGGCAAAAATCGTTTGATGCCGGTAGAATTGGGCTGGGGATTAACGGATTGGAAAATTATTCACTTCACTATTTTGTTTCAGTGGTTCCCCAAAACAAAAGCGACCAACTTGAACTCACAAATTTCTTTCCTGAAAATCAATTTGTGGGTGTTTTGGATGACGACTCTTTTACTTACCACGACTGGGATGAACTGGTTTTAACTGATGTACCGGAAGTATTGAAAGGACAGAAACTGCTGACAACCATTCGGGGCAGGGGAACCGAATCGCACCTGGTGGGAGCATTCCGCAAAACAAATTATCCTTCGTCAGCTCAACCCGACCAGGTAATGCTGACATGGAGTTCCGATCCTTCAACCGGAATAGATATTCAATGGCGCACAGATACAACGGTTACTTCGGGAATGGTGAAATTTCGTGAGAAAGGCAGTACTGAGGTTTTAACAGTAAATGCCGATACTTACATTATGGAAGACCGGGAATTGATGAACGACCGTTTTATTCATCGTTACACGGCAAAAATAAGAGATTTAAAACCGGCATTTTCGTATGAATATCAAATCAATCCGCAGACAGAATGGTCAGAAAATCAAATGTTTTCAACCGCTGCTCCCGACGATTCCTTTTCTTTTGTCTGGTTTGGCGACACGCATTATTCACCCAAATTCGGTGAGTTGTTTAACAAAGCAGATTCTGCTCATCCCGATGCTTCATTTTTTACCATTGCCGGCGATTTGGTAAGCGATGGTTTGCACCGTAACCAGTGGGACGATTTGTTTCATTATCCTGAAAATGTGATTTCGCGCAAACCGCTGATGTCGGTGCCCGGAAACCATGACAACCGCAGCGGGTTGGGTGCTTTAATGTACCGCGAATTATTCAGCTATCCGAAAAATGGTCCCGAAGGTGTTCCATCGGAGCAAACCTATTCTTTTACTTATAAAAATGCATTGTTTCTGATGATTGATGCTACATCGCCAATCGATGCGCAAACTGCATGGATTGAAGATCAGATGAAAAACACGACTGCCATCTGGAAATTTGCGGTCTTTCATTTTCCACCGTACAATTATGAAGGACCGTATCCATATATTCAGAAAACCTGGATTCCACTTTTCGATCAATATCATGTCGATATGGTTTTTGGCGGCCACATTCATTATTACATGCGCTCAAAACCAATGAAGGCGGGCGAAGTGGTCGATTCATACAATAACGGAACGGCGTATATTATTTCTATCGGGATTCCTTCGCGTCACAATGAAATGGCAGAAGAACCTTATGCAGCAGTCAGGTTTGGCGAAGGACAGTTTTATCAGTACCTGAAAATTGAAGGGAAAACGTGTACATATTCGGCGATTGATTCTGAAGGAAAAATAGTTGATACATTCACAATAAAAAAGTAGTTGGAATATCACTAACTCCGTCCTTTAGGACGGGGAAAAACAGAATAAACAAAAACCGGGCTTTGGCCCAAAATGATTGAAAAAGAATGAGAGTATTTAATCTGCTTTTTATTACACTGCTGATTGCCGGTTTTTCCGGGTACAGTCAGTCCAGTCTGAAAATCAGTTTTAACAAATCGGGAGAGTTGAAGATTGTTCAGTTTACCGATACCCACATCGAACTGAAAGATACCGAAAATCTGGAGGCGTACATTGTAATCGAAAATGTGATAAAGTTGGAAAAACCTGATCTGGTTGTTCTTACCGGTGACATAGTTACGGAGGATGATCCACAGGAGGCATTCAAAAAACTGGCAGCCATTTTTGAAAAATACAAAACTCCGTGGGCCATAGTTTTTGGTAATCACGAATCGGAACACAATCTTTCAAGGAAAGATTTGTCAGTTTTTCTGGAGAAATTGCCATTTTGTATTAACTCCAATGACCGGAAATCGCAAGGATATTCAAACTTTATTGTACCGGTTTCAGGGAATAATGGCAAGCCTGCCGCTCAATTGTATTTTATGGACTCCAACATGTACAGTACACTCGAACCAACGGTTGGGGGCTGGGGCTGGTTTACACACACGCAGGTTGGCTGGTACCGGCAACAAAGCGGCAAACTGACGGCTTCAAACAATGGCAACCCTTTTCCGGCACTGGCATTTTTTCATATTCCGCTGCCTGAATATACTGCGGCCTGGAATAACAAAGCCATTCCACCAATCGGAGTAAAAAATGAGGACGAGTGCAGTCCTGTAATCAATACCGGAATGTTTGCGGCCATGCTCGAATGTGGCGATGTAATGGGAACTTTTGTTGGTCACGATCACATCAACGACTACATCGGGATTCAATATGGAATCGCACTGGCGTATGGCAGAGTTTCGAAAGTGATGAAAGATGCGGACGACCCGATGGCTGGTGGTCGGATAATTGTTATGAAAGAAGGGAAACGTGAATTCGATACCTGGATTCGCGACATAAATGGAGTTAAAGTGCTGGAATGTAAGTATCCAGATTCATTTTTGACATCGAAAACGGATACATCAAAATAGCACAAATTGTCTGAAGAGGTTTCTTAAATTAAAGGGATTTCCAAATAAAAAGTAAATTAGCAACCACATACGGAGTGATCACAAAAATTATCAGTTAAACTAAAAAACAAACTAAAAATCTATGACAACAAAACAAACCAGCTGGAATAAACTGCTGCCTGCCTTCTTTGCATTTATTGTGATGGGATTTGTTGATATCATCGGTGTTGCAACCGGGTACATTCAAATCGATTTTAAATTGACAAGTTTTATCGCCCAGTTCCTTCCAATGATGGTACTGCTCTGGTTCTTTGTATTGGCCGTACCTGCCGGAGTATTGCAGGATAAATACGGTAAACGGAATATGCTCATGACAGGAATGGTAATTCAGGCAGTTGGTTTGGGTTTGCCGTTTGTTAATTACTCTTTTGCTATGATGTTTGCATCGTTTATCCTGCTTGGAATCGGGAATACCATCATACAGGTTTCCGCAAATCCGCTGTTACAGGATGTTTCTCCTGCCGATAAACTGGCCAGTTACATGAGTACATCGCAATTTGTAAAAGCAATCATTTCGTTCTCTGGTCCGCTGATTGCCGCATTTATGGCATCGTTTTTTGGCGATTGGCGATTGGTTCTGGCAGCTTACGGATTAACATCTCTTTTGGGCGCACTCTGGCTTTTAATGACTCCCATTGTTGAATCGAAACCCGACCGCAAACCAGCAACTTTTGCTTCGTGTTTTGGATTGCTGAAAAATCGGTTTGTGGCATTCATGGCTTTATCGATTTTTTTAATTGTGGGAGTTGAAGTGGCAACCAACACAAACATTTCAAACATTCTTATCTCAAAATATGGTATAACAATGGAAAGGGCTGCCTGGGGAATCAGTGCATTTTTTGCTGGAGAAACTGTATCAAGGTTGATTGGCGCTATAATTCTGAATTGGATAAAACCCCGTGTTTTCCTGTTGATTACCGCGTTAACTTCGCTGGTTGGTGTGGTTGGAGTATTTGTTTCACCAACATTCACTGTCGCACTTGTTTCAATTTTCATTATTGGGTTTGGTGTGGGAAATATGTTCCCTATTATTTTCTCCCTTTCGCTTGAAAAAATGCCCGACCGTGCCAACGAAATCTCCGGTTTACTGATTATGGCTGTCTCAGGTGGTGCAGTTATTCCTTTGGTAATGGGACTTGTAAGTACAGCAGTTTCTCCATTGACCAGTATTTCGGTATTGGGAATTTGCTTACTTTATATTCTTTGGGTATCGTTTTATGTTCGTAAACATTGATTTGAAAACCGATTCAAGACACAAGATTTTGAGACACAAAATTAGTTTGGAAGTTCCCCTTTTCAAAGAGCCTGTCCCGATAGTGTAACGTATCGGGAGGGTGGCGAAGCCGGGGGATTTGACATTACCAAAATGAGTCTAAAAACAGAGTAAAAATTAAAAACAAAAATCCAATCTTATTTAAATGAAAAAACATCTGATTTTCTTATTGATGTTCACCTCCTTAACCGCTTTCTCACAGCAAAAAAACAGCTACAATTCAATCATTAAAGAGGAATTTATTTTTACTCCCCAAAATGAACACTCTCACGGCAGCAGCATTGTTGCTTTGCCTAATGGCGATTTCCTGGCGGTGTGGTTTCAGGGCAGCGGCGAACGCACTGCCGATGATGTGAGAATTATGGGTGCCCGTTTGGAAAAAGGTAAGAAAGAATGGAGCAAACCTTTTGTTGCTGCTGATACACCCGGATTGCCCGATTGCAACCCTGTGGTTTTTCTGAACAGCAAAGGCAAACTTTTCCTCGTATGGATTGCTGTTCAGGGAAATATGTGGGAAGGTTCGATTTTGCGTACCCGAACAACAATGAATTACAACAATCCAGGCGCTCCGGTCTGGGAATGGCAGGATAACATTCTGATAAAACCGGGAAATGAATTTGTGGAGGAACTTGAAAAACAATTCAAGGCAATGCCCGAACTGGGGCATGGCTGGGCAGGTTATGCACCATTGTATGACGACATGTTAAAGGAAGCAAGCAAAGATAAAGTGAAACGCAGCATTGGTTGGATGACAAGAATTAAACCTTTGATTATTGAAAGTGGCAGGATTATTTTGCCACTTTATTCCGATGGTTATAATCTTTCGATTTGCGCCATTTCCGATAACGATGGTGAAACATGGCGCCCTTCAAAACCCATTGTTGGCCGCGGACCAATTCAACCTGCACTTGCAGTGCGTAAAAACGGTGATATTGTGGCTTACATGCGCGACAGCGGCGACGCACCGGCGCGGGTGCACAAAAGCATTTCTAAAGACAATGGTGAAAGCTGGAGCTACTCGGTAAAAACCGATATCCCAAATGAAGCCAGTGTTGAACTACTGAAACTAAAAGATGGGCGATGGGCATTCGTTGGAAACGACATCAACGATGGCAGGTACCAGCTGGTTTTAATGCTTTCCGACGATGAAGGCGACACCTGGAAATGGAAAGAGTATCTCGAGAACGATCCACGTGAAGGCGGCGGCAGTTATTCTTATCCTTGTCTGATTCAAACTGCTGACGGACTTTTGCATATTACCTATTCATCGCGCACAAAGGAAACCGAAAAATCGATAAAACACTTGGTTGTTGATTCGGGTAAAATAAAATAGTCAGCATGAAAAAATTCATTGTTTTAGGATTATTTACAGCAACCATTTTTGGTTGCGCCAGTTCAGTAAAGGAAAATAATAACCAGTTATCAAAAAGAGAAATTGAACAAGGCTGGGAATTATTGTTCGATGGTAAAACCTTAAACGGCTGGCGTGGTTTGGGCAGAGACACGGTGGAAACCAACAATTGGAAAGTTGAAAACGGCGAAATTCACAAAATTGATAGCCGGCTGATTCCGCCATTACCCAACGGTGAAAAAATAAACGGCGGCGATTTAATGACTATCGACACCTTCGACAACTTTGAATTAACGTTTGAATGGAAAATAAAAGAAGCGGGCAACAGCGGCATTAAATACAATGTTTCGGAAGAACTAACCAATGAATGGGGCTCAAAATATTCTGCACTGGGTTTCGAATACCAGATACTTGACGACAGTCACGAAATGTACAAAGCACTGAAGCCTCACCAGTTTACTGGCGCGCTTTACGAAATGTACGCACCTGAAAATGTTCAGGTTATGCCACTTGGAGAATATAATAAAAGTCGCATTTTACTAAACGGAAATCATGGCGAACATTGGTTAAACGGCATAAAAGTGGTGGAGTTTGAATTTGCAACTGCCGAATTCGATTCGTTGTATCAGTTGAGCAAATTCGTCAAATATCCTGGTTTTGAAAAGAAGCGCAAAGGGCACATTGTAATCACCAACCACACTGATGAATCGTGGTACAGGAACATTAAAATCAGGAGGATAAATTGATCTGTTATGTGGCTTAAGCCAATAATGATTGAATTTTTATTACTGTTGGCTAAACAGGCTGTGTGAAAATTGAGTTTTTAATTTCATTTTACGTGAACTCTTTATTTTTATTCACAGGTTTTTCATTTATTTCTTTTTCCTGTTCATGGTTCTTCTCTGGTCCTACTATTATTTTTCGGCCCAAAAATTGATTTTTATGGCATTTTTTTAGGCCATTGCCCAATTATATCTCATCACTAGTGGTGCGTTAATTTTTAATATTTTATTATAATGCATTAAAATACAAGCACATATAATCGTTCTTTGATTTTGAGATTTGAATTGACTTGTGGTTCAATTTTGCACTTAAAAAGTGTAAATTATGAATTCAGGCAAATATGTATTCCGTCAGATGTTGGATTTTGTGAACCAATACGAATTTAATAAATGTGTAAAACGCTATTCTGGCAATTATCGGGTATGTGATTTTAAATGCTGGAACCAGTTTATACAACTGTTGTTCGGACAAATAACATCGTTGGACTCGCTTCGTTCAATCTGCACCTGTTTGCAGGCACACGAAGGGCAACTGTATCATCTGGGCGTAAAACAAAGTGTTGATCATACAACCCTTTCGCGCGCCAACGAGAATCGCGACTGGCGTATTTTTGCCGATTTCGGAGAATATCTCATTGGTTTGGTCCGTCCGCTTTATGCTGACTATCCTGTTCCCAATGTAAATATTAACAATGAAGTTTTTGCATTGGACTCAACGACAATTTCATTGAGTATAAACCTTTTTACCTGGGCAGAAGGAAAATACACCAGGGGAGCGGTTAAAGTGCATACTTTGCTCAATTTGCGTGGCAGCATTCCTGAATTTATTCTTGTTACCGATGGTAAGTATCACGACAGCAATGTACTTGATGTAATTGTCCCACAGCCCGATGCGATCTACCTGATGGACAAGGCTTATGTTGATTTTGCTGCATTGCATCGCATACAAAGGGCAGATGCTTACTTTGTTACAAGGGCAAAATCGCCATTGAAATACGAAGTAATCGAGCAAAACTTCAACATTGATCAAACCACCGGGTTACGAACCGACAAAACAGTTGTTCTGATCGTAAAAAAGTCAAATAAACTTTACCCGGATAAACTGCGGTTGGTTGAATATTATGATGAAGAAAAGGATTTGCTCCTCATTTTTTTGAGTAATAATTTTGAAGTATCCGCTCTCGAAATTGCCAGGTTATACAAAAATCGCTGGCTAATGGAAGTGTTTTTTAAGTGGATAAAACAGAACCTTGTCATCAAAAAACTGTGGGGACATTCCCAGAATGCGGTCAAAATACATGTCTGGACAGCTATTTGCGCCTATCTGATAGTTGCATACATGAAACACATTTTAAAAAGCAATTATTCAATTTACGAGATAATGCAAATTTTAAGCGTTTCTGTTTTCGACAAAACACCTATCCGAGATTTACTTACCATGACTCAAGTCAATCAAAATGTCAAAGAACTACAGTATAATTTATTTAACAATATGTTTTAATTTTTAACGCACCAGCAGTGATATTGGAATTTTAATTCATTGTTTTTTCTATGAAAAAGTTAGCCAGTGAATTCAATAATTTTCTTGAACTTCTTTTCCCAACTTTGTGTGTTACGTGCGGAAATCGTTTAGTGACGCAGGAAAAATTTTTGTGCATTGACTGCTGGCTCGATTTGCCAGTTACAAATTTTCATCATCACACCGGTAACAAAGTGGAGCAAGTTTTTTGGGGCAGGGTGAAAATTGAGTTTGCAACTGCTTACTTTGCTTTTAAAAAAGGGAGTAATTATCAGCATCTCATTCATTTTATAAAATATAAGGGGATGAAAGAACTGGGTTTTGAAACCGGACGAAGATTTGGAATTTCGCTTTTAGAATCAACTGGTTTTTGTTCTGTTGATTATATTGTCCCGGTTCCGCTGCATCCCAAAAAAGAAAAAATGAGGGGGTACAACCAAAGTGAGTGGATTGCTAAAGGAATATCGGAATCGATGAAAATTCCAATTTCCGTTGATAATTTGCGACGAAATTTACATACTTCAACCCAAACCCGAAAAAACAGATTTGAACGCTGGGAAAATGTCGAGAATATATTTGAAGCAACCCGTCCCGATGAATTTGAAGGTAAACATATTTTGTTAGTTGATGATGTGGTAACCACCGGGTCAACACTGGAATCGTGTGCATTACAATTACTTCAAATTGAAAATGTGAAAGTAAGCATCGCAACCCTCGCATTTGCAGATTTTTGATATTTTATGTTCCTAAAAGGAACAATTTTTTAGTAATTTGGCAACTACACTTTTTCAACAAAAAACCATGAAAAAATTAACCGTTTTCCTGTTTGCAATTATCTCCTTATCTGTCTTTGGACAAGATAGAATAATCAAAAAATCGGGCGCAATAATTGAAGCTAAAGTATCCGAAATAGCTGTTGATGAGGTAAAATATTATTATTCAGAAAACCCTAAACTAGTTTTTGGAATCGATAAGGTTTTGGTGGACAAAATTGAGTTTTCTACAGGCGAAGTAATGGTTATGGAAGGAAATAGCTTTAAAAACAGAGAATATTATAATGGGCAGGGTAAAAATGCAATAAAAATTAACTTTTTATCGCCAGCATTGGGAAGCACCGAATTTATTTACGAAAAAAGTATTAACCCCGGGAAATCGTGGGAAACCGCGCTGGGAATTATCGGTTTAGGTTTCGACTCGCAGGAAAACAAAGCACGTGGTGTTTATGGCAAATTTGCATATAAATTTATTAAAGACCCTGATTTTTATATGCAGCGGATGCATTTTGCACATATTCTTAAAGGGGCATACCTTGCACCGGAATTGGCAGTAAGGTATTTAACTTATGAAAAATACGGTTATTATTACGGGAATAATTACAATAACTATACACCTGGTAGAGGTGCAGAATTAAGTATGGCCATATTCTTAAAATTTGGGAAACAGTGGATTTTCGATAATTCATTTTTAGTTGATTTATATGGAGGAATAGGTTATGGGATAGAAGAAGAATATGATGATGCACTTACTTATGGATATGTAGTTATGTCGGAAGTTCCAATAGCATTAACCGGTGGAATCAGGATTGGCTGGGTATTTGGGAAAAAATAAATCAGTTTTCTGCATTAAAATTACCTTCAACTTCTTTTACATTCATTTGTTGTAAGGTTAAAAAGATAAATGGAATTTGATATTAGTAAATATATTCAGGGTGTCCGTCCCGGAGTAACCCTGCCTTCAAAACAAATGTATATCCTTCTTGGCGAAGATGGCATGAGGAAAATGGTAAGTAACCATTATGATCTTTTAAAAGAAAGTGAGATAAAAGATTTATTCCCTAAAAACCCTGTTGCGCTTGAAAAAGCAAAGGAACATTCTGCCGATTTTTTTATTCAGATTTGCGGAGGTCCGCAATATTTCAACCAAAACAGGGGAATGCCGCAATTAAACCGAAGACATTTACCATTCAAAATTACCGCTGAAGCCCGGAATGTTTGGCTTAATTGTTATAAAGAAGTATTGCAAAAAATGGAATTGCCACCCGAAGTTTTAACTTCATTCTGGAATTATCTCGAAGTTTTTTCCAAATGGATGGTTAATTCATGAATAAAACCCGGGAAATTGAACTTTCTTTGCAAAACTTTTTTCGGGTTAAACATTATTAATAATCAGGTGTTTAATTCACTAAAGAAAAAATATTAACCAAAATTTATTAAAATGAAATTGTACAATGTATTATTATTTGCTATCGTAGCAATCATCCTGAATTCGTGTAGCTCAAAACCCGCTCAACCTGAAACACAGGATAATGTTAAGTATTTTCGGAGTTTGTTGTTCAGCGAAACATCATGGGATTTGGAAAGAGGTTCACATGAGTTGACTGCCGAACAGGCAAAATCAGTTAACAACTACAAATTTACCTACAACGATAACGCCCAGTTGGTCTCGGTAGAATACAACCGGAACGACAGTTTGCTCGATTACTCTTCAATGGGAGCTGCTAAAATTACTTATACTTATGAAGGTGATTTGCAAATCAAACATTTTTTCAATGAAAAAAACGAACCTACAAAAAATGGCGGTGCCAGCGTTTATGAATTCAAACTTGATGCTGACGGAATGAGAGTTGCTATGCGTTTCCTTGATGAAACAGGGCAACCGGTTGAAAACCGAAACAATATCCATAATTACGTTTGGACAAAACTACCTGATGGGATGATTAAAGAAGTTCGTTATAATTTAGCTGAAGATTCTGTAATTATGAATCCTTTCTGCCCGTTTTATGAACTTCGGTTTTCATACGATGCAAACGGTTATGTTACAAGGATGGCCAATTATGACAACGACACACTTTACAATTGTACCGCTGAAAATTGTGGCGATATTGGAGTTTCTTACTTCCTTTTCGCTAACAATGAACATGGAGATGTAGAAAGTTTTTCGGTACACAATACAGTTGGACAGCTTTCCAATTTATACTGGGGTTGGGCAAAACGAGTAAGTGTATATGATGAAAATGGATATGCTATCGAAACTACCATGTATGATATGGACGATGAATATCTTGGTGGGAAAGGTATTCCGGTTACACAAACTGTTTATGATGAACATGGCGCACCTGTGAAAAGAATTTCGATGGATAAGGATAAAAATATTATCAATGATCCAAACAGCGGAGTTGCGATTACCGAATTCAAATATAACGAAACCGGCCGACGGATTGAAACTTTGCGCTTTGATAAAGATGGAAATGCTGTAGAGAATAAAGGTTAATATTTATTTACTACGCATAATATGAGACGTTTCAATACACTATTTCAATTTGTTGCATTCGCTGTTATTTCGGTTCTTGTCTCTTGTTCAGGAGGGCAAAAACCTAATAATGAAAACGGAGCAGTTGTAGAAAAATCTGCCAGTCAACCGGTTGAAATTAACCAGGAAGCAAAGCTGTTGCTTGATTATTTAGCCGAAACAGGCGATTATGTTAACAGCCGCGAATTTCCATCATTAATTGGCGCCGAAGCAACTGAAAAGGCACTTTCAGGAAATACCCTTGTGATTGATATTAGAAAGCCAGAAATTTTTGCTGGAGGCCATATAAAAGGTGCTGTTAATGTTGAAATTGGGGGTTTGACTCATTATTTTGCAAACGAAATAAAACCGTTGGATTACGACAAAATTATTCTGGCTTGTTATTCAGGTCAAAGCTCAAGTTATTCAACCTCGCTTTTACGACTGATGGGATACGGGAATGTTTATTCACTTCGATACGGAATGAGTGGCTGGAACCCGAAAATGGATAATAAATGGCTGGAGAATATCGGCTCAAATTATGAAGGAAACCTTGAAACAACTGATATTCCGAAAACAGAGCCTGGTGATTTCCCATTGTTGAATACAGGAAAAACTACAGGAGCCGAAATTTTTGATGAAAGAATATCATCATTGTTTGCAGATTATCCAAATGCCACAATTTCAGCAGATACAGTTTTTAGCCAGCCTGAAAAATATTACATAATCAACTACGAACGCAAGGATAAATACGAAGCCGGACATATTCCTGGTGCGGTGCGTTACAAAACTGGTGGAACACTTGGCATACTTTCTGAAATGCAGACAATCCCGGCTGACCGTGAAATTGTTGTGTATTGCGGAACCGGGCACAACTCAGCTTTTGTAACAGCCTATTTGCGCTTGTTTGGTTACAATGCCAAAACACTTCGATTTGGAAACAATGGTTTTATGCACAATAAAATGGTTGCCGAAAAAGATAAACTTTCGTGGTTAACGTTTACTGAAGCAGATGTGATGGATTTTCCTGTTGTAAAGTAGGGAGGATATTTTAAGATCTTAATAAATTCCAGTTCGACCTATGGTTGGGCTGGAATTTGTTTTTGAAACATCTCTTATAGCTGATCACGACAATAGCTATTCGATGTTGATAATAGAAAATATTCTATTGTCCTGCTTCTTTTAGAGAAGTATTTATTTAACTTTACAATCTTAAACTATTCCTGATAAATGAAATCAAGCGAATTGAATAAACTTATTTTAAGAAATGGCTGAAAGGTTGTTAGGCAAAGTGGTAGTAGCCATATTATTTACGTAAAAAATGGGATTCATTACACTGCTACCTTTCACGGAAGCAAAGAGGTAGGGAAAGGATTGGAAATAAAGATTAAAAAAGAAATGAATTTAAAATAGTATAAAGTGGAAATGAAAAAAATAGAAGCAACAATTGAAAGAGCAAAGGATGGAACGTTCAGTGTGTATTGCAATACAGAAATGTTTTCCGGAATGGGTGCAACTGCAGAAGCTTCAAAAGCAGATATGAGACAGCAAATGAGTTTTTTCAAAAAAACAGCTATTGAAGATGGATTTTCTTATCCTGATTTTCTGGATGACGATTTTGAAATTGTATATAAATTTGATACAGAGAGTTTACTGGAATATTATTCGGGTATTTTATCGTTATCGGGATTGGAAAAAATAACAGGAATACATCAGAAACAGTTGTGGAATTATTTGCATGGTAAATCTAAACCACGCAAAGCGCAAGTGGAAAAAATTGAAAAAGGTCTGCACTCATTAGGTTCTGAATTAATTTCGATTTCTCTTTAGTTTGTTTTTTATTGTATAATCGTTGTGTCGGGCTGGAATTCGTATTTTAAAACCTCAGGATTGTCTTCGTTTGAAAGGATAAAAACATTTTTAAAATCCAATTGATTTAAAATTACCCAGGCTTTTGCAGTTATTGAAATATCGCTGGCAACAAGAAGTATTTTACTTTCGGATTCTTTCAACTTTTTAAATGATGATTCTTCAAGCAATTTTTCAAATGGAATATCAAATGAATTTTCAACCCGTGAGGAATTTGATTCGTCCAAATCAACAATTAAATATTGTGTTTTATTATTTTCCAATTCGTTTGTCGAAATCATAAAATTATTGTTATTCACTGCTTCAACAGCACTTTTAGCATCTTGTTTAAATCCGTTTTTACCCACAGTTTTAACAATTACCAACACCAAAACAACCACCAAAACCAGCAATACTATTTTCAAATTCTTCATTTTCCCCATTTGTCATTTACCATTTATCGACACACCAATTACTATTTTACTACTTTCAATTTGAACAATCACTTAATCTCACAATCTCTCATTCTCATCTTTTCTCATTCACGCAATCTCTCATTCTTTCATTCTCTCATTTTCTTCCTAACACCCACCATCCAACTTTGCCCTTTGAAGCCTTTTAGCATCAAAAAACTTTGTCTTCAAACTATCGGGCAAACTATTTATCTGAGTAAAGATATCACGTGCCTTGTAACGATTTTCGAAAAGTGCATTTTCTCTGGGAGTTATTCTTTCCCCTTCGAATTTGGTCAACATTACAGTTTTAAACCATTCGTTCAAGCCTCCTTCCATAACATAGAAGTTTTCAGCGCCAAGTCCGGTAGCAATTGTCCATGCAATATTTGCATTTTGGTCGCCGTTTCCGTAAAAAACAGTGCGCGTATTTTTCTGGCTGAAATAAACCGACCAGTTGGGATTCAGTAAATCATCAAACGGAATATTAACTGAGCCCGGAATGTTGCATTTTCTGAATTCATCGGCGCCGCGTAAATCTATCAATTGAACAGTGCTGTCTTCATTGTTTACAAATCTTGCAACCTCATCAACAGAAAAATAGATTTTCGCTGAACCTGATTTTTCAAGTAAGTCATTGGGTTTAAGTTTAAAAGTTTTTGAAGAAGGATTTGGCATAAAAGCCAATAAGAGACCCAGTCCAACCAAAAGCACAGTTATTTTTATTCTCACATCCATTTCAATCTCTGTAAATTATTTTTAATCTCAACTAATCTCAACTAATCTCTGTTAATTATTTTAATCTCTATTAATCTCTATTAATCTCAACATACAAATCACAATTAATCTCTCTAAATTTCTGAAGTAATCTCTGGACGGCTAAACTTTTTTTCGGCAAGTTCTGCAATCCAGAACAAAATAACAGCAGCAACTATCAGAATAAAAGTAAACACCCCCGGCGAAACTCCCATCCAGTCGTCAACTTTCATCGGCCCTTTGAAACCACTAATTGCAAAATTTTCGACAATTGGATAGGTTTCAGCAAAAAGAAATGCGCCAACCAATCCACCAATCAGGAAAACAAAAGCATCGATTTTACCAATTGAAAGCGCGCTGATACCGGTTCCCGGACAAAAACCACCCATTACAAAACCGGCTCCCATTATTACTCCGCCAACTATTGATGCACCAATAAAGTAGGGATTTACATATACCAAACTCAAATCGAGCAAGCCAAAAAAACTGAGGAATTGAGAACCCACAAGTGCAACAATAGCAGCCGTAAAAAATACTTTTAAAACTGTTGTATCATAACCATAAAACATACCTGCAAGTTTTCGGCTTGATGAAAAACCGGCCTGCTCAAGAGCGAAACCAAAACCAATTCCGATGATAAAACCTATTAGCAGGTTTACCCATTCAGGGAGAGAAGATATTACTGATAGTGGACCCATTTTCTTACTGATTTATTGAATGATTGAATGACTGAAAATACTTTAAACTTTAAACTTTGAACTCTAAACTTTCAACTTCCATATCCAAAGTTTTCGGAAAAACCACGCAAAAAGGTAAGCCGAACCGAATATTGAAATCATAGTTACAAATCCGGCAACTGAAAACACAGCCATCCCTGAAAGTGCCGCCCCACTTGTACAACCGCGCGCCAATTGTGCTCCGTAAACAAAAAACACACCGCCTAGAAATGCAAAAAGCAACCTGGTTTTATTCGAAATATTGGGCGATTTTTCGATTGTGAATTTCAACCTTCCTGAAAAAGCTCCTGAAATAAAACCTCCCAATACCATTCCAAGAACTTCAAGGAATAGCCAGTTTTTAAGAGGACTTTCTCCGTTTACGAAATATTGGCTGTAATAGGGAGATTCTTCAGCATGGGATTTATCAATTACGCCAACTGCAGCAACCACTGCATACTTTAACCCGCCACTGGCACCAAGTCCCCGACCGGAAAAATACATGGCTGACAATAATACCAAACCAAGTAAAATCCCTGCATAATAAGGGTTCATGTAATTTCTTTTTTGCATAGTTGAAGTTATTCTATAAATCGGTTACTAAGATAGACAATTGTGACAAATAGAAAGTTTTAATAAGGTAGAATGATGAAGCTTGGTTATGTCGTTTTTTTAAAAATATTCCCTATAATTTTCAGAATAAGACCATGCGGTAAACTGCATCCAATGTAATAATAGAATTTATTTACAACCCCGGGAATCACAAAAACGTTTTCTGAGAACATATTATCGAGAGAAATTTTAGCAACCTGAACAGGAGTCATAGCCGCGAAACGTGCAAATAATGAGGATCTTTTTATGTTTTCCATGGCTCTTTCTGATGCAATCCCGTTAGGGTGAACAGAAGTTACAGAAATGCCTGAACCTTTTAATTCTAAGTTTAATGCCTGTGTAAAAAATAGCAGATAAGTTTTGGTGGCTGCATAAACACTTTTGTATGGAAGTGGCGATAATGCTGCAAAACTACTTATATTTAAAATATATGCTTTCTTCTGTTTTTTCATTTCCGGAATAAACAAAAAGGTCAGCAATGTAGAAGCACGAACATTTAGCAAAATCATAGTATCAATTAAATCGGCTCTGGAATTTTCAAGTTTTCCATTAAACCCAAGTCCGGCATTATTCACTAAAATATTGATTTTGAGATTATTTTGAAGGGCATAATCAAATACTTTTTGTGGCGATTTTCGTTTTGTGAGATCTATTGATAAATGATGAACCTCAATAGGATAATTATTTTTCAATTCGTCTGAAAAACTTTCCAACCCCGTGTCTGGTAAAGAAACTAAAAACATGTTAAATCCCCTTTTAGCACATTCAATTGCAATTTGCTTACCGGTTCCGGCGCTTGATCCTGTAATTAAAGTATAATTTTTAACCGCGTCATTTTCCATTTTGTTCTGTTTTTAGCCATTCAATTGTTTTTCGAATTGCTTCATCAAGTGGGGTAATTGTATAGTTTAAATTGTTAATTGCTTTTTTGCTCGAAACAGGACGGTTTTGTAAATATTTTTTTGCCCATGGTGGCGTAATCAATGGTTTTTTCCCTATTGTTTCTGCCAGAAGTAATTCGAGTTTTGAAACCGCCAGAATAATTGAAAATGGCAGATGAAATAGCCTGTAATTTTTCCCCGAAACCTTCGAAATCGTCTCAAAGAAACCGTTGAATGATGTGTTTGTCCCACCCAAAATATATTTCTCTCCCGAAATTCCGTTATTCAAGGCTAAAATATGGCCGTTCACAACATCATCAATAAATACATAATTACCAATGGCACTGCCGTTTCCGGGAATAAACCGCCAGTTTCCACTTAAATACTTTTTTATAAGAATTGTTACTGAGTTACTTCTATTTAAAAGTCCCGGACCAAAAACCCGCGGAGGATTAACGATTACAACATCCAGCCCTTTTTTGCAATATTCAATGCAAAGAAGTTCGGCCTGAGTCTTTGTTGTTTCATAATCGGTCATATATTTTTCAGGCAGAACAGCAGTTTCATCAATTTCTTCTTCATTTTTTGCAGGCGGAAATATGGCTGCCGAAGATGTAAAAACCACTTTTTTAACCTTGTTTTGAAAAGCTGCTTCAAGTATATTTTTTGTGCCTGTAACATTTGTTTTGTAGGCAAGCATTTTATCTTTCGACCAAATATTGGCAAAAGCTGCCAAATGAAAAACCGCATCACAATTGCGGGTTGCATCATTAATTACATCCAAATCCCATAAATCACCATCGAAAAAAGTGACTCTGTTTCCAAACATTTGACTTACTTTTTCTTTTGAACGAGCCAAAATGCGAACTTCATTACCGAGCCTTAGAAGCTCTTCAACCAGACGGTTCCCTATAAATCCGGTTGCTCCGGTAACTAAACATTTCATTTAGAATATCTTTGTTTTACAAAACTTAGTTTGTCGTTGTATCTTATTGAAAAATAATCGGAGAAAACACTCAACGAAGCGTGCATAATTATTGGGATTAAAATAGTTCCCCTACTCAAAGTGAAATAGCATGCAATTCCCCCAAATATCAAAGCTCCAATGGTTTGATCTTTCCCATTTATCATATGGATTGCCGAATAAATGGCAATATTAATTGCAATGGCAGGCCAAAATCCAAAACTATTATAACATTCAAAAAGTAAAATTCCACGGAATAAAAACTCATATCCAAACAAATAAATTATCCAACCGAAAGTATTAATCAGGAAAAGTGGAATATTCCATTCAGTTAATTCAATTTGAAGTGAATTGTTTTGTCGGTTAACTTTTTGATTGACAAAGAGAATCCCTGCAATTATCAGCATCAGAAAAAGGATGATTTGGTAATTACTTTTAAAATAATTGAGTGAAAACCCAAATTTGTCAAAATCCCGGTTCAGGAAAAAATAATAGATCAAACCCGGAATAATTCCAAGAATCAATAATCCGGAACCCTTTTTCACCAAAAATGCTGCTATCTTTTTTCTTGTCTGCTGATTTATATTTTCACAAATTTTTTCGGGCAAACGCGAAATTGTGAAATAGTAGTAGAAATAGAAGAAAACTAAAGAGGATAAAATAATTGCGGAAATATGTAAATCGGAATTATTTTGTAACGGATTCATGCTTAATATTGGTTTGAATCGGATGACAAATTACGATAAATTAGGATAACAGGCAAAAGCAAGGATGACGAAATATTCTCAATTTTGCTTTTGCTACCGGCCAATTTGATAATACAACGATAGAGTAATCACATTATTGAACTGGTTGTTTATCCAGTAAAGATTATCTGAATTGGGTCCAGGTTTATTTCTTATGGGTAGTACTGAAAATGCGAACCGTAAATCAGCTTTTACATTGTCAAGAAAATCGAACTGAAATCCTATTAGCGGTTGCAGATCAATTTTTTTGAACGCTTTCTGATCTTCAGGTGCCAAATCTCCATAATTGTCGAATTCATTTGAACCTAAAAGAAATCCAGTTGATATTCCAGCAATTATTGCCCCCCGATCATTTGTGCGAAAAGCAAAGTAAACCGGCATTTCCACGTAGTCCAATCGCATAACATATTTTGTGGGATCTTTTTCGGTAACTTTCTTTCTTGCCCCTTTTTGTGCAAATTTAATTTCTAAAGCCGCAAAAATGGCAGGTGCAATATCGGTTTCAACATATAAACCGGCCACAAGTCCGGGTTTATGATATCCTTTATAAGTGTCGCCCTCAACCTGGGTTGCGTTGTATCCTGCAAGAATTCCACCATCAAACCGTTGGGCATAAACAAAGTTTACGACAAAAAGAAGAAAAATCGCGAGAAGTAGTTTCTTATCCATTTATTTTAGTTTTTCGAGTTTTTGCTTTAATATTTCTACTCCCACGCTTGCTTTTTCATCAATGTAAATCACATTTTTCAGTAGTACTTCCGGACGATTGGGATCAATAACAAAAACGTGGGCATCTGATTTTGCGTAATGTACCAATCCTGCCGCAGGATAAACCACCATTGAAGTGCCAACAACTACAATAATATCTGCATTTTCAACTATCGGAATTGCTTCGTAAAAAGCGGGTACTGCTTCACCAAACCATACAATGTGCGGTCGCAACTGGCTGCCTTGTTCGCATTTATCACCTATTTTCAGTTCCCAGCCTTCGAGGGTATAAACCAGGTTTTCATCAAAAGTACTTCTCACTTTTATCAGTTCACCATGAAGATGTAGCACATTTGAGCTTCCGGCCCTTTCATGCAAATTATCAACATTTTGGGTAATTACAGTTACATTAAACCATTCTTCAAGTTCTGCAATCCCCACATGACCTGCATTTGGTTCAACCTCAGAAAGCTGTTTCCTGCGTTGATTATAAAAATCCATAACCAGATACGGGTCTCTTCGCCAACCATCGATACTTGCAACGTCCTCAACATTATAATTTTCCCATAGTCCGTCCATATCACGAAAGGTTTTCAGCCCGCTTTCCTGACTCATTCCGGCACCCGAAAGAATGACAAGATTCTTCTTCATTCGTACAAAAGTTTTTCTAAAAATACGATTAAATTGATTGCTTCCAAAATATCATTTTACCCCAAGGATTGGTTTGATTTATTTACATTTGCAACAATGATAGACCATGCAACCATAGATCGCATTATTGATGCAGCCGAGATTTCGGATGTGGTTTCCGACTTTGTAACACTCAGGAAAAGAGGGGTTAATTTATTAGGGATGTGTCCATTCCACAACGAAAAAACACCATCGTTTACAGTTTCTCCAGCCAAAGGAATATTTAAATGTTTTGGATGCGGAAAAGCCGGAAATTCTGTGAATTTTATAATGGAACACGAATCACTTACTTACCCGGAAGCATTGAAATGGCTGGCAAAAAAATACCATATCGATGTAATTGAGCATGAAGATTCTGAAGAGCAAAAACAATTGAACGACGAGCGCGAAAGCCTGATGATCGTTTCAGGGTTTGCTCAAAAGTATTTTACACGGTATTTGTGGGAGGAAAATGAAGGACGCACAATTGGTTTGAGTTATTTCAGGGAGCGGAGTTTTAGGGATGATATTTTGAAAAAATTTGAAGTTGGATTTGCACCCGATGGGAAAACACCATTTACCGAAGCAGCGCAAAAGGAGGGCTACAAAATCGATTTCCTTGAAAAAACCGGGCTTACCATAAAACGCGATGACTGGATGCGCGATCGTTTTGCAGGTCGCGTTATGTTTCCAATTCACAATCTCGCCGGGCGTGTAATTGCATTCGGCGGACGCATCCTGAAAGAGGATAAAAATATGGCGAAATACCTCAATTCGCCTGAGTCGGAAATTTACCACAAAAGCAAAGTTCTGTATGGTATTTTTCAAGCCAAACGTGAGATATCGAAAACTGAAAAATGCTACCTGGTTGAAGGTTACACTGATGTACTTTCGATGCACCAGGCTGGGATTGAAAATGTTGTAGCTTCATCGGGTACTGCATTAACCGCCGACCAAATCAGATTAATAAAACGGTTCACTCCAAATGTTACAATTATTTACGATGGTGATGAAGCGGGAATAAAGGCATCGTTGCGCGGGATTGATTTGGTTTTGGAAGAGGGGATGAATGTTAAAGTGCTGCTTTTACCAACCGGCGAAGACCCCGATTCGTTTGCAAAAAAAATGGGAGCCAGTGGTTATTTGAATTATATCAAAGAAAACGAAACTGATTTTATTCAGTTCAAAACCAGGCTTTTATTAAAAAGTACAGAAAACGATCCGGTTGCAAAAGCACGTTTAATTTCAGATGTAATCAGGTCGGTTGCGGTAATTCCAGATACAATTATACGCTCGGTCTATATAAAGGAGTGCAGCAAATTGCTTGATGTAAACGAAGATGTTTTATATAACGAAGTTCAAAAACAGAAACGCAAACAAAACGATGATTTCAAAACGAATGAAATTAGACAGCAAACCCGGAAAGCCGCCCGGCAACCTGAAATTCCAAAAGAAGTAGAGCCCGATGAATTTCTCGACGAGGAGCTTGTGTTTCTGCGCTTTCTTTTAAAATTCAACAAATTCCCGCTTTTTGAATTGGAAGGTGAAAACCCCAATGAAATTAAATTGATAAGCGTTGGTGAGTTTATGATAAGTGAGTTGGAGAACGATGAATTGATCTCACAAAACGAATTATTCAAAATAATTTTCGGGGAGGTGAAAAGCAATTTGGGAAACAAAAGCTTTGATCCCTGGAAGCATTTCATTTATCACTCAAACAGCGAAGTGAGCAAACTTGCTACCAACTTACTTTCGGACAAACACCTTGAAAGCAAAATTTGGCAACGTGGCGGTGGATATACCGAAAAGGAAGAAGATATTTTGGATTTGCTTATCCCAAAGGTAATAAACGAATACAAAGCCCGCAAAATACGGATGATGCTGCTCGTTATTGAAGATGAAATAGGTAAGGCTTTTTTGGACAACAATTTTGATAAAGTAATCGACGAACAATCAAAATATATGAGTCTGAAACGGGTGGAAAAGGATTTATCGGACAAACTGGGAAACCGCACGATGAACTGAACGACAAACAATTAAAAAAATTGGCTAACTTTACTCTTTGATTTTGAAACGAATAAAATGTGATTATGGATATCAGTATTTCAAACAAAAAGGTAAATAGTTATTTTAGGTTCATGAAAAACTGGGATAATGATTCAAAAAAGGATTTAATCATTAAGCTTACGCAATCTATTGATAATGAGCCCAGAAAAAAACATGATTTTTCATCGTGTTTTGGAGCTTGGGTTGATGACCGCACAACTGATGAAATAATAGAAGATTTATACAAAGACCGAGTAAACAAGGATGAAATTGAAGAATTCTAATGAACTATTTACTTGACACTAATATCTGTATTCATTATTTTAAAGGCCAGTTTGGTCTAAAAGGCAAAATAGAAGAAATAGGATTTCAGAATTTTGCCATATCGGAAATTACATTAGCAGAACTTATTTATGGTGCTGAAAAAAGTCAGCAAAAAATACAAAACCTAAAAGTGGTAGAGGATTTTGCGGATAAAATCACAATAATCCCGATTTTAACTTCTATTCGGGTTTATGGAAAGGAAAAAGCCCGTTTAAAAACTAAAGGTAAAATAATTAGTGATTTGGATTTGTTTATTGGCGCTACTGCAATAGTGAACGATATGATTTTAGTTACCAGAAATACTAAGGAATTTGAACGATTAAATGATATTGCCATTGAAAACTGGATAGATATTCAGGAATAAGTCAACTTAAAATTCTATAGCTTAAAACTCATTTATGCGAACACTTTTTATCGAAAACAGGGAAGAAATAAATAATATAATCCGCGAATGTAAGACCTGTTATTTGGCCATGTCCGAAGGCGGATTTCCATATGTTTTGCCCATGAATTTTGCGCTCGAAAGTGATTTTGTGATTCTTCATTCTGCCCAAAGCGGGCGTATGTGGGAAACGCTGAGAAAGAACCCAAATGTATGTATTAACTGGACTTTGGGTGAAGATTTGAAATGGCAAAATGTACGTGTTGGTTGCAGTTACCGGGTACAATCGAAATCGGTTTTGATTGAAGGCAAGGTTGAATTCGTGGAAGATTTCGATGAAAAGACCCGTTGTCTTGAACTTTTAATGGCTCAATACACCGACCGCGAATTCAAATTCAGCAAACCGGCAGTTGAGAATGTGGGAATTATCAAAGTTGCCATTGAAAAAATTTCGGCAAAGGAATTTGGTGCAAAGGCAGGTATTTATTGAAAACCCAAATTTACATTCTGGCAGAATTAAGACAAAAAAAGGCCGCAATTTCTTGCAGCCCTTTTAAACCTGATTTTTCTAATCACATTTCTCTGTTTCCTGTTTTACTTTTTCCAAATTGTTACACTGGTCATCCAGTTTTCAAACTTCATTTCTGTTTCTGTTTCCTCAACATTGTTATAATTGCTCCAAACTTTATCATCGGTCATCCAATTTTCAAGTTCCATTTCGGTTTCAGCTAATTCAACAAAATTGTTTTTTGAGTTCCAGGCTGAATCGCTGGTCATCCAGTTTTCAAGCTGTAATCCATTCTCTGTTTCCTGCATGAATCCGTAATTTACTGATCGTTTTGTATTCCAAATGGTTTCATTGATCATCCAATTTTCCAATTGAAGAGATGTTTCAATTGCCTGACTTGTTACTTTTGTTTCTGTTCCTTCTGCCTTTACATTTCCAACTATTAATAAGAAAGCTATATATGTTCCTGCGGCTAAATTTTTCATTGTTGTTTTCATAATCTTTGTTTTTTGTTTTCGTCTTAATAGACTAATTACGGATACAAAGGTTACTCGGTTTTTGGTTAAAAAGTATTAGAACTTTGTTAACGAAACCTTAAGGTCGGTGAATGGCGAAAATTAGCGGTGAAACAAATTCTATTTTGAAGTTATCAATTTCAAAACCATCGGTAAATGGTGCCAAAATAAAGGGAAACAGAAATGTCGTTTTGTAGGATTGACGAAGATTTTAAATAAACACTGAAAACCTGAAGTAAGTTAAATGACTATTGTTTTTTTTGTAACGCGCTTATTTCCAACTAATAATTCAACAATTGCAAGTCCTTTAAACTCAAAATTATTGTTTTCCAATATTTTCGTACAATAACCCGGGGTTACGTAAAAAGCTGTTTTGTAAATAGTTCTGCCGAACAAATCATAAACTGTAACTATTGCATTTTGCGCTTGGTTTGAATAGAATTTAAGAAGTATATTGTTTTGGTTTTGTTGAATCTCGAAATTCATTTCATTTTGCTTTTCAAAAACACTGGTTGAATTATTTGCAAAAAGCTGCAACTCTTCAGGGTCGCTTTCACCAAATCCATCATTTATAGCTGTTACTGAAATTTTACCTGTTTGAAAATTTTCATTAAAACTGAGCTTAATATAGGAAGAATCGCTACCACCTGAAATTCCCTCACTGATATTCCAACTGTAGCTTGTTGCATTTTCAATTGACTTAACGCTATAAAAAAGGTCTGACTGAGAAGGAAAAACAGTTGCAGGACCGTAAATTGAATCAGGTTTTTCAGGGATATTGTACCATGTAATTGGCTTCATTTCTGCTGAATCGTTTAACGCGATCAATTCAAATCTGACTGTATCCGGCAAAACAACGACTTTCAAATAATTTTCATTAACAACTTCTCCCATTCCGGAAGAAAGTAAGGTTACATTCTCCCAACGGTCGTACGACGCGGCAATTGCATCAGTATTTCCGCCAACATCGCCTGCAAATAAATAGAATTGTTTTTCACTTTGGGCAGTCAATCTAGGGTAAACCTCTTTCCAGAAGTTTGAAATAGCAGCAATTTGGTCATATCTTGAACGACTGTTACTTCGCACAAGTTTGTACTTTTCATTGCTGTTCCAAATTACTTCATGAAAGAAAATAAATGCTCTTTCCCAGTTGGCATCGGTGTTTGCAAAAACATCATCAATAAATTTGAGCTGCACCTGAGAAATTGAACGGTCGGATTCGGTGCTGTTTAAAACTACAAACAATTCGTTTTTATAGATGAATGAATAATAAGCGCCCCCATGTTTTTTTCTGAATACTTCATAGCCAGTTAAATTATTATCGTGGTTTCCCATTACATAATATGAATTCAGATTTAGTTCAGCCAGTTCTTTTTCAACCTGGTCCCAACTTGCACTGTTACTTTGGTTTACAATGTCACCTGTTAAAAAAAGGGCTACTGCACTACTATCCTGATTTTGGTTAAGCTTTTCTAATAATGGCGGATGCAAACCAATATTTTTGCCTGCGTGTGCACCGTAGGCATGACCGGCAACATAAAACGAATAGCTTGAATCCGGCTGTGAATATACATTTTGACAAAGGCACAGTATTGCAAAAATTACAAAGGACTTGAACAATCTGATATTGTGAAGAGTTTCAATCTCCAAAATGGTGATTTTAAAAGAGTTATATATAAAATTATTATTCATCATTAAAAATAGCCCTTAACACTGAATAGCGAATAAATATGCAGATAATAATATTTCAATGAATTGCAGAATGAGAAATTGCACTAATTAAAAGCACGTTTCGTGATTTTATTCTGACATTTATTTAGTTACATAATAACTGCCAACTCCCCGGCAAAGTTTACCTTCCGAAGTAATTCCCTCCACCACAATTTGCATATTTCCGGTTTCATCGCTGTTAAAAAACGAAACCTGTGCCACGCCTGTTGAATCGGTTCTCACAACAGGGTTCCAGTATAGCGTGCTGCGAAAATCTTTCTTGTCGTCAACAGGTTGCTGGGTTTCGTAAACAGGGGAATAAAACCTGCGAAAAACAGAATAGCCAATAATTTGAGCACTTTTCATACCCATGCCCTCAAATTCCTTTTTGTGAGTTTCTCCTCTTTTTGTATAGAAAAATAAAGCGGGGCCAAATCCTTGTGCAATTGGGGCCATTCTGATAGCTTCCACTTTATCGAACCAATTTGCAGGCATACCTTCTAAAAAATCACCTTCCACAATAACTCCATCGAGGTAATACTGAGGGACTTTTACCAGGAAATTTCTCATGTAGGCCGAAGCGGTATGTAACATGTCGAAAATATCGGTATAAATATCATCCTGTTTGCTAACGTCAAATACATAATCAGCATCGAGATAGGGTCGGAAATAAACGTCCTTTTTTTTATGGTTTATTGACATGATATTTATGTCGCCAAGCAAAATGGTATCGCTTAAACTCCATTTTCTGTTTATCAGTTCACTGCTTATTTCGCTTAAATAATAACTCGTAGTAAACTGATTTTCATTGTAGTATTGATAATTTACAGGTAAAAACCCGGGTTTGGGTGAAATGGAAGATTTGTTATCCAGTTCAATCCAGTTATTTCGCCGCTCTTTTTTGTTTCCGGCCTGCAACGAAACATAAACCGTATCCATAAAAAACATATCGGAAAACACAAAATTCCCCAACGAATCGGTTTTTTGATTGTGAACAGCAAGCTGACTTTTAACAAACATCATTGTTACGTTGCTATTTGTAATGGGTTTTTCTGTCAGCCAGTTTTTAACTTGTCCCTTAAGCTGAATACTATTTTCGGGCTGATATTCAATTTCAGGCAACTTGTTTTCTTTGATTTCCTCCCACTCAAAATACCGGTAACCGTGAGTGAGCATTAAATTATCAAGTGCCTGCAATGTTGAAATACTGTCGTCTTTAAAATAAAAGGCTGGGTCTTCAATTGTGCCCTTTAATTCTGAACCAAGCAAAAACTGAGTGAGAATATTTTTGGGATATTTTTCGGTTTCGAGGCTGTTTTCAGGATTGTAAACCGACAAGGAAAGATTGGCTAGACAAGCGTTTCCGGTATTTGTAAACGCTTTTACATCGAGCTGTACCATTTCCCGTGTGGGGTAATCGGGTTTGTCCGTTTCAATTTCAATTTTTACAAAATCGCGATGGTTTACAAATACAAGCCTTTCACAATTTGGGATCATTTCATTATCGAATAAAGTGAATTTGACGATTCCTGTTGGAAACAGATTTTTGTCAACTTCAAAACTGGTTGTTTTTTCTGTCAATGCAATTTGCTTTCGAAAACAAACCTGACCTCCGGTTTGCCCAATAAGTAAATACTCATTTTTTTGAGAATTATCCGGGTGAACCAAATTTCTTGAAATTTGAAACTGGATTTTTACTGAATCATTTGGATTGACAGTAAGTTTTACTGCATTAATTTGAGGGACCGGTAGTTCAACTTTTACCGAAATATCATCTGTAAAAAACGCCTGCGCAGTATATTTTTCCCCTTCCTTCGGTGTGAGATTAATATTTCCCATTCCATTAAAACCACTTTTGAACGTAGTTATTCGATTTCCATTGTCGTCAACAATTTCGCCTTCAACCGAAATTCCTTTTCCATTTTTGTCAACTGCTTTAAAAGCCACCTTGTTTTCCACACCGGCAACAAATGTTCCTCCCTCCGGAAAAAACTGCAGGTCAATTTCTTTTGATTTTAGTTCAAGCAAATCGCTTTTAATCGATTTATCACGCAGATTCAGGATAATTATGTCTTTTTGGAAAAACCATTCTTCGCCGAAATTTCGCATCCAGTTGGTGTAAGCCCTGATTTGATAACTGCCGCTCGAAATGGTATCGGCCAGATGAAAATCACCATAAGCCAGCCCGTTTTGCGCCCATAATATTTTTTTATCGATAATCTCACCCGATGAGTGAATGAGTTCAATATAAACATTACAATCGGGAATAGCTGAATTGATAAGATACGCTTTAAACCAAATATCTTCACTTGCCCAGTAAGAAGGGCGGTCAAGATGCAAGTAAATTTTTTCCTGCGGAAACCGTAATTGATAAAGATTTGCTTTTGTGATTAATTCCTGCTCTTTTTTATCCTGATCAGAAACCTGATTAAACGAGTGAAAAGTTAAACTCACCAGCAGGAAAAAAATTAAGAAGACCAGGTTACGAAAAGTTTTCATTGGCTTATTTCTGATTTCTCAAAAATAATCACAAGAAAATACAAATTGAATATTGTGCTAATTTTATTTGCAAATAGTTTAAATATTCAATTGGTAGCTTGTGCTGCGTCCTCCACCCGAAACCAGGAAAGCCCCAATTTGGGCAAGATACTGCAAATCCCTTGTTGCTGTGGGTTTTGACACTTTGCATAAACCAGTAAATTTTCCTGCATTCATTTCCCCCTGAAAACCTTTTGTCCCCTCTTCAAGCATCCTTCTGATTACAGTTAAATGCCGCTCATTCAACTGATTTCTAAATCTGTCGAAAAATTTCGCCTTTTTAAAAGTGAATTCAATTTCATTTTCCGAATCTTTTTGTGCAGCAAGTATTGTATCAACAAAATATTTTACCCACGAAGTAATTTCAAATGATTGCTGAGCTTTTTCCAATTCAGCATAATATGCTTTCCTGTTACTTTCAATTGCCTTCGATAAACTCAGTAAAACAGGATGGCCAATTCCCTGCGATAGCGCTTTCTCTGCAATGGCACGGCCAATTCTGCCGTTTCCATCTTCGAAAGGATGAATAGATTCAAAATATAAATGTGCGATAGCCGATCGTATTGGCGCCTTTTTAATCTCCTTTTTACCCCCCGGCGCGGTTTCGTTGAACCATTCGATAAACCTTGCCATCTCTGAGGGAACCTGAAATGCGGGAGGGGCTTCAAAATGAACCTATTCGGCTCAAATATATATTTAATTTTGAGCCGATTAAAGCAATTAATCGGCTCATTAAACCGAAAATAATCATAATAATTTTCGGTTTCAATCGAATATTATTATGTTCTTTTAGAAAATGATTAGAGAATGATACTCGAAAAAACCAAAATTTGAATGATTTTAACCGGTCAGTTTCAGCGGGGATATAGTTTACTCTTTCATTGTGTAATTGCCAATTCCACGGCACAGCTTTCCTTCTTTGGTTAATCCTTCCACTACAATTTTCATTTCGCCGGATTCGTCGCTTTGGTAAAAGGTTTCGATGGCAACACCTGTGGAATCAGTCATTACCAAAGGATTCCACCAGATGGTATTTCTGATATCTTCTTTTTTCTCGGGTTGTTCAGGCGAATCATACACCGGTGTATAAAATTTCCGCGAAACAGCATAGCCAATAACCTGCAAACCTTCCATTCCCTGGGATTTTATATAAGCTGGCTTTTCATTTTTCATTCCTCGCTTTGAATAGAAAAAGAGTATTCCACCCTTATAATTGACACCGGCAAACATACCTGATTTTATATACTCTACTTTGTCAAACATCTGCAATGGCAGATCTTTGGTTAAGCCTATTCTGTCTTCAATTCCGTCTAAAAAAATTTTTACCACATCGCCCTGGGCAGTAATACCATTACTTCCAAACATCACACCTGGTATTTTACCTTCAATTGATTCAAAGATATTTCCCTCCGGGCCATTGTTGTTTTTAACATCAAGCACAAAATCAGCTTTCAAATATGGACGGGAGAGTTCTTGTGTCAACTCTTTTCTTCGTGCCATAACATTTACATCGCCGATCAGGATTGTATCGCTTAAACTCCATTTCCTGTTTATCAGGTCGCTTTGAGTTTCGCTCAGGTAGGTCAGTGTTTCAAAAGGTTTATCTGCATTGTATTCCACCAAAGAAGGAAGATATTTTGATTCGGGCGAAGTGGATGAACTTGAATCAATTTCGATGGTGGTGGCGGTTTTTCCGCGGCTGTTTTCTGCTTTCAGAGAAACATAAATCGTGTCGTAAAAGTAGAGTTCCTGAAAAACAAATTGCCCCAGCGAGTCGGTTTCCTGTTGCGAAACATTGAGCAAACTTTTTAAAGTCATCATCGTCACTTTTCCACCGGCAACCAGTTTGTTTGTATTTGCCGAAATCACCCTGCCTTTTACTTCTATCGAAGGTTCTGGCTGGAATGTAATTTCAGGAAAATCATCTTCCAAAATCTCTTTCCACTCAAATTCGCGGTAGCCATGTGTCAACATCAGATTATCAAGAGCGAGCTGAGTTGTTACACTATCGTCTTTAAAATAGTACGCCGGGTTTTCAATATTGCCTTTTAACTCTGAACTCAGCAGAAAATGTGTAAAAATATTATTGGCAAATTCGTCCTCTTTTAACTGAGCTGCAACGTTGTAAACTGACATCGAAAGATTGGCCTCGCAGGGTTCTCCGTCAGTGGTGACGGCCGCCACACCGATTTTTACTTTCTCGCGCGGTTTATAATTCGGTTTATCCGGCTTAATCATCAGGTTGACAACATCAACACGGTTATTAAAAACCAGTCGCTCGCAAACCGGAATCAGGCTGGAATCAAACAAAGTGAATTTCAAAATCCCGCCCGGAAGTTTTGTTTTGTCCAGTTCAAAAGAGCTGATTTCGTTGTCGGCAATAAGTTTTGTATGATAAAGAATCTCTCCGCCGCTTTGAGCAACCAAAAAATACGATTCCTGTTTTGATGATTTTTCAATCACCTGAATTTCGATTTTTGCAGCATCCAAAGCGTTAACCGACAAAAGAACTCCCTCGTTTTCCGGTTTTGGGAGATCAGCTTTTTTCTCTACGTTTCCGGCAAAAACAACTTCGGCAGTGTACTTTTTTCCGCTTTCGGGCTGAAAAACAAAACTGCCGATTCCTTTGTAATTGCTTTTGATTTCAGCTACTTTGTTACCCGATTCGTCAACGATTGTTCCTTCAAAATCAATTCCTTTTCCCTGTTTGTCAGTGGCTTTAAAAACAATCCTGTTTTTTACACCGGCAACAAAAGTTCCGCCTTCGGGAAAAAACTGCAAATCAATATCACGCTGCCTCAGATTTTTGGGTTCAGCTTCAATTTTCTTATCGCGCGGGTTCCATATCACCAAATCTTTGCGAAAAAACCACACATCATCGAAGTTTCGCATCCAGTTGGTGTAAGCCCTGATTTGGTAAATTCCGCTCGAAAGTGTGTCGGCCAGATGAAAGTCGCCATAAGACAGGCCGTTTTGCACCCAGGCAATATTTCTATTTACGACATCACCCGAAGCGTTTGTGATTTCGACATACAGATTGCCCTCGTTGATAGGTGAGTTTTTTACATAAGCCTTAAACCAGACATCTTCGTTTGCCCAATACGATTGCCTGTCGAGATGCAGATAAATCCGCTCCTGCGGAAAACGAAGATTGAAAAGGTTGGTTTTGGTGATGATTTGTTTTGCTTTTTCATCAGAAAAAGTGATGCTGGTAAAGCTCCAAATACTCAACATTATAAGTGAGCCAATAATTATAGAGAAATACTTTAGCATTTTTCCTGACTTCGTCATTGCGACACCCAATTTATAATTCCTGAATATTTTGCCAGTGCACCTCTGAAAAAAGTTTAGCCTAATTGTTAATCATATTGGCTTCATCCAAAACTTTTTGAACCGAACCATGTAACAACAACAATCGTCTTGCTTTTTCCTCCGGATACCCCAGCTCATCCATAATCATTCTCGTTCCGCGGATAATCAATTTTTTGTTGGTGAGTTGCATATTTACCATTTTATTTCCCTTTACGCGACCCAGTTGAATCATTAAAGTTGTGGTAATCATGTTCAGCACCAATTTTTGTGCGGTGCCCGATTTCATACGGGTGCTGCCGGTTACGAACTCCGGTCCAACAATGACTTCAATGGCAATATCAACATTCTGAGCAAGTTCGCTTCCCGGGTTGCTTGTGATGCAAGCTGTCAGTATTCCATTATCGCGCGCATTTTTTACTGCCCCAATAACATATGGTGTCCTGCCCGAAGCTGCAATCCCAACCACTGTATCGGTTTCATTAATTTTGTATTCCTTTAAAATTTCCCATGATAGTATCTCATCATCTTCAGCGCTTTCAACTGCTTTTCGGATTGCCTGGTCGCCACCTGCAATTAAACCGATAACTAAACCATAATCAACCCCGAAAGTTGGCGGGATTTCTGAAGCATCCAATATTCCAAGCCTTCCGCTTGTACCGGCGCCAATATAAAACAAACGCCCGCCCTTTTTTACACGTGGCACAATTTCAGAAACTAACTTTTCAATTTGCGGAATTACTTTTTCAATAGCAGGAAGCACTTTTTTATCTTCGTTGTGAATTCCTTCAAGCAACTCGCGCACGCTCATTTTATCGAGATTGCTGTAATTGGAACTCGACTCTGTAATACTCATTTTTGTTATTTTTCAGTGTGAAATTTCAATAACCCATTTAAAGGTTCTTTTAAAACAGTTTTTAACCGAAGTTGGTTTTTGTTCAGCACATTTTTTAATTGATGCTGAAAGTAATATGCAACTGAACCAATGAAACTCAAGGGCTGTTCACGAAAATCAGAATACAATAAAATATTGCGGTTTATAAATTCCTGAAATGAATTTTCAATCAAATTCTCGCAGTATTCATCCGAAATATTCTCATTTAAAAATGGGACGAATTGTGCAAGAAATTGATTTGGTTTTTCCTTTTTATAAACTCCTTCCATAAAACCTGCATACGTAATTTGAAACCGGTTTTTAAATACTTCTGAAATATGTTCTGGCATAACTCCTTTCAGAAAATCGCCCACTAATTTACGTCCTAAAACTGCGCCGCTGCCTTCGTCACCCAAAATGAAACCGAGCGGCGGAATATGTTCAACAATTTCAATTCCGTTATAAAAACAAGAATTTGAGCCCGTTCCCAAAATACAGGCAATCCCTTTTTCTCTTATCAAAGTAGATCGTGCGGCTGCAAGCAAATCACTTTCCATTTCGATACTTGCTTTTGGATATAATTCATGCAATGCATTTTTCACAATACCACCTTTTTCAGGGTTGATAACACCTGCTCCGTAAAAAAATATTTGGTGGATATTAACGCCTGTTTTGGGTAAAAGTTTTAAACGAAGTTCATCAGCAATTTCTTCCGTACTTCGGAAAAACGGGTTAAGTCCACCCGTCGAACAATATTCGGTAAAATCATCACCATTGGTTAAACACCAACTGGTTTTTGTTGAGCCGCTATCTGCAATTAAAATCATATGGCAAAAATAGGAAAGAAAGTAAGGGTTTTTGTTCGGAATCAATAAAATCAATCTGTTTTGAAAAGTATTTCTAATTTGTTTGGATCTTGCCGTGTGTCATAAATTCTAACAATTTCAATGGTTTCACTCTTTATTTTATAGAATAAAGCATTTTGTTTGGTAACTACACATTTTCTGATTTTCAATCTTGTATTAATTTCAGGGTATTATTTGGAGTTTATTGTAATCTGATAAATTATTCGATCCAATTTCATAAGAAATTTTGTCAATACGCTCTTCCCCCATTCAATCATTAAATAGTACGAAATATTTCCAATGTCAGCCCTGGCAGATGATGATTATTTTACACTACTATGAGATACTATATTTTTTTCTCAACTCTTCCATTACAACGTTGTGTTCTTCCCATTTTCCGTTTTCAAGCTCTGCTAAACCATATTCAATACCTGTTTTTTGTGCTGAAATTAATTTATCCCATTCCTCGGAATTGTCTGAACTATTAATAAAATTACTTACAACACCATATAATTCAATTAAACGTTCATTTTTCAGTTTGTCTATTTGTTGAAATAGTTTTGCTTTTATTTCTGTATCGTTCATGATTATAATTGTTTACCCAAAGTTAAAAATAAGTTCCGATAATAATCAATCTCACTTTTTCATAAACACGGATTAATTACTTTTGCCCACTCAATTTTTCACATAGTTTTAAATATGAAAAATAATATTTTATTGGTTACGCTTTTATGCCTCATGCATGTTTCATTATTTGCCCAGCCAAAATACGAATTCAGAGCTGTTTGGGTGGCCACTGTAAATAATATTGACTGGCCTTCGAAACCGGGCTTAAGTTCTGAACAGCAACAACTGGAAGCCGCAAATATTTTAGATGAATGCAAACAGTTAAATATGAATGCAGTCATTTTCCAGGTGCGACCTGCAGGAGATGCCTTTTACCCCTCGGATCTGGAACCCTGGTCGCGCTATTTAACCGGAACACCGGGACAAGCGCCCGATCCGTACTATGATCCACTTCAGTTTTGGATCGAAGAAAGCCACAAACGTGGAATGGAATTTCATGCCTGGCTAAATCCGTTCCGTGTTTCACAAAATATTAAAGAACCTTTGGGCGGAAATCATATTGCATTTGAACACCCCGACTGGATTTTAAAATACGGGAGTCTGCTTTATTTTGATCCGGGACTCCCTCAAACCTGCGAATTTGTTGGCAAAGTTGTAAAAGATATTGTTTCGCGTTATGATGTTGATGCTATTCATTTCGATGACTATTTTTATCCTTACCCACTTGCAGAAGCTTATCCTGATACAGTTTCTTTTTCAAAATACAACCGTGGTTTTCGCAAGGAAGATAAGGCTGACTGGCGGCGTGAAAATGTGAATATCATTATAAAAATGCTCAATGACACAGTAAAAGCCACAAAACCCTGGGTGAAATTTGGAATTAGTCCATTCGGCGTTTGGCGAAACAAAACTGATGATCCGCGTGGTTCCGATACCAAAGCCGGTTCTACGAATTACGACCATTTATATGCAGATGTAATTAAATGGCAAAAAAACGGATGGATTGATTATTTGCTGCCCCAGATTTACTGGCAGATTGGTCACCCTCAAGCAGATTTTAAAATGCTGGCCAACTGGTGGAAAAGCCATTCATACAACCGTGGAATGTACATTGGCCATGCACTTTACAAAGTTGATGTGCAATCGGAAACCGCAGCCTGGACCAAACCAAACGAAATGCCCTCACAAGTCAGAATGGTTAGAAATATTCCTGAACTTGAAGGTTCGGCATTTTACAGTGTAAAACATTTTAACCGTAATTTAATGGGTTTGCAGGATAGTTTGCTAAATAATTTATATCGAAAACCGGCAATTGTTCCGCCCATGAAATGGATTGATAATATGGATCCTCAACCCGTAAAAAGAATTGGAAAATGGGGTAAAAAAGTGAAGTGGAAAACTCAGAAAACCGATAGAATAATGGATAAACCCAACCTTTTTGTGATTTATGGCAACGAAGTGAGTACTGAATTCAACAAGGAAGATGCTAACTGTTTCTGGGGAGTTGTAAAGGTTGACAAACTAAAATTTGCCCCAATAAACGAAAAAAAGAAAAAATACGAAATCAGGATTTCTGTTCTTGACAGATTAAATAACGAAAGCGAGGTAAGCAAAGCAGTAAAATTGAAGTTGTGAAAGGACGGATGTCAGGAGACAAATAACAGAAGTTTGAAGAAAATTTCCTGATTTTATATTTCTTATTCCTTATTTACAGTTTAAAAGTAAAAATTGATTTATTTTGCAACCATAAAAAAAATCGGCCTGTAGCTCAGTTGGTAGAGCAGCTGACTCTTAATCAGCGGGCCCAGGGTTCGAATCCCTGCAGGCCGACTTTTAAAAGGGTTAAATTGTTGAAATACAGTTTAATCCTTTTTTTATTATGAAAATATTGATTATAGGCCTGTAGATCAGTTGGTAAAGCATCCCGATTTTTATCGTGAGGGCCCAGGGTTCTCCCGATAGTTATCGGGACTGCAGGCCGACAAATAAAAGAGTTAAACCGTTGAAAAACAGTTTAATCTTTTTTTTGTGTAGCTCATCCCGATAGCTGTCGGGAGGTAGAGTATCCCGATTCTATCGGGAGGGCCCAGGGTTCTCCCGATAGTTATCGGGACTGCAGGCCGACTTTTAAAAGGGTTAAATTGTTGAAATACAGTTTAATCCTTTTTTATGTGTAGCTCATCCCGATAGCTATCGCGAGACAGAGCATCCCGATTCTATCGGGAGGGCCCAGGGTTCTCCCGATAGTTATCGGGACTGCAGGCCGACTTTAAAAAGGGTTAAATTGTTGAAATACAGTTTAATCCTTTTTTGTGTGTAGCTCATCCCGATTGCTATCGGGAGGTAGAGCATCCCGATTCTATTGGGAGGGCCAGGGTTCTCCCGAGAACTCGGGACTGCAGGCCGACTTAAAATGAGGCAATACCTGACATTGAAATTGCTATGCGTTTGGATGCGTCTTTTTACTTTGTTGATTTGTTTAGCTCTTTGGCTTCGAGGAACGAAAAAACCATCCGGAACAATCATATTAATATTGAAATACATTATACAGGGCTCTCGTGTTTGTGAATTATCGTTGTATATTTTGTTTGTAAATACAAATGGATTACATTTGTGATATTCTACGGTTTGTGTAGTATATCGAACATTCATACAATGACAGTTGGCAGCAATTCATATAACTATCTCGAAGATTATTTGTTATCTGTTCGGGCAAAAGGTCGCTATTCAGTTACTTTAAAAGAATTGATTGCTGTATTTCCTGTGTCCTTAAAAGCACTGCATCAAAGTTTATTCCGGGTAAAATCAAAAAATCTTATTGCCCAAATTCGGAAGGGTTTTTATGTGATTATACCACCAGAATATTCTCAACAAGGAATGCTGCCTGTATATCTTTTTGCCGATGATTTAATGTTAAGTCTTAACCGGGATTATTACTTTGGCCTTTTTTCTGCTGCCGCTATTCATGGAGCAGGTCATCAGCAACCAATGGGTTCCCAGATAATTACAAAAATTCCTGCACTGAGGGATATTCGAAATAGCAAGCTTACGATTAATTTTTATACCCGTAATAAATGGAATACCGAAGGAATTGTTGAAAAAAAAACCGATGCCGGTTATATCAAAGTTTCTTCTCCGGAACTAACAGCTTTGGACTTGATTTTTTACAGCGCTAAAATTGGTGGAATAAACCGGTTGCTTCCTATTCTTGAAGAGCTTACAGAAATAATGAAACCATCAAAGCTATATAAAGAAGCACAGCTTTACGGACAAATTACAAGTGTACAAAGACTTGGTTATTTATTAGATAAAGTATTGCAAAATCTGATACTGGCTGATGTATTAAAAAAGTATTTATCGAATAAGGTTTGCTATTTTACACCGCTATCTATCGCTCATAAGAATAAGGAATGTGTAACCGATAACGATTGGAAAATAATCATAAATATTGATTTAGAAAAGTGATACCACGCAGATATATAGAAGAATGGAAGGCTTTTGCCCCCTGGCCAAATGATGCTCAGGTTGAACAGGATTTAATCATTGAGCGGGCTTTGGTGGAGATGTTTTCCGATGAAATCATCCGAAATAGTTTAGCATTTCGGGGAGGAACGGCTTTGCATAAAATTTTCATGAAGCCTCAAGTCCGATATTCTGAAGATATTGACCTGGTTCAGATTTCAGCTGGACCTATTAATCCTGTATTAATAAGAATAAGAGAGAAATTAAAATTCCTTGGACTTAAACGTTCGGTAAAGCAAAATGGAAACAACAATACTATTGTTTATCGATTTGATTCCGAAATTCCTCCTGTTATTAGCCTCCGTTTAAAAATTGAGATTAACTGCCGTGAGCATTTTAATGTTTTAGGGGTAAAAGAGGTTCCTTTTCATGTTGAGAATTCCTGGTTTACCGGAGCGTGTAATATTATTTCGTATGAACTGGAAGAGCTACTTGGCACCAAGCTCAGGGCACTCTACCAACGAAGAAAAGGACGGGATTTATTTGACTTGTATTGGGCAATTACCAATAATAATCTCAATTTTGAAAAGCTAATTCATTGTTATCGTGAATACATGGAATTTGTAGTCAAACAATTGCCAACAAAGAAAATGTTTTTACTCAATATGGATGAAAAGATTATTGATCCTGAATTTACCGGAGATATTTTTGGTTTGTTGCGTCCGGGAGTTCAATATAACAATAAAGAGGCGTATGAAGTTGTAAAGCGAATTATTGAAAAATTGTAATAATTTACAATTTATCTATCCCTGCAGGTCAACAGTCAAAAGGGTTAAATCGATGAAATACAGCTTCATATTTTTTTGTTAGTACTAATTACTTTGAGATCTGTTTTTGTCAAAGCTTCTCAAAATTATCGGTAGGAGACCCCTAATTGAATCGAATAAAGTTATTTGATTTATGCTTTATCAGAAATTTACAAAAAAACCCCGCCCGAAATAAACCGGACAGGGCTTTTGTAAATATCGAAATCAGAATTGAAATTATACCAAACCTTGTGCAATCATTGCATCGGCAACTTTTATAAATCCGCCAATATTGGCGCCTTTTACATAATTTATGTAGTCGCCTTCATCACCATATTTTACACAAGTGCTGTGAATATCGCACATAATCTGATGCAGTCGCGCATCCACTTCTTCGCGGGTCCATGGCAGACGCATTGAGTTTTGTGTCATTTCAAGACCGGAGGTTGCAACACCACCGGCATTTGAAGCTTTTCCGGGAGCGTATAGTATTTTAGCCTTCAGAAAAACTTCAACAGCTTCGGGAGTTGATGGCATATTAGCGCCCTCAGCTACCAGGTAGCATCCGTTATCAACAAGTGTGCGTGCATCATGCTCATTGATTTCGTTCTGGGTTGCGCAAGGCAGAGCAATGTCGCATTTTACGCCCCACGGACGCTGTCCTTCGTAATATTTTGCGTTTTTATATGTAAGGCAATAGTCCTGGATACGGCCGCGTTTTACATTTTTCAGATCGAGTACAAATGCCAGTTTTTCGTCGTCGATACCATCGGCATCATAAATATATCCGTTTGAATCAGAAAGTGTTATCACTTTACCACCCAGCATATTTACCTTTTCAACTGCATACTGTGCCACATTACCCGAACCTGAAACTGTAACTGTTTTCCCTTTCATGTCCTGATCACGCATTTTCAGCATCTGTTCAGCAAAATAAACTGTACCATAACCAGTTGCTTCCGGGCGAATTAAACTTCCACCCCATTCGATTCCCTTTCCAGTTAGCACACCTGTAAATTCGTTGCGCAACCTTTTGTACTGGCCAAACATATAACCAATTTCGCGGCCACCAACGCCAATATCTCCAGCTGGAACATCAGTATTCGGACCAATATGCCGTTGTAATTCAGTCATAAAACTCTGGCAAAAACGCATGACTTCGTTGTTCGATTTTCCTTTCGGATCGAAATCGGAACCACCTTTGCCACCGCCCATTGGTAAAGTGGTGAGACTGTTTTTGAAAACCTGTTCGAATGCAAGGAATTTTAATACGCCAAGATTTACAGTAGGGTGAAAACGCAAACCGCCTTTGTACGGGCCAATAACACTGCTCATTTCAATGCGGTATCCTTTGTTGATATGGATTTCGCCTTTATCATCCTGCCATGGAACGCGGAACATAATAATTCTTTCAGGCTCAGAAACTCTTTCAAGTATTTTCGCCTGCTTGTAATGAGGGTTTTGCTCAATATATGGCATAACTGACTCTACAACTTCCTGAACTGCCTGGTGGAACTCAAGTTCATTTGGATTTCTGGCAATCAGTTTTGCCATAAAATCATTCACTTTAACTTCAAATGGATTTGACATATCTATTAAATTTTAAATGTTATTAATTTGGTTTTTTTATCCTCTTTTAAAATGGTTTTGCTCAAAAACCATGTATCCCGGTTTTAAAAATAGGGAACATATTTTATTGAATGTGCTGAAAACATGCAGTTTTATACAAAATTCAGTGTTTCACTGAAGGATTTTAGTGACATGGAAAAGATTAAGTTAACATTGTGTTTCATAATTTAACGCTGACAAGTCTGAAGACGCTGTCAGGTTATTTGAACGTAAAGTCTTGTCTGCATTGCTTCGCAGACCTGAATACTACTTAAACAGAAACAAAATCATACATTTATCAAATTGTTCCGGATCGCAAATTTTAATAAATCGATGTTGGTTTTGAAGTTCAGTTTCTGCATAATGTGGTTTTTATGGGATTCAACTGTACGCAAACTAATGAACAACTTGTCGGCAATTTCTTTGTTGGAATGGCCATCGCCCCAGAATTTTATGATTTCTATTTCACGTTTGCTCAGGTTGCCCGGCGGTTTTTCCATTTCGCCTTCTTCATTTTCCATTGAATGAATATAATTGTTCAGTAAAATATTTGATATGTATTTGTTGTAATAATCATAACCTCCCCTCAATGAATAAATGGCCATCAATATTTCGTGACTATTATCCTGTCTTGTTAAATAGCCTTTTGCTCCAACCCTGATTGATTCGTACACAACACTGTCCTGCGGGTCCATCGACATTACAAGTACTTTGATCCGCGGTTTCTCCTTACTGATTTTCTTTATCAATTCAATTTCTTCGGAATGAGAAATGTAAATGTTGACAATCAACACATTAATTGTCATCTCCCGCGAGGCTTTCCAAAATTCATCGATACTCGAAAACTGCCCTGTAATTTCAATTTCATCTTTACCTGTGAGCAATGCTGCGAGGCTTTCCAGCATAAGCGAATGCCGGGTATCAAGTATGGCAACAGCTATCATGTTTCACTGTTTTCTAAAATTATTGCTTTTCGTTCACGCCCGTCCATCAAAACAGTCAACGGCTTGTCAAAACGGATATGTTTGAAATATTTTGTGCGGTGCAAAATCAACTTTCCATTCAGCTTTTCCCAACGCAAAAAATTGGTTGAATGGCCGTGTTGAACTGAGAAATAGCCAATATTCATTGAAGTCACATTATGAAAAAAATGCGACCCCAGGGAAGCATCCAGTGGATAGTCGGGCAAACCAAGTTCGACAATAATTTTGGCATTGCAGATTTGCGGCCACACAACCGGTATTCCCACGCTTTTATCCTGAGTTCCCCAACGTCCAGGGCCAATTAAAATATATTGTTTGTTTTGTTTGAGCATCAATGAATTTAGAAATTCAATCTCTTCTGCCATTTCAAGGGTACGCAATTTGTTAAATTGATCGACATCCATAAAAATGATATCAGTAATAGTTTCGATTTTGCCGTTACCCATGCTGGCTTCACTGTAAAGGATTACTTTTTTGTCGTCGATACTGCTTGTGTCGATCTTAAAGCTCAATTGGTTGCCGACCAGCGGTTTAATCTGGAGCAAATAAAACGATGCCTTGCCGTTTTTATCCAAATTCAAATCAACGGCAAACTCAATTTCAACAGGTGTTCCGAGCGCTTCCCTCACTGTTTTCAATATAACGTCAATGGTTTTGCTGAGCGGTATATAATCATAGTTTAGAATATTTGCAAAGTTCATAACCCGCGGTCCAACTGCATTAATTCCGGGCATAAGGCAATCATTATTTGCATTGTAAACCGAAACACAATGACGGAGTGTATCATGTTTTTCTGCTTCAGAAATATCGAGGGAAACCAATGCTGCTTTGTCGCCGTGTTTCATGTAATCAAAATCCTGAGTGGTCATATCGACAGCCAAAAAATTTACCTGCGTTGTCTTCAGCAAATCTTTTAAAGAAATCACATCCGTTTGCGGATATTTTGGTGAAAATCGAAAAGCACGACCACCCTCAACAACATAAGTACCCAAACCCATTGCAATTACTGCAAAACCGTCTTCCGGTGTCATGTGCGCAACGGGGTAAAAATTATAACTCTGCGCAGTTCCGCTGATGTGAGGATAATAATAATTATCGTACTGATTTCCCACCAACTCCTGAAGTACAACCGCCATTTTTTCCTCTTCAATTTGATGGTTTACAGCTTTGTAATAAGTTCGGGCCTGGTTAGAAAATACAGAAGCAAAAACAAGTTTCACGGCTGTAATCAACGATTCAAGTCGTTGTTCTTCATCAGGTTGATTGTTCGGAATTATATAAGTATCAAATATTCCGGCAAAAGGGTGCGAAAGAGAATCTTCAAAAAGACTTGACGAACGCACTGCAATAGGCTTTCTGATTTGATTGATAAATACTTTCAATCGTTTTATCAGTTTATGGCTCAACTCACCTTCAATAAAATGCGCTTTTGTTTTCTCATAATTCTTCTCCTTGTATATTTTATCGAACAGGTCGTTGCGGTTCATAAACGTTACAAACTCATCGGTGCCAATAATAGCTGTTATGGGTGTGCGGATATTTATTTCCTGGGTATAGGCTGAAAAATCAAGATTTCGGATAAGCGTATTGATAAATGCCAGTCCGCGTCCTTTCCCGCCCAGCGAACCACTTGAAAGTGTTACCACATTTTTGTCGGTAAAGTCAAACGATTCATCAAAATTAAGCACCTTGCCACGTTTCTTATCTTCGCGAACTTTGTTAATAGTGTCTAAAATCATCCTCCTGACTTCTTCCTGATCTTCGTTTTTAAAAGTTGGGATGGGATTCAATATTTTGGCAATGTGTATTTCCCCGCGTGCCATTAACCAAAACGAAAAATGATTTTTCCGACCGTGGTAAAGCAGAGATTCAGCCGGAACAGTTTGTAAAAGTGTCTCAAATTCGCGGAGGTTGCGGGCAACGGCAATTTGCTTGTTATGCTCGTCACGGAATACAAAATCGCCAAATCCGATATTATCGATAATGAATTTCGTTAAATCGTTGGTTAAGTTTTCCGAGTTTTTGTCGATATATCCAACACCAAGGTTTTGGGCTTTTACAGCATTTCTTTTTTCAGAAGATTGCAACAAAACAGGCAATTCCTTGTCTTGCGATTTCACATACTTTATGAATTCCAGACCAGCAGTTTTATTGATTGCCCCGTTTTTTTCGAACTCAACATCTGCGATAACGCACTGCATAAAATCACGGTATTTGTTATAAATATATACAGCATCTTCATAATTGGTTGCAAGCAAAATCTTGGGGCGCGAACGCATTTTCGATATTTTGTCAAGCTCGTTTTTCTCGGAAGAGATAACTTTTTGAATGTGTCCAAATACAATGGAGTACAGAATAGATAAGTATTTTGAATAGTACGGCGCTGAATCTTCGATCAAAAGAATCACACGAACCAACCCAATCCGTGTGTCATTTTCAACATTGGTGCGGTCTTCAATGGACTTCACAATTGCAAAAAATATCTGTGAATCGCCGTGCCAGATAAAAAGTTTATCAATGAATTTTGAAGTTGAAACCAATGATTCAAAGTATTTTACATTCCCTTTTTTGTTGAGAAGAAGGAAAACAGGCAGGTCGGGACGCTGATTCTTTATCTGTTTTGCAAGTTCGATCGGAGCATTTTCATCTTCTCCAACAGTTAGGATAGCAAAATCAAATTTAGAAGATTGAGCAAGTTCAAGTGCCTGTATTTCTGAAGTAACTGCTGTGATTCGGGGAAGTGAAAAAAGGCTGTACTGATAGATTTCGCCCATAAATTGTTCGAAAAAAGCATCTTCGTTCTCCAGTATAAATGCATCGTAAAAAGTGGCAACAAAAAGTATCTCTTTTACCTTGTACTTCATCATATCGAGGTAAACATACTTGTCGAGAGTTTGCTGATTGAAATATTGCTGGAGTGGTTTTCCCTTTTTGATAAGTGAATCGCGGTATTCGTTGTATTCGTTTTCCGAAGTTTTGGCAATTTCGCGCTTATACAAAACATCGCGCCCAATAAAATTATTCAGATAACCGGTAATCAGTTGTGCTATATTTATAATTAAGTTGCGCTCTTCCTTCAAAAACGGACCTTCGTAAACCATCGGAAATTCTTCGAGGTAAAAAATTTCAATCCAACCTTTTTTATTGTCGATGGTAACAAACGACTCAACCTGTCGCCACAGGGTTTCCTGAAACGGGCTACTTTCGGTAACAAAACCTTCAAAAGTGATCCGCGCCACTGCATGTTCCGGGTACTGCCACGATTCGGGAAGAATATTGCAAATTTCAGTTAAAGTTGCTTCCACCGATTTACCCGAAGAAATTATCGCTGTAGTTTGATTTATTGCATCAAGTTCTTTTAAACGTTCTGTGTTGTCAGTAACTAATTTGTGCAGTAGTTTTTTTGCCGCAATCCCCGATATTATATCGGCAATGTTATTTATCAGGTCGCGTTCCTCTTTCAAAAACGGACCTTCGTATAAAATTGGGAATTCTTTCAGGTAATACACTTCTATGATCCCCTTTTTACCAAGCTGCGTTTCGAAAGTTTGGCGCAGCACCCAGCGGGTTTTGTAGAAAAAATTTGTGGTGTAAATTTGTTTGTCGTAAATAATCCTAACAGCTGTGTATTCGGGATATTGCCATGCACCTGGCAGCGTGTTGCAAATCTCCTTTAAGGCATCCTCGAAATTACGGTGCTGGCTCAAGATGTTTGAAATCTGATTTATCCCGCGAAGTTCCTTCAGCCGTTCACTATTGTCGGCAACTAATCTTCTTAACAAATCCTTAGTCAGAGAACCCGAAATTAAATTCGCAAAATTATCGATGAGGTTGCGTTCTTCTTTCATAAACGGGCCTTCATCCAATTCAGGGAATTCTTTCAAATAAAAAACTTCTATTGCACCAGATTTTCCGCCCGGCACTTCAAAAGTTTGACTTTGTTTCCACCCTGTTTCAATAAAAGTTTTACTGTAAAATGTGTTGTTGTCAAACGTAATACGCACACAGGTAAACTCGGGATATTGCCAGGCCTGTGGAATGAGGTTGCAAATTTCCTGCAAAGATTCATCAAGCGGCTTGTTTTGGTTGAGCAATGCAACAGTTTTGTTGATTCCCTGCAACTCCTTTACCCGCTCGGAATATTTATAAAGAACATCAGTCAAGTCGTTTTTTTCGGCTTTATTTTTCTTCATTCTTTCGCAATTTTCAACAAATTTAAGATAGAATGGCAAAAAGAAAACCCAAAGTACTTAAATGATTGTGTTTTTGCGTTTAATAAGGATCGCCGTCCTGAATCCCAACCGAAGTCTGGGCATAAACAGGTTCGAGCGAATGGAAGTATTTGTACAATGCCTTTAATTCAAGATCAGACATTCTGCTGTACGGCCCCCACGGCATTGGTGATCCTGGAATTGCTGTACCTGCCCGAACCCTGTTAATAAACAATTCCTGCGACCATTGCGTCATTCGCCCGGTTTCAGGGTCTGGAGTCAGATTTGGAGTTACAAGGTGTTTTCCTTTAATAATATTTCCCTGGTCATCATAAACTTCAAATTTTGCCTGCCCTGCATAATCAATACCAATGTAGGCACCGGTCATCATATCCCGGTTGGTATGGCATCCTTTGCAATTCGCAACACTTTCGGCGAGGTATTTTCCGTATGCTACAGTAGAATCTGGTTCGGGTGCCTCCGGAATAATCCCGTCTCCCATTGGTTTAATAAGTCCAAAAGCAAAAACTGCTTTTCCCAAAAAATTCCATTCATGTTCAGGTTGTTTCATTTTTACCGGCGATGTGGTTCTCAGATAAGAAATAATGGCGGTAAGATCGCGGTCACTCAGGTCGTAAAAAGGCATAAAATCAATAAGCGGCTTGCCATTTCTTTTTACTCCGTAACGCAATGTACGGGCGATTTCTGCGTCGGTATATCCACCAATTCCTGTTTCAACATCCGAAGTAATATTTGGTGAATGAACAATTCCGGGAGGCATTACAAAGTTGAAACCACCACTCATTGGAACTTTTTCACCTGCATTTAAACGTGCGAATTCGGAAACTGGCGCATGACAATGGGCACAGTGGGCAGGTCCGTAAACTAGTGATTCACCTCTGGCAATCAGGCTTGAATCAAGACTTGCTGTAATTTCGGGGTAGGGAGCATCATAAGTTCGGTTGGTTCGCGCATATACAAAAGTTACTACGCCAACAATGAGAATTAAAAAACAAATGCCAATCCATTTCAGAATTTTTAGAAATTTTTTCATTTTGCTTCCTCCTTTTAAGTTTGATATAATTTTATATGTGTAATGAGTTATTCTGTAAACACTTGAATGTTAACCAATAACCATACGTCAATTTACGAATTCTTATATAAAAACACAATAGTTATGTATAAATAGATACAATTATCTTTTTTAACGTGTCTTTTAGATTAAAACCATCTGGAAAATCCTTTTTATATTTACCAAGCAAATCGATTATAACAAAAACAGAAAAAATGAAGAACTTATTTTTTGTCCTTCTTTTGTTTCCAACGGCTTTTTTACTTTCCTGTTCATCAAATAAAAAACAGGAAAAAGAACTTCCACGGGTAGCCATTTGCGGACTTGCCATCGAGTCGAGTACTTTTTCACCGGCTCAGTCAGATGCAGAAGCATTTCGCGTGCGCCGGGGCGATGAAATATTTTCATACTACCCTTTTCTTTCTCCTGACTCAATTGACAGAAACCGGGCCGTTTGGTTTCCCACGTTGCGGGGACACGCCATTCCCGGCGGTATAGTTACCCGTGAAGCATACGAATCGCTTGTAAATGAAACACTCGAAATGCTCAGAAAAAATATTCCATACGATGGAATCTTTTTCGATATTCATGGTGCAATGAGTGTTGTAGGTTTAGATGATCCGGAAGGAGATTTTATTACCCGAATTCGCGAAGTTGTGGGAAAAGAGACAATCATTTCAACTTCGATGGATTTACATGGAAACGTAACCTGGCGACTGGCTGAAAACACCGACCTGATTACCTGTTACCGTTTGGCGCCACATGAAGATGCGCTTGAATCGAAACAACGCGCACTTGAAAATCTTTTAGACCGATTGGAAAACGGGAAAGGAAAACCGGCTTACAAAGCCTGGATTCCTGTACCTATTTTATTACCTGGGGAAAAAACAAGTACGCGAATTGAACCCGGGAAAAGTTTGTATGCGAAAGTTGAACCAATAACTGAAAGGGATGGAATAATTGATGCAGCCATCTGGATTGGTTATGCCTGGGCTGATGAACCACGCAACCAGGGTGTTGTAATGGTTACAGGCGATGATAAAAATGCAGTAACAGGTGCAGCAGAAGAATTGGCAACTGCATTTTGGGAAGTTAGAGACAAATTTGAATTTGTAGCACCCGTGGCTCCCCTTGATGAATGTCTTAATATGGCAATTGCCAGCAAGGAACATCCTTTCATCATCAGCGACATGGGCGATAATCCAACTGCAGGTGGTGCAGGCGATGTAACCTGGACATTGACCGAAATTCTGAAACGTCCTGAATTTCAAAAGGAAAATGGTCCATCGCTGATTTACGCTTCCTTACCTGGTCCTGAGTTTGTTGAAAAAGCTATTGAAGCTGGAGTTGGAAATAAGGTGGAAGGTTTTGCAGGAGCCGCTGTGGACGGCCGTTTCGCTCCACCTACAAAATTATCAGGAATTGTAAAAGCCATTGAAAATGGTGACGAAGCGGCAGGAATCGAGGTTGTTGTACAGGTGGGCAGCGTAAAGGTGATTGTAACTAAAAAACGCAAACCTTATCATTACGAAAAGGATTTTACAAATTTGGGTTTGAACCCGCGTGAAACTGATATCGTTGTGGTTAAAATTGGTTATTTGGTGCCTGAACTTTATGATATGCGAAAAGGCTGGATAATGGCACTAACACCCGGTGGAGTTGATCAGGATTTGGAAAGGCTGGGTTATAAACGAATCAACCGACCGATGTTTCCTTTGGACAAAGATATGGCAGATCCGGATTTGACAGCGAGACTGGTACCTTCATCAGATAAATTGTAATTTAATATTCAATGAGAGTAGATTATTTCAGGACTGTAACTGATTTTGAGTTTTTCTGTCGAACTTCTTCTCCATCACAAATGATTCAGGAAACCATTTTTTTTATAGTTTGCAGGCACTAACCAAATCGTTTATGAAAATTGCCAAAATAATATTTCTGTCCAAAATCCTTCTTTCATTCGCATTTCTTCATTTTCTGACACTTTCCTGCAAAGCACAGGGCACCGACAGTCCGCAATGGGGCCAAAAACATTCGAGAAATATGATATCCGGTGAAAAAGGGCTACCCTCTTTTTTTAATCCCGAAACGGGTGAAAATTTAAAATGGTCAGTATCAATTGGAAATGGGGCTTATGCCACACCGGTTGTTGCTGATGGTAAGGTATTAATAGGCGCCAACAATGTCGACGAACGTGATCCCAAACATAAAGGAGATCGCGGGATTTTGCTTTGCCTAAATGAATCGGACGGAAGTTTATGCTGGCAACTTGTTGTTCCCCGCCTAGAAGGTGACCGGCACAACGACTGGCCGATGGTCGGAATTTGTTCTCCTCCTACAGTTGAAAACAACCGGGTCTATGTTTTAACCAACCGCTCGGAAGTTTTGTGCCTCGACCTGAATGGACAGGCTGACGGAAACGACGGTGAATTTCAGGGAGAAGGCTGGTTTGTTGCTCCAAACGGCGAATTTCCATATGAAATTGGAGAGAAGGATGCCGACATTATCTGGTCGTACGATTTAAAACTACAACTGGGAGTAAGCCCACATGATTCGCCCCATGCTTCCATTTTGCTTGATGGTGATTTTCTTTACCTGAATACCTGTAGCGGTGTTGATTATCGTCACCTTGAAACTACGGGATTAAAAGCACCTGCTTTAATTGCCCTCAACAAAAATACAGGAAGGCTGGTTGCCCGAGATGATGAACATTTTGGACCACGTATATTTCACTCCTCCTGGTCCTCACCATCGATGGAAATCGTGAATGGAAAAAAACTTCTTTTTTTCGCCGGTCCCGATGGTATATTGTATGCCTTTGAAGCGCTTGTTTCAGCAGATTTATTTGAAAAAGTTCAATCGCTTAAAAAAGTCTGGCAGTTCGACTGCGACCCGAACGGTCCCAAAGAAAATATTCATGATTACCTGAGAAACAGGAAAGTTAGTCCAAGCAATTTTCTGGGAATGCCTGTTTTCTATAAAAACCGGATTTATGTTACAGTGGGTGGCGATATCTGGTGGGGAAAGCGGGAATCTTATTTAAAATGTATCGATGCTACAAAAACCGGTAATATTACTGCTACCGGAGAAATCTGGTCGTATCCGCTGGTTGAACATTCGGCTTCAACACCTGCCATTTCGAATGGATTGGTTTATGTTACCGACTGCGGCAAGAACCTCCATTGCAATGATGCTGAAAGTGGAAAACAATACTGGAGACATAATTTACAAGAGGACTCGTGGAGCTCAGCACTAGCTGCTGATGGTAAAATATTTGCAGGTTCGCGAGGCAGTGATTTCTGGATATTGAAAGAAGGAAGTGAATTGCAGGTATTGCATTCAGTAAATCTCGACAGCCCGATTCACTCAACTCCTGTTGCGGCAAATGGAATTCTTTTTATTGCAACCATGAATAAGCTTTACGCCATAAAACAGAAATAATAGTTACTAAGATTCAAATTCATGAGGGGCAAACTGTTCAGGGTTTTTTCCGGTGACCCCTTCATACAATGAATTAATCTGTTTCATCACGGTTGTAAAATCGGTGGTATCGTAGATCACACTTTTTACACCCAACTCCTTTTTCTGATGATCCAGATACGCCACAACAATTGGAACATTTGCTTTCACTGCCATATAATAGAACCCTTTATTCCAATGAGTTACCCGTTTTATCCAACCCTCGGGGGAAACAACAATATGCAATTCTTCGGCATTATTTAACAACTCTACTACTTGGAAAATGGCATTTTTATTTTTTACGCCTCTAACTGCTATCGAACCAAATTTTTTCATGACTAAATTCATCGGGAAAAAGAACAATTCTTTTTTAGAAAGGAACAGAAATTTTACCCCCAATTCAGTAAAGCCCAATTTCCCATATATAGCATCAATGTGTGCAGTGTGAGGAGCAAAAATTGTAATCGACTTTTTGATTTCAGGGAATTCACCTTTTATTTGCCACCCTAATTTCGCAAGAATTTTACCCGCAATTGTTTTCATATTAAACGTTGTTTTTCCAAATTAAAGAGTAATCCCGGTAACCGCTATTCAAGCAAAAGTAAAATGATTAAGCCAGATTCTAAAACTGATTAAATGTAATTGTTTTATCCATTCCAAAACCTTTTATATTGCAATTCACTTTAGAAAATCCATTTACCCTTAAATTGCAAAAATGGATTATGATTCAATTTATTTTTTAATAATTTTATCCGAAAGAAAAATCTCTCTGAAAAATAAATAAGTTATGACATACATTGCAAAAGAAAACCGCTACGATTCAATGAAATACAACCGTTGCGGAAAGTGGGGATTGAAACTTCCGGCAGTTTCACTGGGTTTGTGGCACAATTTCGGCGATATTGATACACTCGAAAATGGTCGGCAAATGTTGCACCGTGCCTTCGATTTGGGTATCACCCATTTTGATTTGGCCAACAATTACGGACCACCACCCGGTTCGGCAGAAGAAAACTTTGGCAAAATCATGAAACAGGATTTTAGCGCTCATCGTGATGAACTGATAATTTCATCAAAAGCAGGTTATTTGATGTGGCCCGGTCCATATGGAGAATGGGGAAGCCGCAAATATTTAATTTCGAGCCTCGACCAAAGTTTAAAAAGAATGGGACTGGAATATGTGGATATTTTCTATTCACATCGTCCGGATCCTGACACACCGCTGGAAGAAACGATGATGGCACTCGACCAAATTGTACGTTCAGGAAAAGCTTTGTACGTTGGCATTTCAAACTATCCCACTGATATGACAAAAGAAGCTTCACGGATTTTGAAAGAACTCGGAACACCATGTTTAATACACCAACCAAAATATTCGATGTTTGTGCGTTGGGTTGAAGATGGATTACTTGATGTTCTGGAAGAAGAAGGAATTGGGTGCATTCCATTCTCTCCGCTGGCGCAGGGACTTTTAACCGACCGTTATTTGAAAGGAATCCCGGAAGGAAGCAGAGCAACACGCGAAGTTTTTCTGACTAAGGAACATGTAGATTCAGCCCATGACAAAATTGTGAAGCTGAATGAAATTGCCCTAAAACGCCGACAATCTCTGGCTCAAATGGCGCTTGCCTGGGTTTTGAAAGATAAACGTATTACTTCGGTTTTGATTGGCGCCAGTTCAGTAAAACAATTAGACGATAACATGGAAACCTTGAAAAATACAGCATTTTCGGATGAAGAATTGAAGTTGATTGAAAAAGTGCTGGAATAATTGATGAATTTTTAAATCAGTCAGATACAAAGAAAGTCCGCATTCCTGCGGACTTTCTTGTTAAATATAGCTTTCAAAACTTTACTTCTCCTGAAAAAACTAAAGGCCAAACAAAAGTCTTACGCCCATAAAAAGGACTAAAACCAAACCTGTACCGGTTAATGTGCCGGCTACCATCGGAATAATTAAATTCATTGGCAATTTTTGTTTCCCATCTTCAGCATTCATTGTAATAACGATCTGATTCTGATTTTTTTTCGTTTCCATTGTTTTCATTTTAATTAATAAAAGACTTATAAGTCTGATACAAAAATACATATTTAAATCCCAAATCCAGCAATACCCAATTTTTGATCAATTGGTACTGACAAGTAAGATACGGAATTCAAACGCATAACAGCGCCTAAAATTGCAGGATATTAACAAGAGGTAAGTTAAATATTGTGAATTTCGATACAGCAAAAACAACTTTTTAATCGTATTTTGACTGATAGAATTTGGATTTCACCTTTATGTTGCCGATTCAAATTGCTTTAAAAACCGAACGTCGTTTTCAAAAAAATGGCGAATATCTTTTATTCCGTAACGAAGCATTGTAATACGTTCAATACCCATTCCGAAGGCAAATCCTGTATATTTTTTACTATCGATATTGCATGCTTCCAGCACATTTGGGTCAACCATTCCGCAACCGAGGATTTCGAGCCAGCCGCTGTATTTACAAACATTGCAGCCTTTTCCACCACAAATGGAGCAACTTACATCCATTTCGGCGCTTGGTTCGGTAAATGGAAAATAAGAAGGACGCAACCTGATTTCAGTTCCTTCGCCAAAAAGTTCTTTGGCAAATTGAAGAAGCGTTTGTTTTAAATCGGCAAACGACACATTTTCGTCAACATACAATCCTTCAATTTGATGGAATATGCAGTGTGAGCGTGCGGAAATTGCTTCGTTGCGAAAAACCCGTCCTGGGAAAATAGCGCGGATTGGCGGCTGCGTGCGTTCCATAACACGGATTTGAACGCTTGATGTGTGGGTTCGTAACAAAACGTCGGGATCTTTTTCAATAAAGAATGTGTCCTGCATATCACGGGCCGGGTGTTCGGGCGGAAAATTCAACGCTGAAAAAACATGCCAGTCGTCTTCAATTTCAGGACCTTCGGCAACAGTAAAACCAAGACGCCCAAAAATGCCAATTATTTCGTTCTTTACTAATGAAAGCGGGTGGCGGGTTCCCAGTTTCATGGGTTCTCCGGGCATTGTCAAATCTAAACCTGACTCACCGCTACCGTCATTTTCAAAGGATTCTTTTAATGAATTGATTTTTTCAAGGGCAAAATTCTTTAGCGTATTGATTGCCTGCCCTACTTCCTTTTTTTGTTCGGGTGTCACATTTTTAAAGTCTTCAAAAAGCTGGCTGATGGATCCTTTTTTACTGATATATTTCAACCTGAGTTCTTCAACTTCCTCTTTGCCCGAGACAACAATTTTTTCAATCTCTTCCTGTAAAGCCTTTATTTTTTCTAACATTTTAACGTCTTGCTAAATTGAACGGCAAAGATAATCATTCAAATTAAAATGAAGGAGATTTTAAATTTTCAGAATTAAAGCATTTTCAAAAACTGAATTTCCTTTTCCGTCAGGAAGCGATATTTGCCACGGGGAAGGTTCTTTTTGGTTAACCCGGCAAACATAACGCGGTCGAGTTTTTTTACACGGTAACCAAAATGTTCGAAAATACGCCTTACAATCCGGTTTCTGCCTGAATGGATTTCGATACCAACTTCATTTTTTTCTTCGTTACTGATATAACTTATGGCATCGGCATTTATGCGACCATCCTCAAGTTCAATTCCGTCAGCAATTTGCTGCATATGATCCATGGTAACAGGTATATCAAGCGAAACCTGGTAAACTTTTTTCATGGTGTGGCTGGGGTGTGTCAGCCGTTTCGATAGATCGCCATCGTTGGTAAACAACAATAATCCGGTTGTATTCCTGTCGAGACGTCCAACCGGGTAAATTCTTTCCGTGCACGCATCTTTTATCAAATCCATTACAATTTTATCGGCATGAGGGTCATCGGTAGTTGTTACAAAATCTTTTGGTTTGTTGAGCAGCAAATACACTTTTTTCTCGGCATTCAGCTTTGTGCCGTCAAAACGTATTTCATCGGTTGGTAAAACTTTTACACCCAGTTCGGTTACAATTTTACCGTTAACAGTTACCATTCCGGCAACAATGTATGTATCTGCTTCACGACGGGAGCAGATTCCGGCATTGGCAATAAAACGGTTTAACCGCATTTCTCCGGTGGGATTACTTTTCTTTGGAATATTTTTTAAACCTGTCGTTTTTGGTTTTCTGTAAACTTTCTTTTTTTCTGTTGCCGAAAAGCTCTTATCACTTTCTTCATTTCTCACAGTTCTTGGTGCTGTAGATTTCTTTTTACCAAAACCGGAAGTTTTTGACGGCAGACTTTTGCCTATCCGTTTTCCCCCTTTTTCTACCGGTTTTCTTTTATTATATTCCTGTTTCATTGTGCTTTCTAATTTTTTGCAAAGGTCTAAAAAAATCCGGTTTAAAAATTCATATTCGTCATTATCAATTTGATTATCTTTATGGTCTGTATAAATTGAAAATTAAAATAATATGCAATCACACGAAATTGACTACAAAATTGTTGGGCACGATGTGCAACTGGTAGAAGTTGGACTTGATCCGGGAGAGACAGTAATTGCTGAAGCAGGAGCAATGCTTTATATGGAAGACGGAATTACATTTACCTCCAGGATGGGGGATGGTTCAAATCCTTCCGCCGGATTATTTGACAAATTACTGGCAGCAGGTTCCCGCGTAATTACAGGTGAATCATTGTTTCTGACCCACTTTACAAATCAGGGATGGGGTAGAAAAACAGTAGCATTTTCAGCGCCATACCCGGGAACGATTATTCCCCTGGACCTGCATCAAATGGGAGGAAGAATCATTGTTCAGCGTGATGCATTTCTGTGTGCTGCGTTGGGCACAAAAATCTCGATTACATTCAATAAAAGATTAGGTGCCGGTTTTTTTGGCGGCGAAGGTTTTATACTTCAGCAGCTTGAGGGCGATGGCAAAGCTTTCGTACATGCCGGAGGTACTGTTATCGAAAGGAATTTAAACAACGAAGTTTTAAGGGTTGATACAGGTTGTATTGTAGGTTTTGAACCATCTGTTGAATATAGTATTGAACAGGCAGGCGGATTGCGTTCAATGATTTTTGGTGGTGAGGGAATTTTTCTTGCAACATTGCGTGGTCGTGGAAAAGTGTGGCTGCAAAGTATGCCAATTCGCAAACTGATTGCTCAACTTTCAACAGCGGGTCCCAATTCCAGGAAAGAAGCCAGGGGAGGTTTGCTGAATAGTTTGCTGGAATGATATTACCGATTTAAAGTTCACAATCAGAACCTGCTGAAAATTAATTGTTAAACAAATATTTTCGGAACGCTGCTCCATTTGGATTTATTTTGACATAATAGCTACAAAAATTTTGGCCTGCCATACTAACAGGACAAAATCTTTGTAGAAAACAAATTATACTACGAAATAGGGTCTGCTGATAAACTCAGGTAAGTTCATTTTGACCTCAGAGATTTCGTATATCCGCATGTTTGAACGATTTTCCATTAACATTTTATCCCTCAAAGAAAAATTATAACATGTTAAAATTCAAGTGCAACTTTCAAACATTAATTAACTTTATCACTAATTAATAGGCAACCATTACAGTACCGTTTTTCTCGTCGCCGTTACCCAGCAACAATACATAAACATAATTACCAAATTTCACTTTTGGATCGCCATTAATTGTAAACCTGCCAACATCATATTTACTAAGCACCGAAGTTCCCCACCACCATGCATCGTACTGGTTGCCCCAGTATGCATAGTTTCCGTAATGTTCTTTTTCCCACAGTAAATCACCGTTACGGTTAAAAATCATCAGTTTTGCATCGGGGTAATGTTCAATACACATGATTCGGAAGAAGTCATGGATTCCATCGTTATTTGGTGAAAATCCTTCAGGGATAAATAACTCACATTCAATCGGATCCGGATTTTCCATGCTACAGTCAACATTAATGTAAACCGTTGCCGTATCGCGAAGCGACGGAATTCCGTTATCCCAGATTTCGTATGCGAAACTGTCAATTCCAATAAATCCGTCATTCGGATAATAATTTATGGTTCCATAAGGATCGATTGTAAGCTCGCCATGAAGTGTTGGGTAAAGCGGAATTGTATTGATGTTAAGGTTTTCAGATCCATCATCATCTGTGTCATTGTCCTGAACCACATTCCAGCTAACCGAGAAACAACCGGTACTCAAATAATCGTCATTGGCCACAGGTTTTTCATTTATCGGTTCAACAATTATAAACACATAAGCATAGGCATGTTCCGGTTCACACGGAATTCCATCATCACTGATTCTGTATTTAAAAATATCAAGTCCCGAGAAATTGTGATTTGGTGTGTAGGTAATCAACCCATTAACAGGATTTACTTCTGCCACCCCATTTTTCGGCTTAATATCAATCAATATTGATGCACGGTTAACACCCGTTTTTTCATCGTAATCATTTGCCGCAACATCAATAACAGCAAACGAGTTTTCCTTTATTGTAGCACTGTCATTTTCAGCCAAAGGCGGAATGTTTCCGTAAATTCTTACAATAGTCTGGCATGAGTCAATATTACCGTTGATATCTTCGCTGTAAACTGTTATTGTTGTGCGTCCAATATGGTCGCAGTTTAATTCGCGTGGGAAAACGTACGAAGTATCAACACCACAGGCATCTGTCGTATTTTTAATTATTTCAGCTACAGTAAGTGTGTATTGCGCGTTAATATCGAGTTGAATTATTACTGAATCACGACAAACAACAACCGGCCCCATTGTGTCGAGAACTGTTACAATTGCATCGCAATAATCAGTTAATCCAACACCATCAACAGCAGTAAGCCTTACAGGGTTTTTACCAATATCGTCACAATCAAAATCGTATCTGTCCAGATACAGTGTATCGAGAGCACAATTGTCAGATGAACCGTTATCAATCTGAGCTGTAGTGATTGAAGCTTTTCCATATTCATCCAGGTAAACAGTAATGTTTTGGCAAACTGCATCAGGTGGAATTTTATCAGAAATATCGATACTCAGTTTAACCGGAACTGCACACTGTCCTGAATCAGGTGTGAATGTAAATGTAAATATACCCTGTTTTTTTGTGTCAATGAAAGCAGGATTCCAGGTTCCTGTGATGCCATTTTCAGAAACAAGCGGTAAATCAGGAGCTTCGGTATTGGGGCATTGCGGACTAAGTTTGGCAAATACAGGTGTTACCAAATCGAAAACTTCAATTTCAGTGGTAACCGGAATGGCACACTGACCCGGATCGGGAGTGAACTTGTATTTATCAGTACCAACTTTGTTTGTGTTGACTTTTGCAGGAGTCCATTTTCCTGTAATTCCATTATCAGAAGTGCCTGGTAATGCAGGAGCAACACTGTTTAAACAGAATGGTCCGAAGGCAGCAAACACCGGAATAATTTCATCGGTAATTTCAATTTCAATGGTTACAGGTTTTGAACACTGACCCGGATCAGGCGTGAATACATAGTCTGCAAACCCAACTGTACCTGTTACAACTTTTGCAGGAGTCCATTTTCCTGTAATTCCATTATCCGAAGTGCCCGGTAATGCGGGGGCAACGCTGTTTAAACAGAATGGGCCCAGCGCCACAAAAACCGGTACAATATCATCAGTAATTTCAATTTGGATGGTTACCGGAATTGCACACTGACCTGAATCGGGTGTGAAAGTATAGTCAAACTCTCCAATAGTTCCGGTGTCGATTTTTGCAGGATCCCATTTCCCTGTGATGCCATTTTTAGAAACAGCAGGTAATGCAGGTGCAACACTGTTTAAGCAGAAAGGTCCAATCGCTGCAAACAATGGCTTAATTTCATCTGTAATTTCAATTACAATGGTAACCGGAATTGCGCACTGATCAGGATCAGGAGTGAATATGTAGTCAAACATACCGACTGCCCCGGTTTCAATAGCCGCAGGTTCCCATGTCCCGGTAATATTATTATCCGAAATTAGTGGCAATTCAGGTGCATCGCTGTTTACACAGAATGGCCCGAGTGCAGCAAAAACCGGTTTAATTTCATCGGTAACCTCAATTTCAATGGTTATCATAGGTGGACACAGAGGGTCATCGGGTGTGAAAGTATAAGTTTTCGTGCCTTTTGTTTTTGTGTCGATAGTTGCCGGATTCCAGGTTCCTTTAATTCCATTATTTGAAACTGTTGGTAAAATATCAGGTGTAGCATCCAAACAATATGGGCCAAACTGATCGAAATCAAACAAGGTCAAATTCATTAATTCAATCTTCTGAGAACACCCGGTGCTGTTACCGCAGGCATCAAAAACAGTAAATGTGCGGATTACAACTATTGGGCAAATACCTGTCTGGGTGTCCTGATAGGTAACTTTATCCAAAATACAATTATCGGATGCAGTGATACCTACACCAGCTAAACTTTCAGTTGCTATTTGCAGCTGTGTTTCAGAATAAGCCAGACCTGTGAGGTCTAACAAATCATCGATTCCGGCATCGAATGCAAGCGGAGCCGGGCAGGTTATTGTTGGCGCAATTGAATCATTGATAACAATATTTTGTTTGTAATCGTTGAAATTGCCACAAAGATCAGAAAAACGATAAGTTCTGATTATGGTTGTTGGGCATCCATCGCCCTTAATACTGTCGCCGAGATGTGTTATCGTATAATCTCCGTTATTACAGTTTTCAATAATATAGATACCACTGTTTGCTTCAAAATCATTCCTGTCTGCATAAGGTTTCGGAATTTCGCAATCGGAATTTAATTTTTTCATCGGCCTCATTGCGTAAGGTTTGATTTTGTCTTCAACAATGATGTTTTCCGCTGTTTCCGTTCGGTTGCCACAAAAGTCTTTAATTTCATACCAACGAACAATGGTTAACCGGCAAATACCATCCCTGCTTTCACTTTGCTTTCCTGTAAATTTAAATGTACTCCAATCCAATTCGCAATTATCGCTCGCATCATTCCCTTTTTGTGCATAGAATTCTGTTCTGTTTGTGTAAACAGGAGGTATATCTTCCTCACAATTCACATTTTTTTGTTTCAAAGTAAGAACAGGTTTTTCGGTATCATCCACAATTATTAACTGTTCGCAAATAATCCATTCTCCATCTACATTTTGAATAGTATATGTCCGGGTAAATGTTTCAGGACATTTGTTCCCGTCCGAAACATCGGGTCCGGCAACTGTAAATGTCTCTATTTTAAGTGCTATAGTACTTTCAATATTTCCACCGCCTGCTTCATAATCAGCCAGTGATGTAAAAGGAGCAGGAGCAAATTCAATTTTACAGTCCGCATAAATAGGAGGCGGGCAGGTCATTCCATATCCGCTAATTACAAATACCAGTATTTCAGTACATCCATTATCGTCGGTTACTTTAACTGTATAATTACCTTTTGCCAGATTGTTTATGTCTTCACTTGTTGAGGTAAATCCATCGGGACCAGTCCAGTCAAATCTGTATGGTTTTGTACCTCCCCTAACCGAAAGATTTATGCTTCCAACCGGGTCAGTCGAGTTTCCTACATCTACTTTAGTTCCTGACAAAACAAGTTGAGCAGGCTCGGTAATTATAACTTCCAGATTTTTAAATGCACCTCTCGAATCGGTAACAGTAACTGCATAAGTTCCGGCAACAAGATTTGAAATATTTTGAGTTGATTCACCATTGCTCCATTCAAAAGTATAATCCGGGGCGCCTCCCGAAACATTTAATCTTATTGCACCTGTATTATCTCCGTAACACTCAACAGGCGTAGGAATAGCAGTTACCACTATATCTCCAAGATCTGATGAAACAGTAACAATTAATGTATTTGTACAACCATTGACATCAGTAACAGTAACCAGATAGTCACCTGCAGTAAGTCCGCTTAAATCTTCGGTGGTTTCGCCGCTACTCCAGTTAAAAGTGTAGGGTGATGAAGTGCCGTTGACAGTAAGGTCGATACTTCCTGAAGGATTGGCGGTTTGCCCATCGTTTACAGTAGTTGCTGTTAAAATAAACTCATCACGAACAAATAAATTATAGGTGATTACCGAATCACAACCATGTACATTTGTGATGATATTTTCATATGTTCCGGCAAGATCGTAAACCGAGCCGTTCCAGGTAAAAGGCAAATCCGACGGACATATTGTATCAAAAACAGTATTGTAAGTAATTGGCCAAACTATTATGTCGATTGCGTCGGATGCAATGCAACCATTTTTGTCGGTGGCAGTGAAAATAAGATTATAATCTCCGGCAGGGGCTCCTGTGAAATCAGGTTTTGAACTAGTTGGGTCATCTAAATAAAGCGCTCCGTTTCCAAGCCACAAATAGGTATGAATACCTGTTCCGCCCGAAGAAATTCCCTCAAGTGAAATAGTGTCAGATTCGCACATTTCACGATTGCCGGGTGTAATTGATGCAAGAATTTCTTCAGGTTCTAAAAGCTCGAAATCCATATCGATTTTACATCCGTTGGCATCGGTAGCCAGAACATGGTATTTCCCGGCAGGGATATTTGCCAAATCTTCGGTAGTTTCGCCTGAATCCCAAATAAATATATAAGGCTCGGAGCCATTGGAAACCGTAATGTCAATTGCACCGTTTGAATCGCCAAAACAAAGGATTGAATCAACCCTTTCAACTGTTATAAGCAGGTCGTTTTGTTCGTTTATGAATATTGAAAGTGTATCCCAACAACCAATTGAATCGGTAACTACAACCGAATAAAGCATATCGCCGGGCAGGTTGTTAATGTCTTCAGTAGTACCAACAACAGTATTTGTTTCATCGGTCCATTCAAATCTGTAATACGGTTCGTTTTTAAATGGTGTTCCGCCCGAAACTGTCAGATCGATGGAACCACGCAAACCACCTGCACATTTGGCGTCAATGCTGTCGGCAGCAAGCACAATTTGCGGAGGTTCAGAAATTATGATATTGTCTTTAGCTGTACAATTGTTTGCATCTGTAATCCTGACAATATATTCTCCGGCAGACAATCCGGTAGCTACGGCGGTTGTTTGTTGCGGGATTGAACTCCATTGATAAGAATAATCTTCTGTTCCGCCGGTTACTGCAACCTGCGCCATCCCGTCATTTCCTCCGAAACAGCTAACATTCAGCCAGCCGTCGATATCTGCCACAAGCAAATCAGGTTGTGTAACTTCAACTGTATCGGTTGTCTGACAACCATAATTATCGGTTACAGTTAAATAGTAAAACCCTGCGACAAGTCCTTTGATAGTATCATTTGATGAGGTAAATCCGTCCGGGCCGGTCCATTCATACGTGTAAGGTTCATTTCCGTTGGTTACCCGTGGCCATACCTGACCCGAAAAATCGTTATAACAACGCAGGTGGCGCGGGATAAATGTTATGAGCGGATCACTAAACCAAATTTCAAGTGAATCGATAGCAGGCTGACAGGTTGAGTTACTTGCAAGTCCCTCGGCTGTGAGTATAAGCATCACACTCCCGTTAAATTTGTCCTTTCCGCCAGGTATATAGAACGGGTTCAATGCAGTAACATCTTCAAAAACACCGTCGCCGGTGGAAGTCCATAGCAAACTGCGGTAATTTTCGGCCAAAGCCTGGGTTAAAAAGATTGTATCGACAGCACAAACAAACATGGAATCGCCTGCAAAAGCAAAAGGCGGAGGGAAAACCTTTACATTTCCCTGTTGAGTTGTGTCGCAGCCATGAACTGAATACTGGATTGTTGTGATCAGATATGTTCCGGGAGTGTCCCAAAGCATTGGCAATTCGCTGCCATAATTAAAAATCCCGGGTGCTATGAGGTCCTGAAAATCATTTCCGGGTGATTGAACAATTGTATCGCCCGCCTCATTGGTTATTGCCCAAATGTAAGTTGAACCCAACTCGCCATCGCCACGGTAAATCCTTTCGGCACCAATACAAACTGAATCGATGACATAGAAATCCTGTGCCGCAACATTTGCTGCAACAAACAGGAACAATAATATGTACATCAATTTTTTCATAAAGTAAACTCTAACTCATGCCCCCCTGCCCCCCAAGGGGGGTTTCAAGAAGCTCAGTACACTGACTTCTTCCAACTTTCTGATTTCGTATTTCTTATTCATTATTCGATATTGGAAATTTTTTTTTTTACCTCTTACTTCTATCTTCAGACTTCTTTCTTCTTATTTCTACATTCGATATTGTTTAATTCTTCCATCCTCCCCGATTGCAACCGGGGTTACGTGTTTTGGTTTTTCTGTTTAATTATATTTGACGTTGTCAGCCCCGATAACCATCGGGGGCACGCTGACAAGTCAGGGAAAAACCTTCCTTCCCCCAATCATTACCGGCGTTCCAACTTCCGTCAAAAGTATCAGTTCCATTCATTATGTTATTCATCTTTTAAGTAAATCTTCGATTGTGTGGGTTTTGGATAAATCATGATCCTACCCCTTACCGATGGAATTAAATTTATTGAACACTCGGTGATAATTTCATCAACCCAAACTTCAGTTGCACCAACGGGTAACGGCGGCATCGGTATAGTAACTTCACTTTCAACAACACCATTCACGTTTACACTGACAATGTTATTGCCATTGGCGTCGGATGAATAGGAATATTTAAAATCCCACGGGCCGTGACCCGATAAAACAATGCGCACAAACGACGGATCGCCAACACAGGTAGAATCGCCATACACATCGGCCATGGGGATATGTTCTGTTACGTTAACCAAAAACAGGAGCAGGTTATTTGTACATTCAATTTCGTTCCAAACCATCACACGCAGGAAATATCTTCCCGTGTCGAGCCAGTTTACACGAACTGTTGAACCCTGGTACATTCCTTTTTCGAAATAGGGCACCGGGTCAACATCGCCTTTTGTTTTCGCATAGTTTACGGTTGAGTCGCGGTACAAATCCCATGTATATCTGTCGCCCGGCCAATCGACAACGCTAAATTCTATTGTTTCGCACTTTTCTACCTCAATAGTCTGCACAGGTTTCTGAGCCGTGGCAGTTGCCACAGTCAGCGCCACCAGGATGGTTCCCAATGTCCGATACATGATATGAAGTAAAGCGTGTTTCACGTTAGTTTTTAAATGTTGTTTTTCCCCGACCTGACAGTGTCCATAGATCCCGATAAATCGGGACAGGCTCTGTCAGTGTCAAGATTGGCATTCTTCAAGACGTTGTCAGGAGCTGCGCACGCTGACAAGTCAACAGCCGCCACTTCTTCAGACCTGACAGCGTCCATAGATCCCGATAAATCGGGACAAGCTCTGTCAGCGTCAACTAAATCATGTAAATTATATGGAGCGATTTCAAGCCATTTTTCAATTGGTACAATGTCAATTTCGTTGTTGTGTTGTTGTTTGAAATTTTCTTTATCGTTAAATAGTTTTATTACTTCATCACGTTTCAGTTTTGTTGGTTTTTCTGAAATAGTGTTTAAATAACTTGTCCACGGGTACTCCAGCGTGTGCTTGCAAAATCCATGATGGACAGAATTATTATGGATATACAGTACCACCGTTTTTAAATAATCTTCGCTGTCAATTAATTTGCGTTTAAACGGACGCTCAAACAGGTTTCCTGTTCTGCCGTTGCGGGTTTGTAAATATCGGCTGTAGGCATTAAACAGGTGCGCAAAATGTTTGTATGGAACAGGTATTTTATGATTGTCCAAAGTATTTGATGAAGCGAGAAGCATAGCACGGTCGCTGTCCAGTTCCATGGTTTCCCACTTTCGTTCCATTGTTGCATATGAACTCAACTTCATATTTTCCAGTTCATGCAGAGAATACTTATACACAACATGTGATTTAATGTGTACCAACAAATGAAAATGATTTCCCATCAATGCCCAGGCAAAAGTATCGGCTATTGGCAGGATATATTTATCATACAGCTGCAGAAAATGCTCGTATTCCTCCGGTTTGGAGAACAGTTTGCTCCCGTTGTTACCACGGTTATTAATGTGGTAATAATTCCCCTGTAATAAAGGTTCATATTCCATATCGTTGAAAATTCATTTTGAAAAATACATTACAATCCTATTTTGAGGTTATCATTCATCATTTTGACGTTGTCAGCCCCGATAGCCATCGGGGGCATGCTGACAAGTAAAAGTCAACCGACAAGTCAAAATCAACTGCGGAACGTTCTTCAAACCTGTCAACGTCCAAAGACTTGACAGCGTTAAAAAATGCAGCCGTTTTCCTTCCCAACAAGGCATACCTCCGGCTATACACGCCGTTTTGCGTATTGAAAAATGTGGTTTTTAACGTCAGCCAGAGGTGGGTTTTTCCCCATGAGTTACCCCTGCTTCGGTCTTCCGGCTTTAGACTTTTGTCTTCATTTATGCATTCCCGCATTACTGCATTCAGGCATTCTCCCGGTTTGCCCCTGTCTGACGGCCCTTCGCGAATGGCAAAAAGCGGTTTATCGCTTATTGCCATTGGCGGACCATCGCGGGTGCTGACAATTGGTGTACCCCTTGCATACCAGGGCGGATGTACCTTGATGTTTATAATATCCATATTTATTTTTTTAAAATGTTTAACTCTCATTTTGCTTCTTTCATAACCTTTTCCAGTTGCGGGTTCCAAGTTTCGGGTTACAGGTTACAGGTTCTTTGAACTCTGAACTCTAAACTCTATCCCGATAGCTATCGGGACTGAACTTTCTTCCCATTCATACATTCACGCATTAAAGCATTCACGCTTTTTCTTCCCCAGTTTAAGATGGCTTCCGTCCCGCCCGCCCGCCCTGTCTCGTCTCGCCAGAGGC
>JBGSRA010000150.1:0-36663 GCA_041737765.1 Draconibacterium sp. | reverse complement strand
TGTGTATTCCAGTCTGCAAAATTGCACACCGCCAACAACTCTCTATCAATTCGTTTCAGAATTTCAGGTTTCTTTTCCAACCGGTAAACCATGCACAAAACACCCATTCGTTCCACCATTTCGCGCGATACGGCCAGCATGCGAAATCCTTCCAGTTCATGCTTCAATAACGGTTTTTCGAGAATCGAATCAGCTTGTTTTTTCAGATAACTGTAATAATTCTGAACCAGAATATCTGATTTCAGTTTTGCTTTGATTTCCTTTTCGATGGCTGGGGTAAGAATGAGTTTTGGTGATTTTTTGGAAAGATTTGCCTTCATATATTCCACCGTAACCGGATTTTCCAGTTTCGGAATTTGGATATGTTGTGACATTGCCGGGAAAAATAAAGCCAGGCAAACCAAACTGAAAAATACAATCGTCAGTGTTTTCATAGTTCTATTTTGGTTAAAATTCATTCTTTTCAATTAATGGCAAAGCCTTTATTCCTATTTCTCTTTTCTATCACCGGGCTGAAGCACCGGTGCAAAAACAATTTTTGATTTGTTTTGCCCCTGGCTTTAGTCTGGCGAAAAAATGCATCATGGCAAAATTGGCTTTAGCCTTTAATTTTAGCTTGTTAATGGCTAAAGCCCTCCTCTTCTTCTATTCATGTTTCACCGGGCTAAAGCCACGGTGCAAAATTCCTTTTGATTCCTTTTTAATTCACCGGGCTAAAGCCGCGGTGTAAAATTCAATTTCAATTTCCTTCAGTCACCGGCTGAAGCTACGGTGCAAAATAATTTTATTCACCCGAAAGTCTTACTTTCAATGTTGTTCTTCCGTTCTCCACCGTCCATGCCGGAATGCGGATTTCGATGCGTTTCAGATTTTCGATGGTTTTGTCGAAATACAGCGGAGGCGGGTCGATCGAAATAACCGAAACCATGATTTCGGAGTGCGAAAGGTTTTCGAGTTTCAATGTTTGCCCATCTTGCCTCAAAACTGCGCCGCCTTTTACAAGCTGAACATCTGCCTGTGTCAGCATTTGCCAGGTAATCCATTTTGTTTCTGCTGAAACTTCAATTTTATCTTCGATAATCAATGAAGCTGCATCCTCTTTTACAAACCTGCGTTGGGCACTTTTTAGCTGTCCTGCGAAAGCGGGTGATAAATCGAATGTTGCTTCAGGTTGCACACCATCTTTAAAATCAATAATTTCGGCTTTCCCGTCAACCATATGTAACAGGTTATTTACAGAAATGGTACTGTGTCCGAAGTTGTTTTTGGTGAGCAGTTTCCAGCGGTCACAATCCTGGCAGCGGGACCACAAATCGAAACCTGCCCGTTCGAGTAAACCGTAACTTTGGTTGCCGGGGTCGATTGACCAGCGAACGCCATTCAGTTCAAAAATAAACGATCCTCCGTCCATGTTGCCGTGGTTCACTGTTCCGCGGCCACCTTTTCCACCAAAATAAAAACCATTAAAGTTCTTTTCGCCACCGGTAAAAATCACTACCGGATTGGCACCACCACCTTTCCATGCTGTGGGCAACGGAGTTGTTTTTTCTTCCTTAAACTGAGCTATTGAAACCAGTCCTACCCCGGCCAGCCTTGAAAAGTTCTTCATTTCTTCAGGCGAAGTCAAAAAGTATTTCTCATCCAGAAAAGTTTTGTTTCCTGTTTTGGCTGCAAACCAGCTTAATGTGAATGTACCATAACCTTCAGCTTCTTCGTTACAATCGGCGTAACTGTATAATTTGTTCGTTGGAGAAACGGTAAGCATAGCATAAACAGCGCTTTCCTTAAAACCCGGATAGTCAGCCAGTCCGAAATCGGTACCAAAAGCGCTTTCGAAAATGGCTGCAGTAACCACCGAAAACTGGGTTCCGTAACCCCAGTAAATTGGTCCTTCGGGGTAAGCGCCGTCGGGTGCATATTCGCGAAGTGCGTTATTCATTCCATCAATTGACCGCGAAATGGTTTTGGCTGCCAGTTCGGGTTCGAGTTCAGCAACAGCAATTGATGCGGCAATCATTCCGGCATTGCAAACCTGATTCCAGTTATTGGTGTTGTTTACCCACGAAGGCGTGCTGCCGTTTTCGGGCCAGCTTGGTTGTATGCCTTTTTCGATTAATGATTTTTTGGCCAAAGCAATTGTTGATTTTGGCAGGTCGCCGGCAGTCCAGTCGAGCGCAATTGCAATGGCAAGAGACATTTCGCCCACATCAAGAAAATGTTTTGGGTTCCATGACGGGAAATTACAGGCAGCAATCACTTCATCGTTCAGCCGGTTCAGCATCCGTTTATCTTTTTCGATAAGATAAACCATGGCCATCATATTCACACGAAATAAAAAATCGCGCGAAATACCCAGCTGGTTTTTCTGCGAATTTGGATTTTCAGGAATATCGAGCGTGATTAATTCCCTGGTTAAAACTTCTCCGGCATTGTATTTAATTGCCTTGTAAATGTTTTGCACCAGCGGATCTGATTTTAGTTTTTCACGAAGAACTTTTTCAATTTCTTTGTTCACAACCAACCTCGGAGCGCGCTTTTGCAGGTTCTTTTTGAGCCATGAAACAGTTACCGGATTTTGCAACTTGTATTCGGTTTTATCCTGACTTTGCAGCGGGTGGTTAAGTAAAATAATGACAATCAATGTAAAAAAAGACGTTCGGCCAATTAATCCATTTAGTTTTTTTATTTTCATAATATTTCCCTTGTGCGGCGCATGAAACGGAAGTTTTTCAATCAACGGGCGTGGATGCACCTTTTGTTCTTATTTATTTCAAATCCCCAGGTTAAAACCCGGGGCTGGTTTTAGAATCCGGATAACCGAACCTTTATTTTTGTTTTATCTCCTGCAATTGTCCATGCCGGAATGCGGATTTCGATACGTTTCAGGTTATCCTTCTTACAATCGAGTTCCAGGGGTGGCGGATTGAGCGAGATAATTGAAACAGTCAAATCAGTGTGAGAAAGGTTTTCGAGTTTCAGCCTTTTACCATCCTGTTTCAAAATTGCTCCACCTTTTACAATTTCAACATCGGCTTGAGTAATCATTTGCCAGGTAATCAATTTTGTTTCTGCTGAAATTTCAATGTTGTCTTCGATAATGAGGGATGTCGGACTGTCTTTTACAAACTTTCGGGTAGCGTTTTTCAACTGACCTTTGACAGTTGGCGTTAAATCGATAGTAGCTTCAGGTTGCGAACCATCTTTAAAGTCAATGATTTCAGCTTTTCCATCAACCACATGCAACTGGTTATTTACCGAAATAGTGCTGTGCCCGAAATTGTTTTTATTCAAAAGTTTCCAGCGGTCGCAATCCTGACAATTACTCCACAAACCAAAACCTGTTCTTTCAATCGGTCCGTAACTGTTATAATTTCCGGGGTCAACCGACCAGCGAACACCGTAAAGTTCGAATACAAAAGAACCGGCATCCATGTTTCCGTGACTGACCGTGCCTCGTCCGCCTTTTCCACCAAAATAATATTGATTGGTATCATTTTCGCCCCCTGTGAAAAACACCACCGGATTTGCCCCGCCACCTTTCCATGCCAACGGTACGGCAACTTCTGCTTTCTCCTCATACTGTGCCATCCAAACGAGTGAAACCCCGGCCAGCCGCGACAATTTGCCCATTTCTTCAGGCGATTTCATAAATAGTTCCTTTTCGAAAAATGTTTTATTGCCTGTTTTTGTTGCAAACCATGCCAGTGTAAAGTCGCCCGAAGCACTTCTGATGTCTCCGCAATCGGCAAAATTGTACATCATTCCGGAAGGTGCATTCGAAAGTATTCTAAACACCGCGCTTTCCTTAAACGCAGGATAGTCAGCAATTCCGAAATCAGTTCCGAAAGCGCTTTCGAACATGGCAGCGGTTACAACGGTAAACGAAGTTCCATATCCCCAGTAAGTTGCACCTTCGGGATAAACACCGTCAGGACCATATTCTGCAAGGGCAATCACCATTCCATCGATTGCGCGTTGAATGGTTTTTGCTGCCAGCCCGGGATCAACATCGGCAACTGCGATTGACGCGGCAACCAATCCACCGTTGCAAACCTGGTTCCAGTTGTTGGTTCCGTAAGCCCAGCCGGGATTACTTCCATCCGCAGGCCACGAAGGTTTGATTCCCTTTTCAATCAATGACTTTTTTGCCAGATCAATTGTGGTTTTTGGCAGATTTCCTGCAGTCCAGTCAATAGCCAGTGCAATTGCCAGCGACATTTCGCCTACATCAAGAAAATGTTTGGGATTCCATGATGGAAAATTACAGGCTGCCACAACTTCTTCATTTATCCGGTTTAGCATCCGCGGATCTTTTTCAATTCTGTAAACCATGGCAAGCATGTTAATGCGGTGAAGCATGTCGCGCGAAATATCGAGCTGATTATTCTGAGTGCGCTGCTCCATTGGAATATCGAGATTAATGAGTGGCTTTTCAAAAACCTTTACTGCTTCCAATTTAATTGCCGAATAAACATTCTGAATGACAGGATCGGTTTTCAGTTTTTGTTTCAATACCTTTTCGATCTCTTTATTCAAAACCAGGCGGGGCGACTGTTTTTGAAGATTCTTTTTGAGCCATGAAACAGAGATTGGATTTTGTAACTTATATTCTGTTTTTTCCTGACTTTGAAGGGTAAGGGACAAAAAAACAAAGACAATAGTTACCGATATTGTTCTTCTTGTATACAGCCAGTTATGTTTATTCATTTTAATCATCTTTTCAGTTTGCGGCTCATGCCAATTTCTCTCTTTTTTGAACGGGCGCGGATGAGCCTGTTTTTTTTGTTCTTCCAATCCCCCGGCTTAAAAGCCGGGGTTATTAAGATTAAACTCCTCCAGAGTTTTCGACTGACATCTGATATCCGAGACTCATTAAAAACCGGAATGAAGCCATTCCATTAAAAGGCTTTTTTATCACCTTTTAGTTTCCGGAAAGTCGGACTTTAATATTTGCTTTTCCGCTCTCAATTGTCCATGCCGGAATGCGGATTTCGATTCGTTTCAAGCCTTCAATCTGCCGATCAAGTTCAAGTGGTGCCGGATATAATGAAACAACTGACAACTGTAATTCCGGATGCGACAGATTTTCGAGTTTCAAAGTTTTGCCATCCTGTTTTAAAACAGCGCCACCTTTAACGATTTCAATATCGGCGGTTGTCATCATTTGCCAGGTTATCAGTTGAGTTTTTGCATTGGTTTCAATATCGTCTGAAATCATTATCGAAGTCGGACTTTCCTTGGCAAATGTCCGTTTTGCGCTTTTCAATTTGTCACCGTAAACTGTAGTTAAATCAAAAGTGGCTTCAGGATTGTTTCCATCTTTGAAATTGAGAAGTGGTGCATACGCTTTATTGATGAACAACGAATCGTTTACGGTGACGGTACTGTGTCCGTAATTGTTTTTGGTGAGCAACAGCCACCTGCCACAAGTCTGGCAGCTTCCCCACAAATCGAAACCAGCCTGTTCGAGTGTATTATAATTCTGGTTTCCCGGGTCGATACTCCACCGAACCCCGTTGAGTTCGAAAATAAAAGAACCAGCATCCATATTTCCGTGGCTTGTTGTTGCACGACCACCTTTCCCTCCAAAATAGAAGTTGTGAGCGTCGTTTTCACTACCCCTGAAAATCACAATCGGATTGTCGCCGTCACCTTTCCAGTTTTGCGGTATTTTCACTCCTTCCTTCTCCTGGTATTGCGACATCCAAACCAGCGCTGCACCCGAAACTCTTGACAGTTCTCCCAAATCGGTTATCGGAAGAAGAAACCGTTCTTTTTCAAAAAATGATTTGTTACCGGTTTTTGCGGCAAACCAGGCCAGTGTAACATCACCACCTTCACTGCGCTTGTCACCACAATCGGCAAAATTGAAATACCAACCCGAGGGAGTATTCATTAAAACCCTGTAAACAGCGCTCTCCTTGAACCCCGGATAATCAGCAATTCCGAAATCTGTACCAAAAGCGCTTTCGAGCATGGCTGATGTCATAACCGAGAAACTGGTTCCGTAAGCCCAATAGGTTGATCCTTCAGGATAAACACCGTCGGGCTGATATTCCACCAATGCATGAACCATGCCATCGAGAGCACGACTAATGGTTTTTGCAGCCAGTTCGGGATCAACTTCGGCAATTGCAATGGAAGCCGCAATCATTCCGCCGTTACAAACCTGGTTCCAGTTATTGGTACCGAAAGCCCAGCCCGGATTTTTGCCATCAGCAGGCCAACTGGGTTTAATTCCTTTTTCAATTAAAGCCGATTTTGCCATTTCTATGGTAGCTTTTGGAAGTTTTCCAGCGGTCCAGTCGAGCGCAATTGCAACAGCCATTGACATTTCGGCCACATCGAGATAATGAGATGGATTCCAGTCGGTAAATTTGCAAACAGCCAACACTTCATCGTTGATGCGACTTAGTACTTTCGGATCTTTTTCAATGCGATAAACCATACCCAGCATATTCATTCGGTACAGCATTTCGCGGCTTACACCCAGCAAACGGCGACCTTCGAGCTTTCTTTCCAAAAGCGGTTTGCCCTGAATTGTTGTGGCATTTGCCTGAATTGCCTTGTACATATTCTGAATAACCGGGTCGGTTTTCAGTTTGCTTTTTACGAGCTTTTCCAAATCGGAATTAATCACCAAACGGGGTTGCGATTTTCGCAGGTTCTTTTTCAAATATTCAACACTGATTGGGTTTTGAAGTTTTTGTGGTTCATGTTCCTGTGCAAAAGCAGGTAACATAAACACCATGCACAAAAGGCAAATAAGAAAATTCATTTTTGTTTTCATTGTATTATTTTTTTTAGTTGGTATTAAAATGTTTAAAATCATTGCTTTTTATTACACCGGCGCTTTAGCCCGGTGAGTGCAGTACTTCTTACTTTCAAGCTTTAGCATTTAATTCTTTTTTAAAGGCTAAAGCCAACTTTCTTCAGCATTACTTGTAATCACCGGGCTGAAGCCGCGGTTTAAAATTTCAATTATCAATCCGCATAAAAAACTGTTCTTCCTTTACACCGGCGCTTTAACCCAGTGGTTGTAACTAACCTCTTTTAGTTGGCTTTAGCGTTTAATTCTTTTTAATGGCTAAAGCCGGTTTTCAAACTTTGCTTTTTATCACCGGGCTAAAGCCACGGTGTAAAAAAGGAACTTAAAAAATTAATCCCTATCCTTAAATACTACAAAACCATATTTCTCAATAAATTCATTGTACTCATCTTCCCAGGTTTTCTTTTTATGATGTTCTTCCTGAGTTAAGATATAATTCTTTACTTTATTAACCTGAGATTCGCTCACACTTACTGCAAAATACTCCTTTTGCCAGTTTAGTTTCAATTTACTTAACTCACTTTTATTGAACCAAAATGAAGATTCTCCCTTTATTAATTGCATCACATTCTCTATTGTCTGATTATTTCTCAGCCGAAACAGACAATGGACGTGATTATTGTGTCCGCCAACAACTTCCATCAGAATTTCTTTTGACAGGGCATTTTGTAAAATATGGTCAAACAATACTTGTCTAATTTCTGCTGTTAGAATTGGCTTTCGGTTTTTAACTGTCCAAACTGCATGAATCCAGATTTTCACGTACGACATATCTTTTTGTTTTTAAAGGCTAAAGCCTATTTTTAACTTTAATTCTTTATTCACCGGGCTAAAGCCGCGGTGTAAAGCTTTTATTTCCATTTTGTTACACGGGCGCCTTAGCCCGGTGTATGACACACTAAGTTGTTTATTGGCTTTAGCGTTTAATTTATTTTAAAGGCTAAAGCCGGTTTTTACTTTAATTCCTCTTTAACCGGGCTAAAGCACCGGTGCAAAAAATTCATTCAATCTCAAAATCATATTTCTATTTCGGTTTTAATTGCCAAATGATCAGAGGGATAGTATTTTCCGATGCGTTTGTTGATAATCTCGTGGTAAAGAACTTTAACTTTTTGATTCACAAAAATGTAGTCGATTCTTTTCAAATCCTTGTTTTCACCATCGAACCAGTAATCTGTGTAAATCTCATCATTCTTTTTCAGTGCTTTATTGAATCCATCTTCCAAAACAATCCTGTAGTTTTTGTCAAGCATTATTTGAACCGGTTCAGATTCGGGTTTTGAGTTAAAGTCGCCGGTTACAATCACTGGCAAATCTCCTACAATCTCATCAATCCTGGTTTTCAGGAGTTTTGCACCTTCTGTACGGGCAATGTTTCCACCCAAATGGGTATTGAAAAACCAAAATTGTTTCCCGGTTGATTTTTCCCTGAATAGTATCTGAATTACTGTTCGTGGTAGTTTTTCGTCCCAGCCAATACTGCCGGGCTTTTCAGGAGTTGACGAAAGCCAGAACACACCTTTATCAAGAACATCGAATTTATCTTTCAGGTAGAAAACCGGGGTAAACTCGCCTTTTATTTTTCCATCATCGCGGCTCCAGCCAATCCATGCATATTCGGGTAAAAGTTTTTCCAAATCGGTAATCTGATCGAACCAGGGTTCCTGTAACCCGGCAATATCAACTTTGTTTGTGGCAATAACTTCGGCTACTTTTTCCTTCCGTTTTTGCCAGGGATATAAACTGTCTTTTGGTGTATTGTACCGAACGTTGAAACTCATGATTGTTAATGTTTTGGCAGCGTTTTGCTGTGCCTGAACGGAAGAAAAAAGTAAAAAAAGAATTCCGTAAAAAATCAATATCAGTCTCCACATATAATTTTTCATTTTTTCCTCATTTTTATAACCTGATTTTCTTTCAATTCTGCCAATGTTATTTTCCTTTACGTATTTAATTCAATTTATACCCAACATTTTTTTTAATTCCGTTTTCTGTGATTTCAATATTTATTCCATCGGGAGTTACCGAAAAATCATTCACCCGGATTTCGGGAGCAATTTTTTCGAAAGGAACGACCAACGTCACAAACTGAATTTTATCCTGATTCTGATTTTTTTTCAATCGGTAACAAAAAGCCGGACGGGGCTCTTTTTTTGTATATAAAAATGAAACCTGGCCTTCTTCTTCAAGAAGTTCAATACCACTTTGAGGAATGGTTTTAACGAGGACATTCCAGCCTTCTTTGAAATCTGAAGCAACTGAAAGATTTCCGCGGTTGGAAACCCTGTCTGCCGACAAGGCAGGCGCGGCACCCGGAGCGAGCTGGAAATGGAGATCAATCTCACCGGTTGCATTTCCGATAGCTACATCAACAATTACAAAGTATTTTTTATCGACAAAAAATACTGATCGACGGTGGGCAAGATTTTCGTAACTCTGGTTTTCAACCACAAGAATATCTAAATTTTCGCCCGGTTTCCACAACAAAAGTTTTGGCGCATATTTACTGTTTTCGCCATTCAATGTGAGTGTTTGATGAATTTTTGTTTGCCTGAACCAGGCTCGATTTTCGGGGTCGCCACTGTAAATGTAGCTACCGGCATCGGGCATTAAATTGCGACCACCAGCGTACAATTCGAAAGTTGCGTTTTCGGGCTGGCAGTGGCCACCACCATCGGGTCCGCATTTTAAAACCATTGAAATGGCATTTTTATCCCATCCGCTTTTCATTGAATATAATCCGCTTTGTGGCAAAGCAAAAGCAGTGGAGTCAGGCTTTTTTCCTTCTTTTCCCTCAGTTGCAAGAAAAAGGAAATCCTGACGGTTAAACTTTTCTGCCCATTCCGCAAACCTTTCGGAATACTGTCCCGGAGTTCCTGCCCAGGAATCGCCAAACTGTGCGTTTGTACCATCGGGATGGCACAGTTTCATTGGTATTTCACACATTAGCTCAATCGTTTCGAGGTACGACTGAGGAAATGCATTTTCAATGTTATTTAAATGAGCCAGTTCATAAGTTCTTAAAAACCAGTTGATGCAGCCTATGTGATATCCCATTGCCAGTTCGCGCTGCTGACCATCAGGATAAACCTGCAAATTGATTTCGTTGTTCAGGCGACGGAATGCCTCGTTGCGCCATTTTTCAGAATCCATAAATTCGGGATATGTAATTGCGATAAAAGCCATTCCCTCGGCTTCCATTAATCCCCAGTTGCTTCGGGTTGAATATTTGGACATTAAAAAACCGGCATGATCGAACATACTGTTTAAGAAAGCTACCAGAACTTCGGGAGTAAAAGAAGGCGAGTCGATAAAACGCTGGTACAATCCTGTCCAGTTATAGCCTCGAATTCCGGCCTCGATGGAACGCCAGGCAAACTCGTGCTCTTTGTCGCGGGGATTTTTACGTGTCCAGTCAAGCAATTGAAAACACCACTCTTTGGCGTATTTTTCGTCACCGGTGTGCCAGTACACCTTTGCCATTGACTCCCAAAATCCCATGCGGTTGAGTTGCCAAACCCATTCGTTATCGGGTACAGGGCGGGTTCCCCAGTCGATATCATCGCCACAAAAGCAGGGCGGGTAAGCACTTTGCCCGATAAAAATATGTTTCAGTGCATTGTTGGCTGATTCAAAATCCTTTTCAGTGGCTATGTTTCCCAAAGCTGTTGTTCTTGAATCTCTTTCGATAAAATGTTTTACAGAAGTTCGGTTGCTGAAATACTTTAAAAGCTCGGTTGCTGCCTTTTCGGGATTTTTAGCAGATTGTTTTACTTTTTCGAGGCCAGGTTTTGATAAATCGAGGCGGGATAAAAGTTTTTCTGTTTCGGCGGGTAGTTGTGAAAATCCAGTTTTAAAAAGAATACAGAAAAAGATGGCTATCAGAACAGATATTTTTCTGAATTGGGTTTCTTTTTTAACGATAGAGTTGGTTTTCATTTTAATTGGGTTAAAACCCATTTTAGATGATGATATGTAATCCGTTGGCTGAAGTCAAACGGCAATGGATACTTTAAGAAGCAATATTCTGTTAATACATGCTGTCGGTATTAAACTGATTTTGTTTTTGTTCCTTTGGCTGAGCCTAACAGCTAATGATATCTAAATCAAGCAATTACCAATAATTCTTTGCCGTTAGTTGCAACTGACAGATTATTTATTCAAAGAGAAAACAAAGCCGTAATCCGCAGGTTTACGAATCACGGCTTTAAATTCTATGCTAAACTATTCTGTTAAAGAACCTTTTTTATTACCAGCCTGGGTTTTGCCCCAATGCCGGGTTTTGAGAAATTGAGTTAATTGGTATAGGCCATAAATAATGTTTCCCTTCGTCGAACACCGGATTTTCGTAGTCGGTGCCTTTGTAGGGCTCAAGATATGGTATCCCGTCAATCAATGAAGTTTTAACTGTAGATTTTTTAGTTGGGTCAAATCTGGTTTGATTTGCCTCATCCCAGCGCATTCCCATACTTTTTTGCTCTAATTCCTTACCCAGTTTCCAGCGTCTCAGGTCGTCGTAACGGAAACCCTGCATGAAAAGTTCAACACGGCGTTCACGACGAATTTCTATAATAAGCGAAGAGACACCCCAGCTTGCGTAACGTGGATCCATTGGAGGATTCAATGTTAAATGTGGCATGCCTACCCTGTCGCGTAATTTATTTATCGACATATCCAATCCTGCCTGATCCAGTGTTCCCAGCTCAGCTTTTGCCTCGGCATAGTTTAACAATACTTCGGGCAAGGCCAAGGTAATTGCAGGAGTTGTTGATACATTGTAAGTGGCAATTGTTGCGTTATTTTCATATATTTTTATCACATGATATCCTGTAGAGGAAGATCTTCCACCCGACATACCTTTTATGCGGGGATAAGTATAAACATTATATGCATGGTTGCCATAGAAATAAAAGGGCTGATCTTCCGGATGAAGAACTGTTTGCCTTAACCGGGGATCACGGTTTTCGAAAATGTTTTCAAAAACTTCATCACCCAAATATTTATCGGAAAGAGAAATTGGTAAACCATCATCACACAGGTAATCCTCAACTGCATCCTTAGTTGCACCTCCAATGTAACCGGCGTGGTAACTCAAGAAATGGTTAACTTCAACACCTGTAGCATATTTACGCCAGTAAATTACTTCTTTTACGCCTGTAAGATCGGTCATCCGATGAACTGCATTGTACACATGGGCGGCATCACCACCAGTGTACAATGAGTGAGGCCCGTTTTTAATTAAATCTTCGGCAGCATTTGCAGCTTCGGTTAACCATTTGTTGGCATCGGCTCCGCCATGGTATTTGCGCCATGTTCCTTCGAAAAGGCAAATCCTTGATTTTACGGCAAGGGCAGCCCAACGGTTCAAACGTCCCGGTGCATTACCATCACCCCAGCTCGCCGGCAGATTTTCACATGCAAAAGTTAAATCAGCCAAGACTTTTTCCATAGCTTCAGCGCGTGGAGTGCGTGGTCCGTATAACTCTTCTGATTCGGTTGTTAATTCGTGTTCAACCCAGGGAACATCGCCAAATAATGAAACCAAATGGCCATAATACCATCCCCTGAACAAGCGAGCTTCGCCAATGTATTTGTTACGAATGGCATCACTTACTTCAGCTTTACCGTAATTGTCCATACCAATGTTAATAGAGCGGATAAAATTCCAACTCCGCCAGCCAAAATCCTGCGGTCCATTTGGAGCTGCATATTTACCAGCCCTTACTGCAGCAAACCTAAGTCCACGGGGTTCAACAGGAGCCATATTATCCGAATAACCATCTATGTAAGAAGCACTGGCCCACTGGCTGTCGAAACCGTTGTGGTGACCCAGCATTATTGGTACGTTGATATCATCCTTTGCAAGGTGATATAAATTGTTGTTATAATTCTTAAGGTCGTTTTCTGTTTTCCAGAAAGAGTCGTTGCTGATGGAGTCCAATGGTTGTCTTTCCAGAAATTCATCGTTACAACCAACCATTATCAGGGTTGCAAAAACCACAAAACTGATTTTTAAAATATTCTTTTTCATTGTATTTTCCATTTTAATTGATTAGAATGATACTTTCACACCCAACGAAAATGTGCGCTGGAAATAATACTCCTGGGTCAAATCGTTTCTTTCAAGTCCCGTATTGTTGTTGTATTCAACTTCAGGATCGAGAGGTTTGTGCAATTTGGTATATTCCCAAAGGTTCTGGCCTGCAAAATAAACTGATGCACTGCTCAAACCAATTTTACTTATTAATTCGGTTGGCAGATTATAGTTTAATGTAAGATTTTTCAATCTGATGTAGGCTGCATTTTGAACGTAACGCGATTGTGGCTGTACGTTCTTTTTGGTATTTGTACCCATAGTTGCAGCGGCAAAATAGGCATCTCGATTATCTTCGGTCCACGATTCGGTAATATAGTAATATTCCATGTGTCCGGCATTGTAAGGATAGAATGCTTTCCAGTTTCCGTTTTCAGGCAGATAATCGCGGAATAAACCCTGGAAGAAAACATCCAAAGTCCAGCTTTTGTAGCCTACATTTGGATTGATACCATATGAGAAATGCGGATTGCTGTAACCAATAATCTGACGGTCGCCTGGATCAGCAAGTGTATTGCTTCCCTGATTAATTTTTCCATCGTTGTTTAAATCTTTGTACATAATATCTCCGGCGCGCCAGTTATTTCCCAAAGAAGCCTGGTTGGCATGTGCTGCAACTTCTTCATCGTACTGAAAAATACCTTCGGTAACATAACCCCAGATTTCTCCTAGTACTTGTCCCTCATAAAACTCGTTTAACGAACCTGTTGGATTATCGTATTTTGTAATTTTTGATTCGTTATCCGACAGGGCTAAATTCATGCTGTATCTCCAATCTGTACCAATGTTATCGTGCCATGTTGCCGAAAGCTCCCATCCCTGTGTACGAAGGTCGGCTGAATTGGCATCGGGTGCGCTGGTTCCAAGTAAATCAGGATAAGTTACATTGGTAAGCATATCTTTTGTGTCCCTTGTATAATAGTCGAAAGAAAAATCGAGCCTTTGTTTTAACATGGTAAAGTCGATACCAATATTTTTAGAAACAACAGTTTCCCAGGTCAGGCTTGGGCTAACCAATCCGGCAGGAGAAACATAAGGTGTTTTGTTTGCACCCGACATAATATAATTCGACTGGCCAATCCCCATAGTAGCGATATATGGATAATAACTGTTTAACTGTTGGTTACCAAGTTCGCCATACGATGCACGAAGTTTCAGATTGTCGAGCCAGTTGCTTGTTGATGCCATAAAGTTTTCGTTGGATAATCTCCAACCCAACGAAACGGAAGGGAAAAACCCAAAACGGCTGTCGGTGGGGAAACGTGAAGTTCCATCATAACGACCGTTGGCTTCGAGTAAATATTTATCCCTGTATGAATAATTTACACGGTAAAACACACCTCTCAGAGACAGGTGATTTTTTCCTCCCTGCACATTCTGTGGTCCAACGGTGGCATTGAGGTCGGTAATTAAAGGAGTAACCAGTTGCCTTGCCTGAGCCATAACATTCATATTCATCCCCCATTCCTGGTTAAAACCAACCATTGCTTTAATGTAATGATCGGGAATCTGATCAACAGTATATTCAGCATACGTATTTAAAGCATAATATTGTGAACGGTCAATTTCATTGAGAATCCAGTCATCACCGCTGAAGCCGTTATCAATCAGGTTTTCATTCAGGTTTTGTGTTCTGATTACATCCACTTTGCTCTGAACATCCTGTCTTTCGCGCCAATAGGTACGATATGAAAAATCACCTTTGATTCTTAATCCTTTCACAGGATCCAAAGTTACACCCTGGGTAAACCATGTATCGTTTGTAGTAAATGTTTCGCGACCACCTTGTTCCAGATAAGGAAACATACTTACGGAACCAAAGCCCATCCCAATGTAAGGGGCAAATTTATCATGATCTCCTTCAACAAGATAGTATGGAAGATCGGGGAAATAAATGGGCTCCATCGGTTTTTTACGTGCCGAAGTATTGATATTTACGTCCCAGTTATAAAAGTGTGGTTTATCGCTTACCTGCGAGTTGAATACGATTTTTTCTTCCAAAGTCAGCCAATTATTAATTTTGAAATCGGCTTTCATTAAAACATTGAATCTTTCATATTTCTCATTTTTATCCTCATTTTTAAGATACCCGTCTTTATTTAAATAACCAAAAGAAACGTAATAGTTAGCCTTTTCCGAGGAACCGGAAATGTTCATATCGTATTTTTGCTGCGGGGCAAAGTCGGTAACCAACTGATTATGGTAATCGTTAAACCCATAAAAACGAAGCTGTCCGTTATAAATTCCCCAGGCATTTTCTTCGGTAGGGTTTTCACTCCAACGTTTTGTTCCTTCCACATAATCATCATCATACGAAGGTGAGCCGCTTGTTCTAATGTTGGCTTTGTTCCATTCGGTTACAAAAATGTAAGGATCTTCCACCGGGTCAATCAGGTAAATAGGTTTCGACATTGATTGTTCGGTACTTAATGTAACATTAATTTTACCCGATTTCCCTTTTTTGGTTTCCACCAGAATTACACCAAACGCAGCCCTTGCACCGTAAACAGCACCTGCAGCGGCATCTTTCAAAACTGTAACACTGGCTATATCACCGGGATTCAGCCTTTCCAAATCCATTGGAACACCGTCAACCAGAATTAACGGGCTTCCACCATTAATCGACTCAAAACCGCGTATGTTAAAGTTGGCCGAGCTTGTTGGGTCACCATTCTGGAACGTAATGTTCAGGTTAGGAATTACACCCTGTAAACCCTGCCCTGCAGAAACAATCGGACGATTATCCAACCGTTCAGATGTTGCCATACCTACAGCACCGGTAAGGTTTGCTTTCTTTTGCGTACCATAACCAATGGCCACCACTTCATCCAATCCAATTGATGAAGGAACCATCTTAATATCAAAGGTAGTTTGGTTTCCTACTGCAATTTCCTGTGGAGTCATCCCCACAAACGAAAACAACAGTGTTGCATCTGAACCGACATTGGTAAGCGAAAATGCTCCGTCATTTCCGGTTACAGTTCCAGTTGTTGTACCTTTAATAACCACAGATACACCCGGCAAGGCAAGACCCCCTTCATCGATTACTTTTCCGGTTACAGTTTTTTGTGCATACGCACCTATACTTACTGCAACGAAAAAGAAACACAGCATTAAAAAGCGGGTTGCTTTTTTAATTCCATTTTTGTTTTTCATAAAAAATAGTTTTAGGTAAATAATTAATTAATTGTATTATATAATTGTAATCTCAGATTTAGTTGTTTTTAATTTTATTTGTTTTTCCCCATATTTTTCTGTTTAATGATTGACTCCAAAAAATAATAATCGGCATAAACTATCGGGACATCAATTTCCGAGTTATTCGGCAGATGCCCTGTAGAGTGATATAACAAAAAACCTTTATTATCGCCTACAGGTGATAAAAATTCGGTAGTTGTAAGTGTTTCAAGTAATTTGTTGGCGACAGATAAATATTTGTCGCGATTTTCGGAAAATTCACACAGTTCAAATAAAGCTGCTGAAATAATTGCACCCGCAGAAGCATCGTGAGGTTCGTTGGGAATATTTGGTGCATTGAAATCCCAATATGGTATTTTACCATCAGCAATACTTGTCTGGCTTAAAATATACTCTGCTATCTTTTCCGCTTGTTTTAAAAATTCGACCATTCCGGTTTCGCGGTACATCATGGTAAAACCATACAATCCCCATGCTTGTCCACGTGCCCAGGCACTTTCGTGGGCAAAACCCTGATGGGTATGTTTATTTTCCACTTCTCCTGTTTCTGGATTGTAGTCGATAACATGGTACGATGAATTATCATCCCTAAAATGGTTTTTAAGGGTAGTTAGTGCATGTGTAACAGCAATGTTTTTTAAGGTGTCATTTCCGGTTTCCTTTGCAGCCCACATGAGTAATTCCAGGTTCATCATATTGTCGATGATCACAGGGTAATCCCATTTATCAGCATTGTGATCCCACGAACGAATACAACCTACTGCAGGATTAAAACGTGTTGCCAGAGTTTTTGCTGATTGAATGAGAATGTTTCGGTACACAGAATCGCCGGTAAATTGATATGCTTTTCCAAAACTGCAAAACATTTTAAATCCCATATCGTGCGTTCCGCCGTTCCATTGCTGGCTTTCGAGTGGCAGCGTATATTCCAGTGCACGTTCTTTCCATTTCATATCGCCGGTAAGTTCATAAACCATCCATAAATTACCCGGAAAAAAACCGCTGGTCCAGTCTTTACTACTTACCAGTTTTAATTTATCGTTTTCAATTGTACGCGGAGAAATTAAAACGCTGTCTCGCAAAGGTTCTGCAATTTGAATGGCAAATTCCAACTGCTGAGAAACATGAGGAATTAAATCTAATTTTGAATCTTTCTTTTTTTGATTTGAACAACCAAAAATCAGAAAGATTACCAGAATTCCGATTAGTCTTACCATAGCTAAGTTAGTTTCATAAAACCGAAAGCTTAAAAAATCCTATTCCAAATACCTGGAAAATTTATTTAATTCTGTTAGACAGATTATAAAAATTAACTGAAAACAAAAATACTAATTCAATTATTCATCTCTATTTCAGCCTCATTCCCAATCCAACAATCAGAAGCAATCGATTGCATGAAAATATAAAAAAAATAGCAAACAACAATCACTTTATTAAAAAACAGTAAATTTTATTTTTTAATGCTACTTTATTTAACTGATTTCAATTTTGATTTTTTTTTATAAAAAACTCTTCCTGTCGATTAAATGCACTTTATGCGTACTCTTAAAAAAGAAAAAGATTTGGATTCTTATAAATAATTTTGCTTAAAACAGTAGTTTCAAAAAAAATCATTTAAAAGGTTTTTGGAAAAATATTTTAACTGCTTTGATGTGAAAATGTCAATTTATCAGAACTTTATTTTCTATACTCCTTAGGTTCAACTTCACCTCGTGCAACACGTAAAGCATTCATTGCAAGCGCTTCCAGTTCGTCTTCGCCGGGATAGGAAAATACAGGTGCAATAAAACCGGCCTTTAATATAATGTAGTCTTCAATTTTGGTGTTATAAGCAAGACCACCTGTTAGTAAAATAGCATCAACCTTTCCTTCCAATACAACAGCCATTTCGCCAATTGTTTTTGCCACCTGATAAAATAACGCATCCTGGTAAAACCTGGCCTTTTCATCACCCGATTCAGCCAGTTTCTGAACTTCCTGCGCGCTGTTTGTACCCAAAAAACTCACAAATCCTCCCTCTCCCACCACCATTCTGTCCACTTCGCTTTTAGAGTATTTACCACTAAAACAAATTTCGATGAGCTGCCCGGCAGGTAAAGTGCCCGAACGTTCAGGACTAAATGGTCCTTCTCCGTTTAAAGCATTGTTTACATCAACAACACGACCATTTTTGTGTGCTCCAACAGAAATACCTCCGCCAAGATGGGCTACAATTAAATTTAATTCTTCATATGTTTTGCCCATTTTCAGAGCATGTGCCCGTGCAGTGGCTTTCTGATTTAAAGCATGAAAAATGGAACGTCGTTCAAAACGTGAATGGCCTGAAACCCTTGCTACTTCCTCCAGTTCATCGGTAACAACGGGGTCGGCAATAAATGCCTGCGCCTCCGGAATTTGAAGTGCAATAAAATCCGCCAGCAGTGGACCCAGATTACTTGCATGTTGCCCCATTACACCCTCGCGAACATGTTGCAGCATCAGATTGTTTACTCGGTAAATTCCCGACTCCACAGGATACGTTAATCCTCCTCTGCCAATAACATATTTAATCGAATCAACATCAATTCCTTCTGCCACCAGCGCATCAATTATTAATCCTTTCCTGAAATCAAACTGATCGATGATATTTTCATAATGGAAAAGGTCGTCGAATGAATGACGGATTGTTTTATTCAATACACAATCGGTATCGAAATAAACCGCAAATTTAGTGGATGTGGAACCCGGATTTATGGCCAGAATTCGGTGCATTTATTTAGCTTAACAATGATGCCAGTGCAATTGAATTTAATTTTGTTTTTTCGCTGTCGCCGCGAGACGAAACTACTACCGGAACTTTAGCCCCCGCAATTATTCCCGACAATTCGGCATTGCAAAGTTTCGAGTTGGTTTTGTAAAACACATTCGCCGCGTCGATATTCGGAAAAAGCAAACAATCAGCATCGCCTGCAACGGGTGAAGTGAAACCTTTAATTTCTGCCGAATCACGGTCGAGCGCTACATCCAATGCCATTGGGCCGTCAATCATTCCGCCTTCAATCTGGCCGTGTTCCGACATTTTTGCAATGGTAGCTCCGTCCATGCATGATTGGATTGAAATAATAATCTGTTCAGTAGGAGCAATTACAGCCACTTTGGGAACCTGGATTCCTAGTCGTTGCGCTGCATTTATCAGGTATCCTGCCATTAATATTTTTTGTTTTAAATCGGGATATGGAATAACTCCGGCATCACTAAAAATCAACAATTTATGATAGTTCGGATTATCCATTACCGAAATATGGCTAAGGGTTCCGCCGGCAGGTATTAAACCATATTCCTTTTTTAAAAGTACACGCATAAACTTATCGGTTGAAACCAATCCTTTCATTATTAAATCGGCTTCACCCGCATTTACCAGTTCAACCGCTTTTTCGGCTGCTTCTTTTGGGGAATCTGCATCGATAATCCGATATTTAACTGCATCAATATTTAAAACATTCAGTATTTCCAAAATACGTTCCCTGCTACCCGTTAAAATGGGAGTAACAAAACCCATCTCAACAGCTACATTTAGCGCTTCAATTGTGTTTTCATCAACACCATTAACAACCACAAGTCTTTTCTCGGGTTGTTTTTGGGCTGCCTCAAGCAAATCGTTAAAATTTTTAATGTGCATCATTTTTTTTTGTCGAAGTTAAATGAAACAGTTAATTCAAATGACAACTTTTCTCAACTTTTTTTATGTTGTAAACCATTACACAAAATTTTATAGTTTCAATATCATTTTCATAATTGGTTCAATATTGATGAATGACAGTTAATATCAGATTTTACTTCTATTTTAGAACTACTAAATGTTATACTGGCGAAGTAATTTACAAGGTGAGCATCGAAATCTAATAAAAAAAAAGCAAAAATATGTCATGTTTCATCCTGTTTTCTGCATAAAAAAATCGTGTTATACAATATGCCTGAAATAGAAAAGAAAAGATTTTTTTGTATTAAATTCATAGCCTAATTAATTACACCGGTAATCAAATCTAAACTGTTTTGTTTTACTCTGAATTACCATATTATTTCACCCCTTCCTTCCGTAAAAATTACGAAGCAATTATAATAACGAATTACCACAACCTATTTTCAACGGCAAAAAAACGTTCGAACGGAGTAATTGCTTTCTAATTTGGTTGTAAGTTTCTTCAACAAAAAGTTGCTGACATCGTTTTATATAGAATCATTAACCTAAATATTCTTATTATGGTAAACAAAATTACAAGTTTGGCTGAATATCTACAGAAGTATCAGGAAAGTGTTGCCGACCCTGACGGGTTTTGGGGAAATATTGCTGAGAGTCATTACTGGCGTAAAAAATGGGATCGTGTTCTCGATTATAAATTTGAGGGAGCAGGAGCGCCTGATGCAAAGTGGTTTGTAAACGGTAAATTAAATATTACCGAGAATATTTTCGAACGAAATATGTTCCTGCGCAAAAATCAGGTTGCAATAATCTGGGAACCAAATGATCCGAAAGAACCAGTTATTAAAATTACCTACGGTGAGCTTTTCGATAAGGTAAAACAATTTGCCAACGGCCTGTTAAAACTCGGCGTGAAAAAAGGTGACAGGGTTGCCATTTATCTTCCGATGGTGCCCGAACTTGCTGTTGCTATGCTGGCTTGTGCACGAATCGGGGCAATTCACTCCATCGTTTTTGCCGGTTTTTCTGCTACTGCATTGGCCGACCGGGTTAATGATGCCACATCAAACGTTGTAATAACCTCCGATGGTGGTTTCAGGGGAACAAAAAGCATCCCAATGAAAGGAATTGTAGATGAGGCTGTTGCAAAATCACCTTCAGTAAAAAATGTAGTGGTTTTAAAACATACAAACGAAGAAATTAATTTTGTTGAAAACCGAGATGTTTGGTGGCACGATTTAATTAAAGGAGTATCAACCGAAAACACTGCTGCCGAAATGGATGCAGAAGATATTCTTTTTATACTTTACACATCAGGCTCCACCGGAAAACCGAAAGGTGTTGTTCATACCACAGCGGGATACATGGTTTATGCGGAATACACTTTTAAAAATGTATTTCAATACAGCGATGGCGATATTTTCTGGTGTACCGCAGATATTGGCTGGGTAACCGGTCACTCATACATTGTTTATGGCCCGTTGTTAACTGGTGCAACTACTATTATGTTCGAAGGAATTCCAACATATCCTGATGCAGGAAGATTCTGGGAAACCATTGATAAACACAAAGTAACCCAGTTTTATACAGCACCAACTGCAATACGTGCATTAATTGCCCAGGGTGATAGTTGGGTTACCAAACAAAACCTAAGTTCGTTAAAGGTGTTGGGCACTGTTGGTGAACCAATAAACGAAGAAGCCTGGCGATGGTACCATGATGTTGTTGGAAAAGGGAAACGCCCAATTGTTGATACCTGGTGGCAAACCGAAACCGGTGGAATAATGATTTCCCCTTTAGCTGGAATTACACCTACAAAACCATCACTGGCAACGTTGCCTTTGCCAGGAGTGCAACCCATTTTGGTCGATCCGGAAGGGAAAGAATTAAAGGGGAATGGTGTAGAAGGCATTTTGTGTATTAAATACCCGTGGCCAGGAATGTTAAGGACAACTTACGGAGATCATCCACGCTGTTTTCAGACTTACTTTTCTGCCTTCCCTGGTTTGTATTTAACCGGAGATGGAGCAAAACGTGACGAAGAAGGATATTACAGAATTATTGGAAGAATTGATGATGTTATCAATGTTTCAGGACACCGCATTGGAACTGCCGAAGTTGAAGACGCTATTAATCAGCACCCGAAAGTTATTGAATCGGCGGTGGTTGGATATCCTCATGATATAAAAGGATCGGGAATTTACGCTTATGTTATTTGCGAAGATCTGACTGACAATGAATTAAAAACCATTGAAAACGAAATCAGGGAAACTGTAAACAAGTTTATTGGAGCAATTGCTAAACCAGATCAGATTCAAATTGTAAGCGGTTTGCCAAAAACAAGGTCCGGGAAAATAATGCGACGCATATTACGAAAAATTGGTGAAGGCGATGCCACAAACCTTGGCGATACTTCTACTCTGCTCGACCCAGGTGTGGTTGATGAAATTATTGACGGAGCCAAAGTTGCTGTTAAAAGATAAACCTTATATAAAAAGACATCTCCTTTGCGGGATGTCTTTTTTCTTTCTTTTTCAAACTGGATCAATAAAGAATGTATTTTCTGATTCAGTTCATTAGAATATTTCTGTTTAAAATCAAATTAAACTAAATCCAAAACTTATGAATAATAAAAAAGTAATGAACCGTTCTTTCGTGGTTCTTGGCGCTGTTTTAATCCAGCTTGCTCTGGGTAATCTTTACGCGTGGTCAGTTTTTACCACCACATTGGTTGAAAACGACTGGACAAAAACTCAAACACAAATTGTTTTCTCGGTTGGAGTAGCTGTTTTTGCTATTGTAATGGTAATTGCCGGTCGGTTAATGCCAAAATTTGGCCCCCGGAAACTAACCATAGCAAGCGGTGTAACCTTAGGCGCTGGATACATTATTGCCGGACTTCTGGGTGCTGAAAATTATATTTCAACATTAATATTTGTGGGAATACTTGGAGGTGCTGGAATGGGTTTTGGTTATGTAGTACCCATTGCTGTTGGAATGCGCTGGTATCCGGATAAGAAAGGATTTATAACTGGTCTTGCCGTAGCAGGATTTGGTTTTGGCGCAACACTCTGGATGACTCTTGCGGGAAAACTGGGTACCCTTGGTGGTGGTGAACTCATAAAAAATATTGGTCTCTCTCCAATACATTCATTGTTCTAGGAATAATTTTCCTGGTGATTATTTTAATAGGTAGTATCTGGATGGTTTTCCCGCCTGCCGGATGGAAACCTGCCGGATGGAAACCGGTTGAAGCAAGAAATTCGACAAAAATTATCAGTACAATTGATTTTACCAGCAGCGAAATGTTAAAAACACCTCAATTCTACCTCATTGTTGCTACTTATGCATTTGGTGCGGGAGCCGGATTACTGAGTATTGGATTGATGAAACTCTGGCCAATGGAAGCAATGGAAGCACATGGCATTTCAAAAGAAGTGGCAGGTGCTGCGGCAACCATGGCAATGGCCATTTTCTTTGCCCTTTTCAACGGACTTGGTCGTATTTTATGGGGAATGATTAGCGACAAAATTGGCCGAAAAACCTCAATTGCTCTAATGATGGCAACACAGGGAATTTTTGTCATTCTGTTTCAGTGGATGGCTGGAATGCAGGCCACACTTTACATTTTCGCAGTGCTTATTGGATTTAATTACGGTGGATTATTTTCTCTGTTTCCGACCATTACAGCCGATATTTTTGGAAGCAAAAACTTCGGTCAAAACTACGGTTGGGTGTTTTTAGCTTATGCAATTGGTGGAATTATATTCCCAATTTTAGGTGGAAAATTAGGCGACATGGGAAATTTCCCATTGGCTTTTACCATTTGCGGAATTCTTTGTTTTGTAGCAGTGGCAACAATTTTAATGGTTAAACCGATAAAAAGTTTGAAATAATTCTTTAGGTAATTTAACTAGAAAACCCGGAATCCCCGGGTTTTCAGCTTTTGTACCGGCAACATGTTTTTAAACAGCGATAAAATGAATTGTTTTTAAACATGCAAATCTTGATTTTTCAGGAATTTTTAATGCTATAATTCTGATTTTAAGCAATATTTCTACTTTTTCCAATCACCAATATTCATGGAGTAAAATTTTCTAAACTGACTTTTTTTATTGACTTTTATGGGCAAAATCATTAAGTACAGTATTCAAAAATTTTAGAACACAAACTTTAATAAAACCAAAATTATTACCCAATGGCCATTAAGAAATTAAACAGCATTTTCAAGCCAAAACGTATTGCGTTAATCGGCGTTTCAGATAATCCAAACAGCGTGGGCGGAATAACATTGCGAAACCTTGTCGGCGGTGGTTTCAACGGTGTTGTTTACCCGGTAAATCCAAAACGTGAGGCTGTTTTTGGAATTCCCTGTTATCCAGATGTAAAAAGCTTGCCAAAAACTCCCGATCTGGCTGTAATAATGACGGCAGCCAAATTTGTACCGGGAATCATTCGCGAGTGCGGTGAAGCCGGAATCCACGGCGTCATTATTATGTCGGCTGGATTTAAGGAATCCGGAGCTGAAGGAAAAATACTTGAAGATCAGGCAAAAGCAGAAAAAGCCAAATTCCCCGATATGCGGGTTATCGGTCCAAACTGCCTTGGTATTTTGGTTCCCGGATTAAATATGAATGTAAGTTTCGCCAACGGAATGCCTAAAAAAGGGCATGTGGCTTTTATTTCACAATCTGGCGCCCTTTGCACTTCAGTTCTCGACTGGGCGTATGATTCCAATATTGGTTTCTCCTATTTTGTTTCCATAGGGAACTCGATGGACGTTAACTTTGGCGATTTAATCGACTACTTTGGTCAGGATCCAAATACAAAATCAATTGTTCTTTATGTTGAATCGATGGCCAATGCACGAACTTTTATGTCGGCGGCACGTGCTTTTTCGCGCGAAAAACCGATTATCGTGTACAAATCAGGGCGGTTCCCTGAATCGGCAGCAGCAGCAGCATCTCATACAGGTGCCATGGCTTCCGAAGATTCAATATATGATGCAGTTTTCCGTAGGGCTGGTCTGGCACGTGTTTTTGATTTTGGAAATATTTTTGAATTTACCGATTTGGTTGGTCGTCGCAGGGTTCCAAAAGGAAACCGGCTGGCAATTGTTACCAATGCAGGTGGTCCCGGGGTTATGGCAACCGACTCGTTAATTTCGATGGGTGGAAAACTGGTTGAACTTTCAGAAAAAACCATGCAGCGGTTGAATGAGTATTTACCTCCTTTCTGGTCGCATGGAAACCCGATTGATGTGCTTGGAGATGCTACTCCCGAAAGATTTGCCGGTGCCACTGAAATAGTTTTGGAAGATGAAAATGTAGATGCAGTGCTGGTTCTTTTAACACCTCAGGCTATGACCTCCCCTACTGAAACAGCAACGGCAATTTCGCAACTGGCAGCAAAAACAACCAAATCGATCATGGCTGGCTGGTTAGGTGGTGCAAGTATGCGCGAAGGAATTCAGATTTTTAACCAGGCAGGAATTTCAAGTTTTACAGCACCCGAACAAGCAATACGTGCTTTTATGACCCTTTCGAATTATTCTGAAAATCAGGCATTGCTTTATGAAACGCCAAAAGAAGTACCGGTATCATTTCAATACGACAGGTTGGAGTTACGTAAAAAATATTTGAAAGACATCTTCCCAAAAGCAAAAATTCTGAACGAAGACGATTCAAAAATGCTCGTAAACGATTATGGGATAAATACAACTCACCCGCAGCCGGCAGCTACCGAAGACGAAGCTGTTGCAATTGCCCGTAAAAAAGGATATCCGGTGGTAATGAAAATCTATTCTCCCGACATTACGCATAAATCCGATGTTGGCGGAGTTGCACTCAATATCAAGGACGATGAGATGGTAAGGGCTACATTCCGCAATATGGTGAAAACTGCCGCTGAAAAACGCCCCGATGCGAGAATTGAAGGAGTTACCATTCAAATCATGGTAAATACAAAAGATGGTATTGAATTGATTGTTGGCACCAAAAAAGATCCGATTTTCGGGACAGTAATGTTGGTCGGAATGGGAGGAGTTACTGCAGAATTGTTCAAGGACAAACGACTTGAATTCCCACCGTTAAACGAGCAACTGGCACATCAAATGCTAAAATCGTTAACAATTTATCCGCTGTTAAAAGGTTATCGCGGCGATACCCCAAAGAATATTGACAAGCTGATTGAGGCGCTGATTCGCATGTCATACCTCGCTGCCGATTATCCCGAAATTGCCGAACTCGATATTAACCCGCTTGTTGTAACACCTACCGATGTAATCGCTCTCGATGCGCGAATTGTAGTGGATGAAGAAATAATGAAAAAACCGGTGAAGGAATATTCACACCTGATTTTACGTCCATATCCGGAAAGTTTAATAAAAACGGCAAAATTAAAAGATGGTACCGAAATTCTACTTCGTCCGATTAAACCCGAAGATGAACCACTGTGGCTTGAACTGCTCGCCAGTTGCTCGAAAGAGTCAATTTATCACAGGTTCAGGTACGATTTTTATTATGACTCGCACGATATCGCATCTCAATACTGCTTTATCGATTACGACCGTGAAATTGCCATTGTTGCCGAAGTGGAAGAAGATGGAAAGAAAAAACTGATTGGCGTTGGCCGCTTAATTGCCGACCCCGATGTTGAAGTGATGGAATTCGCTATTTTAATTACCGATGCATGGCAGAAAAAAGAACTTGGCTTTACTATAACCAATTACTGCATGGAAATTGCAAAAATGCGCGGAATTAAAATTTTGGCTGCAGAAACTACCAAAGACAACAAACCAATGATTTCTGTTTTCAGAAAACTGAACTTCAAAATCAGGTTTAACGAAGACACAACCGTTTCGGTAAATAAAGACATTTCGATTGAAGATTAATTGAATAAATTATATGATTTAATATTTTTCCCGGCAGCCGGTTTATCCCCTGCCGGGAAATTTTTAGTTAAAAACCCATGGATTTCGATAAACTGGAACAAGCGGCAAATCTCATCCGAAAAGCAAAATACACTGTAGCTTTTACAGGAGCAGGCATTTCTGTTGCCAGTGGAATTCCTCCATTTCGGGGCGAAAACGGGCTTTGGAATTCAGTGGATCCCATTTTTCTTGAAATCGAATACTTTCGTAAAAAGCCGCTACAATCATGGAAAAAAATAAAGGAAATATTTTACGATAGCCTAGGCGACACTCAACCCAACATTGCCCACGAAATACTTGCGAAAATGCAGGAACGTAGTTTTCTGGAATCCATTATTACCCAAAATATCGATCACCTCCATCAAAAAGCAGGAAGCAGATATGTTTACGAACTTCACGGTACATACAAACAATTGGTTTGTACCGAATGTGGTTCTGAGTTTGATATGAGTTTTGCCGACCTGAAATTTTTACCACCCACCTGTTACATTTGCAAAGGAATTCTTAAACCTGATATGGTTTTTTTTAACGAACCCATTCCGCAGTTTGCAAAAACACGTTCGTTTGATGAAGCAAAAAAAGCTGATTTAATGATTATTATCGGTACAAATGCAGAGGTGCTTCCTGCAGCCAATATTCCTGTTGTAGCAAAAGAGCACGGCGCAAAAATCATCGAAATAAACATCGAACCAACCCATTTTACCCGCGAAATAACCGATATTTTCCTAAAGGGAAAGTCATCGGAAATAATGAAAGGAATTGGGGAATTACTATACTTATAATCATTGTCAGTTTCAAAAATAATTTCTACCATTGAAACCTAAAATTTTAATACAATGAAGTACTATTTCAGAAAACTATTTATCATCCTGATTTTACTTGGGATTTTTCAAACCGGAAAAGCCATTTCCGATGCACGTTTAATGCGCTTTCCCGACATTAATAACAACCTGGTTGCTTTTGTTTATGCAGGCGACATCTGGACTGTGAATTCTGCCGGAGGTGAAGCTCGTCGCCTGACTTCGCACGAAGGAATGGAACTGTTTCCGAAAATTTCGCCTGATGGAAAATGGATAGCATTTTCAGCCGAATATTCCGGTTCAAGGCAGATTTATATCATTCCCTCGGAAGGCGGCATACCAAAACAACTTACCTGGTACAACTCGGTTGGAATAATGCCCCCGAGAGGAGGTTTTGACAATGTTGTTTTAGACTGGACACCCGACAGTAAAAATGTAATGATCCGCGCCAACCGCACCGAATTTGGCGAACGAAATGGTAAATACTTTCTGGTAAATATTGAAGGTGGCCTCGAAAAACCGCTTCAAATTGTTAACGGTGGTTTTGCAGCACTTTCGCCCGATGCAAAAAAAATATGTTTTACACCGGTTGACCGCGAGTTCCGCTCGTGGAAACGTTACAAGGGCGGTCGTGCCACCGAACTTTGGGTTTACGATCTGGAACAGAATACTTCGGAACAAATCACCGATTTTGCAGGTTCCGATCAATGCCCGGTTTGGTACAACAACAAAATTTTCTTTGCTTCCGATCGCGACCTGAAACTTAACATTTACAGTTACAATACACAATCAAAAGCAGTTGAACAACTCACCAGTTTCAAGGATTTCGATGTTTTATGGCCATCGGGAAGCAACGGCCAGCTTGCTTTCGAAAACGGTGGAACTATTTATAAAATGAACCTCGAAAACGGAAAGACAGAAAAAATTACGATTAACATTAATTTCGATAATCCAAACCTCGTTTCGTACTTTAAAACTGTAAGTTCCGACATTCATAGTTACTCAGTTTCGCCAACCGGAAAGCGTGCATTGTTTGATGCCCGAGGCGATATTTTCTCGGTTCCTGCTGAAAACGGTATAACCGAAAATCTCACACAAACCCAGGGAATCAGGGAGATTTACCCGAGTTGGTCGCCAAACGGAAAATACATTTCGTACTACTCTGATGCAACGGGTGAATACGAAATTTATCTGATTGAAAATAAAAAAGGAGCAAAACCACAGCAATTAACAACAAATTCGTCAGCATGGAAATATGACGGCGAATGGTCGCCCGACAGCAAATTCTTGCTTTACTCCGACCGCACCCAGCAATTGAAACTTCTCAACATAGAAACTAAAAACGAAACTATCGTTGACAAAGCCACCGAAAACGAGATTCGGTCGTACGTTTTTTCACCCGATTCGAAATGGATTGCATACGAAAAACAAGCTCCAAACGGATATTCGGCAATTTGGGTTTACAATGTTCCTGAAAACAAAAATATTCAACTCACCGATAATTCATTTTCAGACAATTCACCTGTATTTTCTACCGATGGAAAAACCATCTTTTTCCTTTCCGACCGCGATTTTAATCTCGATTTTTCGAGTTTTGAATTCAATTACGTGTACAATAAATCAACAAGGATTTATGCAATGGCGTTAAAGGCTGATTCAGAAAAACTGTTTAAAGACAAAAACGATGTTGAGCCCGTAAAAGAAGAAAAGAAAGCAGAAGAAGGTAAAATTGAAGACGAAGACAAAGGCAAAGGCAAAGACGAAGGCAAAGACAAAAAAGAGAAGAAAGAGCAAGCAGATGAAAAGAAAGCTGAACCGATAACTGTATCGATTGATGTTGAAGGAATTAATAACCGGATTATTGCAATACCATTGCCAGCCGGGGAGTATCGCAATCTGGCTGCTGTTGAAGGCGGGGTATTGTTTATTTCAGACGGAAAGCTGAAAAAATACAACATTGCGGAGGAAAAAGAAGAAGTGATACTTGAAAAAGCAATTCAGGCGCAGGTTTCAGCCGATGGAAAAACCATGTTGTATCGCTCTGGCCGCGATTTTGGAATTACCAAAATTACACCCGGACAAAAACCCGATGCCGGAAAACTAAAGCTCGATGCAATGGAAATGAAAATCGATCCGGTAAAAGAATGGGCACAGATTTACAATGATGGCTGGCGCATTTTCCGAGATTATTTTTATGTCAGCAACCTTCATGGCGTTGACTGGAAGGGCGTTAAGGAAAATTATGCACAACTGGTACCTTTTGTTGGTCACCGTGCCGATTTGGATTTTATTTTGAGCGAAATGGTTTCAGAATCGAATACCGGTCACTCGTATGTTGACTGGGGCGATTTCGAAAAAACAAAACGTGTTGAAGGTGGACTGCTCGGCGCTCAACTGGTTGCCGACGAAAAAGCCGGATATTACAAAATCGCAAAAATTTACCAGGGCCAAAACTGGAACGAATTGTTACGTTCACCACTGACTGAACAGGGAGTGAATGTTAAGGAAGGTGATTACCTGATTAGTATAAACGGACATGAAATTAAAACTAAGGACAATCCGTACGAATTTCTGGAAAATACATCGGGCAAACAGGTTGAAATTGTTGTGAATTCTTCCCCTGAAAAGGATTTTGCGCGTACAACCTTGATTAAACCCGTAAAAAGCGAACTTGATTTGCTTCATTATAATTGGGTACTTGAACGCCGTGCGTTGGTAGATAAATTATCGGGTGGAAAAATTGGTTACATTTATGTTCCAAACACTTCCACCGACGGTAACCGTGAGCTTTTTAAAGGAATGTATGCTTACCACGACAAGGAAGCACTGATTATTGATGATCGCTACAACGGTGGCGGTTTTATTCCCGATGTAATGGCTGATTTACTCGATCGCAAAACACTGAGTTACTGGAACCGAAATGGACTTGTTCCCAATAAAACCCCGGGAATTGCGCATGACGGGCCAAAAGTGATGCTGATAAATGGTTACTCTTCAAGCGGTGGTGATGCTTTTCCATATTATTTCAGAAAAAAAGGATTAGGGCAATTAATCGGAACCCGAACATGGGGTGGACTTGTGGGAATTTCGGGAAATGCAAGGCTGGTTGACGGTGGAAATATCTCGGTGCCGCAATTTGGAATATTTGATGAAAATGGTGAATGGATCATTGAGGGAATTGGTGTTTATCCCGACATTGAAGTAGTCGATCGCCCCGAACAACTGGCAAAAGGAATTGATCCCGGCATTGAAAAAGCCGTTGAAGTATTATTAAAGGAACTTGAAAAAAATCCGGCCAAAAAGATAAAAACGCCTGAACCACCAAATCGTTCGGGCTGGAATGAAAAAGAGATTAAATAATATGGATTGAGGCTGTTTCGAAAGTGACAGCCTCTTTTTTTTCATCAAAAACCCATTCTAAAATCTTATTTTTGTTAGCAAATAAAGAATCCACATTTATGAAAAATCAAATCTTATTAGCCGGAATACTACTGATTATAATTACTGCATGTTCAACCGGTAAAAAAGCATTGCAAAAAGGTGACTATTTTTCAGCAGTTACAAAAGCTGTGGAACGTTTGAAATCGTCACCAGATAATAAAAATGCAACATCGGTTTTGGAAGAAGGATACCCGGTAACACTTGACTGGTCGCAGGAAGAGATGGATTTGATTCTCTCGCAAAACAACCAGTTCAAATGGGAACAGGCTATTAATTTGATGCAGCAGGTAAACCAGCTTTCGGACCTTATCAGAAGTACACCGGCAGCACGTAAAATTGTTGCTAACCCGAAAACTTATACTTCTGAACTGAATATGGCTTTTGAGAAAGCTGCCGAAGAGCGTTACAACGCCGGAGTTGCAGAACTTGATTTTAACACACGCGAATCAGCAAGAAAAGCCTTTGACCATTTCTTCAGGGCAGATCAATTGATTAGCAATTACAAAAATGTTAGCGAATTAATGGCTGAAGCAAAAAACATTGCAACATTAAGAGTAATAGTTCAAGCAATTACGGTAAATACACAGAAATACAGACTTTCATCAGAGTTTTTTTATAACCAGGTTTTTGAATATCTCAACAATCAGTACAAAGCATCGGGTTTTGTAAGTTTTTATTCACCTGTTCAGGCAGAAAAAGCAGGAGTAACGCAACCCGATTTTATTGTTGATATGGAGTTTTTCGACTTTTCGGTTGGCAACGTTGTTCGAAACGAAAAAGAGGAAAATGTTGAAAAAAAGGTAAAAATTGAAAGCAGAGATACCACACGCATTGAATACAAAAAGTATGTGGCTAAACTGAAAACCTATACCGACCAGGTTATTTCTGCCGGCAGCCTTCATGTTCGCATTTATAATGCTTCAACTGATAAACTGATTTCAGATGAAATTGTTCCGGGTTCATTTACATGGGTAAATGAATATGCCATTTTTGTTGGCGACCGTGAAGCGCTTGACAATCGCCAGTTTGAACTGACAAAGCGAAAATCTTTACCGCTTCCGTCTGAGCAGGATTTGTTTATTGAATTTACAAAACCCATCTACAGCCAGGTGACTCAAAACCTGAACCGGTTTTTCAGAAAATACAACTAATTACCTTACCTATGAAAATTTTGTTTTTGCTGATTTTCGTTTTGGTTATTTTTCTGTCATGCAATGTAAAAAAACCTGCAGTTAAGTCTGAAGAAAATATAACCGTTGCCGCTTACTATTTCCCGAATTACCACAGCGGCGACCCGCGAAATGATTTAAATATGGGAACGAACTGGGCTGAATGGGAATTGGTAAAAGCTGCGAAACCTCGATTCCCCGGTCATCAGCAGCCAAAGGTTCCAGCTTGGGGTTACCTGGATGAAAAAGACCCGCAAGTGATGGCGAAAAAAATTGAAACCGCAGTTGAAAATGGTATCGACTGTTTTATTTTCGATTGGTACATGTATGAAGACGGCCCGTTTTTAAACCGGTGCATCGACGAAGGTTTTCTGATGGCTGAAAACTGCGATTCTATAAAATTTGCATTGATGTGGGCCAACCACGACTGGGTGAATATTCATCCGTACACCCGTGGAACAGACCAAAAACTGCTTTATCCGGGGAAAGTTTCTCGTGAAAGGTTCGAAGAAATCGGAAACTTTGTAATCAAGGAATATTTCAGCAAATCCAATTATTGGAAAATCGATGGCAAACCTTATTTCTCGGTTTACGATGTGCAAAAATTTGTCGAGGGTTTTGGAAGCATTGAAGCCACAAAAGCTGCAATGGAACGATTGAATGAGAAGGCTGTAAAAGCCGGAATGAAAGGTGTACACTGGAATATGGTGGCCTGGGGAAATCCGGTTCTGCCGGTTGAAAATGCGCCGAAAGATACTCCCGGACTAATCAAATCGCTGGGATTTAACTCGGCAACTTCATACGTTTGGATTCATCATACTGAATTACCCGATACCATAACCGATTACAACTGGGTTCGCGAACGCTATTTTGAACACTGGGAAAAGGCAAAAACAGAATATGGAGTTCCCTATTTTCCTAATGTTACTATGGGCTGGGACCCCACTCCGCGTTGCGATTTAAAATCAGAATGGGCGAATGTTGGTTACCCTTTTATGAATATCATCGGCAACAATACTCCCGAAAATTTCAAAGCTGCCTTGCAAATGACTAAAGATAAACTTTTATCCGACCCAAACGGCCCCAGAATTTTAAACATCAATTGCTGGAACGAATGGACAGAGGGCAGCTAACTCGAACCCGATACAATTTCGGGAATGAAATATCTGGAGGCGGTGAGGGGGGTTTTCAGGTAAAACACATTAAATTTCAATCTTAAATTTTATTGTGAATTAAAACCACATCAGAAATAACGCTGTACACCGAAAAGATTTCTGCTAACTTTACGGTTAATAAAATTCATTTGTATGATTTCTGCCGATAAACTCAACCAGTTAAAATCGCATCTCGAAGGCGACCTTTTTGCCGATAATGTGCAGCGTGTGCTTTATTCTACCGATGCTTCGCAATACAAGGAAATGCCTTTGGCGGTAACGCGTCCGAAAACAAAAGATGATATCAAAAAAATCATCGGGTTTGCACGCGAAAACGGCACATCGGTAATTCCACGTGGCGCTGGAACTTCGCTGGCCGGACAGGTGGTAGGTCCCGGCATTGTGGTTGACGTTTCGAAATACATGAACCGCATTCTCGAATTCAATCCCGAAGAAAAATGGATTTGGGTTGAACCCGGCGTTGTGCTGGCAGAACTCAATCTTTTTCTTGCTAAACACGGCTTGCAGTTTGGCCCCGAAACTTCAACTGCCAACCGTTGTGTAATTGGCGGAATGCTGGGAAACAACTCATGCGGACTGCATTCACTGGTTTACGGCAGCGTTCGCGAACATGTACTCGAAATTGATGCTATCCTTTCTGATGGTTCAGAAACTACTTTTAAAGCATTAACAAAAGAAGAGTTCGGACAAAAACTGAATGGAAATCCGAATCAACTCGAAAAAACGATTTATCAGAACATTAACGAGTTACTCTCAGATAAGGAAAACCAGCAGGAAATTCGCGAAAAATTTCCTGATCCACGGGTTTCGCGCCGCAACATGGGTTATGCCATCGACATTTTACTCGACTCGGAGGTTTTTTCAGGAAGCGATGAAAAGTTCAACTTTTGTAAGTTGCTTGCAGGTTCGGAAGGAACGCTGGCTTTTTCCACCCGGATTAAATTGAATGTGATTCCGCTTCCCCCTAAATTTAAAGGTTTGGTTTGCGCTCATTTTAACACTTTGGAAGAATCACTTCATGGTAACCTTATTGCATTAAAACACAGGCCCACCGCGGTTGAGCTGATGGACGACATTATTCTTCAGTGTACAAAAGAAAATATTGAACAGAATAAAAACCGGTTTTTTGTAAAAGGGGATCCCGGTGCGTTGCTGATGATTGAATTTTCGTATGAAACCGAAAAAGAGCTCACAGACACTGCAGCTAAACTGGAAAAAGATTTTAGGGACGCCGGACTTGGCTATCATTTTCCGCTGATTACAGGTGCCGACAACATTAAACGGGTGTGGTCGCTCAGAACTGCCGGTTTGGGATTGCTTTCAAATGTACCCGGCGACAGGAAAGGTGTTCCGGGAGTAGAAGATACTGCAGTTGCTCCCGAATTGCTGCCCGAATACATTGCCGATTTCAAAAAGGTACTCGAAAAACTGGGACTTACCAGTATTTACTACGCACATATTGCAACGGGTGAAATCCATTTCCGGCCACTCATCAATTTTAAAGATCCGGCCGACGTTAAGCTTTTCGAAACGCTGATGCAGGAAGTGGCACAATTGGTGAAAAAATACCGTGGATCGATGAGTGGCGAACATGGCGATGGCCGGGTACGCGGGCATTTTATTCCATTCATGTTGGGCGAAAAAAACTACCAATTGGTGAAACAGGTTAAAAAAGCCTGGGACCCCGACAATGTGCTGAATCCGGGAAAAATTACCGATACCGAACCTATTACCGAAAGTTTGCGGGTGATTCCGGGCAAAGCAATTCCTGAATCTGAAACACAATTTGATTTTTCGCGCTACAGGGGCTATTTCAGGAGCGTGGAAAAATGTAACGGTTCCGGCGATTGCCGCAAAAGCGAAGTGATTGGTGGTACGATGTGCCCTACTTTTATGGCGTCCCGAGACGAGGACAAATCAACCCGTGGACGTGCCAATATTTTACGCGAATTTCTATACAATAACCAGAAAGAAAATCTTTTTGATCACCAGGAAATTTATGATATCCTCGACCTGTGTATTTCATGCAAAGCTTGCAAAGCCGAATGCCCGTCGAATGTGGATATGGCCAAACTAAAAGCCGAGTTTTTACAACAGTATCACGATATTCATGGTATTCCACTGCGTTCGAAATTAGTGGCTTACCTGCCAAGACTAAACAGTCTCGCAGTTTTGGTTCGGCCAATTTCTAATTTTGCAATGAATACTTCGTTACTGAAAAAAGCAATCGGATTTTCCATAAAAAGAAGTGTGCCGCTACTTTCCAAAATCACGTTAAACCGCTGGACTGGCAGCGGAATTCCGCTTCCACAAACCGAAATAAAGGGAAAAGTGTACCTATTTAACGACGAGTTTACTAATTACAACGAAAGCGATATCGGGATAAAAGCCATTTTGCTGCTGTCAAAACTGGGGTACGAAGTAAAAATTCCGGTACACAAGGAAAGTGGACGTACTTTCCTTTCGAAAGGATTGGTACGTACGGCTAAAAAAATTGCAACAGAAAATGTCAACCTTTTAAAAGATATTATATCAACAAAAACACCACTCATTGGCATCGAACCCTCGGCAATTCTGGCCTTCCGAGATGAATATCCCGATTTGGTGGATTCAACATTACAACCGGCGGCAACTGAATTAGGCAAAAATGCCTTACTATTTGAAGAGTTTATAGCCAACGAAATCGATAAGGGAAATATCACTTCTGAACAGTTCACAACAGAAGAGAAACAGATCCTTCTTCATGGGCACTGCCAGCAAAAAGCAGTGGCATCAACCGAACCATCGAAAAAAATGCTTTCTCTCCCGAGCAATTATTCGGTAAAAGAAATACCGTCAGGGTGTTGTGGAATGGCAGGCTCGTTTGGCTACGAAAAAGAGCACTACGATTTATCGATGAAAATTGGCGAAATGGTTTTATTTCCTGCTGTTCGCAACACTGCTGAAAAAGTGATTCTTTCGGCACCCGGAACATCCTGCCGCCACCACATTAAGGACGGAACGGGAAAACAGGCAAAACACCCGGTGGAGGTTTTGTATGAGGCAGCGTTATAATATTTTCAATTAAATTCAAATTAAATCTGAAACTTGCACAATATCACAGGTTTTCAACCTGTGCTTATACATGCCGTCCTTTCAGGACTAGTTGGCTTCAAACGAAACAGGGGCAACGCCCCGACATTTTAAAGCATTGGTTAAAACCCTGTGTAATACAATTTATGTTGTTAATTTACCCAATAATTATTAACTTGCCAACATGGCAAAAACAATTGATATTACAATCAAGGAGAGCGAGGAACATCTGCAGTACTTGCTCCGCAAACAGGACAAGTTGCTCCAGCAAAGCC
>JBGSRA010000140.1:0-48538 GCA_041737765.1 Draconibacterium sp. | reverse complement strand
AATCAGTCATTTAATTATACATTTCCGGTTTATTAATTGAGCAAATTAACTATTTTTGATTTTTCAACTCATTAATAATTAGTGTGAAATGATTTTAAGCGATGGGAATTCCAGCGTCCGGTTTGAATTAAAAAATATTGCATATTTACGATTTTTACAGCAATCGGAATATGCTGATATTATAAGTCCGTATTCCCGGATATACCTTATTACAGAGGGTAACGGACATGTTGTTATCGGAAATCAGACCATTCAACTGGAAGCTGGATTTATGTATCTCATTCCCAGTTTTGTGCACTGCAGTTATATTTTCAATAAAGACCTTTCGCACATTTATATCCATTTCAGGGCTTTGGTCGAAAACGGTTTGACTATTTATAACTTCATTTCATTCCGGAATAAATTCAAGGCAACTGAGCTGAGCAAAATGTTATTTAACCGGATACTTGAACTTAATCCGGGACTTCAATTGCCACACCATGATCCGCATGTTTACCAAACCAAACCCTGGATGGATAAAAAACCAGCTTTTAATTCACCCAGTCAAAGGCTGGAAACCGAAGGAATTATCCAACAGCTTTTTTCAGGTTTTATTTCCGATGAAACAAGAATTGACCATGCTTCGGGTCTGAAATACAACATTAATGAAATCCTTGTATTTATTCAGGAAAATCTTCAAAATGACATCAAAATTGAACAGCTCGCTCAGATAGCCTGTCTTTCTAAGGACCATTTCACGCGCATTTTTAAATCGATTTTCGGGGTTTCGCCTTGTGAATTTATCATCAGAAAACGAATTGAAAAATCGCAGTTTTTATTGCTCACCACTGACTTGCCAATCAACAGAATCATAGATGAAACCAATTTTAAAAATGCCCCTTATTTTTCGCGGATGTTCAAAAAATATACCTCGCTGACACCCGGAGTTTACAGAAATCAGCGGGGGTAAAGATTGATACTGTATAATATTTTCAGCCAACGTGGATTTTCGCGTTTAAAAGAAACGTGTATCACACTTTAATCCGAAGGTCTTTATTTTTCGTTTACAGCCTTTTAAATCAAAAACGCGCTAAACATCCCTATTCCTCTTTCTTCCAACCCTGCGGGTTGGCATGTTTATAGAAATATTATTGAGTTTGAAAGGTACGACTCCGGCCGGAGTCGAATGTCGAATTATGTCGGGTATTTCTATAAACATGTGATGCCTCCGGCATCGGTTGTATTTTATGCAGAGCCGTGTGTTTTAGTCATCGGATGACTATGACTGTACCATATTTATTGAGCGGCTGCCCCGTTGTTAAAGGAGAATTGTTTCAGGATTTTTAATTTTTAAAATGTTACTGTTTTATCTGCCCAAACAACCATATTAACGCAGTCAACCATAGTTGAGATTGGGCATGAGGTGGAATCGGCAAGTTGCCTTGATTTCAGACAGGTTCCGCAGGCCAGCAATTCGCCGCCAACAGCTTCAAATGCTTTCATTTGCTCATCGACATTATATTTTTCATGGGTCAGTCCTTCACATTCAACGGCTTCACCCATCAGAAAAAGTTTAACCTCGTGCCCCACTTTTTTAGCGGTTACGCCAAACCTGAAAGCGTTCCAGGCTTTTTCAACCTCTTTGGTTTCGAGTATAATTGCGATTTTCATTATTATTTTTTTAGAATGTTAATACTATTTTGTTTTTGCGAATCAAAGCATACAAATCGGCAAGCGATGAGAAGGTACAAACCTGGGGTTCATTGTTTTTCCTGCTTTTTAAGCAGGTTCCGCAACCCTGAATTTGCCCGCCTTTTTCAAGAAATGCTTCCACCTGTTCTTTTAAATCTTTGTTTTCATTTACCAGATTATCAACTTCAACACCTTTGGCAAGTAAAAATACCTGCACTGTATCTCCCTTGTTCATGGAAAAATTGGCCAAACGGAATGCATTCCAAACTGTTTCAACATCGTTTGAATAAATTACCATTCCAAGCGATGTAGGTGAAGCAGCAGGTTTTGCTGAATTCTCCTGTGCTGAAAGATGATAAGAAAAAACAAAAAAGAGGATTGTAAATAAACAAATTGACTTTTTCATGATTAACTGATTTTATGATTTTTTAAACCTCAACGGACCATTTTAAGGCGCCAAAAATAATCAAAAATAGTAGTAGTAAAGAAAATCATAAAAACGGTTTAATTTTTACGCATTCCTCAAAATGGAAGGAGTTCGCATGGGCATTAGAATTAAATCATGTTATGCTTGTATTTATTAATATCATTTGTAAATTTTTCTATTGGTTAAATACCCCAACCCAGCGGGTTGGAATGTATATAGAAATATTGTTGAATTGAAAGGTACGACTCCGGCCGGAGTCGAATGTCGAATTATGTCGGGTATTTCTATAAACATGTGATGCCTCCGGCATCGGTTGTATTTTATGCAGGGCCGTGTGTTTTAGTCATCGGATGACTCCGAAGTCATCCTATGACTATGCAGCGCTGCCGTCGTTCTCTTTCTTTTCCGTTGGTATTTATTCCGGATTTATTTCTATTTTTAACCCTCATCAATTTTACAGATACCAAAAATCCTTAACAAAGGCAATTAACCAAAACCGATGGCAAACAAATCTTCGAATAGCAATCTCACCAACGCTAAAAATGCAAAAAACGACGAGTTCTATACGCTTAGTTGTGCATCATAGTAAAAAAAATAGACAGTCATGTTTAATTTAAGGAAAGCAAACAAAGAAGATGAATTCAAAATTATGGATTTAGTAAAATCAGTTCTGTCTGATTATGGATTAAAAACGAATCCTCATGAAACAGACAAGGATTTATCTGATTTAGAGGATTATTATTTTAATAAAAATGGTTGGTTTGCCGTAATAGAAAAGGATAATGAAATTATAGGTTCATATGGAATCTTTAAAATAGACAGAAAGACTTGTGAATTGAGAAAAATGTATTTATTAAATAATTATCAAGGACAAGGACTCGGCAAATTAATGATGGAAGATTCTTTTAAAAAGGCAAGAGAATTGGGATATTCAGAGATTGTTCTGGAAACAAACAAATTGTTAGACAAAGCGATAACTTTGTACGGAAAATATGGATTTGTTCAATACAAACTATCTCATTTATCCGATAGATGTGACTTTGCAATGAGAAAAGAATTATAAACTACAGTGCGCAATAAATAGGACTCTGAGCGGTCGGCACCGCCTGTCCCGCTTTGGCGGGAAACCAGCGATGAGTCGGTGTTGAACTACATCCCCAGGCTGGCGCGGATTTAACCCAATGTAATCCGTGCCTTGCCTGAAATGGCAAAGGTTTTTAGTGGTAATTTCAAATTTCAATTCTGCGGTTTTATTGAGCGGTTGACTGCGAGTCACCCGCTCAATACATCAAATGCCAACCCGTATGTGAAAAACCACAGAGGGATTTTTGATTACATCCTGGGTGGTTCGGTCGACACAAAACTTCTCGATGTTCGGGTTTTCGATGAAGCAATAAAAAAAACTGGCTTACATGAAACAATCGGCAATCGCTGAATCGAAAAAAGAATCAATCTGTCCGCTTTGCGCCCTTGGCCACGATGCCAACATAAGTAAAATCTGGAAATTGGCAGAGATGGACCCCTACCATGTTAAAGCCTGGAGCAAAGGTGGCGCAACATCATACATCAATTGCCAGATGTTGCAAAACGCATAACAGGGCAAAGGGAAACCGGTAAGAATTTCGGTATGATGAAATGATTTTCAGGCATCTTTATTTTTATGAGGTAACAAAAAACAGTACTGTTTGAACTTTTTTCAAGTTTCAATTGTCAATTGATATCGAAAATCAATGATACGATTACCAAATAAAATTAATAAAAACGCTATCATGAAAAACACGATCGTAAAAAGACTAAATGTAATTCTTATTCTCCCCGCTCCCGCACTCCCGAAATTTCAGGATTTTTCGCGTGGTTTGCAAAGCAAAACATCGCAACTATTAATTATATGCGATAATTATTCTTGGATATAATGATTTGAAACAATATTATCATCAGAGATTAAAAACGAAAATTATGAAGGGTATTTTTATTATTACAATCGGTGTTGCATTAGTCCTCATGGCATGCAATGGCAATCAACCAAAAAAAGAAAAAAATAATGCAGATTCAGCAAGTCAATCTGCAAAGCTTACTCCTGAAGATGCCAAAAGGATTGCGAAAGAAACGTATATCGCCATGTTTCCTTTGGTTTTCAACTATGGAACCATGTATGTGCAAGCCATCAATACTGAGGCAAAAGAATATGTTGGAGGTTTTGGTGTTTATCGGCATTATGGTTTGGCATCTCCGGCCAATAAGGACATTCCCACACCAAATAACAACACACCGTATTCCTGGGCATGGGTTGATCTTCGTTCCGAGCCGTGGGTACTCACCATGCCTCCGTCGGATGGAAATCGTTATTATACCTGTCAATGGGATGATATGTGGGCTTACGTTATAGATGCCCCTGGTTCTGTTTTTGACGGTCAGGGAGGTGGAAATTATTTGCTTTGCACTTCCGATTATAAAGATTCTTTGCCCAAAGGAATTAAAAGGGCCATCATAGGCGAATCTCAATTTATAGGAACACTAACGAGAACCGGAGTAAATGGGGAAGTCGATGTGCCAAAAATGAAAGCCATTCAGCAAGGATATCAACTACAGCCATTGAGTAAATTTTTAGGTACAACAGCACCAACAGCAGCCCCTGCCATCAATTGGCCGGTTTATAATGCTGCCGACTTAAAAACAATCAACTTCTTTGCTTATGCCAATTTTATGTTGTCGTATACCTTTCCTCATACGGATGATAAAACCATGCTTGAGAATGCTGCTAAAATAGGTGTTGCCGCAGGAAAACCCTGGGAACCCCAAAAATTGGGTACTGATATTGTAAAGGCAATTGAAGAGGGAATTATTGAAGGTGATGCAGCTATACAGGCTGCAGTGGCCAGCACAAAGGACGGCACAAAATTGTTTAACACAAGGGAGAAAATAGGAATTGATTATCTGAACCGATCAGCAGGTGTGGTGATTGGACAGTTTGGAAATTATCCTGTACAGGCAATGTATCCGGCTTATCAGGTTGATAGCGACGGTAAACCATTGGACGCCGGTAAAAATAATTATACCGTGACATTCCCATCGGGACAAATTCCAACGTCAAAATATTTCTGGTCGTTTACCATGTATGATCTGCCAGGGCGTTTTTTGGTTGACAACCCCATTAACAGATATAGTATTGGAAGCCAGACAAAGGCTATGAAAAAAGAGAAAGATGGTTCGTTGATCGTCTATTTTCAAAAATCTTCGCCTGGGAAAGAAAAAGAAGGAAACTGGTTGCCAACACCTGACGGACCTTTCTTTTGTGTGTTGCGTATCTATGGCCCCGGTGAAGACGTAATAAATGGTACCTATAAAGTACCACCTATGATTGCACATGAAAAAAAGTAAGGTGATGTTGATATGTTGCCCGACCAACTATATTGGCTGAAAATACTGCTGGTCAATCAATTAATTAATCGTAAAAAGTATATATTTTATAATTATGGAAAAAAGAATAGGAAAAAAAATACTGGTTTTCAGCTTGATTGCCGGACAGTTTTTCGCTGCCTGTAACAGCAACAACCAAAAAAGCACCGTATCTGAAGATTCGACTTCTGCAATAAATGAAACTTCCAATACTGCCGGAGCATCAGCAACTGATGCTGCACAGGTTCCTTTTCCACAAAACTTTGCCGAAGTAACCCAACCTGCTGACAATGTAAAAATGCCAGTTGAATATGCGAAGGCAATGGCAAAAGTTGCTTATATCTGGGGCTGGCCCATGGTCAATCAGTTTAACCGGCGTGCCAACATTACAAAAGCTCCCTATCCGGCGCTAAACGGAGGAGTAGTGCCTGTTGCACCGTTGAGCAGGCTTGCCATGCTTGTCGATTATATCAAGCCAACTCAATCGTTTGTCGCCTGTCCAAACCAGGATGTAGTTTATGGACTGGCCTACGGTTCGTTAAATAAGGAGCCGGTAATCATTCAGGTGCCCGATTTTGGCGACCGCTTTTGGGTATATGCCATGTACGATGCCCGAAGCGATCAGTTTGCAAAACTGGGCAAACCTTATGGAACCAAACCCGGCTTCTATTTGATTGCGGGACCGAAGTGGAATGGAACAATTCCTGTTGGGGTAACTGGTGTTGTAAGAAGTTCAACAGAATTGGTTAACATGATTCCCCGCATTTTTATGGATGATACCCAGGAAGACCGTGTTGCCATTCAATCAGTGGTTAATCAGGTGGTATTGTACCCGCTTACAGAATTCGACGGCCAAATGAAAATTATAGATTACAGCAAATTGCCCAGTATTGGAGAAGCAGCCAATACCAATCAGGGCGAGACCAAATGGGTAGTTCCTGAAACTTTTTTTGATGTTCTGACAGCCGTTCTGGACAGTGTTTCACCATTACCGGGAGAGGAAGCGTTGTATGCCAATTTCCGCCAGTTGTTAAATGCTGCCGCTGCTGATCCGGCCATAAAAAAAGCGATAATTGCCGCAGCAGTTGAAGCCGATCAATCCATCATATCTTCATTCTTTAAATGGGAACACAATGGCACGCCGGCCGGTAATAACTGGAACCGCTCTACCAACAATGCGCAATTTGGTGTCGACTATTTTAACCGCACCGGCACTGCCAAATCGAACTTTTACGACAACAAGCCCGATGAAACGCAATATTTCTATACCGATGTTGACAGCAAAGGCATTCAGCTTAACGGCAACAATAATTACTCGATAACTTTTGCAAAAGATCAAACACCGCCGGTGAATGGCTTTTGGTCGTTAACTCTTTACAACGAGCACCATTTGTTTAGTCCAAATGACTTGAATCGTTTTTCACTTGGCACCAAAAACAAAAACCTGAAATATAATGATGACGGTTCACTGACTTTATACATCGGACACAAATCGCCCGGTACAGACAAAGAAACCAACTGGTTACCTGCTCCAAAAGGCACACTAAGCTTATACATCCGCAGTTATTGGGGCAAGGCCGCCATTCTGGATAAAACATGGCAACCACCTGGTATTATAAAATATTAATTGAAATTGAAATATCGCCGTGGTATGAATCTCAAATAGGGATTTGAAATTGCATCTGCTACCGCGCTATTTTTTATCGCGTGGTTTGCCGGAAACGGCAAAACCATTTGTGGCAACAACAAATATCAATTCGTCAGTTTTATTGAGCAGGTGACTCGGAGTCACCCGCTCAAATCCTGCCGGGAAGCCTCAACTACCCGCTGGACGCGAAAACTTACCGTAGGGAAAGGTTTTTTTGTTGCAGGGAGGTATAAAACAGCAACTTACATGCTTTATTGAAAGGGCAAAGGAAATATTGTCGTCGCTTGATTTTAGCAGGCACACCATAGATTCAATTGCTGAAATGGCCGGATTTCAGTCGAAATCACCCTTATATCTGGCCTTTAAAAAACATACGGGATTGACACCAAAAGAATTTGTATCTGTGAATAATAAATAAGAATACACCGTGCTGACACCGGGCCTTTAAAGGAACCAGCGGGGGTAAAACTTTTCAAAATTGGGTTGCAATGGAACCGTTCTTTCTTTGAATGGTAAACAGCTTTGAATTCAACTCATTCACTTTGTTTAGAAAAAGAACGATTCCCAATTAACCGGCATTTTACTTCAACAAAAATGTATTAAACGAATTTGCAGGCAGTTCTGGTTCTATGGTTTTGTCATTGATTTGAATGGTGATTTTTGCAGGTGCCGGGTCTTCGTTTTGGACCACACAAACCACCGAATTATCGGGATTTACAAATGCAAGAATATTATTAAAGCCGCCTGAAGTTTTGAGTCGTTTTGCACCGGGTTGCACAAAATGACTAACATGTTTCATCAGGTAATATTCATGGTTGTATTGAAATGTTTTTGTTTCTGGATCAACTGTTACAAGCGAATTCTGCTGCCAGCCCCAGCGGCTAAAACCACCTTTGTCGAGCGAAATGTTCCAGTACAGGTAGGCGCTTGCACCATTTTGCAGGTATTGTTTCATTAACTTCCAAGTGTAGTTGCAATATTCCCAGTCGTTTTTGCCATTGCCACACTCCTGTTCACTCTGATACAGCGGCAGTTCAGGATATCGTTTGTGAATTCCGGGAATGGCTTCTTTTCCTGCCCACTGAAAACCAACACCTTTGATAAACTTCCCGGCATCCGGGTCATTCAGAATGGTATCAACCAACGCTTCGTTGGGGCGTTCCATGGTACCAAAGAAAAGTTCGACGCCTTGTTTTTCCATTTCAGGGCCGAGATATTTGCCGATAAATTCCGCCAATCCCGCGGCAGTCCAGGTACAACTCGGGAAAATCTGGCACGAGTTAAACTCGTTTTGTGGCATAACCATGCCTATTTCTATTCCTTGATTTTTATATGCTTCAATAAATCTTGAAAAATAAAGTGCGTACGCTTCAAAATATTCCTTTTCCTGAATAAACATGTTGGTTCCCTCTTTTCCCTGTTTATCGGCAGGAAGATGATTCTGAAACTTTTCTGCAAGGCCCGGCCACGGAACAGCGCAGGCGTAATGTTTGTTCCATTTCATCCATGTTGGCGGACTCCAGGGTGATGCCCAAAGTTTGATGGCCGGATTGTATTTTTTTGCTTCCTGAATAAAAGGCACCAGTGTTTTCAGGTCGTTGACAATGCTAAAATCCTTCATTTCAAAATCGCCTTTGGTTTCGTTGTATGAATACCAATCGAGCGAAAAATCGTTTGCACCCACCGGCATACGACAAATGGTAAAGTTTGCCCCAACTCCGGGTTTAAAAAGCTCGGCAAAAATCTGATTTCTTTCCTCTTCTTTTAAGCGGCTTAACGAAGTCCAGCCCAGCTCATTGAAACAGGCACCAAAACCTTCGATGGATTGTTCGGTTTGTGAAATGTCGATTACCACATCACCCGCTGTTGTTGACTTTTTAGCTGTTAATCCTTCGTTTGCCACCCAGGGTTCAGTTTCAGTTGTTGAAATCCAATCTGCTTTTTGCGAACAGGCATTCAGAACAAAAAGAAGAACCAGGGAGAATAATAATTTCGGGAAATATTTATTTTTCATTTAAAAATATTTTTAGGTTTAACACTAAATCATTCTTTTACAATTTTATAACTTCTTGCTGATTTGCTCCCTACAATTTTTACCAAATACATTCCACGTTTTAAATCAGCGCCAAATTCAATGATTTGATTGGGTTTTTGTTCCGAAACAATGGTTTGAATAAGTGTACCAGACAGATTATAAACATGAATCTGTTCTATAGGGGAATTCAATTTCACGTTCATTGTATTGCTGAACGGATTTGGATAAAACCGTGTATCCATTTGCCCGTCAACTGTTTGCACGGCAGTAGGATTTTCTACATCCATATACGGAATTCCCATCCCGGCATTGCTGCGGTAAACCCGTCCGTAAACATTCCGGTCGGCCTCAATCATTCCGGCGTTGGCCAGTTGACCAAACTGGTGCTGGTTATCGTCTGCCCGAACCCAGGTTTTGCCCATATCTGTGCTTCGATAAATGCCAATTACATCGGTACTTTTGGTTTGACCGTAAATAAAAATGGTAGGAATATCAGAGCCCGGCATTTCCTTTCCACTGGCAATGGCTACACAGGAATACACAGCAATTTTCTGAAATGTTTCGCCCGAATTTACTGAATAATTTATGCCGTTTCCACCTCTTGCAATCCAGATGTAGCCTTCCTTACCGTGCGAAACTGCAATTCGCTGTTGCCCGCCTGAACCTGCCAAACCTGATTTCAGAAAGCTTTTTCCCCCATCGTTGCACACATACAGATAACCATCGTTTTTATTGTAGGCGTAAAATTTTAACGGATTGATTGGATCTCCCATGGGGTAAAAACCAAAATTCACACCAGTGCTGGCTGTCCATGTTTTTCCCTTATCCATTGTGTACCAGCATTTTTCCTGGTTATTTAAAACTGATTTCCAAATGATGGTTTTTCCATCGGCTGTAACAGCTACTTTACCTCCGGTCATTGCATCAGGAGTCGCGGGTAATTTAGTCCATGTCACCGCGTTGTCTTCGCTCAGGTATAAATCGGTTGAAACACGCGCAATAGTTGAAGGAACGAGTCCTGCAAACGCAAATCCTGAAGATTGACTGATTTGTTTGGATGGAGGTTGAAGCACATTGTTATGAACAAATCCACCCTGGTCGCCAACCGATGAAATTAATGGTCCGCCGGGAATACTTATCAAATCGAGCATCACCGTTTCTTCCAGACCTTTCGACATAAATTTCCAAACCGGTTTTGTAGCAGCAATATTTTCTGTTGCAAATACTCCATTTCCCGAAACCACAAACACCCAACCCGGTTTAGCCGGGTTAAAAGTTAAACAGCCAGCCCAATGCACAGCGCCATGAATCCACGAATTGCCGTTGCTATTCATTGTTGCATTGTTTTTATGTATTTTCTCCTTCCAGGTTTTACCACCATCCACGCTGTAAAAAATGGCATCGCCCCAACCCCACTGCTGTTCGTTGTTCCACCAACTGTAAGTTGAAGCTACAATATTGCCGGGTGTATTTATATCCACATCAATTCCACTGTAACCTCTACTGGTAACCATTCCCGGTGTGCAATCGGCCCAGGTACCGTCATCCATCTTATACTTTTTTATTGCCCCGGCAGTTCCCGCATAAGTTACATACAAATACCTGTCAGCTGAAATGACGCAACGCTGCGGCTTTCCGGTGGAATGGCCACCAATTGGATTCCAGGTTAAACCGCCGTCTTTACTGACGTACAAATTATTTGCTCCCTCGCGAAATACACCAACAAAAATGGCTGGTGTGGCATTTCCCTTTGTTCCCGAACTGGCATCGAAAACAACAAAACTGATACTCGCATCGGTGACATTCAGTGAACTCACTTTTTGCCAGGTTACACCCGAATCGATACTCTTGAATAAACCTTTGTTGTAACGGGTTCCGCAAAAAAGAATATCGCTTTTATTGGGATCAACGGCCAAAGTTTCTCCTTTTTGCCTGTCGGAACCGTTGCCATGTGCTTTAAACAGACCGGTTACATCGGTTATTTTAAATGTTTCGCCGTAATCTTCAGAACGCAGAATGGCTGTTTTTCCCCCATCCCAATATTCAGTACCTACGAGTGCATATAATTTATTGGGCGATTGCGGGTCAATGGCCAGCGCTTCAACACCCAGATACGAAGTTTGATTGCTGGCTACCCATGCAAACAAAGGTTTCCAGGTCTGGCTGTTTTCCTGCCAGCGGAAAGCGCCGCCAACATCGGTTTTGGCATAAAACAGGTTGGGTTCGGTGGGGCAACCAATTACCGAAGTAACATATCCGCCACCACCAATTTCAACATATCCAAATTGCTGGGCTTTGATTGACCAACTTCCGAAAAAAAGAAATAAAGTCAGCAGAGTAACATTTCTAATGGTCATGATTTTTGATTATTGTATTTAATTTTTCTTCAATTATTCAGCTTTGAAAAGAATCGCTTCATTGATTGAAGGTGCCTGCTTTTCGTTTTGAATCACCATCTTGAATTTTTGCGCGGTTACCGGCTGAAAGTTTTGTGTCAGTCCCGAGCCTTCTGTCTGAGCTTTTGTTACCAATTTCCATTCATTGCCTTCCTGACTGTATAATTCAATATTTTGTTTGATTCCGTCCCACGGATGCCACGGCTCAACCAGCGAAAGACACTGGATTGTTGCTGGTTTTCCAAGATCAATCTCAAGCGTGGCCGATTTTTCTCCACCGGCAGCTTGCCAACGATTTTTGGGATCGCCATCGGTGATAAAACTTGTATTACTGCCATCCGCAGTTGTTGAAGCCGAAACTTTTGCTCCCTGCGATGGAACAGGCATTACAGCAGGTTCACCTTCAAACTCAACCGATATTACCGAAGCAATTTTATCGGGTGCAAAAGCCGGCAGTTGAATGGTTGATTTTTCCTTTCCGGAAGTTACTTTCAGACTGGTTTTAGAATCGGCTAACAAAACAGCCTTTGTAATTTTATTACCAAAAGGCACAACCAGTTTGCCGTCCTTTGGCCAGTCGAAAACATGCAGATAAAGAGTTTGTCCTTTCTGCGTTGCCCTTCCCCACGACAGAAAAGGAAACGGACTGGCCTGTGTTCCATAAATTGCTTCACCGTTCAATTTTAACCAGTCGCCCATTTCGCGCAGGTTCTGCTGGCAAACTTCGGGAATAATTCCATATTGATTGGGTCCCACATTCAAAAGGAAGTTACCGCCTTTGCTCACAATGTCAATCAACTTTTGAAGCAAATCGGCAGTGCTTTTCCAACGGTCGTCATAAGCATTGTAGCCCCAGTGGCCGTTCATGGTCATGCAAACTTCCCAGTTGCGACCGGGAAAACCGGTGGCAGGAACAAACTGCTCGGGTGTTTCCAAATCGCCGCCCATTCCGGCGCCTAAACGGTTGTTTGTTATCAGGTTGGGATATGGTTTGGTTAAGGCAGCCAGTTTTTCTGTCATTTCTTTGGTCATGTTGGTAGGCGTGTCCCACCACAAAACAGCCACATCGCCGTAATTGGCAAGAATTTCCTTTACCTGAGGAATGGCAATTTCATCAATGTATTTATTCATATCGCCTTTGTGGATTTCGTCCCATTCCACATTACCGGAAACTGCGCCACCCGGGTGATACCAGTCCTGCGCCTGCGAATAATAGAAGCCGAGTTTCATATCATTTTTACGACAGGCTTCGGCAAGTTCCTTTAAAATGTCACGCTTAAAAGGTGTGGCGTCAACAATGTTGTAAGGATCGGCTTTTGAGCCAAACATGGCAAACCCATCGTGGTGTTTCGATGTGATAACAATGTATTTCTGCCCGGCATCTTTGGCCAGCTTTACCCACTCTTCGGCATTAAATTGGATTGGATTGAATTTTTTAGCAAGTGCCGCATATTCAGCTCTCGGAATTTTTGCTGAATGCATAATCCATTCGCCATAAGTTGTGGTTTCGCCCCATTTTCCTGAAGGTACCGAATAAATTCCCCAATGGATAAACATACCAAATTTGGCATCTTTCCACCATTGCATACGGGCATCGTTTTGTTTAGAAGCGGCAGATTCGTTTTTGTTTTGAGCCATCGTTTGCGAAAGTAACAAGGCTGCAACGAAAATCATTAAAAGTTTCTTCATGGTTTAATTTTTAAGTTTGATAATGAAAGGTGCAAATATAAAATATAAGGCAAAGTTGAACTGAAATTCATCCTGAATAATTAACGAAAACGTTTTCGAAAAGGATTTTATTTAATGAAAACGTTTTCAAAAATTGTGCTTCACCTTAAAACACATCGAATTGTTTAATTTCTGAAGTCTGAATAACCAGTCGCTCTGCTTTCGCATTAATCTGATTGACCGGTTTGCCGCAGATGGTTCCGTAAACAATGCCTTTGGTGAACCAAATAGCGTTGAAAACCTCACCCAATGAGCATTTTTTTATCATTTTTTGATTAAGAAGAATTTGACATTCTGATGAATCTGATTTTTAAAAGTTTCTAATTGACCTGTCACTATAATTGTTCCTTTTTCACCCGAAGGATGAGCAGAAATGTTGATGTTACAATTTCCCTTTTCGTTACTCCGGGTGAACCCAGGGGTTTCTATTCCCTGCAAAATCAATCCGCATGTTCTTATTTTCAAGTTTTCATTTTCTTCAGAACGAATAATTAATTCATATTGTCCTGCCATTTTTATAGCATTTGAAAGGTCTATTTCAAATTTTCCGGATTTATCAGGTACTTGAGAGTCAACCAGCATTTCGTCCTTGTTAACCTGATCCACTTTTCGATTTCCAGTATGATTGTCACCAACAAAATACAATGCCAGATTTTTAATTACCGGTGGATATGAAAATTTGGTAAACCGAACTCTTACAGCGCTCAACTCAACTGCATCAAACCTTTCAATTCTTTTATAACCAATCGAAATTCCGGTGGCAAGTTCGATCCAATTTTCGCCGGTTTTGCCTTCCACCGCATATTCGCGAACACGCTCACCAAAAACAATATCTTCCTGAATTACAACATGATCAATTTCTGTTGGTTTTTCCATTTTGATTTCCTGCACCTCTCCGTTCCCGGAAGTTGAAGCGACACATTTCCCAAAACGTCTGTTAATTTCATCACCAAATTGTTTGTACAGCGCAATGTCTTCTGTTGGAATCAATCCTGTGGTATCGGGCGCAGCATTCAGCAAAAGCAAACCTCCGCGACCAACCGAGGTGTAATAAATTTCCATGAGTTGATTGAGCGAACGAAGGTTTTTGTAATTGCCGGGACTCCAAAACCAATTGTGATCCTTTAGTGTTACATCCACTTCCAGCGGCATCCAGACATCGCCATCCGGATCGCCATGATCTCCGGTTGCAACGCCGGTTTTGGCATCTTTGGCTTTCACACTGTTCCATGCCGGATACGGCGCAATTCCCTGTTCGTTACCTACCCAGCGAATGTTGGCAAACGGTCCCTGAAAAACGATTGCATTGGGTGCGTATTTTTTTACTATATCTTCCAGCGGAACAACCAGTCCGCCATCATACCAAATTTCATGAATCTGGTTTCCGTAGCGCGAAAGCACCTCTTCCCACTGCAAACGTAAAACTTTATTGTAACCTTCCTGTCTGGCCGGATCTTTGGTTTTTCCTCCGCCACCAAGATATGCACCCCAGGTATCATCGCCCGGATAAATGTAAACCCCCAGCCGCATTCCGCGATTAAAACACGCTTTAGCCAGTTCATCCAGAATATCACCTTTTCCGTTTTTCCAGGGTGTATTTTTAATGCTGTAATCTGTACTTTCGGTTTGCCACATGCAAAAACCGCCTACATGCTTGGCCACAAAAATGATCATTTTTGCCCCGAACGATTCAGCTGCATCAATCCACTGATTGACATCGAGTTTAGCGGGATTAATCCGGGTTAAAGGAGTGCTTCTGTCATCGAGTTCGGTTCCCTGCCATGTATTTGGTGCAAAATGGACAAACATGGTTCGCTCCATATTTTGCCATTGTACCTGCTGAGGTGATGGAAGGGCAGGTTTCTTCGAATCGGATTGGGCGTGTACTGCTGTTGCCCATATTGATGAACAAATAAGCAAAAGCAAATATTTTCTTAAAAACATCATGCTGTTCTATTTAATCCGAATTTGCAAACTTTCATCGGACCATAAACAAGGTTTCCCGGATTCTTTAAAAGAGGGACGACCGGCATTTACTTCACGAAGGTATTTCCCAAGTACTGCAGCCATTTCCTTTGTTTTTTCAGGATTTACAGTGGCCAGGTCATTTGCTTCAGAAATATCATCATGAATATTGTACAGTTCCAGTTTGCTCTCCTTATACCAGTAAATTAACTTCCAGTCGCCTTTTCTCATAACACTGTACGGTTCCTGGTCGTAAAAATGCGGGAAATGCCAATAGAATTCCCGACTTTCTGAATTTACTTTTTTACCCCGAAGTAATGGCATAAAACTCTTGCCGTCAACAAATTTTCCAATTTGATTGTACTTTTTAACTCCGGCCATTTCAAGAATTGTTGGAAAAAAATCTTCTATAATGAGTGGTTCGTCACATACTGTACTCTCTTTTACAACTCCCGGCCATTTCACCAGCATGGGAACACGGATACCACCTTCGTAAGGCGTGATTTTATGACCCCGAAGGGGCAGATTTCGTGGACATTGTGATGGAGAACCATTGTCAGATAAAAAAATAACTATCGTATTTTCTTCAATTCCGAGTTGTTTTATTTTTTGGAGTATATCTCCCAGCGATTTATCCATTCCCTCAATCATTGAGGCCAATGTTGCTTCAAAATCAGTTAATCCGCGATCTTTGTATTTCTGATAAAAACGTTCATCTTTTTCCCACGGAGCATGAACGGCATAATGCGACATGTAAAGGTAAAATGGCTTTCCATTGGCAACTGCCTTTTCCATCTGGCCGGTTGCCTCAATTGTCAAGGCTTCTGTGAGGTAAATATCCTGTCCGTGGTATTTTTCCAGGCCGGGCACATCCCAAATTCGGTCTTCGTGCCGCCACTCGGCACTAAAATTATATTTGCCGTAATAAGAGCCCGGTCCGCCAGGCGCGTGTCCTGCAATATTTACATCGAAACCCAGGTTCAACGGATCTTGCCCGGGTGTTCCCTGTGCGCCCCAATGGGCTTTGCCGACATGGATGGTTGTGTAACCGGCATCCTTAAGAAACATTGGCAGAGTTTTCGAATAAACCGTTTTTTCAATACCCGGAACGGGGCTAAGTCCATTCATGTTCCAGTCAGGAATTTCAAGAATCTGATGTTGGTTATCGGGGGATTTGTTTCTTCGCAGGGTCCAGTTTGTAACCTGATGACGGGCTGCATTCAGTCCGGTCATCAGACTTTCACGGGTTGGCGAACAAAGCGGACATGCATAAGTCTGGGTGAATTTCATTCCTTTTTCTGCCAAAGTTTCCATGTTTGGCGTGTGGTAACGCATGTTCAGTTCAGTCTTTTCTTTCCAGAATGGAACCGATGTTTCCTGCCAGCCCATGTCATCAACCAGAAAGAAAATGATGTTGGGTTTAGACTGATTCTTTTCGGCAGCTTTTGCCTGAAAACAGAGCATAATGGTGGCAAAAAGAATTACTAAAACCGATTTATTTAAAAAGTTCATATTCATAAAGTAATATAGATCAATTAAGAAAAAAATAAATGAAGCGAGACTTAAAACACCCTTCGACTTCGCTCAGGGTGACCGTCAGGCTGAGCGAAGTCCCCGTCTGCCGGAAGGGCAGGGAAGTCTGGATTTATGAACAAAACGACTTTGAAAAATCTATTTTCATTTCAGATTTCCAAATCAAATTCACCCAGTTGCAAAGGATATTTACCGTATTCACGAACAAGTTTCACGATATAATCATAGGTCAGGCCGGAAACGTCGCTGGAAACTGAGTGGTCGGACTGAAAAATAAATCCACCCCCTTTTGCAGCGTTTAGTTTTCGCAAAACGTCTAGTTTTATCAATTCCCTGTCGCCGGTTTCCCAAACCTGAATATTGTTGTTGCCACAATACGCCAGTTTATTTCCAAATTGTTTCTTTAGATTTACTGCATCCAATCCGGCTTTTACTTCCAATGGATTGTAGGCGTCGAGTTTCATTTCAATAAAATCTTCTAGAATGAGTTCCACATTTCCGCAACCGTGATAAATAACCGGAAGATTTTGTTTGTGGCACTCATCAATCATCGCTTTTACCCAGGGTTTAAAATACTGCCGCCAGTATTCGGGGTCGAAAAGCATGGTTTGACGGAAAGCCACATCGCCCCAAATCACCATTCCGTCCAGCAATCCATTGGCTGCGTGAATCTGCGCTTTCATGCTGTCGAGATAGAACTGTCCAATCCGGTTGATTTGCTCACCCAGTTCGTCGGGATACATTCCCATCCAGAAAAGTGCATTTTCCTGCCCGATTAATCGTGTCAGACATTCTGAACATTCAATGATGCTTCCGTAAACTGGGAAATCTGGATGTAATTTCTGAATCGTTTCAATCCATGCCGGCGTATTTCTTTCGAAACCATCTCCAACACCGGCAATTTGATTGTCTCCGGCAGCAAAAAAACGTCGTGGATCAGCGGGATCATCAAAATTAAGTTGCTGCAGTTTTTCAATGGTGTCGGTGTCAAAAGCCATAAATTCGGGCATCGGGAAATCAAACCTTTTACGGAGAGTTGCCAGAAACCCGGTTTTTACCACCACTTCATTTTCATTTTCGCGTATGGTTTCAAAAGGACGGATAAACGGATCCATATTGGGCGTGGTTACAATCCAGTCGAGGTCGTAATAATTATACGGACTGGTATCGTCAGGCAGATTCAGTTCTTCTCTCCATCGTTTAATAAAACTTCCCCAAAAGAAGTCGCTGATTGGCACCCTGTCGGGTTCTTCGTGCCGGAGTGCTTTATTCATTCGTTCAAGCTTTGCAAGGCAATTGGCAGTTCTTTCCATGTTTCTATCAATTAAATCAATTCAATTTCATAATCGTAATTCCCATTAATCCAACCACCACTTCCTGCGAGAGCGTTTCCAGCGAAACCGATTTCAGTTCAACTCCCGTCCTTAATTTAAGGTTTAACAACATCGCGCGGCAATTTTCGCCCAACTGAACGGTTTCGGGTAACTTTGCCGGCATGCAAAACCGGTCAGCTTCAGCGGCGTAATCATTCCGGCTGCCCTGTCCGGGTGCAGTGGCGTGTGAATCGATGGTGCTCAGGTTCCAGTAATTAACCGGGGGAATCAGTTCAAGCGAATCCACAACTCCATCGGCATAATTTAACCGGATAACTGCATTGGCAATCCGGCACTGCATCACATTAGTTGAACCAGACACGAGAAACCAGACTGCATCGCCTGTTTTATTCACCGGGAAATCAATTTTGCTGGGGTAATTGTCCCAAATCGAAGTAAATGCAATATTTTTTTCACCCTGATTCCATTCAAAAGGCACACCTTGAGGAGTATTCAGCCGGTTTGCAGCATCGAGCAACGAATTTACCTTATCGGTTTTGATTTCGGGAGGCAAACTTTTCCAGTGCCAGAAAGTCCAGGGTGAGTAGCCGTCGGTTCCCAAGCGCACCGAAACAGTATTTGGGCGCGGCGTCAGGTATTTTTGTTTGTAAATAGTGGTTACATCGGCATTGAAAAGACTGCTAATGTTTAAAGTTTCATAAGTGGTATTCGCCGGAACATTTGCAACAAACCGGTTTGCCTCTTTTTCATCCCCAACCGGGTTATTTATTTTTATTCTGAACACCCTTAATTGCAGCGCTTTGCCAACATTTGAAATGACAAAAACTGTGTGATATCCTTTCTTCCCTAAAAGTTTACCAGTAACAATATAACCCTGAATTTTTTCATTTTCCATTACAAACTGAGGATCGTCAACCGATTCGATTTTTGCATCTTTAACAGAAAGGGAAATAACTTCACCCAGATTTCCTTCAACCAAAACTGGAGGATAATATGGCAACTCTTTCCCTGTTTTAACCACCACTTCAGCAATATCAGCATTGGTTAAAATGATTTTGCAAACACTTTGCCCAACTGCCGGTAACAATTCCCATTTAACACTTTTACCGTTTACCGTAACTTCTTTAACTTCATCGGTTTGAACAGGCAAAAAAAGCTCAAGAGTAGCTGCACTTTTCAGTTTAACCAACCACGTATAAGTTCCTTCATTTCGTTTATATGCAATACTGAAATCAGGCAATTCAATGGAAGCATTGTTCCATTGGGTTGGAAACTGTGGTGCTATGCGAACTTTGCCGTTTGGATAATCGGGTTGATAACCAAAAAGTCCGGAAACAAGCGTGCGGGAAAAGGTATGCACGCAATCGCCAAAATCGACCCCACCCTGCACACCACCAAGGTTTCCGGGGGAAAGGTGGTTAAATGCAGTCCGAAGAAAAGTTCCGCGAAAAATATCATATCCGTCATCAGGCAGTCCTGCCTGAAAATAACTCAATGCAAGGTGGTAATTATCGCCCGGCCACAATTCGCGTACCGACCAGATACCGGGAACCCAGTTTGAAGTCCAAACCTGACGCCCACCGTAAGGCAATTTGTCGTTTTGTAATGCCCATTCACTGTAATAAACTGATTCTATGGCTTGTAATGGTGAAGTTAAACCGGCATCGATGGGAAGAAAAATACTGTAGAGCCAGGGATCTGTGTGCAAACGTTCGTGGCCGCCCTGTTCGCGGTAAGCTCCCGAATGACCTTTTTCCTGAATCCACAATTTATTGAAAAATCCTTTTTTAATTTTCTCCAACATTTGTAAATGATATCTTTCTGACTCAGCATCACCGGCATTGCGGGCCATATCTTTTGCCGCCAAATACCCACGATACGCGTACGAAGTTTCCTCGGCTGATCCGCCGCCATTGTACCATTGCGAATCGCTTGGCCATGTATTAATGTAACTTTCATAAACACCATCGCCATCGGGGTCAAAACAATCACGCACCCAGATTAAATGCAATTCAAGCGCTTCGCGGAAAAAGCTGATTAATTCAGGCTCATTTGTCCAGCGGTACTCTTCCACAATCTGGTCGAAAAACTGCGTTTGCATGTTATAAAACTTTTGGTCATACTGAATCCGACCTACTCCGTAAAACCGTGAATCGGCGTGTTGTTCGGTTAACAATGAAACCGAATCGGCTTTTGCCTCTTTTTTATCTGATAATTTAACCTGTGAATTGGTGTAAAACTGTGCTTCGGCTTTTACCCTGTCGTGCCATCCGTACATTGTTCCGCCAAAAATAGTTCGCCAGCCGGGAAAACGGTTGTTCCACTGCATGCCGCCATGCACAAAAACAGGTGGATACCATGTACCGTCAACTGCTGCAACAGAAGCCTGCCCGATGGCGTTCAGATAAGGATCCGGGGTGTTGATTTTCAAACGGTTTTTAAATGAATCAGTACGTTTTTTACCTTCTGCAATAGCATTCTCAGGATTTTCTGCTGCTGCAATATCAACAGTTTCATTCTCATTAAATGCTTCAAAAGCCCAATAAATAGATTTTCCTGTTTCGAGCGGAATTTTTCCGTTCAGAATTGGTAATTCTTTTGACTTTGACTGGTTCAATTTATTCCCGCCATTCCAAACAGAAGCATCACCAACAAATGTTTTGGAGTTAACACTGCAACTTCCGGCAACTCTAAAATAACTTTTCTGATTTGTGCTGTCCATCAAACTGACCAAATAATTCTGTCCTTCAATTTCGATTTGGTTATCTGAACAATCAGCAGGATCGAAACCCCACGTGAGCAGTTCCGGTTGTCCCATCACATCCATTTTCCACGACAGGTTTTGATTTTTGAACCATTTTGCACCTCCAAAAGCCCAGATTATACTGTCGCCTTGAACCACACCTTCAGCAACTGCATGAACTGCCATTCCGGTGGTTGAAGCCATTGGAACTATTTCCAGTGTAATTTTTAATCCCGGAAAATCGTAGTCCGAAACTTCCCATTTCATGGTTCCGGCACTATAAAAAGAGCGAATCTCACTGCAGTTTTGCAACCATTTTGTTTTTCCATTTCGCTGAACACCTGCCAAAAATGTACCATACAAAAACTGGTCTTTTGCCAGACGCGCAATCGGTTGGTCACCTGCAAGTACAAAAGCGTTGGTGTTATTGATGTATAGTGGCCGGTTGTTATACCGACCCGTATTTATCCCTGTGATGGAACCATTTTCAACTGTATAGCTTTTAGCTGGTTGTGCACACACAACAAAAGAATTTAAAGTTGCCCATGTAAAAATTATGGTGATTATCAAAAATTTCATCTTTTATCGTTCGGGTTATAAAGGTTTAAAAATCAGAACTTCTCCCTTTGCAGTAGGCATTTCCAGGCTGGAAGACGAAAGCGTTTTTGTACCTTCTGAAACAGAAGAAACCTTTCCTCCGTTAGGCCAAGGCAAATTCATTTTCAGAACGCTGCCGGCTTCACTGGTCACACTGATTTCTTCTACCCTGCCATTTTTCAGAATGGCACTAACCAGAAAAGCACCGACAGCTCTCAAATTATTAAATTCGGCATCTTTTTCCAAAGGCCAGTTGGGGAAAAGCCGGATTGTTCCGTTGTAGCTTTGCATTAAACACTCGTTTACTACAACCGGTAATCCAAAGTTTTCAAACCAGATACCCATTTTATCCATAAAACCATAAGGTGTATTATCATCATAACGGCCATGAACCTGCATTACACGGTCTGAAGCGGTACCATTGGGCATCAGGGAATAATTCACCTGTCTTTTGAATCTTTCCAAATCGAGCATTCCTATTCGAGCAGCCTGTAAATTAATAAAAACCAAATCGTTACCACCTTCATTTTGCTGATTGTAAAAAGTGTTTTTTAGTATTTTCATGGTTTCGGCATCGGAATGTAACCCGTGATCTTCGCCCGGAAAAGCAGTAAACAAAGCATTTGGCACATTGTAAACCACCTGATCGTGCTCTTCGGGAACCGAGACAAACACTTTACCATATTTCCCGGAAACTGCAGTTGGATAATCTGGGAAACGCGACAAAATCAGTTTTACATCAGTCAGTAAATCCGTTTCTGATTCTTCTATCTTTAAAATTCTGGTTGCATCTGTAAATGCTTTGAAAATAAATTTGGTGAGCGACAAATCAGCGTTGCAATCATAGTTGTATTTGAATCCGGGTCGTAATCCATAAAGCTCGGGAGGCACAGTCGGGAAAATATGGAACTTATCGTCGTTCCATTGCGGACCACTGGCTTCGGGTCGTTTCATGTAGGCAACCAGAAATTCAACAGCCGCTTTTATTGGTTCGAATGCCCGGTTTTTAAGAAATTCCACATCGCCGGAATACAGGTAATGCCACCACAAACCCTGCACAGACCAGGGAGTTTCAGCAATTTCCCAGCCCCAGGTCGGAACCGGGTAAGTACTCATTGTCATTTCTACCGGATACGCACTATGTAGAAAATAGGCACCCGGAAGTTCATAATACTCCTTTGCCCAACGTTTACTTACCGGCAGCAAAGCTTCAATAAGGTTGACGTAAGGTAAATTTTTATCCAGATGATTGCTGGAGAATGTCGCCCAGAAAGGTTGCTGGGTATTGTAATTCATGTGGTAATCGCCGTGCCATGCAGTACCAATGTTGTTGTAACTCCAGTTGGCAAAAAGTCCGGGTGTTGTTGCTCCGTCTTTGGCGGCACAATTCAGAAAATAGAGATTGTGATACCACATCCGTTCAAGGAACTGGTCATTTAGTTTTACCCCTGATTTATTCCAGTACTGTTTCCAAATCTCCACATTACTTTTAAACGAAGCCACAAAACCATCGTTTTCAGGAACTTCAGATTCCTCGGCCTTATTGCTGATTTCTGTATTCAAGCCCTCAATAAGCGAAATTTTGCCTGTAAAAAAGCTGCTTTTACTGAAAGCTGCTTCCAGGTTTGCCATTTGCTGAATATTTCCATCCCAGTTGATTCTTGTCTTTTTCTCAAGCAATCCATTAACACTTACAGTCAGCCTGAATGCTTTGTCTTTTGGATGACCTTTTTCTTTGTCGTATTTATCCGGTTCTTCAAAGGGAAGTATTTGCCTGAAAGACAAAATTCCCTTATCCAACAATTCATCTGTTTTTGCAGCCGGAAATTCCCTGGGTGTGGATGGATCGGGCATAACACGTACACGGTCGAAAATGTTATCACACAGTTTTCCCTGTTTGTCAACCAGCCTCATCCAAAGCCGGTCGGTGGTCATGTCTGTAAAAACCTGAAGGGTAAGTTCCTTTTTATCGTTTGTAAGCAGAAAAACTTCGCATAATCCGTTGGAAATATCGAGCCTGTGACCAATCATTTCAGCATTACGGCGGTCGAAACCAAGCAAAACCGAACCACAGGGAAATGGCCGCGGATAAGGCGCCCTGTAGTTTTCAGCCGTCATTCGACTGTATTCTTTGTACCAGGGATCATCGGTAAGCAATTTAAGTGTATCAGGAATGGACTTTACTTTTTCAAAAATTTCCTTAAACGTTCCTATTTTCTCGCGGTTGTTTTCGGCAATGCGAATATCCCAAACATTGTTATGACCAAAATACAGCACCACTGCGTCGGGGCGGGTGGTTACCACTACACCCATTCCGCCATTTCCCAGCAAAGCGCCTTCAAAAAAGTCAATTGCCGGACGGTCGTATTTTAGCGGATGATTTTTAGCCTGTTCCCATGAATTAAATTCTGTTTGAGCAAAACCAATATTCCAGCACAATAAAAAGAATAAAACTGATTTAACTAATAATTTGAATTTCATAGTATTAAGTTATTAAATAAACAGATTAAAGTTGAACTACCGTCTCCACTACCAATTTTACCGGTCCAACCAAACCAGCGGGTTTTAGCTGACTATCAGGCCGGTAATAATACCAAACCGAAAAAGTTTTACGTCCTTGCGACGGGCGGGGTTCGTTTTGAATAAACCAGTCGGGGTAAGCCAGCATAGCCCTACCCATTTTTTCGCCGCGGTCCTTGCCCCACTCAAAATCGGCTGGTTCCTGTTCATCGCCAATCAGGCGGTTGGCCCAGTTATTGGTTACGGCAATTTCGAGTTTGTTTTCACCCTTTATAATTGCATCTGTAATATCAACAAAATATGGCGGATACCAAAGCACTCCCATATTTTTTCCATTCACTTTCACTTCGGCAATGTCATTCATTTCGCCTAAATCGAGTATGATTTTCTGGCCTTTTTCCAACAATCCTGATTCGATATTTACGGTTTTCCGGTAGGTTGCCGTACCTGCAAAATAGTTTACATCGCGGCTGTTGTGTTTACTAAAATCAATCAATTCTGGGAAATCCATCTCAAAAGGTTTATCCAGTTTAGGGTTAAAAGAAACATTCCATTTTCCTGTAATTTCGGTTGCAGGTTTAGGATTTGAGTTGATGGTTTTTTCTTTTCCTGAAGCATAAAAAACTTTGGCTTCCAGCTTTTCACGACTGCCAATTAAGGCATTTCCATTTTTATCGGGTTTAACATTCCAAATGGCATTTGAATCAGGAGCCATTACTGAAATAACATGGTCATCTTTTGATTCCGGTTTTCTGAACACCACAAAAACCGATTGAGTCCCTTTCAAATTCAGTTCAACTTTTGTGCGACCGTTTTTTTCTTCCCAAACAGGAGCATTGAAAATACTGCCGTCTTCGGCCTGCCACAATTCAGGCTGTTTCCCCGAAATCCGGAATGAAACTGCAATGTTTTGAATGCTTTCAGCAAGGTTGGCAACGAAATAAATATCAGCTTCCGGTGATGTTCGGTGAGCGATTTTTATGTTGTCAGGCGAAGCAGCTTTTTCAACGATAAAATCAGGTTTAATTTCTGCTTTTGCCATGGCATCTTCCAGTTTCGTAAAAATAAATCCTTTTTCAAAACCGGCTTGAACACCGCTGCCCCAAACTTCTTCTGCTATCTTTTTAAGTTCTGCATCACATTCAGGATAATTTTTGAGGCTGGGCGATTTTACAGGTTTTGGCGAAACCACGGTGGCACCGGCAGCAACCAATTCTCTGATTTTTATTGCGGTTTCAGGCAACATAATGCTGTCGCTGAAAACCATAAACGGATAACTTCTTCCTGAATACAGAACCAGTTTGCCATTTTCTACTGTAATATTTTGATTGAGAAAATCCGATGTGGAAATCAAATCAGCAAAACCCTGTAAATTATCAACACAAAGATAATCAGAAACCTGCTCACCATATTGAAGCATTGCCTGACAGCGGGACAGGTATTTGAAAAATGCTTTACCAGGCTCAAACCAGGTTTGGTTGCGGCCAAAATGAGTTCCCCACCACCCCATTCCCATACCGGGCTGGTAGCGATCGTCAAACGGCTGGTGAACCCAGTGGTGCAAAATCATCCGGTTGATTCCCTGTGCAAAAACTCTGTCGGCTGTCGATTTTAAAAAGGCGGGGTCTTCGGTAAACTGGCTCACTTCAGGCCGTCCGGTAAAGGCTTCCGCCCCCACTACTTTTTTTCCTGAAGCCCTTGCTGCTGAAGGAACAGCAGGGTCAATTCCTCCGATTCCGGCTGTCCAGAATTCAGCCATTGGCAGGTCTGCCAAAGCCACTCCCTGCGGTGTATCAAACGGTCCACCGTAAGGTTCAAACTGAAGTTGCATATTTACCTCAGCCAGTTTTTGCTTCCCAATTTTCCATCCGTTTTCAAAAAACAACTGGCTGATTACATCGCGGTAGTCCCAGTCGAAACGCCGGGTTTGTTCTTCACTTCCAATAATCCGGCGGTCTTTACTATCGTTTTCTGTTCCAACAGTCAGGCTAAAAGTTGCCAACCACGGAATTGGGTCGTACCCTTTTCGTTTGATAAACTCGTCGCGAAATTCGGGTGTCCAGTTCTGTCCACCGGCTTCGTAACTGTCGATGAGCATGTGTTTAAACGATTTTCCAACGTATTCACCCAAATGTTCTTTTACCGGATTCAGCACATTTTCCCAGTGAAATGTGTTTTGTTCGATACTCATTTTGTCCACTTCAAGCACTTTTCCCAACAGGTCGTCGGGAATTGGGTGTGGTGGCCGCCCGGTGGAAGCATGCCCAATCCGGTAAATTATCCATTTTCCGGCTGGTGCTTTCCAGTTTAAACCTTTTAAAGTATCGAATTCAGCGGTCAGGTTGACTACCTCATTCAGCGAAATTTCCTTTTTTCCGGAGGGAACAGCCAGGACAACAACATCTTTAAAAAACGAAATTTTACGTCCGGTTTTTCCCCAGCCTTCGTCGGCTACCAAAACAGGTTTACTCAAACTTATGGAGAGTTGTTTGCCACCTGTAACAGTTGTGTCACTCCAGACAAGGCGCTGCATACTTCGTTCCTCATCAATCCAGGGGCCACCTGTGGTCGAGTAGCCAACTGTGTTGTGCAGTCCGATTTCCAATCCCAGCCGGTCGGCCTCGGCGGCGGCATGTTTCAGGGCTTCCCAGTAGGCCGGACTTCGGTAGGTTTGCTCAGGCCAGGGATTGTTCAGTGTTGGAAAGTGTGATTCCTGAACTGCCGAAGCAAGGTTAAAAATGGTTGCCCCACCAATACCGCTCTCCTTCATGGCTTCCAGGTCTTTGGTGATTCCTTCCTTTGAAAAGTTGGAGCCCATCCAGTGCCACCAAACATAAGGTTTTGCTGAAGTTGGGGGATTCAGGAACTGTTGCTCAAGACTATTTAAAGATTTTGATTCCTGTTGTTTGCAGGCATAATTTGAAAACAGTGCGATGCAAAAAAGCAAGATGAATATAGAAATTCGGATTCTCATGTTGGTAAATTATATACAATTAAAAGCTGATTTTTAAATAAAAGTTTGTTAATTGTTGATTCTTAATCTTTTTTATTCATGATGCAAATTATACAAATTGTACCTCTTCGTTTTGAACAAATCAGTCAGATTATTATAGTTTTCCGATATTTGCCTGAGAATTTTACGCCATCAATTACTAAGATTCGATGCTCATCATATCGGTGATTTGCAGGAAATAATTTGTGGACCAAATATCCAGCTCCTGAGGATTTATAACGAACCGGCGAACATCGGCAATTACCATTTCGATTTTCGTGGAATTGATTTTTTCTTTCAATAATTGTTTGAATTGATCGGGTGTTAAATTTTCAAAGTCAATTCCTTCGCTTTGAATAGCCCTTTCCTTAAAATGGGTAAAATCCAACGGTACATTGTTTCGTATAAACCATTCAAAATCGTACCAATCGCGGCCCTTAACACGGTTGCGCCATTTTCTGAACATTAATGCATGTACTTTTCCTGCAAAAAGTCCGGGCAAGGTAAAACACCGGGTCATAAATGAAAATGGCAAAAGCAGAAGTTTATGCTCGGTGTTGAATTTTAGCGGTGGAATTTTATCCACTTCAATTTTAATCTTTAAGGACGGTTCGGTTTGAAACCTGATATTTACAATGTCAGTTGTTTCTTTCAAAAATGCAGATTCTATTTGCGATTCCTGACTTTTTTCTTTTTTTTCAATCTGAACATTTCGTCCAAGTAAAGTAAATTCATTTGTGATGGCATCGAAATAGGTCTCTAAATTGAATTTGTCATCGATTTCTGTCAGCGAAAAATCCATATCTTCCGAAAAACGGTTCAGTCTGTAAAATATCCGTAAACAAGTGCCTCCGTAAAAAGCGGCCTTGTCGAAAAAACCCGCCCTGTTTAATCCAGCCAGACAAATTTGCTGCATTACTTCGTGTACTGCATTTTGCCTGTCATCTGTTGTTTTAATGTTGTACCTCGACAACATTTGATTGAAAATATCAGCCATTTTGTAAAACCTTTCTTATAAAATTAATTTCCCGTCTCTTTCTGCTGTGTTCCGAGCATCGTGTAAATATATCGTCATCCCAGTTTTCATGCTCGTCAATGCTAATCCTCATATCGAAAAGCAGGTATTCACGCGCAGCCTTTGCCGATTGGAACCTCAACCCTGATGTTGTTATAACTAAATCGCAAATTGCCTTTTCGGGCGAGGCTATCAAAAATGCGTATTGATTTTCAATAATTATCTGCTCTATTCCTAAATGAAAATAATCGCGGGGTACTGTAACGAATTCGAATAAACCCAAAGGAGTAGTGTAACTCTTTGCCCTTCTGATTGTTGCCGAGCTTACTGCATTTACCCTCTCGGGAATAAGCCCGTGGTAAGAGAGTGCGCTCTCAAAAGACACATACGATGGCCCATACAAATTATTGGCAATTAATTCGCGTGAAATTTCCTGGTTGCTCAATCGTGGATCGGCTACATACAATCCTCTGCGCAAGCGAATTAAGTCACCGGAACGTTCCATGTTGCTTATTCTGTTATTTTGTGCGCGGTAATCGGAAACGGCTTCCCTAAGCACCGAAATTTCCATTGGAATATTGCTGTATGTTCTTTGTTGTTCTGCCATAATTGATAAATATTTCCCAAATATAGCTAATTTTGCATAGATAAACAATATAAATTCAATTAAATATGCAAATTCAGCTACTTTATTTTTCTTCTAAAAGATGTTTTAATTGATTGGATAAATACAAACCGATTCGAGGCTTGAAGTATCCGAATCACCATCAACCAGCGAAACTTTAATATTGTTTTCCCGGTTTTTTAAATTCCAGGATTCCCATCGGATAATCGCGGTACTTTTCGGTTGCTGCCTGCTGATTTTGCACGACAACACCTTCATCTGTCGAAATATTCCAGACTAATTTGCCTTTTCCTTTGTAGTTTAAATCGATATAATAATAGCCGGGTAGCAAAATATCCAAAGTCCAACTCGCCGAACTTCCTTCGGTCCATTTGCTGATTTGAGTTGCATGTTTCCACTCGCCAAATTTTTCCATCCAACTGATTGATTTGCGTTCAGCGCCCTTCACATCGGCAAAAACAGTTAGTAAACGAGTGCCTGTATTGGAAGCTAAACCCAACGTCGGATCAACATCAGCAGGTTCGGTATTGCTTTTAAAAGTCAGCTCAATAACAGAAGCCGGTGTATCCCCTGGCTGAAACGGAACATTGAAAATCGTCCAGCCTTGTTTCTGTTCAAATGAAATTTTTTCCGCCTTTGCTCCTTTTAACAGACGAGCAGAAAGAATCTCCTTTTTCAAGCCGGGCAGGTACAATTTTCCATCCTGTGGCCAATCGAAAACGGAAAGAAACATCGATTTACCTTTGGTTGTAACATCTCCCCACGGCATCGCGTGTCCCCAGGGAGAAGCTCCGGCTTCATAAACCACCTGCGGATATTTCTGAATCCACTTCCCGGCATCGCGCAGAAATTGTGCTCCAACTTCAGGAATTTGTCCCTGACCGTTCGGACCAACATTAAAAAGATAAGTTCCACCGCGGGCAACGGTTGAAACCAATCGGTTCAGAATCTCTTTCGGACTTTTGAAATTGTTGTCATACCAGGCATACGACCACGAATCGTTGTTGGTGTCGCAGGTTTCCCATAATCCGGGAATGTTTACCGGCGGAACTTCCATATCGCCTTTGCTTTCATAGTCGCCCATTCCGTGACCCACCCGGCTGCAAAGCATGGTATTGGGCTGTAATTCGCGAACCACTTTTACCAGTTCAACAACCAACTCTTTTTTCATATTGCCGGGAGTATCGAACCACACAAAATCAATGGGACCATAATTAGTACAGATTTCCTTAACCTGTGGCAAACATTTTTGGTAGAAATAATTCTCGAAGCTTGCCGAAGTTCCGTCGGCATTTTCTTTGGGTCCGCCTGAACCACCGGGGGCCGTCCAATCCTGATTGTGCGAATAGTAAAAGCCAAAGCCAAGTCCCAGTTCGTGGCACGCGGCCGACAATTCTTTCATCGGGTCGCGGGCAAAAGGTGTGGCATCAACGATGTTGAACGAATCAGCTTTGGAATTGAACATGGCAAATCCTTCGTGGTGCTTGCTGGTAATGATGATATATTTCATGCCGGCATCTTTGGCAAGTTGGGCAATGGCTTTGGCATCAAACTTAACAGGATTAAATTCCTTAGCTACCTTCTTATAATCAGCAACCGGAATTCCTGCCATGTTTGGATTCATTATCCATTCCCCTATTCCGTAATAGGTTTTCCCTTGCCATTTGCCACCCAAATGCGAAAACAGGCCCCAATGGATGAACATCCCAAAATTTCCCTCATCAAACAGTTTTCCGCGCCCGGCTTTTAAGGCATCGACTGAAACTTTTGATTCGCCCCACATTTCGTTCATGGTTTTGGTTTGAGCGAAAACCGAAAAAATATAAAATACAATAAATACAATAGTAAGGGTTATTCTCGTTAAGTTTTTCTTCATACTGTTATTATTTATGTTGAATTTCAGTTGGTTTAAAATTTGTTTTGTTAATAAAAACTACTCTTTCCCCCAAATTAATTTTCCCAGTTTAATAATGCTGTCGCGGTCGGCCTGACGATATGTTCCGGTTTTATCGGGTGCGGTGGAAAGCAGAATATTGCTGCCACCCTGGTCGAAACTTTGCTTGATGTAATGGTACAGGCTGTCAACCGGATAAAACTGACTTACCGGAAAGGTAAACCAGCAGGAGCCCTTCATCAGACCATTGCCGAGTGAAAGTGAATCGCAGCGCTGCGAAGTGATTTCGTATTCAAAAGGCAGGTAATAATTTTGGCCGTCGATTTCCCGGTTGGGATTGTGGCCTGCAACTGGTGGAGTGCGTTCTTCTCCGTTGATAATATCTGTCGGAAAGTATCTGACTTTGCTTCCATCCTGAACATGCTGATTAAAATGAACAAAAGTTTTGGGATTTTTGCTCTTTAGTAAATCGTATGATTCCTGTGGCGAAAGCGTTGTATCGGCCCAGCACTGCATGTCGAGCCAAAATGCATAAATCTCGCCATAGTTTTCAGCCAGCTCTGCCAATTGTGACAGAATGATTTGTTTCGGCGTGGTTTTTTCCAATTCTGCTTTAATTGTTGGGTTCCAGGTTACCGGATTCCAGTCTTTGTTGCCCCACAAACAGTAATATAAACATGGTTTTATATCGTGTTTCCGGCAGGCATCCACGAACAATTTTACCACATCTTTTTTTAACGGACTGTTGGCCACATCGAACTGTGTTACTTTGCTGTCCCACAAGCTAAATCCGGAAGTGTGGCGGGTAGTCAGCACCGCGTATTTTACACCGGCTTCCCGAAAAGTAGTCATCATCGAATCGAAATCGAGATTGACCGGATTAAAAACAGCAGGGTCGGTATTTTTTGAAAATTCTTTCACCAAACAAGTATTGTCGTTAAAATGAACAAACGCGCCAAAACGAAGGCTTTCCCATTCGGCAAGAGCTTCGGTTTTTTGATTGGCCGGAGCATGATTTACCACTTTTTCATTGCTACAGGAACACATCAGGAGGGTGATTCCAAGGCAAATTGTAAGGATTGATTTGATTTTCATAGGTCTTATTTTAGTTATTTGTTGTTATTTAAATATGGGGCTTTGCCCCAGTCCCCAATTCCTTTTTTGTCTTGACACAAAAAAGGAATAAAAAAAAAGTCAAGGCTGCACCCGCTTCGCACGAAAAACTTGCGCTCGACGGCTAAAATCTTTTAAACTCGCCTTCGGCTCAAACAGAAAAGATTTTAAAACGCCGCCTTCACTTGTTTTTCGGCTCACCGGCCGAGGCCATTCGACCGCAAAAGCTATTTCAGTTACAGAAACATTTACTCTCATTATTTCATAACAGGTAAATCCCGGTTCACTTTTATTTCAATTTTTTGCTGATTGCGAAGAATGAAAAATGTATGACTGGTCAGCTTCTGACTGACTTCCAGATAAACTTTCAGTTCAGCAGTATTTTTAATTTTTGAGGCATTGATTATCTGAATCAGGTCTCCGGCTTTCAGCCCATATTTTTTCAGGACTGAACTTTCATCCATCTGCAAAATAGCAACGCCACCATCGGCAAATGCTGCTCCGAAAGCAGATAATTCATCTCCCACCGGTTCATGTAATTTCGCACCGGCCCACAATATTGAATGATTGCCGGCGGAAGACGCTTTCTCTTCTGATTTTATCGAAATTGCCGGAATAACCGGCGTTTTTGCAATAGCCTTCAATGAGGACTTGGTCACCCCAAACGCATTCATCGGGAAATTTACAAATCCGGATTTCAGGGCTGGAGAACCTTCTTTTACCCTGAAATCGCCTTTCGAAGGATTAACAAAAAGCGGGTCGCCAAAAGAAGAGTTTGCATCGCAGCCATTTTGGGCAAATTTATTCATCTCAGTGGCCGCTGCTGCAAAGAAATTGTAGTCCAGTTCTTTGCCCCATTTTCCATCAATCGCAATTCCACGGTTCATTACTGCCGGTCGATATGCCGAAAAAACAATGTTACTCTTGAAAATATCGCCACTGTTGGGGTACCACACATGCGGGTGCAGACTGTTGTTGACAATCACATTATTGGTTGCCTGCCTGTCGAATCCTTCGCGCATTTTTAATCCGCCATTGAGTAAAAGGTTATTGTAGATTCGGTACCAGGTTGAACCGTCGTCCAAATCGATATCCCAGCCGTGGTCGCAACGCCAGCGGTTGTTTCGGAGAATGTTGGGTTCGAGCATATCAAGGAAAGGCAAATCCGGATTTTGAGCGACTTCAGGAACGGTTTGATTGATGTCGGGTGTCCAGAAACGGTCGCGCCCCCAGGAGTTAAAACTGCCGTGGTCGCCGGTTTCCAGCACGGTATTAAAAACATCGCAGTTTTCGATGATGTGGTCGCCAAAAGTTCCTTCGTTAATGTTGATTCCCGCCCGGGGAACATCGTAAATCGAGCAATGATTCACCCTGATTTTGTGCGACATGGAAATATGGACCGGTGCTGTTTGCTTTTCATCCCTTCCGGTCATTGTAATCAGACAATCTTCAACTAAACAGTCCGACGGATAGTTATCATTTTTCGGTCCCGCAGTCCTGTCCATCGCCTGGAAATTTTGCGGCCCATACCTGAATATAGGGCTACGCACTGCTTCCGGGTCTCCCACAAAAGCAATTCCGTTTGCCCCGCTATGATGAATATAACAACCTTTGATGCTGATTCGCCGATTGTAATTATTGACCAAAATCGTATTTCCGCCCACCTGGTCGAATTCGCAGTCGGATACATTGCAATCTTCGGCGCCCGAATAAACCAGTGCAGCGCCGCGGTAAACAGTCCAGTCGGAGCGCAAAAGTGGTTCCTTATTCTCCATAAATGTGCGGGCAGCATGACGAAAAACAAAGCCTTTCAGGTGAACATTTCTAACCGGATTTTCCTTCGTGCCGTTAAACTCAATTAAATGTCTGAGTCGAACAATCTCAACGGTTGCTGTTTTCAAATCAACACCCGGTTCAGGCATAAAATAAAGTTTCTGTTCTTTCCTGTCGAAAAACCATTCGCCGGGAGCATCCAGTTCCTCAAAAATATTTTAGACCATGCGGTAAACCGGGTGCATTTCCGAAGGACGGTTGTTTTGCCAGCCGCCTTCATAATTCTGTGTTCTGTCAGCATTTTTTCCTTTGATTATCCAGTGCATATCGCCCCATAAAGCCGAATGCATGGCATGAATGTAGCCACCTTCCGGATTTTTCCATTTGGCAACGCGCCCGGGAGAAAGAGGATTATTCGCTGAATCGGGTTTGGCCTGATGACTTAAATCCCAGGTGTCGAACACATTTTTACCTGCAATTGCATTGGGGAAACGCGCCATCCGCTGCCGTTTGCCGTTGATGTACAACTGGTCGATGAACGGATTTCCCTCAACCTTCGCAACAAAAATGCCTTTCCCCCATTGTTTCCATTCCAACTTAAGCAGAGTGCCGCCGGAAATGATTGCCGAGCCCTCTTTCTCGGATTGATAAATCACCGATGCTTTATTATCATTCTCAGTAAAACCAATGGTTTCAGGTAAATAATAAACGCCCCGGGCAAAAAGTACCTTTACAGAATCTCCTTCCGGCAATTTTCTGACTAACTGCTGAGCCTTTGCAAACGATGAAACCGGTTTTTCTTTCGTCCCCGTATTGGCATCATTCCCCAAAGTAGAAACATAAATGGTTTGTGCCCCGGAATTCAAGACAACCAGCAACATCAGAAAAAATAAAACTTTTTTAGTCATGCGAAAAGTTATAAGTAATATTTAATGCTTAAATATCGTATTTCATTTACCAATTTACCCCTAAACTGATAGCTATCGGTTCTCATAAAGTGGACTTTTTGCATCTATTTACATTTAAGACAGTTGCAGTCTAAAACCCTTTCAGGGTTGTTTTAAAGGTATCTGCACATTGTAAGAATGTTCCAGTGTTTCGTTGACTGCACAAAGCAAAGCCACCAGTTTGCCATTTTCGAAGAAAAGTTGTGGTCTTTCGAGCGCTTCCAGTTTAATGGAAGTGCCATCTTCCCACTTGATATTCAAATCAGATACCAGCGGATGTTTGGCCAGTTTCCAATCCAGGCCATCCAACGAATAAAACAGAACCAAACTGCGACCGGCACTGGTAAATGCACCTTTCATATCTTTCACTATCGCATAATAGCAGTTATCTTGATACCACACAAATGGGTCTTCTGCTGGGAAGTCCACATTTTCAGCCGTAAAAATGGGCTTGTTTTGTTTGATGAATGGTCCATCCGGTTTTTCGGCAATTGCAGTGAGGTGCACCACCGGACCGCCAAATGGCTGTGGTTTTTTGCGGGCAACTGCCTTGTAAACCATCAGGAAACGGCCATCTGGCATTTGGGTAACCGAAGGATTGGCCACCATCTGTGCATCGTGGGCGGTGGTATCGGCTGAAATATCCATTAGCGGTTTGTCGAAACGCTGCCAGGGTCCGTTGGGGTCGTCGGCAATGGCCACCCCGATGCGCTGGTTGTTTCGGTGTGTCCAGTTAAGTTGCGGACTGGTTATTTTTCCATCGCCAAAATTTCCGGCGTAGTAGAGGTAATATTTTCCATTGAAAAAATGAACTGTTGGATTGTGCGTGTACATGCCGTCCCAAAATTCAGACCCGCGGTGTGGCAGGGCAACATCTTTAAACTGAAACGGGCCAAAAGGAGAATCAGAAACGGCATGAGCTACCTCAGAACTGGTTACCCAGGCATTCATTCCAAACTTTCGTGACCACCTGGAATAAAAGAGGTGGTATTTCTTGTCGATGTGCGACTTGACCAGCGTTCCGCACCAGATATACGAGGTGTCGTTAATGAACTTTGCCGTTACAGGAATGGGCTGAATCATGGCTTGAAGATTCAATTCTCCGGGAAGAATAACACTTACTTTTGATATGCAGGAACTCAAACCAAAAACAACTAAAATAAGGGTAAATAACTTAATTATCATTTTTAAGTATTGAATTTTAAATCGCTTTAATTATCAAACAGGCACCTCCGCCCGGAGCAAGTTTTACATGAACTTTATCTTTTGCTTTCAGAATCTGAGTTTGAACTTTCATCACTTCCCGATTGGTAAGGAAATGGGCATTATCGCCATCCTGAACAATGGTTACTTCAAACTTTCCGGAACTCAGAAAACTTAGAGGAATATCAAGCTCCCGCGAATCTTCGCTTGTGGCAGCGCCAACAAGCCAGGTTTTATCGGAGGCCTGACGTGCCATGATAATATATTTCCCAATTTCACCTCCCAGTGTTTTGCTTTCGAGCCAGGGCATTTCTTGAGCTGCAATAAAACTTAGCAAGTCAGGATACTTTCTATAATATTCGGGAATGTCGGGGATAATTGTGGCACCCGAAAAGACAATCAGCGTGCGGGCAGCCTCAGAAACCAAAGTTGAAGGAACCGGTTTACTTTCATCAATCCGGGTTGTATTTCCCTGGCGAAGGTCAAACATTCCATTGTTCATATCAATTGGACCGGCAACCATATTTACAAAAACCGACGTAACAAAAGTGGAAGGAACAAAAACACGATGCGCATCGAGCTGGGCATGACAAAACTCACGGGTTACCGCGTTGGGAAAAGTGCGCATTTGTCCGTATGGATGTACCGGGCCGTCGTGAAAATCGCAAAGCAGATGATTTTTGGCACAAAGTTCAGTGATTTTGCGTGTCCATACATTTTTTTCAGCCGGACTGCCATTCATAAATCCATATTTGATGCCGGAAGCACCCCAATCGCCATATTGTTTTAATGTCTCTTCAATCGGATATTTTCGGCCACCCACATCGTTAAGATAAAGCCAGATGCCAACGCCTTTGCTTTTGCCATATTTTATAAGTTTCATTACATCTGCCGCCTTGTCGCCTTTCACCGGATCGGATGTGGAAAGATGTTCAGGGCCATACCAGTTGGCATCAAGAACAAAATGACGGATATTATTCTCCGCAGCAAAATCAACCATTCTTACCCATGACGGATAGTCCATTGCATAAGTGAAACCATCAACCTGAGCTCCATTAATTCGCCAATCCCAAAGCGCCACACCTGGTTTTACCCACGAAAAATCGCCTTCAGCCGGAGGATTTAACAGTTCGATTAAATGAGAATCAACCAATGCTCCGGGGGTTTTTCCGTACATAATCACCCGCCATGCAGATTGAAATCCGGGTTCCAGTTTACCCGGAACGGAAAGCACGGAAAAATTATTACTGCCCGATTTCGATTCCAGAACCAAAGGATCTCCTGCCGTAAGATCAGCTTCATGAATGGCTAAGAAATTATAATTATCAGCCATAACTGTCATCACAGGAAACCTTTTTCCATTGCTTTCAGAAAGCTTTTCAGGGCCGATATTTGGTCGTTCACCGTTGTAAAACCACGCAGTATAATCTCCGGCGAAATTGAAGTTTGTCAACTCGGCAATTGCTGTTGCTATATTTTTTTCGCTGGAAGGAATGGAGTAACGAAATGCAACCCCATCATCATATGCCCGGACTTCGAGTCGCAAAGAATGAAGGACAGAAGTATCTGAACCTTGAAAATCGAGAATTAGTTCATTGTATTTTTCGGGCACCAAAGCACGTTTACCCCAAACAGGTTCCCAAAGCGAACTAACCGAATTTTGTTTCAGATTTTCTAATTTCCAACCTGCAGAAGGTATGGTACTTTTGTTTTCAACCATGTATCCCAACAAGGAATTATCAATAAGCAAACGGTTCCCTGCTTTAAACGAATAACTCAGTTCACTCTCTTTTGACAACTGAATTATAACTTCAAGATTGTTATCAGGCGAACGAAGCGGTTTTATTTCCTGAGCATTGAGATTTAGAAAGGAATTCAACAGACAGAAAATCAGCGATATAAAAAGACTTTTTTTCATTTGGTTTAATTGTTTTTTAAGTTTAATTCTGATAAAAATACCAATAAACAAAAAAAAACGCAATAAACCTAAAATTAAGTTATTGCGTTTTTTATTTGTTTTAAATTATGTTAGTTCCCGGCAAGTACAAATCCTAAAACCAAAAACCGCCATCTCTATTTCTTCGAAATTCCCTGCTGTTCCCGGAGGTTTTCGAGCATTTGAATTTTAACTGCCATTTGATGAATTATGGTTTTATCGTAGTCGTTAACTGTATCGCCATATTTATTTACCAGCACAAACAGTTCGATCGAAAGAAAAAACAAAAACAGAAGTATCCAGACAACCAGCGCAATTCCTGATGACAGCAAAATGGAAGAAAACAAAATGGTTAATTCGTCGAGAAATCCAACTTTTGAATTTAAATCATCTTCAAGCAATTGCTGTGCATTTAACTTTTCGTTCTCTTTTTTTGCTTTTTGTTCCTGAAATGCCTTTAATTGTGCATCGAGCTGAACAATCAATTCAGCCTTTGGATTCTGAATTGAATTGGTTGTAATAACCCTTCCCACTTCAACCATTTGCCCCGATGAGGTGTCCTTTTCAAATCTTCCTGTAACCGAAGGCGCTGAAATCATTGGATTCTTATTGTAGTCGGCCAGAATTACAGCCCTCTCCATTTCCTTTGCTTTTATTGCAGAGTCAAGCTGGTTGATTTGATAGGTCAGTTCTCTTGTTTTAATGGGCAATATTTCGTTTACCTGATGCTGTACATTCTGTATTTTGTGTTTTTCCACATCTTCTTTAAACATAACCTGGTCGAGAATTACTGATCCAATAATTGCCATCACAATTCCAATTGCCACCCTGAATGCAAAAGCCAGCTTATTTTTACCAACCGAAAGAATTATCTGCCTTTCAACCTGAATTACAATGATTACCATTACCAAAGCTCCGATAATGGAAACAATTGTACTGCCATGTAAATATCTGCTTGTAAATGCATATCCAATAAATCCCCAAAGTGTGGCAACAATTAATATTGCCGACAGATATTTCTTAACCGCTTTTGAGGAAGCCTCACTTGAATTCTTAACAATCGCATAATTATGACCGGTTATGAAGCAACCTGTTTTAATCCATAAATCTTTCATAATACTTACATTTTCCTGTTAATAATTCTTGACTGTGTTAAAGCTGACAGACCTCTCATAAATCCTCTTTCGTACGAAAGCACAATACGCTGTGTCATACCTGTATTCGACTGCATTTCCTTTTTAATTTCCTCCACTTTTACCATGTGTTCAAGTACCATCTCTTTCCGGGTTTTTAGTTCTTCCACCAACTCTATCAGTCCTGCCCTTGTTCGCGAATTCACATGAAAATCAATTTCCCTTACTGAGTCTTTGTAGTAAGTATCCACTTTTTGAATAAGTATTTCCAGATCCAACTGAATTAATCTCATATTGTCTTTTTTGTTGTTGTCTTCCGGGCTGGTTAATGCATCGTTATAACCCTTGCTTTCATAATCACCCTGGAGAAAAGAGTAAATCGCTTCAATTCCTTTGGTTTCTCCGTTGGGTGGGTAATAACCGGTGTATTTTACAGGCATATTATCGCCCGCGGAAATTTCTACCGGAAATTCATGCTGAGGCAATAAATTATCGGAATTTTCATTGGGTTTTGGCAGTTTCTGATTTTTCTTAAATAAGTTAAATAGTCCCATGGCTTTAAGTTTTAAAAATGAATTTTGATTGTACTGAACAGTGATCGTTAAAAATCACCGCCCTTACTGATAAAAACTGTCATGTTTCGAAAATAGTATGTAACATTTCAGTATAAAATCACATGTTGTATAAGAAGTAAAATTGAAGTTTTAATTACAGAATGCAATAAATAATCTTTTTACTGATTTAAAGACTTCAATTGAAATACAATAAACTTCAGGTTTCAGTTAAATTCTGTTCGGGATATGAAAAATTTAGGAAATTCTCAAAACAATCTCAAATTCATCTTTTTCTTTGTATGGACCACCCTTTTAACGCGATAAGGTTTCTTTTTTTGCGATTCGAAATAGGTGCGCATTTGCAATTCGGCAATAATACCAATGGTTATAAACTGAATACCACCCATTACCAGTAAAATACCAAGTAATAACAAAGGTTTTCCCCAAATATCGTGACCGGTAATTTTCAGGATGAAAAGGTACAGATTTATCAGGGCACCAATTCCGAAAGTAATTATTCCAACCGAACCAAAAAAGTGCATTGGCCGTTGCAGGTATTTTTTAAAGAAAACCATCAGAATCAAATCGCTGATTACGCGGGTGGTCCGGCTGAGATTGTATTTTGAATTGCCAAACTCGCGTGGCCGGTGATTTACATCAACCTGTGTAATTTTCGTAGCTCCTTCCAAAGCAATCAATGCCGGAATATAGCGATGTAATTCGCCATAAATATGAATGCTTTTTATGGTTTCGCTGGTAAATATTTTGAGGGTGCAACCCAAATCCTTCATATGAATTCCGGTTGATTTGCGAATCAGATAATTGGCAATTTTCGATGGCACTTTCCGCAGAAACATTCCGTCCTGACGGTTTGCCCGAACACCGGCAATCATGTCCCATTCTTCGGCTTCCATCATTTTCAGCATCATTGGCACATCTTCGGGGTCGTTTTGCAAATCGCCGTCGAGTAAAACCACAAATTCGCCCTGTGCCTGGTCGATGCCCGCCTGCAATGCCGAACTCTGACCATAATTACGTTTCAATTCAACCAAAAGAAAACGCTCATCGTTGATACTGATAATTTCCTCGCGGGTATTATCGGTTGACCCATCATCAACAAAAATGGCTTCAAAATCGATATTTTTAAGGGCGGCTATTATCTGTTCCGATAGAGGTTTAATGTTTGGTTCTTCGTTGAAAACACAAATTACCAGCGAAAGTTTCTTCATAATTTATGTACTATTTTTTTTTGAAAGATGTAATTTGAAATTGTTGACAAAGTTAACCAAAACAGTTTCATAAAACCGAACTAAATCACCGGTTTTAATTTCCATATAAACGAAAATTTAACTGTTTTATACTCCCAGTCGCGCAATCCGTGAATATACTGAATGCGAAATGCTTTTCCGTCAAAATCTTTACGAAGTTCAAAATTGAGTTGCATTGGTTTGTCGCGCTCTTCCTTGTACCCTGAATAACCCGACCACGAAGCAGATAGCATGAGATCATTCACCACATAATCGGCCCCGAGTGCATAAATATAAGCGTCGTTTTGTAGCATGAGTTCATCGTTTGTTTGCCACGAGTAAAATCCACCAAGACCAAAAGGTCGAAAAAATCGGTTTTCTGTTTTAGCAATCTCTTTCGAAAAACTTAAATCGAAAAAATAGCCCGGACTGTCGGAGTACCTGGCTCCTGCATACTGGTTACCCGATGCAGTTTTACCAGCCATTCGAAGTAAGGTATTCGGAAACTTTCTCTCTTTAACCAGTTGTATTAAGGTGCTGAAATATAAATCTCCATTGGCAAATCCCTTTCCATCCTCAATTCGCGCATAACGTTCGTTTCGTATTTCTTCTGAAAATGCAAAGTGTTCGACAATAACGCCATACAGCTCAACTGCAATTCTGCTATGGGCAAACGGAACATATAACCGGCCGGAAATATCCTGTGTTGGATCGCCCTTCATAAAATGGCTTGATGCAGTTAGTTCGATTTCTGTTTTCGGTTGTAAAAATCCTCTTTTAACTTCGGGTACTGAAAGTGCGTTTGGTCCGAGATAACCGGGTGATATTATTAACCAGTGGCGCCACCCGGGATCTCCCTCTTCCCAGCCGTGAAGTTCATTCCACCAGGTATAATCTTCATCAGCCGATTGGGCATAACCATTTAACGAAATCAAAAGGAATAAAAAGAGACAAATCCGGTTTATCATTTTGGCGAATTAGAATAAAACCAAAGATAAAAAAACACTTCAATTATTAACCAAAGACAGATTTATGATTGATATAAATAACAAATCTCAAATAACAAATCTCAAATAAAACACAAATCTCAAAAATTCAAATTTACAAACTCAACCATTTTGAAAAATACAGAAACTTAAAAATCAGAATTTTGAGAATATACAATTCCCTGATATCGGGATTGTATTTTGATTATTGAATTTTGGAATTTCTTACCTTCAAAAGATATTGCTTCAAAATGTTCAAAAAAAAGCTTCTTATTGAAGCTTTAATTTTTCGCGTATATTTTTCGGAACTCCGTTCTTGTTTACCATCAGCGACATGGTTTTACAACTTACATAAGGTTTTGATGCATAAAAATATCCATCGTATTCATTGTAATCACCCCACGAGTTTTTCACCTTATAAAATACCTCTCCCTCCTGGTTTTTTGCCATTCCGATAATATGCAAACCGTGATCGTCAGTAGTTTCATAATTGTCAAAAGCCTGTTGCCTCATTTCCTGGGTAACTTTTATTTCAGCCACCGGTTTATTGAGCTTATACAACTCCCTGTCTTTTTCTTTCTGTGGAAGCGCTTCCCATTTCGAAATTTCTTCGGCACTCATTTCTGCATCGGGAACAGCGGGTAAAACAGCAACTCCCTTGTTGCTCGATGCAAAACCTTTTTCGCTGATATCGGCAGCCCAGGCAACAGTAAAACCATTCTCAAGCGAATAATCGATAATTTCTTCCATCTCGTTTACAGGTACGTTGTACACTTCGTCCCACGACCAGTTATCGGGAACTTCCAAAATAAACTTCGAATAAAACGGATGATGTGTATAAGATGTAATTTCGATATAATCGTCCATATTCAACCCAATATATTCGGTTGCAAAACTTTGGGGAGTATAACTTTTCCCCTCATATTCAAAGCTTTCAGGAATTTCGCCCAGGTGGGAATTTAAAGTAGATGCCACAGTTTGGTTACAGGCTTCATTGAGTTTTATGGTTCTGTCGTCAACAATGGTTTTAACCTGCTGCTTTAATGTATTGTCCATATCGTAATGAACATGCTTTGCCTGACCGTTTTCGAGGCCGCTGTACACTGATTCGGGAACAATTCCGTATTGGTTAATAACATTTGTTACATCGTGAAATGCGCCACCGGCAGAGAAATTGAATTCGCCATGTAACCTGATGTATCTTTCTGCTTTTTCAACATAAGTGTGTCGAACAATAAACATTTCAGAAAGGTCAACCACAGGTTTTCCCAACCGTATCATTTCCGATTCGAGGAATGAAAGCCCGGAGAACGACCAGCATGTATTCGACCGGTACTGATCTTTAACCGATGTCGTTGGCAATACAATTTCATCTTCAAATACATATCCGGCAGCGACTTTATCGCCCTTACCCTCGTTCCCGGCAAAACTAAAAACTGTAACCACTACCGCAAAAAACGCGGTAACCACAACGCGCAAATTCATAATCAACTATTTATCCCAGTTTTACGATGAGCGTCAAAAATAGAAAATAAAACTTTTTAACCGCTTATTTTTCAAATTTTTAACAGAATAATCCAAACTATTTTGTTGCTTTTCCGCTACCGCCAAATAAAATTCCGGCGCCCAGAACAAATCCAAAGTCATACCAGCCACCATTATTATTTACAGCATACATGGCAACATCGTCCATAAACAGACTACAAACAAAACTAAAGGGTGCAATTATACCATGCCACAATCCTCCCAGAAATTTGTAAGGTTCAGCGGTTACACAGTCAGTAATTGGAATCATCTCGGCACAGCCTGTTAAAAAAAGCACAATAATTAACGCAAAACCAGTAATGGCAGCTTTTCCAAATAAGTTAAGTTTTTTCATTTCATTTATTTTTGTTACCAATTCGTTTTACTATAATAAATCAGGCTATTATTACTGATTTCGATTTTTTAATACACTTATATTTTGCCTCATCACTGGCTCAACCTCATATTCTGCACCGTACTGGGCAGAAAATCCAATTACAGAAATACTGTCTGAAACTTTCCATAAAGTTGTATCGCCAAGGAATCCGGAAGAAGCATTCACAAAAATATTCAATAAACCCGATCCATCGTTGATATAGATTTTATAGCCATAAGGAAGATCGCTGTGCAAACTTTCGATAATTCCACCGGTGTTAACCAACATTCCTTCATGAGATTCATTAACATTTCCTGTTTTTACATTTAGTGGAGTTATTTCGTTCCCCTTTCCGTTTTTTGAAGCTGTGGTTTCCCTGATAACAAGAAGATTGTTGATTTCTTCAACGACCCCAGTTACCATTACCATTTCACCTGATTTAAATTCGCCTTCCATGGGTGGAATTGAATCGATAATGTAGATGCCGGCAGTACTGTCTTGCAGAACGTAACCGTATGGTGTTGAAGAAGAAAAAGTGCCCGAAGCTACTGTAATTGTACCTTGAATGGTTACCACTGATCCAGGCAACAACTTCCTTGCCTCACGAATTGAAAGAATGGGAATGGAATTCGTTGATTTTAATTTGTTTTGCTGATTTGATTGGCAACTCATTAACACTATCAAAATAACACAGAAGAACAGAATCACTTTCATGGGCATTCATTATTTTTATTTCATGACCAACCAAATATTCAAAATAACTAAAACAGATTTCAATGTATCAACTCAAACCTTTGCATTTACCTCTTTGTAACGGTAGCAGTAAACCATGTGGTCGTTTACCATACCGGTTGCCTGCATGTGTGCGTAAATAACCGTGGAACCAACAAATTTGAATCCCCGCTTTTTCAGGTCTGCCGAAATTATGTCGGAAAGTTCGGTTTTTGCCGGTAGTTCTTTTGTATCGGAAAATGAATTTACCATCGGTTTGAAATCCACAAATTTCCAGATATAACTGTCGAAACTACCAAACTCCTTTTGAATTTCCAGAAAACGCTGTGCATTATTTACAGTGGCAGCAATTTTCATTTTATTCCTGATAATCGATGCATCATTAATCAGTTCCTCTATTTTTTGTTCGGTGTAACCGGCAACAATTTCGGGGTCGAAATGGTCGAAAGCTTTGCGAAATCCTTCACGTTTATTGAGCACGATCTGCCAGCTCAGTCCCGCCTGAAATCCTTCGAGTACAAAGAATTCAAACAATTTCCGATCGTCGTGCAGCGGCACTCCCCACTCTTCGTCGTGGTATTTTATCATCATCTCATTACTGGTACTCCAGTTACATCTTTTGCACATAAATCTCTGTTTAATTGGATATAAAAATAACTAAATACCAAAAGCCACAAAACCAAAATCATTCAAATATTTAATAGTTAAATATAAAATACAATTCTGAGAATTCTCTACTTAAATTCACCCGTTTACTCGGAGTCAACGGGTGAATACCACTTTTCAATCGCCTAAGCATTGGAGAAACCTCCACGGCTTCACTTTTTGCCCGGTGTAACAATGTACAAATTTCATTACTCCACTTTTCGTCCGGTGAAGCAATGTACAAATTTCATTGCTCCACTTTTGTCTGGTAAAGCAATTTACAAATTACGCAGCTTTCCTACCGTTCCGGTGTGCTTTAGAGATAACTCATCGTATTCCCTAACATCAGCACAAAACCTCGTGTGGTTTTATAAAAGATATTTTTTAATTTTATCGATTACAGGTTATGAAATACTTATAAAAAGTGCAGCAAGATGCAATAACAAAGCAGCAGAAAAGAAACCTGAAAGTTGTGCTGAATTTCAAAAGAGTACAAAGTAATTTGACAGGCATAGATTTCCGAATTTATAGTACTTTTGAGTTAATGGAAAATAGTGATTTAAATAAAGAACAGTTGATTAAATACTGGATTGATGGTGCTGAAGATGATTTCGAAACCATGATTGCCATGTTCGATTCAAAGAGATATAGTTGGTCGCTTTTTATCGGGCATCTAATGATTGAGAAATTAATTAAGGCTTATTTTGTTAAAGTTAAGTCAGATTATCCGCCTTTTATTCACAATCTCCTAAGACTGGCTGAAAAAGCTGATTTAGAATTAACCGATGATAAAAGGGAGCAACTTGCAACAGTTACAGCATTTAATATTAATGCAAGATATGATGACTATAAAATGAGTTTTAAAAAACTGTGTACCCCGGAATATACTTCTGAGTGGGTTGATAAATTAAAGGAATTAAGGTTATGGATAAAAATATTGATTTAACAGTAGCTAAATATCTTGATTTGATTAAGGAAAAGTTTCCTGATATTGAGAGTGCTTATTTATTTGGTTCTTATGCAAAAGGAAAATCAACCGAAGATAGCGACATTGACTTAGCGCTTATTTTTACAAATCTGGATGATTCAAAACGATTTGACTTACAAGTTCAGTTGATGTTGTTGGCTGCAAAAATAGACTCAAGGATTGAACCACACCCAATATCTCGCGAGGATTTTAATTCAGGAAATCCATTTTTCGCTGAAATCAAAAAAACAGGAATTGAGTTAGCTGCATAAGACCTCGCTCCCGCACTTTTATATCGCGAAGTTTTTAAAATTATTTCAAATATATTTTGTTATACAATAAAGGAAATGAAATGACATTTCGGGTACATTTCAATTCTGCTGCCTTATTGAACGGTTAATTGTTGGTCAACCGCTCAATATCTTGTACACTTTATTCACCTGGTGACTTCGTGTCAACAGGTGAAAATGCATCGTTGGGTGTGTACAAAAGCAATTAGTTAAATAAAATTAATCATATCAGGTGCTAACCATGTAAAATGCTATTTTTGTCAGCTCAGTTTGAAAAAGTATGAAGCGAACGGTTTTAATATTTCTGTTTTTTGCCCTGTTGCTGCAGTCGAAAGCGCAAATGAACATCGATCATTACATGAGAGTGGGTCAAACGCGCACACAGATTGGAAACTTTACCGGTGCAATCGAATATTTCAATATTGTTTTGCGCTTTAAACCTCACCTGGCAGAAGCCTATTTTTACCGTGGTGTTGCCAAACATCAGCTCGAAGATTACCGCGGTGCAATAACCGATTACAATATCGCTATCGACATAAAACCCTTTTATCCGCAGGCATACACCTACCGCGGAATGGCATTTCACAACCTGAAAAACTACAAAAAAGCCATTGCCGATTACAACCGGGCATTGGAATTTGACCCCGAAGACGAAAATATTTACAACAACCGCGGTATTGCTAAACTTTCGCAAAAAGATATTCAGGGAGCCATCGACGATTACAACATGGCGCTAAAAGTGAATCCGAAATCGACATACGCATTAATGAACCGCAGCAACGCAAAAATTGTAAGCGGCGATATCAAAGGTGCAATCAAGGATTTAAACGAGGTGATTGTAATTCGTCCGCATTATGCAGGCGCTTATTTAAACCGCGGTCTGGCCCGTTTTGAAATGGAAGATTATGCCTCGGCACTGCGCGATTACGACCAGTGTATCAAATTCGACCCAAAAAATGCACTGGCTTTTAACAACCGCGGAATCGTAAAACAAAAACTGGAAGACTACGCCGGTGCAATTATGGATTACGATATGGCGCTTCAGCTAAATCCTGAAATGGCAAGCGCCTACTTAAACCGTGCAATGGCAAAGGAAGTACTGAAAATACCCGGATATCAGAACGACTACAAAATTGCGGCCCAGTTAAATCCGAAATACGATTTCGAAAGCAAAAGAATTGAAGCCGAAAAACAGGCTTTCAATCAAAAATACCCGCTATCGAAGCAAAACCAACCGGCTCAGCAAAATCAGCAAAATAACCAGGCAGGTACAACAGCGCCAAATCAAAATGCAGTCGATTCAATACAGAATAATCAGCAAAACGCCCAAAACCAGGCAACTACTCAAAATACCGATACTGAAAAGGATGGGGAAAACAATGCCGAAGAAAGTTTTTTCGATGAAGATGAGAAAAAAAATAACCGCGACAAGCGGCGCACCAACCTGATGATTGAAGACTCGCGGGAGTTGCCCACTGACGAAGAAGAAGCCGACGACGGACTGGTGCAAAACAAAAATGTTGTCATCGATTTACAACCCATTTTTATTATTTCGGCATTCGAAAAAAATGCTGTCGATTACGACCGATTTCAATATTACAACGCAGCAATTAACGAAATAAACGAGCAAAACAATTACGACCCGTTATTTACCATTTCAAACAAATCTACCGCCGGATACAAAACTGTGTTCGAAAATTTTATCCTGTTTTTCAACGAAAAGATTAAAATTCAGGAAAACAGTCACAATTATCTGAACCGGGGTATTTTTTACAGTCTCACCGGGGATTACAATAAGTCGCTGGTCGATTTGAACAAAACAATTGAATTGAGTGACAAACAGGGCATCGCCTATTTTGTACGGGCCAACTGTCGTTATAAAATGCTCGAGGAAATTGAATTACTGGCCGGAACCAATACAGAAATCAGTGTTAAACTGGGCGAAAAAAACCTCGATAATCCGGGAATTTCGAACGAACCCGCAGCGCTCGATTACAAACAGATTCTCGACGATTACGAAATAACACTGTTTTTAAATCCCAATTTCTTTTTTGGTCATTTTAACAGGGCGTTTATAAAAATCAGGCTTGGCGAATATAAAAGCGCTATCGAAGATTTAAACCGCGCCATTCAATTGGAGCCCGAATTTGCGGAAGCTTATTTCAATCGCGGCCTCACAAAAATTTACATGGACGATCTCGAAGGTGGCGCCACTGATTTAAGTCGTGCCGGCGAACTCGGAATTTACGGGGCATACAATGTGATTAAGAGGTACTGTAACTAAGCAATGCGGGAATGCATGAATGCGGGAATGCATGAATGCGAGAATGTAAGAATCAAAAAAATCATTAGTTATCTGTCATTTGGGAAAAATGAATCCAATATGCATTCGGATGGTTCAAATCCTGTACTATTTCGTGCGCTTTTCTTCAGTCACCGTTATTTTCGATGATAAGCGCTGTAGGTAATTTATCCTGTATTCCATATTTTTTTCAATACTGTCCGGTAAACTTTGATGAGATTCCTCGCTTTGCTCGGAATGACAAGGCTTTTGTGGTGTTTGCTGTTGGCAGGGGCTGGGTTCGAGGCAGAG
>JBGSRA010000062.1:0-22610 GCA_041737765.1 Draconibacterium sp. | reverse complement strand
AACATTGTACCACAATATGTTACTCCTCGAGCGATTTATTGACGTGTTCGCTGTAAACCCAAACAAACTAAAAAATCAAGATATTGTCAAAGAACTTATATATTACGGTACTTTTGCCGCTTAAAACTTAACGGAGTATTGCTGCTCCGACTAATATTCAATTAAGTCCCGGAAGTTGTAAATCTTTTGTTATTAGGCACTTTTCCTGTTTATCTGTTAATTGCCCTGCATAAATTCTTTGGTCAAAAATATACCAAAGTTGTTATGAAATTCCTTGGAATAGGAATGATTTACAATTTTGTGCTTGTCACAGTTGTACTGCTGGTCTTCATTAAATCGCTGCAAATAATTGAAATAAAAATTGAAATATATTAACCTGAAACCTAAAATCTAAAAAAATAAAAACGATGAAAAAATCAACTTTAACCTTTTTACTCCTGTTCTCATTGATATCCCTTAGTTATTCCCAAACAGTTAAACTACAGGTTTATCCCGAAATGCTGAAACAGAAAATACAATCGATAGGTGGAAATTACTGCCAGGCAAATTATACTGACAATGCATGGGATGCCATTGGAGAAGCCACATTGAAGGATTTCAAACCCGGTTACGTGAGGCTGGCATTGCCGCTTGAATTTCGCCGTGTGGATTATACCGCATACAAGGGCACTAAAATTGTTGAACAACCTGCCGTTATTACTTTACTGGAAACCATGAAACGAATGAAAACCGAATTTGGGGTAACCAACTTTACCATTTCGGTTTGGCGGGTTGCAAATGAACTGGTTTCAAATCCCGAAAAAGATTCGCAAAGACGCATAAAACCTGAAAAATACGATGAGTTGATTGACCAGATTGAAGCATTTCTTTTGACAGCGAAAAATAAATATGGCGTTGAAGCCGATTACTTTTCGTTTAATGAATCGGATGGCGGTTACCAGGTTATTTTTTCGCCCGAAGAAACCATTGCCTTTTTCAAAAAAGCAGGCGAACGGTTTAGAAAAGCAGGATTGAAAACCAAATTTTTATGGGCTGACACTGCACAAACATTGGGGACAGTTGAATTTGCCACAATGATTGCCGCCGACTCAACCATCTGGAAATATTTGGGACCGCTTTGTTTTCACAGCTGGTGGTCGGAAAAAATACCCGACAGCGAATTTGAGCGGATTGCCGGATTTGCAAAAGCCTGGAACAAACCGGTATGGTGCAGCGAGCTGGGTTTCGATGCCATGGCATGGAAAATAAAAGGAATGAACGAAAGCTGGGATTACGCGTTTCGGTTTGCAAAAATTTCGCACCGCATGATGAAATATGCCGAAGTTGAAGTTTCGTTGTACTGGACCTGGCAAAACAATTACGGTGTAATGTCAGCCGATACCAAAACAAAATACCCTTCTTACTATGTTACGCGCCATCTTACCGAATTTCTGAACTCCGGCACACAAATCCTTCACTCCATTACGAGCGACCCTGAAATCCTTTCGATTTGCGGTATCAACAGCGAGGGTAAAAATGTGGTTCAAATCATAAATCTGAAAAACGTGAAAGTACCGGTTGAAATAAATGGAATCGCCGGGAAACTTTCAAAATCGGTAACAACCACCGAAAACGGGAACTGGCAGGAAAATGAAGTTCAGATAAAATCCGTTAACGGAAAAAATCTGGCCGAATTACAGCCGCTGTCGGTGAATACTTTGGTGTTTTAGTGATTTTTGCAGGAAGAGTCAGATTCGTACAATTTTTCTGACAACACTATTTTTACCGGGAAATTGAAATTCAATCAGGTAAGCACCTGATTCAGTATCTGAAAAATCGAGTTGATAAATGCCCCGGTTTAATTTTGTATCAATTGACCGTTTACTTCCATTCAAAGTATAAACAGTAATGGTTTCAATGGTTTCGGAAGAAGAAACCGACAATATCTTATCGACCGGGTTGGGCCAGATTTTTACATCGCCTTTAGCAATTTCCGAAATTTCAACAGGAATTTGTTCAAGCGAAATATTTACAATTGTATCTGTTTTTAATAACATCGAACCAAACACATCACGGTAACCGTCGTTAAAAATATGATACTGATAGGTTTCGGGAACCATTTTATTGCTAAACCTGGCTATTCCAAGGCTATTTGTAGTAATTGTATCAGGAGGAACTACCACTTTTACACCGGAAACAGGGGTTGTTCCCTGCTTCATTACAAACTTAATTTCGGCATGGCTGCGGTTTAGAAAAACAGATAAAGTAGAATCTGATATTACTTTTATTTCGCCACTTTCAGTGTGGTACGAGGTTTTCGAAAGTGTATAGTTGTAATTGCCATGGTATTCGGTAAAAAATGCATCACCATTTATTCCGGTGGTTTTAGTAACCGAGTTGAAAACCACCGAAACCCCGGAAATAACTTTGGATGTGTAATTGTCGAATACTACTACTGAAATATTATTCTTTACAGGAACGAGCAAAAAATTCAAGGTGGTGTCGCTGTAAATGCTTAACTGATTTATTGTTTTCGACAAGTAACCTTTCTTTTGCAGCAAAATATTCATCAATCCCCTCACCTTTTCATAGGTTGCTTTTCCTGCAAAATCTGTGTATTTTAAGGAATCCTGAATTTTTACCTGGCACTCTGAAACCGGGAGTTCGAGGATACTGTCTGTAACTGTAATGGTCACTTTATAATCAAGCGGCACAACTTTAATTTCAATCACCTCCGATTTTGACGAGTATCCCTGTTTATCCACAATTTTTGCCGAAATTTTAGCTGTTCCGTATTTTGGCTTTTTCCAGGTAAACGTAAAGGGCGCCTCGTTACTTTGGCCAATTTTATGCCAGTCGTTATAATATTCAACCCATGCAATGTCCTCTTCCCCGTCTGGGTCATTTGCCAAAACATCAATAATTATGTCGCCTCCAATTTCAGCATTTGGTGCAGGAGAAGTAATCCCAACCGATGGTTTGTCGTTTGGATTAAAAGTACCATCAGGCACATCGCACAAATAACCAAATACAACTGCAGATAAAATTGTATTCTGATGAACTGTAAATTCAGCATTCATCGGAGTTGTGTAATTATTGTACCACCTTTCGTGTCCGGGCCAGTTGTTTATACCCTCAGGAAATAAGGTTTTGTAAGGCCAGTGAATGTCCCATGGACCTGTTGCGGGATTTGTTCCGTCATCTTTCCATGGTCCGTATGGTGTAATTCCGGGAATGATTTCACCGGTTTCGCTGTACCACGAATCGAGGTGCATCACCCTCTCTGGATAGCGCACTCCCAGATGAGTAACCCATGCCATGTTCAGCGGATTACATCCCAGAAAATAATCGGCAGTGGTAAATAAACCAGCCAAGTAATTCGTTGTTTTTGTCGGAGCAAAATCTTTCGATAAAAAATGCCCCATCATCATTTCAAAAACCCTCGGGGTAGTTCCTTGTCCTATCAGCATTGGGAAATAAATATTTCCACCATAACGGCAGGCCCGCTGTTCAATGCTGTTGTATTCCTGATCGGCGGTGGCCATAATTGCACCCTTTACTTTCGACATAAAAGCGGCATCATTGATTTGATGTTCGTTTCCGGTTATCAATGAGTAAGTTCCCCATTTTTTATCTTCGTCCAAAACAGTAGTTGAGGTAACTGCCGACAGATTTTGTTTTATAATTTGTGCAAAATCCTGGTTGCCGGTTAAACGAAACAGACTTGCAGCCGCATACAATTCAAAATCCTTCAGATTATAATCGTGTACTTTTGAAGGGTTTGTATCATTTGGTTTTGTATTGTTTTTTGCCCATTGAAATGCTTCTTCAGCTTCTTTTTTCCAATCGATTCCTTCGGGTTCTTCAATTCCAAGTTTATCCAGAATCAATGCAAAATGTCCTGCCAATCCTGCATAAAAATACGTGGTAAAGGGGTCTTCACCCGAAATAATCCATTGTCCCATGTCAAGATTGGATGGTGTTCCTTCAGCTGCATGTCCAAACCAGTCGGGTGCAACACGCGATCCAACACCACCCGTTCCGTATCCTTTATCCATAATTTCGTGACGGGTTCGGTGAAAAAAACGAATCAACCAACGTGCTTCATCCAAAATATCGGGTATCTGATTCTCTCCTTCAGGTAAATTCAATTCTCCCTTAGCAAATTTTTCGGGGGCAATTTCCCAGGTAAGCATCAGCATTGCCGGTATTTTCAAGTGTGTAAAATATCCGTCCCAATCGCCGGCATCCTGGTACCAGCCCCATGTATCAATGGAACCCAGAATTCCTGCTTCAATCGCAGGTTTATCCAAAGCCGAATTGTCCAAATCGTTCCAGTCGATAAAGCGTGATGTTGTATATTTCAGTTTTCCGGCAAATCCGGGAGTTTTAACCGGATTATGCGGCGCTGGCCTGGTATATTCGGTAAAAGGTTGTTCCAAATCAATTCCTGAACGATTGTGATACAGACCCCGAACTGAAGTATAAAAAGGCAGTCTGTAAATGTCATTTTCGATTTTAAATGGGAACGAACACCCAATTCCATCAATGGCTAAAACATACTCTCCCGGAGTATTAAAGTTGGAAAAATTGCATTCGTAAACATCGGCACCCAGAAAATTTTTGTTTGGGGTATCGTTTGTTTGCTGGGTTTCGATATTGGTTTTATTTTTTCTGAAAGCCAGTTTTCCGGTAAATTGTTTTTCGCCGGTTTGTGTATTAATCAGATAAAAATTGTTTGCGTTGTATTTCGAAAAATCAATGCTACCCGTTTCGCCGCCCCAGTGATAAACATAACCGTATTTTTTGGGAGCTCGCGGATCGTAACCGATAATATTTACATGCACAGCCTCGGTTCTGTTTTTTTCGAGGGTAAATTCAAGTTCCCATTCTTTACCGTTTCCAGCTATATCGTTGGTGGAAACTGTGTAAGTTTTTCCCATTTCCAAAGGTTCGGGTAAATGAAGGTAAATCCAGTGTTCACTTGCATGATCAGGTTTCGAATTAACACACCCAACACTTTGCGACCAGTTCTGGCATAACCACGTAAATTCAGTTCCTTTTGATTTTCGGGAAATTTTGGCAGGATTTTGCTGGGTTGCATAATAACCATCTGCTGATTTTATTGAATAATTTGAAACGATTACTGATTTTATTAAATCAAGCGGTTCAGAAATAACCCATTCGTTTTGCCTTGATTCTCCACGCTGATGATACCTGACATATCCATCGTCAAAATGAAGCATTATAATACGGCTGTTTAAAGCTTCAATATGGACAATATCTGAAGCAAACGATATTTCTGTGAAATATATAATTGATGAGAGGAAAACGAAAAACGGAAGAAGATATATTTTCATAAAACATGAATTAAAAAAGGCAGGCAATTATTCAATTACCTGCCTTTATTTTATAACGGGAAAAATCATTATTCAAAATAGTGAATGTACCAATTATCTTCGTTCATTAAGTAATTGTACATTTCCTGGCGTCTTTCTTCAGGGAATTTTTCAGAAACACGTGTTGCAAGAAATGAAGGATCATTTCTTCTTTGTGCAACCCTCATTAAGTCGTAAAACCGTTCACCTTCAAATGCAAGTTCGCGAGCACGTTCAGCAACAATCTGGTCTTCGAGATACAACTGTAATCCTTTGAAATTACCTGTAACATCGAGATAACCTGTAACTTCATTGGTAAACGGATGCCGTATGTAGTTTATATTTGCAGGTCTTATTCCATCAGTTGCTCCACCTACACCAACTCGTCCTCTAACACCTCTTTGTAAACGCGAACTGTTTATACTGTAGTTTGAACCGTCATTCATAATATTCACAGCATTTGACGTAAATTCCCTCACAATTCCGTTTTGTTCAAATCTCCACCAAACATACAATTCGGCTAACCACAGGTGAACACCTGCCGCTCTGTAAACACAAAAATTGGCATCCTGATCGAATGTACCTTTATTTATCGAATACTTATAAATCACGGTATCTGCATCTTCCACCAGTAATGCCGATGTGCGGTAATCGTTTTCAGATTTAAGATACAACATGCCAAAAACATTATTTTCCGAAACAGGAACACCATTTTGAACATATAAATATGACGCACCGTAACCCCTGTAAAAATCGCCGGGCATTCCCTTGAAAACTGTTCTTGTTAACCAGGGCTGGGTATTGTTAACTGATAACTGATAATTATCCCATGTTGTTTCCCAGTACATAATAGCGCTTCTGGTTGGTTTTAGCATGTATTTATTTGGTTCACGTGGGTCAAAATATTCCTGAAACCGGTTTTGCTGAAAATAGGTTTTATTAAACCAAATGGTAAAAATATGTTCACGTAAATCGATATTGGTAAAAATATTTTTCCAGTTACTATTTCCAAAACTTGCGTCGATTTGATAGCGGTAATTCTCGGAATTTGTATATGCCACACTTTCGAAATGTTTGGCTGCCATGGCCAAATCACCATCTGTAAGATACATCAGACCTAAAAGGGTATGCCATGCATAATTGTTCCAAACGGTTACTTCCCAGGTTTGGTCGTTATTATCAATAAAGTGATTTACTCCAACTCCGTTTGGTTTCACACTTTTCTCAAGTTCATTGGTAAAATAATCGATAATCAAATTCTGATCGTAGTAATTTTTTTCGAGAGGAATCGGGACATTATTCAGTGTATCATTATTATATCCATCGACTCCGTAAATGATATGAACACTATCGATATAAGTACCCTTGGTATTTAAAAAGTTGTTCACTTCGTCGATTGAAGTTAATGACTCGGGCAAAAACGGAACTTTTCCGTAAATACGCACTGCATTAAAATAAGCCCATGCCCGCATACACAAGGCTTCGCCATACATTTTATCGTAATTGCTAACTGCAATCTTCGAATCAAGAACTTCGGGATGTTCAGTCTTTAAAACTGTAATGAAACTGTTTGTTGCTGTTATGAGTTTAAAGAAATTGGTTGGCGACGCATACTTATTTTCTTTCGAGACATTAAAGTTATAAACCTCAACCATGTCAGCGTCGGCATTTTCAGTGATTTTCATTAAGTCACCTCTTAGTTCACCAAGAATAACAATCTGTTCAACCAAATCGGCCTGAATGCCATAAAGTCCCATTACAATTGAACGGTATTCGTACCAATCATCATATAATTTATCTTTGGTAATATTTATTTCCTGCTCTGGATTCAGAAAATCTTTACATGATGAAAGGACAATCAGCGATATCAGGAAGATACCTATGATTACTTTGTATTTATTATAATTTCTCATATCAATCAAAATAATACTTTATAAACCTAATTTAATACCAATTACAAATTGTCTCGCCTGTGGAGTTAAACCATAATCAATTCCCTGAGTAACATGAGCACTCGAAAAAGCAAATTCAGGATCATATCCCAGATAATTTGAAACTGTTAACAGATTTGTGGCAGACATATAGAACTGTGCATTTTTAAATACCATAAACTCATTGGGAATGGTATAACTCAACGAAACATTTTTAAGTCTTAAATACGAACCATCTTCAATCCAACGGGTAGAAAAATCGGAGTTACCGATAACATCGTTATATAAAGCGCGTGGCACTTCGGTTTGCTGTCCGTCATATTCCCACCTGTCCAAAACTTTTGTGCTCTGGTTGCCAAGTCCGATCATACTTTCGTTCTGATAGCGTACATAATTGAATAATTCGTTACCCGAAATTACCTGTACAAATGCATTTAATGCCCAACGTTTGTAGGTAAATGTATTACTGATACCACCAAAATTCTCAGGTGTTGATGATCCAATTACTGTTTTGTCGTAATTATTAATGACTCCGTCAGGTGAACCCTGTGGACCTGAGATATCTTTAAATATTGCATCACCTGCCTGATATTTTAAATATCTGTCGTTAACTTTATTTGCACTTTGAGCATCTGCAGCACTTGTATAAACTCCTTCGAAAATATATCCGTAAAAACTATTTGCAATTTCACCAGGCATATTTACAATTTCGGCACCCTGCACAGATGTAACCAATTTATCTCCCTTAATTTCGGTCACCTCATTTTTAACCTTTGAATATGATGCCTGTAAATCCCACTTGAAGTTTGGTCTGTCCATCATTCTGAGAAAAACACTTACATCGATTCCGTTATTTTGCATTTTACCGCCATTTTCGGGTCTGAAATTAAAACCGAAATATGCTTCGAGTGGCGCATATATCAACATATTATCAATTTTCGACTGATAGTAATCAACACTTGCCTGCACCCTGCTTCCCCAAAGAGATACGTCAACACCACCGTTTAACTGTGATACTCTTTCATACGTAAGTTCATCGTTTGGAACTACTCCCGGAATTAAACCCGATGTTTCGCGAAATTTAACTGCGTTATAATAATTGGTTGCATTTGCTTCCCCAATGTTATCATTTCCTGAAAGACCATATGATACCCTTAATTTCAATTCCTCAAGTCTTGAACTGTTTTTCAGAAAACTCTCATTCGAAATTCTCCACGCTCCACCAAACGAATAAAACAAACCAAATGGCACGTCACCGATTTTCATTGTATTGGCTGCATTATCGCCTACTCTTGACGATCCGTCGAGAGTAACGGTAGCTGAAGCCAAATATTTGTCTTTGTAACCGTAAGTAACACTTTCGTAAAACGATAACCAGTTCCAGGTACGGTTTGCTCCGCCAATTTCGCGTAAGTTATTCTGACCGTCCTGTATCATGCGGTACTCATCGTTTTCGTGGGCATTTTTTGTAAGTCCCCAATCCAATTCGAATTTATTTGTTAAAATGTTAAACCCTGTATTTGATGTGAGAACATGGTCTTTCCCGAAATTTATATTGTATTTTAAATAGGTATTGTTGTAAAATGAGTTGAGAGTATTATTGGTAACTTTTGCAACGTTAATTGCTTCTTTGTTATAATAATTTTCCATTCCCTGGTTGGGCATGAAAAGTTCTTCTTTTAACACATTGTAAGTTATACCAAAATTCGAGTTCAAAACAAGATTTTTCTTAAATTCTGCTGCAAAACCCAGTGTTGAAATAAAATTAAAGTTGTTGTTTTTGGCTTCATAATTATCGATGATAGCCTGTGGATTACTAATACCAAGTTCATCGGGTTCTGCAAGTGCTGTCAGTTCCTTCCCTTCGTCGTCATAAGTATAAGGATTTAATAAGGGTGATTTTGCCAGACTGGTATATAACGGACTTGTTTGTGTAACCCTGGCTGATTCTTTCATCTGTGAGTTATTGTAACTTAAAGCAACGCTTGCATTCATTTTTAACCATGTAAAAATGTTAAGTAAGCTCACAAATCTTAAGTTATATCCATCATATCCTGTAGTTTTAACTATTCCATCACTGTTCATGTACCCAAATGAAAGACCATAACGGGCAATTTCGTCTCCCCCCTTTACTTTTACGTTTATGTTTTTAAAAGCAGCATCAGTAAACACGAGGTCCTGCCAGTTGGTATTATGCTGATAATCGATAAATCTGTCATCTTTTGAGGTAAGAAATAAGTTAGGATACTCTTCTATAACCTGTTCTTCGGGCATTCCTGATGAAAAGAGCAATTCGCTGATGTATGTTTTATGCTGACCTGCATTCATTTGTGGAATCTGGTTTGAAGGTGCCAGTGAATATCCACCTCTTAAATCGAGTTCAACAACGGTTTGAGTTGCACTGGGGTCTAATGTTTCAACTATAACCAGACCATTTGAAGCCTTTGAACCATAAGCTGCTGTAATAACCGGATCTTTAATAACTGTTGTTCTTGAAATATCGATTGGATTTACTCCCGTTAACGGATTGTATTCGAAACCATCGAGATTTGATCCAAAAACATCAATAGGCATTACCGGAATCCCATCGACAATGTACAATGGCGAATTGGTTGAGTTAATTGAATTTACTCCCCTCAGTAAAGAAACAGCCCCACTACCCGGATCCCCCGAACGATTAATTACATTCATTCCTGAAACTCGTCCCTGAAAAAACTGATTTAACGACATAACCGGTGTTTCCTTCATGTTTGCAGTATTTACTGATGTAAATGAAGCAACCATATCGCGTTTTAAAAACTCCTGAGCCATAACAGAAATATTATCGTCACCCGATTCGACACCATTGGATGTAAGATAAATTTTTAGTTCAGTCCTGTTATTCAGAAAAACTCTTTTCTTTTTATAATCGCCCGAAGGTGAAACGTTAAGCCAGTTACTACCTGATAAAGATAACACTGTAAATTCGCCCGCTTCGTTTGTAACAACCGGTAGTTCAAATGAACCTTCAATTCCAACCGATACATTAGAAACTGGTTTATTTAGGCCGTTTACAACAACTCCTTTAACATGCAATGTATCTTGTGCATAAATTGTTGAAATACCAAAAATCAGCATGGCCGTTACGGCGGCTATCTTTTTAAAATTCGCTAATAAGCATTGATTATTCATTATAATACTTGTTTGCATTTTTCGCGTATTTCCGGTGTTTTCTCCGATTTTATACGACGCTGTTTTGCCTGAATTATTAAATAAAAGCATATCCTTCACTTTGTTAATTAGGTGCCGGTATAAATTCAATATAGTCAATTACAAAACCGTTATTAGCCACAACACTTGGCCCTTTATAATCGAATTTTATTTTTGCACTTCCATAATCCACAATATTATCAACCCAAAAATCGAATCTGTTGAAACGTCCGCGCGGAGTATATCTAACACCTGTTACACTGTTGATTACCCCCCTGCCAGTGACATAGGCGTAATAGTCGAAAGTTTTTACGAGTTGATCGTTTATATAAATATCATAAATACCCCCAATGTCCATGTGCGTGCTTACAACCATTACATATCTTCTGGGAAACAGTTTTGGGCTTTTAAATTCCACAGAGAATTTACCTTTATAACCCTTTTGAAAATTAACCCTGATAATTGAATCGTTAGATGCACCCTGTATCAACTCCTGACTTGGAATTAATGACACATCGCTTTTCACGGACACGCTGTCGTGCCATGCAAATTTATTTAATCCTTTTGGTGCAAGCAATCTTTCTCCTTCGTACTTTGTACCACCATTGTACAATGAATCGGGAATTATATATGTTTCATAGTTGTATGCGTAACCATTACTTAAATTTGCCTTGTCGGTGGGAACATAGTTAATAACCACACTATCACCAAGTACATTCAGTAATTTCAAAGTATCTTTTGGCGATTCCCACACAAATTCTTCGGGTTCGAGACGATTAAGAAAAACTCCCTGCGATAAAATATGAGGAATTAAAACATTTTCCTGCCATTCCAACGGAATATCCTTGTAGTCGTTGTAATTTCCACCGAGTGATTCTGCCATAGTATTGAGTGCATTCTGGTAATCTTCTTCCTTTGGAAAAACGATTGTACCCGAAATATTTCTGAATTCCTCTTTAACAGGGAAATACTTCATTTCGAATTTATTGGCTACAATTGATACTGTGTCGTAAACAGTATTTCCATCTTCATCAAAACCCAATGGTTTACTTTTCTCCTTGTCGAGAATAATTGTATCCTGAGTATCGATATAATAGGTTAATACGGGATTTGTAAACTGATAATACTCATATAAATTAGGTTTTGGTTCAATAACCTGGCCCAAAGTAAAATATTTACCGTTTTTGTAAAGCGGACTTTCAGCAGCTACTTTAATTCCATCAATTAATACTTCATTTCCGTTTCTTTCGAAGAGCGAAAATTTTTCAGTTAAAGTTTGAATCTGCCTTTTACCCTGAATACTGCTGATGTTGATAAAGTGTGAGGAAAAGTGATAAGCAAGTACGACATTGTTAAATTCTTTCACTCCTTTAAACTGATCAACTGCAGCATTGGTTGGAGCAAAAATGGTATATGCTATATCCGAAAGGAATAAAGTATCCATTTTGGCTTCTTTTATTATCTGTACAAATTTTGAAAACTGTGGATCGTTTTGAATGACTTCCCAAACATTTTGATCCACTGTTTCAGGGTACACATTATAATGATCTTCCCATTGCTTTGTACAACTGGAAATGCCAATTAGTATTAACCCTATAAATAATATTCCTAATTTGAATTTCATGTGTTTACTTTTTTAATCTTATAATGGTTCAAAACGGATATAGTCCCATAAAAACCGTCCCGGAATTAATGGTATAACTTCCACCTTGTGAGTTTCATATTTTTTGAAATCTACAGTTCCAAGTTCAATTCTCTGAAATGGGTTATTTGAACTTCCGCCTTGAGATAAATCGATTAAGCTGCTCACTTTTTTACCATCGATATAAACCTCTATCAGTGCATTTGTCGAATTAAACCTTTCAGCACCCAGAAAAACCTTATATTTTCCCTGAATTATTTTAGGAATTTGGTACGAAATTTTAAAATCGCCGGTTATTTCAAGATAATCATTGCCCCAGGCAGATGTCTGCTCATCGCCTTTTTCAGTAAAAAACAGATCGGCTCCCTCCCATTTGATATTGTATAAAGATGCCTTGTCTTCAATTAGGTACTGACCATTTTCGGCGCGGTATTCATTCAGCAGTGGTTCTTCCCAAAATTCATAGGTACTGATAGCCCGGGAAGGTGTAACCTGTTCCAGAATGCGATCGATTAAATGGATTGCACCTGATTGAGTGGTAATATTACTTTCATCGTATAAAAAGCCTATGTAATCGATAATGGTAGTATCCAATCCTGAAATAATGGTATCAAAAGTCTGTTTCCCCAGATTGATTAGCAAATCATTTCCCAATCCATTAATATTCAGCGGAATTTCAGAAAGTGTGGTATAGTTTGTTGCCGTACCTTCAAAATCATTGATATATCTGCCACCACTTAGCACATGGTAGGTACAGTAATTAAACAATGGATTTGTAATACTGGTATAATTGTTATCATTGGGGCTTATATACCTGGCTAAATCCTCAACCGAATTAATTCCCATTTGATTGTAAATCCTGTCGGGTTCAACCAGCACGGTAACAGGTGTTACATTTTCAAAGTCCTTAATATTGAAATCAACCAAGCTCTTTACACCAGTGAGTTCCAATGCTCCCTTGAAAATCGAATAACCCGAATTTTCTGACAACCATCCAAAACTCGTAAATGTTATTGGTTTTAATGCAGTTTCAATTAAGTGAATATACCCGTTTGAAACTTCGATATTTGGAAAACTGACTGCAGCCTGATTATTAATTTTGTAATACGAGGTGTCGGTTTCAATAATAAAACTTACAGTTAAATAATCTTCTGATAAAGTAGGTTCAGGAAATGCTCCAAATGGAAAGTCCTGGGTATGAACTCCCATATTAACTACATGAAATCTTGCGAATGCTGCGGCATATTCCGGATTACTCAAAATATCATTGACAGAGGAAATTCCTTCGGTAGTTTTTATAAAATTGTCGATTGCCTTATTACTTGGCAAAAAGAGTGTGTATTCATTTCCATTCGGATTGTATGCACTTAATGTTTTACTCACTCCCCCAACTTCAAGAATGGCTAAAAAATCGGAATATTCTTCTTCATTTTCAACAATATAGTCGTAGATCGACATTTGTTCGGCATCTTCAAAACCTGCTATCCTTTCCGGTTCCTTGCACGAATTAAAGGCAAAAACCACCGCAACCAGATTTAGTATATAAATTATTTTTTTCATCTTACTTCTCCTTTATTTTTCAATATCAACCAAAGCTTTCCGGCAAACAAACATTAAAACTTTCATCACCCGATTACTTATTAATCTTAAAAATCGTAATACGGATTTTGTACCAGATTTTTATTTCGTTCTATTTCATCCTCAAAAATGGGCAAATACCATCCCTGCGGATTCGTAAGTTTTGTGGCCAAAATTCGTTTCTGGGTTGAAGGAACATTGGCAACAATTATTTCGATTAATTTATCTTTTCTGGCATAGTTGTTACGCCTGCCCATGCGAAGCAAATCGAACCATCGTTTTCCTTCATACGACAATTCCAGCGCACGTTCATTAAGTACAGCATCTTCATATGCTGTTGGTGTATTTGCAATGCTTATTGAACCTACACCAGCCCTGTCGCGGATTTCAGAAATAATATTATATGCAGCAGGATAATTCCCCTTTTGTGACAACGCTTCAGCTTTCATAAGTAAAACATCGGCATAACGATATACAATCCAGTTACAACTGTATTGCTCTGAGCCTGCTCTTGCCGACTGACCATCGGGAGCCTGACCAACATATTTCCAGATAATAAAATCATCCTCGCCGTACTTTCTAATTGCCGAGTCCTCGCCCCTCACCAGCTCGCTGGCAAATTCAAAACTTAGCATCTGCAGCGCTTTCTGGCTTGGTTTGTATTGGTTGCTGTTACGGCTTGTAAGATCGTAGGTACTATTTCGCTGTTGCAAATTACCGTCAAACTGAAATTCCAGAATTCCTTCGAGTGTATTTCCAGGGTAAAAAAGTTCGAACCATCTTCCGCTGGGCATTAAAACAAACTTCTGTGTTACTTCTATCTGACCCACATATTTAATTACATTATCGTAATCAAACCTCCAAAGAGCAATGTCGGCAAGCAATGCATCGAATGCAGCTTTTGAAGCACGTCCTTTATTTTCGCTTAAAGTTTTAAAACTTTCAGATGGGGCAAATGCACGGTTAGCTTCAAGGTCTTTTATTATTTGTGCTAAAACGGTTTCTTCAGATACCTTTGTAACATAAAAGTCGGCATCATCGGTTTCTGAAGGTTCTAAAATCAATGGAACCTGATTGTAAATGCGAACGAGGTAAAAATAGGCCAGACTCCTTAAAAAGTAGGCTTCAGAAACCAAACCCTGCATCTGATAATCGGTGAAAGTATTGTCAACTTCCTGAACCAAAGGAGCATTTACAATTACTTCGTTGCAGTAATTAATTACTTTGTAAAAATTATTCCAGTTTGAAAAACCATTATCAGGGTAAATATTGTTTTCCATAACCATCTGTTCACCACTTCCCTGATTAGGTCCGCCAATCAGCATGTCGCCCCTTAACTCGCCGTACAAAAACAAATTGCGGTCCATCCTCGAAAATTCACTGTAAGCAGCCATTAATACTGCATCAACATCAGCTTTTGTTTTCCAGAATTCTTCCCTGATCAATCCTCCCGGAGGAATTAATTCCAACCAGTCGTTACAAGAGAATTGGGTAAAAATCATCAAAACAACTATCAGGTATTTTATCTTCTTTTTCATCTTTCTTCTGTAATTTTTTTAGAATCCAACACCAATACTAAATGTAATAATTTTAGGAGGCGGAGTCCTGGCATAATCCACTCCAATCCAGAATGGATCTGATGCATCCTGTCCAATTTCAGGATCCTGACCAGAATAAGCTGTCCAGGTATAAAGTTTACGTGCACTTATGGCAACATTGGCTTTTCTAACTCCCAGTTTCCGGCACATTTCGTTGCTCAGCATGTACGACAATTTAATATTGTTCAACCTTAAATAGTCACCTTTCTCCACATACCTGTCGGAACCCAGGTTATTGGCCGGATGATTCATATAAGCTCTTGGCAAAAGCCCTTCCTCCTGCTGTCCCTGTGTACGCCAGCGGTTTAGTACTGCCTTACTTTGGTTATCCCTGTTGTTCATACCCTGGGTTTGAATGGCAATTCCATTGATAATGTCGAAACCCATGCGATAGTGGAATGACATCGAAAAATCCCAGTTTTTATATTTCACTGTTGAACCAAATCCTCCTATAAAACTAGGGTTTGAGTCGCCAATATATACCACATCGTTGATATCGATTTTACCATCTTTGTTAATATCTTCATAAATTGGGTCACCACCCCTAAACACATAAGTGTCGGTATATTTCATCGGAATTGCTTTTCCTTCAGCATCATACAAAATATTCCCGTCGGCATCTTTTGCAACAACATCTTCGTCGCTGGCATAAACACCCAGGTAACGGAAACCAAAGAATGAACCAATTGGTTCGCCCTCGACAACACGTAGCGGATACTGACCATTTCCAATAGAAGTTGAACGTTCTGAATTAAAGTTATCGGGCAATTTACTAAATGCGTTAATGTTTTGAGATACGTTAAAATTAACTGAAACCAACCAATCCTCGTTTCTATATACTTTTGCATCGGCCATCAATTCCCATCCATTATTGGTCATTTCGCCACCATTTAAATACTTTAACTGGTTATAACCTGATGTCAGCGGAATATCATAATTATCAAATAAAATATCTGTAGAAACCTTTTTATAAATATCACCTTCAATATATAACCTGTCCTTAAACAAACTCAGCTCACCTCCAATATCCCAGGAACCAATTGTTTCCCAGCGCAGGTTATTTAACTGGATACTTGTTGGTGCAATTGCCGGACTTGCAATATATGCACCGGTTGAAGTAGATGAGTACGTAGCAAAACGGGCATACACATCATCGGGCTGTCTTCCTGCAACACCGTAACTGGCACGTATCATACTTTCGCCCAGCCATGTAAACGACTTCATAAACGGTTCGCCAGAAAATCTCCATCCCACAAACGCACCGTAAAACATACCCCAACGGTTGTTGGAGCCAAATGAGGAGTGTGCATCGGCGCGTATATTCGTTTGAAATAAGTACCTGTCTTTAAATTTATAATTGATATTCGACAATCCGCTCACCAGCCTGTTTTCTCCTGAGCCGTTTCCAATCCAGTTAATGGCAGCATCAATTGCCGGATCCTGAATATCGGTACTTGGTATTTTATTACTTTGTATATTAAACCATTCGTAACCTGACTGGTCGGTTGACCAGGTTAAAGCACCCGATAATTCGTGATCTTTATTTTTAAAAGGCGATCCAAAAGCCATCTGTGTTTCGGTTTGAATACTCTGGTTCAGACTGTTTCCCTCTTCTGCCTTGTTTATCTGCCAGTCTAACCAGTCGGCGCCAATGGCATTATATGGTAAAAACCGTTTATCCTTGGTACCGGCATACTGAAACGAAATGGTTTCGCGTAAAGTAATCCAGTCGTTTACCCTGTACTGTAACATAAAGGTATTTTCGAGTTTACTGAAATTCTCGTCTCTTCGTCCCAGGTTTGCAACAGCCACCGGGTTGAAATAGGTAACGCCATCTCCCTGGTAACTACGAATTGGGGTAAAATATTCACCTGTCGGGTTTCCATTTACATCATATTCATACACGCTCATGTTCGGAGCTTTAATGTATGCCATTTCTCTGATGTTTCTTCCACTCAATTCCACGTTTCTTTCTGTAAGACTTGATGTGTAGTTAAATTTTACCTGAAAGAGCAAATTCCGCGAAAGGAAATAGTCGAGGTTAATACGACTTGAAAACCGTTTATAACCAGTGTTAATGGTTGTTCCACCTTCGTCGAGATATCCAAACGAAGTAAAATACCTGGTTTTTTCACCACCACCCGACACACTGAAATAATGGTCGTTAGAGGTTCCGTTCTGCGTAATTTCCTTTAACCAATCGGTATTTGCAGAATAATTATGAAACTGGTTGAAGTCCCTGTCATAGGCAATTTCTGGGGCGATGGTAAATACCCCGCGGGCATTGTGCCATTCTTCCAACTGCAACATTATATATTCATCACCAGTTAACATTGGAATTGCATCGGGCTGAATACTGTAATTGTTTTTATACTGGTAGTCAAATTGAACTTTCCCCATTCTTCCTTTGTGAGTTTCAATAAGCAAAACACCATCGGCACCGCGCGAACCATAAATTGCGGTTGATGCGGCATCTTTTAATACTTCTATTGATTTAATATCCTGAAGAGCAATGTTAATCAAGTTACTGATATCTTCGCTATCTGCAGAAGTCAGGTCAACACTACCTTTTTCGATTTTAAACTGCGGAACCCCGTCGATTACAATTAAAGGCTGGTTGTTTCCCATGGAGCTTAATCCACGAATAACCAGCTGCGAACCTGACCCCGGGTCTCCGGAGGCACTTATGATATCGAGTCCGCTGATTTTTCCCTGAAGGGCATCGGCAGCAGATGTAATACCGGCATCCTGCATATCCATTAAATCGATTTTTACGCTTGCCCCGGCTTTATCGCGATCTGCAATATTGGTTAAACTGTTTTGCGACCTGGCTTCAGCTACAACTTTAACCTCGCCAATGGCTACATCGTCAGATACCAACTCAACCATAATTGATTTAGTCGGATCAACTTTTATCTCCAATGGCTTATAACCTATAACACTTACTTTAACAATATTCTTCGGATCTTTCATTGTTAATACAAAGTCACCGTTTACGTTTGTTATTGTACCATTAATAACCCGATTGTCTTTGTCATATTCCACAACATTTGCACCTATTACAGTCGATTTATCCTTACTGTCGATAACGCGACCCCTTATTATTGTTTTTTCCTGAGCAAAAACAGTAGTAAGATTGAATAATGCAATGATTAGAATTATGGCTGATTTGATTTTTTTCATCTTATTCACAAACCTTTGGTTTAATTTTTTATGAAAATTGATCTTATCCCTTTACCTGATGTCCAATTCTTCAACTTTTAAAACTTTATCTATCTCATGTAATACACCATTATTATAAAGGATTGGGAACACTTCCTGACCTGTTCCTCTTGTAACTCCGGTTATAATATTTGTAGTTTTATCTGCCTCTTCAACTTCAACATAAATGGTTCCATCTTTTTTAGGAATTTCTATAATGTCTATTCCGGGCTTAATAAAAATTGAGGTGTAAATGTTGGTGTACTGAGTTGATTTTTCGTCAATTCGTGCAGTTTCGTAAAATGCATTTTGCTTTTTGCCATCCGTAAAAATCATTTCTCCCTGCACAAAATGAAAAAGAAGGACATTTTTCAATTCGCTGACCGGCATTGTTTTTAATCCTGCTTCATCGATTGCCTGATCGCTGGGGATGAAAACGGTATAAAAATCGTTATCGGTTACAAAATTGTATTTAAATTCCTTGTCATTAGTTAATCCGGCTTTTTTTAACAATGCATGAAAATTGGGATAATCAGTCGATATTTTACCATACATCGAAGGGCTTGAAAAGCTAAACCAGTTTTGAATGTCATATGTTGTTCCATTATCGGGAGCATCGCTTAGCAATGCCGGAAACTCAGGTTCAGGAACAGAACCCCTGTAACCCTTCGTTGTTACTCCTGTTCCTGATACTTCACCCGTAACATTATTTACTATAATAATATTTCCAGCCAGGTTAAAAATAAATTCTTTTCGGGCATTTCCTTTTGCTTCATCAATTGCAACATGATTTAAAAGAAGGGTTCGAAGATCATTCAAATTAAGCGCGTATTCCTGAAAACCACCCGGGACAATGAGAAATACTGAAAATCTTTCAGTAACAGGATTATAAATTAAGGATGAATCCTGCGATGTATTTGCATCATTTTCAACAAAGAACATATAATCTTCGTTTTCTCTTTTTAAGGCTGATAAAAGACCCGACTGTTCAATGGCATTCATTACCTTACTGTAACCCCTTTGTAAGTAAACCGGTCCGGTTACACTTTTAAAAGCTCTTGGAACAACTGCCTTTTTTAAACCTATAAAAGTACTGTTACTCCCAAATTTCTTCTCTATAATATCGTTTTCATCCAGCTTTACTATATCCAGTTCTCCGTTATAAAAACCCATTTTAAAATCGGTTGGATAAATCGTATTCACCGACATGTAAGTGTTGGCAATAATTCTTTTGATATTTTCAGGAGCTCCGGCGAAAGTACCCCAGCCATTTGGTATTTTAATGTATTCGTCGATAAAAGTCTGGAATGCAGCATTGGTTGGCGCCATTAATCCATGATGATAACGTATGGTAACATTTCCGGGTAAACCTGTTGCTCCTTTCGGTGGACTTGTTCTTTCTGAATTAAAATCGAATGCCAGATCCGGGAAGGTTAAATCAAACAGAGAATCTACTGTCGCTCCCTGATCTGCTCCGGGCTGAAGGAAAGTTTTTTCACGGTTATATTCAAACCTTGGAAAAAGATTTAACACATTTAAAAAGTCGGTGTAATTATTCGTCCCCGATTTGTTTTCTATAATCTGTGAAGCGTTTTCCAATGGTTCAACAACCCTGTCGATAATATAAATAAATCCGTTTTCTGCTGAAATTTCATCGCTTACCAGTTTGGCGCCTGCAAAATATATATCGTCCGCATTTTCAAATGGTCTGTTGAAATAAAATTCATAATCGCTTTTATTGAGATTATAAATATTAAAGTACTCCTGATAAAAAACGGGTACAAATTTTCTGGCATCGGTTATAACTCTTCTGGATTTGTTGGCTTGAAGTGTATCAATTATAACAAATTTTGACTCATTGCCAATACCAGTACTTGCGATACCATACTTTCTGTTAGGATCAAGCAACAGTGTCTCGCGTTTAAATCCCTTGGGTTTATTGTTATCCGTCGATAAAGTATCAATCCACCCGTAAACATCAAGTGTCCGTAATTGAATTTTACTCCATGGATTCTGAACTATATGATACTTGACAAGTTCGGTCAATTCGGGGAGTGGAATTTCTTCTACAGATTTGTATTTTGTGTTTTTTTCGAAATAAAGCTTAAAAGCATTATCCGACGGTGAAAACACAGTATAACTACCTGACACATCTAAAATTTCATCGTAGCCTGTTAATTCGATACATTTAGCAAAAGTGGTAAGTTCCGGTTGTGCTAAAATCTGTGTGTAAACTTTACCTGCCAACCAATCAGGTCTTTTGTATATGTCCTGTTCTTGTGTGCAACTGTAAATTAACAGTAATAACATTGCATACAACAATAATGGTTTATAATTGGTCATATTGGTTAATTTATTTTAAACGAATTTAAAAAATATTAAAAAATCGAGAGGTCAAACATAGAAAAAAAAAAGGGAATCCCCTCTACTTCGAAATGTTAAAATTCAGACGAACCAGAACAGAATAGGGCAATTTATAAATCGTCTAAATTAAGCGACACTTATATATTTTGACTATAATTGCTGAAAATTAAACAATTAATGAGCGATTTCAACAAAAAATGCTTTGTGTGTCAGAATGATGTGCCAACCGACAAATTGGAATTAAATCAGGAAGTGAATTTATTGGTTTGTAACAACTGCATAGGTACTCCCCTTGAAAAACAAACTGTTGCTGAATTACTTGAAAGTTTAGCTGATGGATTTGTTTGCGGTTGTATTTGATTTTTGTTTGTTTATTTTCTGAATTCAGAAAAATATTTTTCAAGCCGGTTCATTCCTTCTTCAATATTTTCGATGGAGTTGGCATACGAAAACCGCAAAAAACCTTCTCCATTTTCACCAAAATCAATACCGGGAGTAACACCAACGTGTGCTTTTTCGAGAATATCAAAAGCAAGCGTGTAACTATCGGTTAACAAATTTTTAACATTAACAAAAACATAGAATGCTCCGGTTGGCGCCACTTTGATATCGAATCCCAGTTTGGTGAGTCTTTCAATGATATATTTTCTGCGTGTGTTATAAGTTTCTTTCATTTTTGCAACATCGTTTCCAGCTGACTGCAAAGCAGCAATTCCTGCTCGTTGCTCGGTTGAGCCTGCACAAATAAAAAGGTTTTGCTGAAGTTTTTGCATTGGCCGCACACAATGTTTAGGTGCAATCACATAACCCAACCGCAAACCGGTCATGGCAAAAAGTTTTGAGAAACCATTCAGTACAAAGGCATTTTCAGTAAACTCTAAAATTGAATGTGCCCGTTCTTCATAAACCAAGCCGTGATAAATTTCGTCGGAAATAATAGGAATATTGAATTTCAGTAACTCGTTCATTACATCAGGCGAAAGCAAATTACCTGTCGGATTCATCGGACTGTTAATCATGATTGCTTTTGTCCGATTGGTAATTTTTTTTTCAATTTCAGATGGCCGGTACTGAAAACCATCTTCCTCGAAAACCGGAACTTTTACCGCTTTTGCATTTAAAAACCTTATAAAATTTGAATAGCAGGCGTAACCGGGATCTGAAATAATTACTTCGTCATCCACATCGCATAAAACGCCAAGCGTTAAAAGAATTGCCGGTGAGCTGCCCGAGGTCACAATAACCTGATCAGGCGAAATTTTTACACCATATATATTAAGGTATCGTTTGGCAATTTCTTCCCGCAACTCAGGGTCGCCCAAACTGTGGGTATAATGGGTCCGACCTTCTGTAAAAGCTTTTGCAACAGCTTCAGAAACACAGGGCGGAACATCAAAATCAGGCTCTCCTACTTCGAGATGAATTACATTTATTCCCCGTCTTTCCATTTCGGCTGCTTTTTCCAAAACTTCCATTACAATAAATGGGGTAATTTCATTTGCCTTTTGAGTAATCATGAATTAAAGATTATGGTTTTGTGGTAAATTTAAAAATAACTGACCACAGATTACTTTGATTTACACAGATAAAACAAATACATTCTGAAATTTTTGAAATTTAAGATTTTTGAAATTTGGAATTTATTTGTTTTCACTACTGTCCGTTAAACTTTGATGAGATTCCTCGCTTTGCTCGGAATGACAAGGCTTTTGAGGTGTATGCTGTTGGCAGGGGCTGGGTTCGAGGCAGA
>JBGSRA010000043.1:0-53745 GCA_041737765.1 Draconibacterium sp. | reverse complement strand
TGGGAATGCTTGCTACCATTATTAATAGTCTTGCCCTGGATTCTGCTTTAAAAAATCAAGGTGTGAAATCAAAGGTTTTAACTTCAATAAGGATGGAACCAATCGGTGAATATTATTCAAAAGAAAAAGCGGTGGAATACTTGAATAAAGGAGAAGTCGTTATCATTTCCGGTGGAACGGGGAATCCTTATTTTACAACAGATACTGCCAGTGCACTGCGCGGAATAGAAATTGAAGCTGATATTATGCTGAAGGGAACGCGTGTTGATGGCATTTATACTGCCGATCCTGAAAAAGATCCGACTGCAACTAAGTTTGATACCATTAGTTTTGATGAAATCTATAAACGCAATTTGCGAATTATGGATTTAACTGCAACAACAATGTGTAACGAAAACAATTTGCCAATTTTGGTGTTTAACATGGACAAAAAAGGTAATTTGACAAAAGTTCTGGCAGGTGAAAGTATAGGTACTGTTGTACACCGTTGATTTTTTTTAACCAATTTTTGAATAATTTAAAGATTAAATTTTAACTATTTGTTTTTTTTCTATATTTGCTAGCAGTTAATTGAAACAGGCTTATCCTAATGCAAGAAGAAGTTGACTTTGTTATAGAGCATACCGAGGAGAAAATGAAAGCAGCAATTGCACACCTCGAGAAAGAATTATTGCACATTAGGGCAGGCAAAGCGTCGCCGGCAATGTTGGATGGAGTAATGGTTGATTATTACGGGAGTTTGACTTCATTAAGCAAAATAGCCAATGTAAGTACACCCGATGCAAGAACAGTTGCAATACAACCTTGGGAAAAAGTAATTATACCGGCAATTGAAAAGGCAATTTTAAATGCCAATTTAGGATTTAATCCGAGCAACAACGGAGAGATTATCCGAATAAACGTTCCGGTTCTTACTGAAGAAAGAAGAAAGTTGCTTGTAAGACAGGCAAGTCAGGAAGGGGAAGTTGCAAAGGTTAGTATCAGAACGGTTCGCAAAGAGGCAAATGAAAGTTTGAAGAAACTGCAAAAAGATGGACTTTCGGAGGATTTGGAAAAGGATGCTGAAAATGTAGTTCAAAAGATGACGACTGATTTTGGAATAAAAGTTGAAAACTTAGTGAAAGCTAAGGAAAAAGATATAATGAAGATTTAATTGTTTCTAGTTTTCTGTTTTCTGAACATTGTTTAATTGTTTTCATGGCTTTGAGGCAGCTTGTAGAAGCTGCCTTTTTTTTATGCTTTTTTTTGTAGATTTGATCTGACCAATAAAACTGAAGCAATGAAATTAAATCGGCGAAATTTTTTAAAATCAGCATCAATTGTCTCTGTCGGAGCTGTTACATTAAATTCGTGTAATACAAAAACATCAAAATTAGCAGTTGATTACTCAAAACTTGATGATATTATTAAATCGAAGGTTTTAAAAACTGAATTTTTTCCCGATGCAATTATTATTGAAACACTTGAACTGATTCGGTACAAAAACAATTTTCTTTGTCGTGTACGTTCAAAAGATGGTGCTGAAGGAATTTCTGTTGGAAATAACGACCAGTTAAAATCACTGTATCCTGTTTTTGTTAACCGTCTTCAACCCTTTTTCCCGGGAAAAGATGCCCGGGACTGGGAGAATTTGCTTGAAGAGGTTTATGTTTTTCAAAGTAATTATAAAATGCAGAACCTGGCACTTTGGGTTCCGCTGGCAGCCATTGAGTTTGCCATACTCGATATGCTGGGTCGCATAGCAAATAAATCAATTGGTGAATTAATCGGAGAGATTCACAATCCAAAAATTGCAGTTTACCAGGCAAATGGCGACAGGGGAATTTCTGCTGAAAAAACCATTGAGATTATCAAAAATCAACTGGAAGAATCAAAAGCCAAAGCAATAAAATTTAAAGTTGGTGGCAGGATGAGTAACAATTTTGAATCTCCTCAGGGAAGAACAGAGCAACTTATTCCATTGATTCGAAAAACATTTGGCGATGAAATGACGATTTATGCCGACTCAAATGGATCGTACACTGTGGATGAAGCAATTAGAATTGGTAAAATACTTGAAGAATACAAGATTGATTTTTATGAAGAGCCTGTGCCTTTTGATTGGTACGACGAAACTAAACAGGTAAAAGATGGTTTAAAAATACCGATTGCTGGTGGGGAGCAGGAGCCAAGTATGCGGAATTTCAGATGGCTGATTGGAAATCGTGCTCTAGATATTGTTCAACCCGATATTTTTTATTTCGGTGGAATGATTCGTTCGATGAAAGTGGCAAAAATGGCTGAAGTTTTCGGAATGCCTTGTACCCCGCACATTTCCGGTTCGGGACTTGGGTATTTATACATGATGCATTTTGTGTCGGCTATACCAAATCCGGGGCAATTTCACGAATTCAAGGGCTTTAACAAGGAGTTTCCCCTTGAATGTAAAACCTCAAAACTTGATAGCGATTCAGGAATAGTAACAGTTCCTTCAGGTGCTGGCTCTGGTATTGAAATCGATCCTGACTTTATTGCAAAACATGAGGTTGTTAAAGGGTAATAATTAGCAAAAAAAAGAACCGTTCTCTTTTTTAAAGAACGGTTCTTTTTTCATTCAAAAACAGGGCGGCATTTTAAAAGAATCCCAGTTCCAAACGGGCTTCCTCGCTCATCATCGATTTATCCCATGGTGGCTCAAATGTTAAGTTCACATTCACATTTTCAATTCCATCAACTGCCTGGGCAGCCTTTGTAATATCATCAATCAGAATATCTACTACCGGACAACCCGGTGCAGTTAAAGTCATTACAATATCTACGTTGTTATTATCATCAATATCTACATTGTAAATTAATCCCAAATCATAAACATTAACCGGAATTTCCGGATCGTAAACCTCTTTCAGGTTATTTATTATCAAATCAATTCTTTTATCCATCTCAATCTCTCCTTTTCCTTATCCCGCAATTTTGTTATAAGCAACAGCATACAGACGAATTTGTTTTATCATGGCAAGCAGACCGTTCGATCGGGTTGGCGAAAGGTGCTGTTTTAATCCTAAATCATCGATAAAATGAAGCTCATTTTCAAGTAATTCTTTTGCTGTCCGACCTGAAACTACGCGCAAAAGTAATGCTACCAATCCTTTCACAATAACTGCATCGCTTTCGCCACGGAAATTTATAACTCCGTTTTCCATTTCAGCAACGAGCCAAACCCGCGACTGGCATCCTTTAATTAGATTCTGATCAATTTTTTCTTTTGGATCCAATTCTTTCAATTCATTTCCCAATTCAATCAGATAACCGTATTTATCCATCCAGTCTTCATAAACCGAAAACTCGTCAATTATCTCTTGTTGTACTTGTTCAATAGTCATTTTTTATTCTATCAGGTCACAAAGATCGAAAATTTTTAATTTCTCGCAACGATATCCTTTATACTTATTAAGAAAGAATCAAAATTGACAACAATTTAAATTTCAGGTAACTCATGAAAATTGATTTTAGTAAATTTAGTCCATAAAAAAATCGATAAAATAATTTTAATATGAGTCAACTAGCTGGTACAAAAACCGAACAAAACTTGTTAAAAGCATTTGCTGGTGAATCGCAGGCAAGAATGCGATATGATTATTTTGCAAGTCAGGCTAAAAAAGAAGGATTGGAACAAATTGCAGCCATTTTTGAAGAAACATCGCTTAACGAAAGGGAACATGCCAAACGTTTCTTTAAATTTCTGGAGGGAAATATGGTTGAAATTACAGCAACTTATCCTGCCGGTAAAATTGGAACAACTATGGAGAACCTGAAGGCCTCTGCTGATGGTGAAAACGAAGAGTGGACAGAATTGTATCCTGAATTTGCACGGATTGCTGAAGAAGAGGGATTTAAGGAAGTGGCTATGGCATTTAAACTGATTGCTAAAGTTGAAAAGGCACACGAAGAAAGGTACCGCACATTGTACAACAACCTCGAAGAGGGTAAAGTATTTAAGCGTGGCGAAAAAGTGGTTTGGAAATGCCGTAATTGTGGATTTTTACACGAAGGTACTGTTGCTCCTCCAATGTGCCCGGCTTGTCAGCATTCGCAGGCATATTTCGAAATTCAGGAAAAAAATTACTAAGATTGATTTATTCCGTTCTGATTTATCGTAAATTATTTATAATGAAAAAGTTGTATCGTTTTCAATATTTTACGACAGATAACTTACCATCGCTGCACCAGGTAAGGGATTTGGTTAACTTTGTTGAACTTTCAACCATACTTTATAAGGAAGGTTATATGTACGAAGATAGCTTTTTAAACCATCCTAATTTATCAGATAAGGAATCGGGATTAATATCATTTGATGAAAACGATCTGATGATTCTTACAACAAGGCCCCCATACTCTGACGAATATCAGCGGAGAAAGATTTACAGGACAGATCATGTTTACGAGAAACAGATTCTGAAGCAGATAGGGAGGAATGTTTGTTTTATTTCCCTTTCCAGACAGGTAATGTTTTTACATAAAAGACTCGCTTTACAACTTAAACCAGGTTATGAGAACAGGGCTTCAATTAGTTTTTATATTCATCGCAGCAAAGACAATATTTCTGCAGGGTACAGGCAAATATCTGAGTACGGATTTGGAATTCAAAGAAACTGGAAAAACTGGAAAACTATTAGCAATAAACAAAGAAGTTGCGCATTTCTCATTTTTCAAAAAGCAAAAGATTTATTGCCCCGAATGTTATATGTTTTTGGTATGGGAGGAGAAGAAGGTTTGATTTTTTCCAGAATTTTAAGAAACGGATTATGGGAAAGATTAAAAATAAATTTTGATGGTGATTCAAGATTTATAATGGTGGAATTTGATATTAAGTTTCCAAAAACTTCACCCACTAACCTTAACTTTATTAACGATTTAAAGTATGATGTTATTTTAGACACAAGAATTCCGGAAATTTATCAGAAAGATTAACAAACTTACCTGTCTGTTATAAAGGCTGAAAATTCATCTGAAATTTGTTCTGCTAAACATGATTTTTTCCTTATCCCCCTATTTTACATTATGTGTTTTAAATTTATCAGAAATATTTGAAAAAGCATCCCCCTTTTTCCACTAATCATTTGTAAAGAATCAAATCTTGTATTTCAAATTAAAAAAAGTTTTATATCAAACTTAACTTGAAGATTAAACATATTTTTTTTTGAATTATCTATCAGCATAACTGGGGTGTATTTTTACCAGCGAAAAAGAAATGCAGGAGTCAATAAAATGACAAACTGGTGATTTAAAATCCTTTACGTAAATGTGCTTGAAACTGATAATACTGTAAATATGAAAATTTTTTAATAAAAATTCAAACCAATCTCGAAGTCAATCAAGTCTTTTTGATAAAAACTTAAAGTTTTTGATCAAATCAAAAAATTAGTGCGGAATGCTCTTTTTGTATAGGGAAATTGAAAACATTTCAACTTTACACCTGGCGTAAACTTTACCTTCAACTTCTAAAATGAAGATTTCTCATATTGAAGAATTAAAATTCGGGTTGCATAATTTGTTCACCACCAATTTTAAAATCTCAATTTTTTTAGCGATGTAATTTAGATATTTCATTTATCACAATAAGTAAATGGAAAAAACAATAACCAAAACAAGAACCAAGGTCGAAATCGACCAGGATGTAAAAAACCTCATCAAATCTCAAAACCAGGAAGAACGACAGATCATCATCCACTGTACAATTGATTCGTTCTTTCCTACGTATATTAGGATTTGGCCTACAACTTACTATTTCCGCATGGAAATGAATATAAGTCCAGCATGGTGTCAAATTTTAACATCCCACTTGCACCAGCATGGGAATATATTACTGACTCCATAACTTTAACTCTCGTTTTCTCCGCCCTGCCCAAATGCAAGATGTTCGATATGGTTGAGATTCTCCCTCATCAGGCTGGATATGGATCTCCGTTCAACGCTTTCAATATTAAGAGAAATACAACAGATGTATATGAAATAACACTTTAAATCAAAAAAAATGATAAACTCAAAAAATCTTATGACTGATTATTATCCGGTTTATGCAGAATTTAAACTTGCTAAACCAGCGATGTTTAATGCAAAAGAGCTTGCTGATTTGGCCATAGAACGTGGTTTCTCCCTCTTAAGTACAATGGTTTTGGCGTTTAAAAACAGTATAGAAGGATTTTACTTTTTAACATGTAATATCACTCCTGAATATCTTTTCAAAAACGGATCTGTTATTATGGAGAAACCGGAGTGTCTTCCAAGTTTTCTTGAAAACTTTTCGCAGTATAAACCGGGTCTTATGCAAATGGAAATACATTTAAAAGATAAATGGAATGACGATGATAATATTAGTATGGAAGCATTGGTTCAATTTATTATTCTTAATCAACTGTACAGATTTCCAATTTCTTTTGTATCTGTTATTGATAACAGTATGTTAAAGGATTTCCCGGTTCTTACAGAAAAAGAATTTAATTTAAAATTAGAATTGGTGATTTTATACGAACGTTTCAGTGCAGAATTCGAATTGATTGGCAAAATAAATCATATCTATTACACGACGTTTAAAGAATTGGGAGAGAAACTAAAACTTAAACAAGAGGAGTATGAATACTATAGAAAAAAGTTAATACTCGCACCAAATTGTGCAACTGAAGAACAGTTAAATCAATTGTTCTATGAAAATTTAGTTCATTCAAAGTTGAATACCAACTCTGAAACAGTTAATAATTTAAACCATTCCAAACAGGTCAACTTTGCTGAAGCATCATTATCGCTGCAGCGGGTAATTGAAAGAACAAAAATTCTGTACAGGGCAATAGCCAAAAACACCAGTGAAGTTCAGAGATCAAATGCTGAAATGAATAATATCCCCGAAGAATTAAACGAAATATTCATTGAGGCAAACACCATTTACAACGAGCCAGTAACAGGATTAACCGATGCTTTCCTGATATATCTGGGTATGACCTCATTACTAACAAAAGTCATTGTTTTCAGGGAAATTTATCAGATGCCCATTTCAGATAAGCTTCAGTTATTTGATGTCGATAAGGAGGTTTTTGTTTCGAAAGATGAATTGCGAATACTGCATAAAAGTTTGGAGACTCAGTTGGTGGATTTCAAAATGAGACATGCCATAGATTACAAAAAAAGATTTATTCTAAACAATGAACAAAGTGCAATACACCAGGATTTTCTGGCTCAGCAAATCAATTTCATCGAGAAATTAATCGCCAATATTCAAATTGAGATTAAAGAGGTTTTAAAAATTCAATCGCAATCAAAATAAAATAAGAAAGGAGTAAATTATGTTACCGGAAATCAAAAATAAAATTCACAATCATCTTGAGCAGTATTCATTTATTGATACTTTGAGTGATGGTTATTACTTTGATATTAATAACTATCCCCGAAAAAATTTAGGCACGCGTTATGTTCATTATAGCCAGGCTACTCATGAGCTAATTATCACCCATATAAATACAGGAAAGGTACACGTACTTAATTTGTTAACATCTCAACTTCGGGCATTCCATGTGCACGATGTTTCTGTAAGGTCTTCAACTACATACGATTACAAGATAGTAAATGCCTCGTGGGATGGCTCGGTGAGCATTGTTTCGCTAAACTCGTTGAAACTAATTTCAAAATTACAGGATTCAGGTCAGGGTCGCACACCTTATGTTACAACAAGTACTGATGGTGAATTTTGCTTTTCATTCTCGTACGACGACGATTTAAGGCCTGGTATTCCAAACTGTGTAAGAAAATATAGAATTTCAGATGGCAAATTAATTCGCAGATTTCCACTTTCTGGCCTTCACCTTGAAGGACGCCGGTGCGGGTCAGTAGAAGAAATTTCCGGAAATTTGCTATTTTGTATAAGCGATAGTGGCTATTTAAACGTGTACAACCACGAAACTAGTGAGATGTTGACAGAAAAATTCTTCAATGATCTTTTAGAATCGCTGGTCGTTATTTCAGGTAATAAATTGGTTTTTGCCGGAGAACGAGGAGCGCTGTTTGTTACGGATTTTGCCGGCAGTCTTTTAACAAAAATTCCAAAGGGTCATAACAGTTCGGTATCACAAATGTTTGTTCATCCCGGTAAGCCTGAAATTATTTCTGTTTCATTTGACGGAACAGTTAAGCGCTGGAATTTGTTGCCACTAAATACTGTTTGCCCAAAATTAGAACTGCTTGAAACAATTCAAATAAACGAAAGCCTTTGGAGTGCAACTATAATAAAAAATTTACTGGTTACTGGTGGGGACCGAGGCGACATTCATTTGTTTAACATAAATAAATCGAATGCCGAATCTGTAGGCAGGTTACTAATTTTTGATGATCAATTTGTTTTGATCTCGGCTGATAAGAAAAAATTTTTCGCTTCCGATTTGTCATTAATTCAGGTGCGTAAAATCGATGGTACTCCAGTTTATGGTCAGTTGGCCGACTATTTAATTAACAGCACTTGCAGTTTTAAATTTTTCCATGATGTATTTAATGAACAGGATTTGAAAGAATTATCAAATAATCCCACTGGTTATTTGCAGCTTGCACAATAGGAATCAAATATTTTGAATAACAAATTAATAATCAAATCAAATGAAAAAATTAACCGATATAATACTCACCGCTTTTTTAACCACCGTTTTTATCCTTATGTATCTTTTATTATTCAGTGATGTAAGATACAGGCATCGTCAAAATATGATTGAGAACTACAACCATTATGTTTCAATACTGCAATTTCGTAATGGAAAGCAAAGATTACAGGATGAATCAGGGAAAAAATTTGGCCCCAAAGCCGATTATTATTTTCCTGTAAACCAAGATGATACACTTGTTGTTTTCAAACTTAACAATAAGTACGGATACATGAATGTAGTGACAAAGCAAGTTCAAATTGGTGCCCGCTTTCAATTTGTGTATAAATTTGACCATGAATCAGGCCTGGCTGCCGTGCTTACTGGCGGCAAGATTGCTTTCATTACACAGAGTGGTGATTTTAAAATCACACCTCAATATCCGTACAAGAAAAAATGGAATGATGATTATGACCCGGAGGTTAAGTTTAACAACGGTTTCTGCAAGATTCCTTCAGAAGATGGAAGAAAATTTGGTCTTATCAATCAAAACAACGAGTTAGTGCTTCCCATTATTTACGATTCTATTGGAGAAGTTGAAGAACATGGCTTGAGAGTTGTCGTTAAGGAAGAAAGATTCGGTTTATTAGATTCAACTTGTGCGTTTCTATTAGCTCCAATTTACAACGAAATAACTATTAACAAACTTGGTGTTGTGGTTCGGGATGCCACCAAAAACACACAGCAATTACTTAATTTCGATCTAACAGTCTTATCCAGCCGTGTTTTTGACGAGATTTCATCAATGACATTAGAGGATTTAAGTTTGGATGAAGAATCGGATGATGAATGGAATCAATCTTACCACCCCGATTTCTCAACTTTTATCATAGATGGGAATGTAGGTTTATTGAGCAAGGAAGGAGTAGTAATGATTGAAGCAACCTTTGATGACATTGAATACTTCGGAGGGAAGGGTATTTTTAAGGCTCAACTGGATGAAAAATATTTCCTGATTAATTCAAAAGGGCAATTTATACATTAACCTTTCTAATATTTCCAAATGAATGATTTAATAATATTTGGACTTCAGGATGATATTAAATTAATATCGGTTATAGGAATAGGTTCATTCGGTACAGGCGCAGTTAATTATATGAAGGATAACGAATTAACCGGTATTGATTATTTCGTATTAAATTCAAATCAATCATCTACGGAAATTGAGCAGACTCTGGACAAGTTGAAAAACAGACTGTTTTATCACAGATTGGTATTTATCATAGGAGGTGCAAACGAAGTATCTGAAAGCGAACTTTTTCAAAAGATTGGGGCTTTAGTAAAAGATTTCGACAATATAAGCTTTGGTGTTCTGACAATTCCTCTTTTATTCGGTAAGGATGAAAACAGAAATCAAACGTTTGAAAATATTGGCATGTTGAAAAAGAGTGTTTCGCAGGTTCTTCTTATTTCAGTGGAGCATCTTTTGTGCTCACCAGGCGAAGCATCCCTGGCAGAACCGGTTCAAAAAACACTTCATCAGATTATGCTGACGGTAAAAACATTTAAAGATGTATGGTCTTGTCGAGGTTCAATAAGTATTGACTTAAATGATATTCTCTCTTTATCATTTAAGGGAGGTTACGGAATTGTAATGTCAGCAATTGCATCAGGTGAAAAAAGATGCCTCGTGGCTTTTGATTTGGCACTTTCTGGCTTTCCAAATATGGAGATTGTAAATAATGCTCAAAAATTTTTGCTTTACATTGCATCCGGAACCAGGGAAGTCACCATTATTGAACTGGTTGCTTTAATGGAATATTTTGGTTGCAAAATAAATGATTCAGCCGATATGATGTGGAGTAGCGGTTTTGATTCAGAACTGGGTGAGGGAGAAGATGTAAGGGTAACAATTATTGCTACCGGTATTGAAATAGATTCTTTTAAATTTTGATGATTTCTCTATACTGAAAATCTTAGTAGAATCCCTTTTTGCATAATTCCAGATTATATTAAACAATCTTTCATTTACAGTTTGTTAAACTATCTGAATTTGTTTTATTTTTAGAAAAAATTAAACCAACATATCACAGCTCAATGAAAAGAAAATTCTCAATTGGATTAGTCCTTTTTTTAATATTTACAATATCCGGTTGTACAAAATCGAGGTTTGGCGAACTAACCGGGGTAAAACGTAAAGGTCAGTGGTCTGAACCTGCTCCTTACGGGATGAACCTTGTCCATCAGGGTTCTTTTAAACTTGGCCCCAGCGATCAGGATTTAGAAACATCAGGCTTACCTGTAAAAACAGTATCGGTTGATGCATTTTGGATGGACGATACTGAAATTACAAACAACGAGTACCGGCAGTTTGTTAATTGGGTGAAAGACTCAATTGCACGTAAAAACCTCGGCAATCAATATCCTGAATTTCTGATTACCGAAGATCGCAATGGCAACCCCGTTGACCCACCTGTTATCAACTGGCGCGAAAAAATTGACTGGAATAATCCAGATACAGTTTACCAAAATACAATGGATCTTTGCATTCCTAAAAATGAAAGATTCTTTGGAAAGAAGGAAATAGATTCACGGAAACTGGTATATGAATACTGGTGGATTGATATACAGCAGGCAGCCAAAAGGGCAAACAGTTATAACTATAAAACGCATCAATACGAAGGAAATGTATATAACGATGAAGGCGAATTGGTTCCGATAACCAACCGTTCGTCTTTTATTCTGAAGCTACAGGCACAGGTTTATCCTGATACAATGTGTTGGACAAGAGATTTTACTTATTCATACAATGACCCAAGAACCAGGCGTTATTTCTATCATCCGGCTTTTGATGATTATCCGGTGGTTGGCGTTACGTGGAAGCAGGCGATTGCATTCTGCAACTGGAGAACTAAATACCGAAACGACTATTTGTCAAGTAAGGGAATAAGTTTTGAGGAAGATTACAGGTTACCAACGGAAGCCGAATGGGAATATGCATCGCGTGGCGGGAAAAGTTTCTCAATGTACCCCTGGGGAGGATATTATGCCAGAAATGATAAGGGAGTTTTCCTGGCCAACTTTAAGCCTTTGAGGGGTAATTATGTTGAAGATGGAGGAATAGCAACTATGAAAGTAGGTAGTTTTGAACCCAACGAATATGGTATTTACGATATGGCCGGGAACGTTTCTGAGTGGACAGAATCTGCTTACGATGAAGCCGGTTATAATTATTATAACGATTTAAATCCAACCTTTACCTACAATGCTCGTGCTGATGAACCCCCGGTTATGAAACGTAAAGTAATCCGTGGTGGTTCTTGGAAGGATATGGCTTCTTTTATCCAGGTTTCAACCCGTAATTATGAATACCAGGATACAACCAAATCTTTTATCGGGTTCAGGTGTGTGCGGAGTTCGTTTTGTGATGTTTATAAAGGAATTTCAGCACCAAAACAATAGGCTAATTAAACAGATACAACATTTAATCTCAAATTTCTATTTCACGTAAATAATTTTTTTGCTTTGTACAGTACTATCAGTATTGAGTCTGCAATAATATATACCATTTGGTAATTTGGCACCATTTTGATTAGTACCATTCCAATCTACATTGTAAAATCCAGCTTCTTGAAAGTTATTGACCAGCGAACAAACTCTATCTCCATTAATATTTATAATTTCAAGAGTTACATTAGAACCTTTAGATAATTTATAACCAATTGATGTTTTATCTTTAAACGGATTTGGATAATTTTGTAATAGGACTAAATCAGTAGATTTCGATTTAGTTGGTCTGATAATCGAAGTTTGGTTGTCAGTTTTTATGTTAAAAATTCCATTGGCAGAAAGCCCTTTGCCATTTGTCACCTTCACTTCAATTAAATAGTTGCCTAATTGATTTTGTGTATTATCAACCTTTAGTTTCCAGATTAGTTCAGAAGAATTTCCTGGAACCATATTTTTAATTAACAAGCTTTTTTCTGAAAGAATTGTAGTAAAGGAATCTACGCTAAGGGTTAAAAAAACGCTATCTGCAAGTAAAGGACCTACATTTTGAACAGTTGCTTTCAATTCAAATGGATTACCTGGAGTAATAGTTGTCACATTGTCAAAATAGCTTTTGACAAGTACAAATGGTGGAGCCGGAATATTAGAAATCATTTCGTTTGTTTCATTAATTTTTTTGTTAACTTGGGAAAGTGCAGCACGTATAGTATCCGCCTGATATTGCAAACTGTCTGAGGGATAATCATCTCTCAAGGTATATGAAACCAACTGAGTGTAAAAATAAATTCTTTCCTGAATGTTTTTATTGACGGAACCTCGCACAAGGTCGTATTGCTTATCAAAATTATTAAGAGTTTGATTTGCCAGTTCGGCAGTTGCGAAAACAGGCACCAGAGCCATCAATTGAGCCTCGGATAAAGTTCTGTCAGCATCAAGCAAATCAGGTATCTTTTTAATCACTTCTGCTTTCTTATCTCCTTTTACCAAATTGACCAAATCGCTCAAAATTGCCAAATAGTCTTGTTGATACTGTACAAAAAAGTGATGAAATTCAATTAATCTCTCAGGCAAAAACAACTCTACATTATAAGTTTTGGCTGAATTTGGGTTCAACATAGTTGTGATAAAGTCACCACTTTTTGTATCAGAATCAAACGCCCTTCTTGTACCTAAAGGAACGGCTGTGTTTTCTAATTGGTCCAACCAGTACATCGATAATGCCAGTGAGGTTCCAGTGTGTATCAAAGAAATACCTTTAATATATACTGCCATCATATTAAACATTGCCAGAACAGGAGTTACAGGGGGCAATTTATATAATTCACCTATCATAGTCAACATATCACTTTGTGTTTGCAGATAATCTGTGCGTACTAGCAATTCCTCAGTACCTTTATTGGCTGCTTGTATTACTTCATGGGCATCCTGATAAGCTGATGTTATGGATTTACTATTACTTAATCCGTCCTTTACATTTTCTCTGCTTTCTTCGATATATTTTTGTGTGGAGGGTACATACTTAAATGAAAGGTACATGTTATCAAGAAAACTCACTGCCGAATTTTCAAATTCCTTCTTAAAGAAATGGTTTTTATAATCACCATTAGTTTCACTAATGATAAATACTTTCGCATCTTCAATTGCACGAGTAATTCTGTTGCCATATTCCTTTGGTAGCATAGCCTCAATAGCATTTAAAGTATAAGTAAAGAATAGTTCATATATATTCTCCATTATATTAGGATAAATCTTATTAGCGAATAAAGAGTATATATTGTAATCGGAAATTGACGAAAAGCTATAAGGAAATCTCTGATAAATGTCCCAAATTCCAATGAAGCCAGCTACCAATTGATAAATTCCCTCGCTCAATGAATGGGTTGCATCAAAAGTATTATCATATAACGAATCAAGGACCTGTTCTGTTATTATCAGCTTTGCGAGAGATTCTTTAACATGGTCTTCACCAATGGTAGTGTTTTGATTCCAGTTCTTAATTAATGAGACGGTCTCAGCTTCATTATAGCTTTTAATTAATGGTATAGTTTTAATAATTCCATTTAAAAGGTCAGATTTGATTTTTAAATGCTCCAAATCATAAATTAAATAATGTTTTTGAAGCGTCAATCCCAATGGCAGATGACAAATAAAATTTTCCTTAGGTGAAATAATAGCTTCCTTTAATGTGCTTGAAATTCTTTCCTTTGAATTTTCCACAAGACCGGTTGCTGTAATTTGAATTTCATATAACTTATTCTCTTCAAGATAATCAAAACGAAATTCTCCAAGTGAAGTGGTTTTTATAGATTGTAAACGAGTGTTGTTTAAATATAGGTCAACAGTAGCTCCTGCTAAAGGCTTTTCTTCTGATAGTTTTCCATAATTTTCAAGACTGACATCAAACAATTTTCCCGAAATTGAAACATTTTTCATGGTAAAATCAATAGTTCGGAAAGCAGTATCCCTTAGTCCGGATTGATCCTGAACTATCAACATTACCTTATAGGAAGTTGCTTCATTATACTTTATATCTGCTATTGCTCCGGTTTTAATAATGCCATTCCCAAAATCCCAATTATAGCTTATTATTTCACCATCAGGATCTGAAGATCCATTTGCATCAAAAGTTATTATTTGATTAATATTTGGGTTCTCAGGTTTATAATTAAATGTTGCGACAGGAGGTTGTGGTTTTTGATTTACATTAATTTTTTTGCAAATTTTATCCCTTAGATTATAAATATCAATTATCATCAAACACACATTATATTCTCCGGGAGTTGAATAAGTATGACTTGTTATTTTTCCAGTACCTATTGTTCCGTCTCCAAAATCCCATTGTGCCGCAAGCATCACAGGATTGCCACCGTCGGGATCACCGGAAGTTGAAGCATTGAAAGTAACTGTGTCGCCTGTGTTTAGAGATTGTGGGTTAAATGTAAAAGAAGCTGTTGGAAATTGATTTCCCAAATCAAATGTGGGATTGGGTACCTCGTAGATATCATCGGGGTTTACAAACCACCACCCTTGACCTGAAGGCATTATGTATTGCACATTTAGTGTTTCATTGGCATATTGAATACTTTTTGCATAGGGGTAGTTTGTTGAGTTTACAAGTGCAAAATTAAGTTTGGTTATTTTCTTTTTACTAAGGGAGTATTGAAGTGTTCCTTCAACGTTTTCCAAATCAAATTGCTGTGACCTGTCAAAATTGTATTCATACGTAGATCCAAAATTTTTCTGTGTTGCTTTTCCAATAAAATGTGCCGTACCTGTTTTTCTGACAATATTGAATGCAAGAATATCGTCGTTAAGCTCCTGAACAAAACTTGCTTCGATAGTGAAAGAAACATCTAACAGGCTATAATCAAGTTTTTGCCATAAATCATTTGGATAGGAATAACTAATCAATTCAACAGAACCACTTGAAGCACCCTTGAATGTAAAATGGAAATCACTCGCTGCCAACTCATCCATATTTAAAGATTCTTTAAGAGTAAGTTTTTCAGGTGATTTTTCTGTTACACTCTTTAAATTCCCTTCAATTGATTTGACTGAAATATTCACTTTTACTGAGTCTCTGTTGGCAAATAGATGATTTGAAGTGATTAATAATAAGAAAGTTACTAAGACACAACAATGAATAATTATGGTTTTCATGATTAGTTTCTCCTTTCTTTGGTTACAATAATTATTTTAGTTGATTTTGAAATTTCTTCATTTTAAGTTACTTAAACAATTCCTCGCATTCGCAATCCTGTAGCCTGCCAAATTTCCAGATAAGCAATATCTCGGGCGTACCAAACGAACCGTGGCTGATATCGCCAATATGATAATCGTAACTGAATGCCAAACGTACCGTACCGGGTAAATCGACACCAAACAAAACACCTGTTTCTTTTTTTGTCCGGTAAAATACCCCAAGTTGCATCACAGGTTGTTTTCTCGCTTTTAATATCCCTGAAACCGTAAACTCTCCCTGAAACAGGTTTTTATTATTAATGGCGCAGGCTCCAAGCATAACATTGAAATAGTCATCAATTTCGATATTGTACATGCCATATATAAAATTGCAGTTGGTTTGCAGATGGGTCGTGTCTTTATAAAAAATCGACATCAAATTCTGAACTGAAACCCCTACTAAACGTGAATTGCCCACAAATTCAATTCCTATATCTGTGTTATGCTCGATTAACCTGTCTGTAAGTGCCTCGACTACAGGATCACTTTCAGGGGAGGGATAATCATCAGATTGAAGCGTAATTTTTGTTCGGTCATAATACACACTTTGAATTTTATATGCTGCTCCCAAGTTCAACAGCCATTTTTGATTTAATCTTACAGAAAAGGAAAATGAAGGGGACACATTTATAAAATCGGTGTAACCAATGATATCATGAAAAGCTTTTAACCCGAATTGCCCAACCTGGTTGCTTTGTGTTTTGTTGGTAAAAACACGGGCTGCAAAGGTTAAATATTCAGTTTCTGGGGCGCCAGGAAATCCAATCCATTGTTTTCGGGCTGCTGCGCTTGCCACAAACTGGTATTCACTGTAAATCGATGCCGGATTTATGTAATATGTATTTTCCCAATAATTATTCAACCTGATGTTCGACTGGGAAAAACCAACCAAACTCATAAAAGCTAACAGAAATATGGAGATAAATTTCCTCATCGCAATACAGTTACATAATTTGTTCTGTATGAGCTTCCCCCCGCTCCAGATGTATCATAAATGATTACAAAATAGGTGTCGTTTGCAACAGGTTTCCCATTGTAAGTTCCATCCCAGCCTTCTTTACCTTCGAACATTAAAACTCCATTCCTGTTAAAAATTTTTTTATTCCAACCTTCCAAATAATAATCATTATGCCTATCGTTATTCGGAGTAAATGTGTTTGGAACCGAAGTGAGTGTTCTGTCAATTTTAATAGAATCTTTCTCGACACAATTATTAGGATTAATTACCATCAAATTCACATTATAATGCCCGTCCTTAAAATTCTTATCCTTGGTAATGTAATATTTATGTTCCGGAGGCTTTGAAAGGTCAATGCCTTCCAATCTGGTGGAATCACCAAAATCCCAGTTATAAAATGCATTTGGAGTGTATAAAGTTGAAAAGTTAACTACGTTGTCTTTATTTGTTACCTCAAGTTTGTCGCTTTCTATCCTGTAATCGTAAGGTTCAAAAAACGAAACCGAATAACTGTCAGTATTGTTACATCCGGCTTCAGTAAAGCCGGTAACTTTATATATACCTTCACTGTCAATTAATACAGTGTCAGTTTTGGGCCCGTGTGCCCAGAGATATGAATCAGCGCCACTTGCTTTTATTATTATTGATTCACCTCTGCAAATGGTATCTTTCCCGGTAATTTTCACATCAGGTCTTGGCTCGACAGCTATAAATTTCTCATAGCTACTAATACAGGGATTTGTTAAGTTCGAGACCTTTAAAGAAACTTTATAAATTCCGGCATTTTGGTAAATATGTTTCAGGTTTTTCTGTGATGCAAATGTTCCATCCCCAAAATCCCACTGATAGGAATAAACTTCTTTCGAATTTGCTGTCAATGCATTAAAACTGTATTCACGTTCGTTGCATTCGACAAGAGAATCACTGATCCCAAGTTCTGGAATTTCCATTACAAACGTTTCAATTGCAGTACAATTTGAAGCATCGGTAACTTTTACAAAACCGGTCCCGTTTTGGTTTGTTTCCATCATTTCGTTATTCATTCCTATCACTTTTCCAATCGACCAATCATACTCAAAGGGCGGAACACCTCCCGAAACTACGGCAGTGTAAATTCCTTTTATTGAATCGGAATTACAATATTCAAATTTTGGAATCACATCAACCGAAATAGATGGTGGTCTGTTTACAGTAAATTTTTCAGTAATAGAACAACCTATTGAATCTGTTATAGTTACCAAATAATCACCAGCCGGTATTTTTGAAATATCCTTTGTTTTTTCACCATTCGACCATAAATATTTGTAAGGAGGCATTCCTCCAATTACAGATAAATTAATAGCACCGCCGTTTTGAATATTGCAATCGAAGACACTTATTATTGATGGTGTTATTATCAACGGCATTGGCTCAATAATTATAAACGAGTCGGCTATTGAACAACCTCCCCCTTCCGAAATATTAACAGTATAGGTTCCGGGGCGAAGATTATTGCGAGTGTCACCAGCCAAAGTATCATCCTTCCATTCAAAGGAAATCGGATAGAGCCCACCTATGAAATTCAATTGAATACTTCCATTATTTGCCTCGGCGCAAGTAACATGTTTTACCACTGGCGAAATGTTGAAAATACCTGCTTCCACTATGGTTTCAACAATTGTTTTTTTACATCCCAAAGCATCGGTTACTGTAACAGTGTAGTCGCGGGGGGAAAGATTTTCCTGAAAAACTCCCGTGGCAAAATTATCCCATTGAGTTTGATAGGGTGGAACCCCTCCGCTGATAGTCAATTCGATTGAGGCATCATTTGCCCCGAAACAGGTAATGGGTTTTTGTTTTGGTGAAATAATTATTTGTTCTGATTGCTTTATCAAAACAGAAAATGTAAGGCTGCACCCCGAATTATCGGTTACTGTTAAATTGTAATTACCGGCAGGAATATTATTCAAATCCTTGTAACCATTTGAAAATCCGTTTGGCCCTGACCATTGGTATTTGTAATCAAAAACACCCGGTGAAATTTCAATCTTTGTTCCTCCCTGCACATTAACAGAAACTGCACCGGTAGAATCTCCATAACATTCTATATTGGTTTGGTCAATGATATTTATTGCCAGCGTTGTCGGCTCGGTAATATCATAGGTCAGTACTTTGGGTACACAATTATTAATATCTGTTACAGCAACTTCGTATAACCCGGGGCCTAAGTTTGTAATATCCTGATTGTCAGAGAAAAAAATATTGTTCTTTTTCCAAGTGTATTTGAAGGCTCCCATTCCACCGGTTACCGAAATTGTAATTTCTCCATTCTCCGCTCCAAAACATGTAACATCTTTCTTTGTATCGGTTGTAACTATAATGTCTTTTGGTTCTGTAATTTCGTAATCAAAATTGTATTCAGTACCAATGGCATCTGTTACTTTTAAATGGTAATTCCCCGGTTCAAGATTGTAAATATTGGCAGAAGAAGATATATAGCCATTGGGTCCAGTCCATTCGGTTATGTAATTATTGCCCGGACTTATCGGAACACCGCCCTGAATATTGGTTTCAATGCTTCCAATGTAAATTCCGTAACAAGCTATTGGCGTTACTTTGGCATTGGTATTCATCGGTGGGCTAACTTTTACAATCACTTTAAAATCGGTGCCTTTACATAAACCAGAAGTTGGCGTAACTGTGTATGTTACTGTACCAATTCCTGTTGTACTGTTGAAAAGTGTCTGACTAACCGAAGTTTGAGGCGAAGATTGTGCAAATGCTCCGGTGACTGATCCGAACGGGCTGATTACAGCCTGGGTCCAAACATAAGTTGTTCCGGCTGGCACAACATCACCATTGAGTGAATTGGGAATAACAGTAAATGTTTCACCTGTGCTTATTTCCTCGTTTATCGTTGAAATAACCGGATACGGATTTATGGTTACCTGGGCAATATCGGAAATTAAAGTATTACAGTCTCCTGCAGGAAAAGATATAATACAGTAATAATAAGTTGTGTTTGCAACATTTTTGGGAGGATCAAAATTTGCGCTTGTCGCATTTAAAATTTTAACCCCTCCGTTGATGTTGTTTACAGAATTTGAATACCACTGATAAGCAGGTGTCCCGGAACCGTTTGTGTAAGCAACCGATAGTTGGGTTGGAGAGCCACCCAGACAAATTGTGCTCGATACAGGTTGTATTGTTAATATACCAGCTGGATTCACTGTTATTGTGAAGTTTTTAGACGATCCGTTGCATCCGTTTATCGATGGGGTGACTGTAATGGTTGCTGTTAAAGGATTTGCGGTGTTATTTTTTGCTGTAAACGGCAGAATGTTACCCTGTCCGCTTGCAGGCAATCCAATTGAGCTATTGCTGTTTACCCATTTATATACTGTATTTGGAATATTACCTGAAAATTGAACTTCATTGGTTTGCACCCCATTGCATAAAGTTTGATTTGCCGGTTGATCAGCAGTTGGTGTTGGATTAACTGTAATTGTAAATTGCTCTGATGTACCTGTACAACTTGTTCCGTTATTTGTAAATGCTGGTGTTACAGTTATTGTTGATGTCAAAACTGTATTTTCGTTATTTACAGGGGTAAACAAGATATTGCCGCTGCCCGAACCACCCAGCCCGATTGCGGTATTGCTGTTGGTCCATGAATATATAGTAGCCCCCCCGTTATTTTTTGTTGTAAAATTAACCCCGGCGCTTTCACCGTTGCACATATTTTTACTGCCCGGATTATCCACCTGCCCGGTAGGATTTACAGTAATTGAAAACTGAATTGGAGCTCCTTCACAAATTAAACCGCCACTATCAAAGGTAGGTATAACATTTATTATAGCTTTTAATGGTGAAGTTCCTGCATTAATTGCCGTAAAAGATGGAATCTTGTCAACTCCCGAAGCTTGTATGCCAATCCCTGTATTACTGGACGACCATTTAAAGACAGTACCAGCGGGAGTGCCGCTAAAAACAATTTCCTGACTTTGTTCTGTGTTACATAAAGTAATGTCACTCTCCAAATTTACTATAGAAGTGGGGCTAACCGAAACAATTATTTCGAAAGTTTTACCGGTGCAGCCATTAAATGATGGTGTTACTGTATAGGTTGCGGAAGCTAAAGTCATTGATGAATTTACAAGTGTTTGACTAATTTCTGATTGAGGTATGGTTTGCTCACTGGCCCCTGCTAATGCTCCTGCCGGAGATATTACCGGCAAACTCCAGGTATATTTTGTTCCGGTTGGAATGGTATTAATACCCCCATTTTGCGGGCTAACCTTAAATGGATTATTACTGCAAACAACTGGTTTAAAACTCTCATTTATATCTGGCCTTGGATCCACTGTAATGGTGTAGTTATAATCTGCCCCGGCGCAGGTTGCAGCGCCTGATATTGTTGCTTTAGCTTTGTAAGTTACGGTAACCGGTGCGCTGCTGTTATTGGATAAAGTTTGAACGGGGATAACATCAGTACCACTGAGAACAACACCAGTAATATCGGCGGGTTGAACAGCAGTCCAGCTAAATGTTGCTCCGGCCGTGTTACTGCTTAACTGAACAGCCTGGGTATTTTCGCCTGAACAAATGGTTTGGTTGCCCGGTGTAAAAATTACTCCGGCTGCAGGATTTACTGTTATTGTAAAAGTTTGAGTTGCACCGCTACACCCATTTGCTTTCGGTGTTACTTCGATAGTTGAGGTTATTGGGCCTGAAGTACTGTTTTTTGCTATAAATGATTGTATGTTTCCAGTTCCGCTGGCAGCCAATCCGATAGAGGAGTTGGAATTAGTCCATGAGTACGTTGTTCCGGCAACAGTGTTTGTAAAACTTATTACAGGTGTGGCAACACCATTGCAGAATTCCTGGTTTTCCAGTGTCATTACCGCAGGAGGTTGATTAATGGTAATTGTTGCTATCCCGGTTTGAGTAGAAGTGCAGGCACTTGCACTTGCATCCGTCACACCTAAAAGATTATATTTAAAGACTCCAACATTTTCGGTGGGTACCTGAATCGAAACGGAATTCCCGCTTGTTGTGGAAATGGTTTTATTAGCACCTCCGTCAATATTATAGGTAAAAGTATATGGAACTGTACCTCCGTTACCTGTGAAAGTAACATTTGGATAGGATGTATTCTGACAGACATTTTGTGTTCCGGAAATTGTGGCCGTTGGTGCAGATTTTACTTCAAATACAGCATCACCACCCTGATTTTGTGCACATCCGTTTGCATCCTGCACGCTAATTAAGGTATATGTAAATTTTCCGGGATTATTTGTTGGCACTTGCAGTTTTACATTATTTCCTGAGGTGGTTTTTATGGTCTGATTCGAACCGGTATTTATTCTGTAGGTGAATACAAAAGGTGCCATGCCGGTTGTTCCGATAAAAGTGATTTCCGGGGACGGTGCATCTTTGCAAACTGTTGCACCACCTTCAATTGTTGCTGTTGGAAGGGGATTAATAGTTATTTGTTTTGTTTTTGATGCTACACCACAATAGTTTTTAGTTGATAATGTAACAGTAAATTGTCCAGGTGATTTATACGTATGTGAAACATCTCCTACCTGATTGCTTGAAGTACCATCTCCAAAATCCCAAATATATTCAGCGTAGGTATCACAATTTGGATTATATCCTCCGATTGTCTTATTGGTAAATTTCATAACAGTATTAAGGCATGCAGGAGAATTTTCAAAATCTGGTTGTGGTTTTGTTAATACAGTTATGTTATTTACAGTTCCCGTGGTTGAACTACAAACATTATATGCAATTACAGTTACAATAAATTCCTTTGAAGGGCAATTTGATATTTTATATGAATGTGGTATAGGGTAATTTTGCGACGAAGCCGGCTCGCTTGAATTAAAATATGTTGATTTCTCTAAATCTTCCTGATTTAAAGTCAATATGGGTGTTCCATCACCATAGTCAACATCATATTTTGTGCCCGGAGAATTATTACCCCATTTTGCAATCTCAAATTTTAATTCATCTGTTGGTGCACACAGATTCGTTGTTGTGCCGGGACTTGTTACTCCAACTGACGGATTTGTGACGTTTTTAACAACGTAAGTAATGCTGTTATCGCAGCCATTGTTTCCTTTAGCTGTTATTACTAGGTTAAATGCGCCTAATTTTGTATAAGTATGAGGTATTGGGAAATTTACGTTATTTTCAATACTGCTTCCATCACCCCAATCCAGTGAAAAAGAAGTTATACAGTTTGATTTTGAGATGTTCTTAACTTCAACATTAAAATTTGGATTTGAGATGGACGCATTGCCACAATTACTAAATGGATTAAATTGATTTTTTAAATCTGTAAATCCAATATCTGGTTTTTGTTTTACGGTTATTTCTTTCTCAACTGAACTAATACAACCATTAGCATCTGTAATAGTTAGTTTTACTTTAAACTTGCCTATGTCGCATCCCAGAGAAATAAATGAATGAGTAGGATTTTTAACAGTTGAAGTCTCTTTATCACCAAATTCCCAGGTATATTTCAATGGTTCTGCTCCGGTTGAAGTTGATGTGAATTGAATTATGGAACCTGAACAGACATTATCATCCTTAAATTCAAAACTTGCAACCGGCAAATCTTTTACAGAAATTGTTTTGCTTACATCCAGGGTTTTTTCAATGCCATCAACATCTTTTAAGTTTGTAATTTTGTAGGTAATGTCTTTAACGTTCGCAGTATTGACAGTAACCTGCACAGTGTTGCTACTCCCGATTGTTGAAATAGGTGGTTGAGTGCTTCCATCAATTTGATATGTAAAGGTATAAGGAGCCTTTCCCCCTGAACCTTCAAAAGTAATTTCAGCACTTTGGGTATTTTTGCAAAATGAAGTTTTACCAGTTATTTGAGCCGATAAATCCGCAAGTTCATCAGCCTTAATTGTTGAAATATTCCTATGCCCATTCAAATCAACTTTAAAATCATTACCTGGTGCAATAAAAGTTACACTGGTAATAAATAAAAAAAGAAACGAATATCGGAGGAAATAACCCATACGTAACTGGTGGTTTAAATATGCTTGTTTAACCTTCAGATTGATTGGACCCTTAAAGCTTTAAAAGTACAAATAGTTTTCGATTATTAAGCATTTCCAATTTCGAAATTCAGGGGAGAACAACAAAAACTGTTATTTTGATAAAAGGAGGAAAGAAAACTGTTTATTTCCAAATATTAGTTATTCTTTTAAAACATTCTCCTGATTTTATTTAATGCTGCAATAAAAATATCAATTTCTTCTTTTGTATTGTACAGCCCAAACGAAATCCTTACACATCCCTGAATTCCGAAATGCTGCATTACCGTGTCGGCACAAAGGTGACCGGTTCTTACAGCAATTCCCAGTTTGTCGAGCAACATTCCCAAGTCATATGAATGGATACCATCAATATTAAAAGAAATGACACCCGATTTTTCAGGTGCTTCACCATAGATTCTTATTCCTGAAATCTCTTTTAGTTTAAGAGTGGCGTATTTCAGAAGTACGTGTTCCCAGATTCTGATATTTTCCAGTCCTGTTTCATTAATAAAATCAATGGCTGCCCCAAAAGCAATTACACTGGTAATGTTTGGTGTACCGGCTTCAAATTTATAGGGTAGTTCGTTAAAAGTTGTTCCATCAAACGAAACTTCAGAAATCATTTCTCCTCCACCCTGATAAGGTGGCATTTTTTCGAGCCAGCTCTTTTTCCCATATAATACACCAACACCGTTTGGTCCATACATTTTATGTGCTGAGAAAGCATAAAAATCAACATCCATAATCTGAACATCTACCGGCAAATGCTGCACTGCCTGCGCCCCGTCAATAAAAACAGCAACATTATTTGAATGGGCTATTTTTGTTATTTCTGAAATTGGACTAATCGTTCCTAAAACGTTTGAAACGTGTGTAACCGCAATCAGTTTTGTTTTTTTATTGATAAGGAATGGTAATTTTTCGAGCTGAAGTTCGCCTGAATCAGAAAAAGGAAGTTTAACCACATTAGCTCCTTTTCGTTCAGCAGCCATTTGCCACGGTACAATATTGGAGTGGTGTTCCATTTCCGAAACGATAATTTCGTCGCCTTCTTTCAGAAATTTTTCACAAAACGAAAAAGCCACCAGGTTCACGCTTTCAGTGGTTCCTTTTGTAAAAATTATCTCTTCGCGAAATTCAGCATTTATAAATTCTTTGATTTTTGTTCGCACATCCTCAAATTGTTCAGTGGCTTTGTCAGCCATGAAATGTGCAGCACGGTGGATATTTCCATAAAAGTCGTTGTGCAACTTTTCTTCAGCCATTAAAACCTGAACCGGTTTTTGTGCAGATGCAGCGCTGTCAAAGTACACAAAAGGTTTATCGTACACTTTTTGATGCAATATGGGGAAGTAGCTTCTTATTTTGTGAATTTCGTAGTTCATTAGAATTAACACTCACATTTGTACGCACAATCGTGGCAATGTGCAACTTCACCTTTTAACCGTTTTTCAATCAGTTCATCAATTCTTTCGCGCAGAGCTTCTACTTTTATTTGCTGCACAACTTCATGTGTAAATGCGTTCATCATCATCATTCTTGCCATATCTTCATTAATTCCACGGGAACGCAAATAAAACAAGGCTTCTTCGTCAATCTGGCCAACAGTTGCACCATGACTGCATTTTACATCATCGGCATCAATAATTAACTGGGGTTTAGTTTGCATTGTAGCCGTGTCGGTAAGCAATAAATTATTGTTTCGCTGAAATGCGTTTGTTTTCTGTGCATCTCTAGCTACATGAATTCTACCGGAGAATGCTCCGGTTGATTTATCGTCAAGCACATTTTTATAAATCTGGTTACTCTGACAGTGAGGTTTGGCATGAATAACCTGAGTTGCATTGTCAATGTGCTGATTCCGGTCAAGAAATGCCATTCCAAACAAATTTGCCTCAGCATTTTCGCCGTTAATTACAATTTTTAAATTGTTGCGAATTAATCCACCGTGGAGTGAAATTGTGTTGCATGTAACATTCGAATTTTTTTCCTGCTGAATAAATACTGAATTGATGCTTGTTGAGTTATTGTGAAGATTTTGAATGGTATAATATTCCAGATTTGCATTTTCACCCACAAAAATCTCTGTAACCGAATTGCTTAAGTACTCATTTAAATTGAGCGTGTGGTCGCATAAAATAAGTTGAACGCTGGCACCAGGTTCCAAAACAACAATATTTCTCTGGGTTGAGAATGAATTGTTTTCGGTTTTTAAAAGATTTATTATCTGAACTGGCTTTTCAATGATCACATTTTTTGGAATGTACATGAAATAGCCGTCTTTCGCAAAAGCTGTATTTAAAGAAACCAATGCATCTGTTTCGTTTTCAGTTAATTTTGAATAATATTTCTGAACGGATTCAGGATTGTTTTTAACAACTTTTTCAAGGCTTTCGAGGACTACACCATTCGGCATTTTTGCAGATTTTATGTTTTTATCATAAAACCAACCGTTAAAAAGTAGTGTGAGATGTGTATTTAATTGGGGTACATCGCAACTGAAAATTTCTTTCAGGTCGGCATCGGTTTCTTCTTTTTCATGAAGAAAATGAAAGTCAGTCGAAAACCGGGGATGCATGTTGGTGTATTTGTAGTTTTCGTTTTTGCGGGTTGGTATTCCCTGTTGCACAAAATCCTGAAATGCCTTATTTCTTCTGACATTCAGAATGTCTGACGAACCTTTGAACAGTGTTTCCTTAACCTCGTTGTAGTGAGCAATATATTTAAGCGATAAATCCGCTTTCTCAACAATAACACTCATGTTAATTTTCGTTTTCTTTTTTAATCCAGTCGTACCCTTTTTCTTCCAGCTCGAATGCCAGTTCTTTCCCTGCTGATTTTACAATCCTTCCGTTGTATAATACATGAACAAAATCGGGTACAATATAGTCGAGCAAACGCTGGTAATGTGTAACAACAATGGTTGCATTGTTTTTTGATTTTAAGGTATTTACGCCATGTGCCACTGTTTTTAAAGCATCGATATCAAGTCCCGAATCGGTTTCGTCGAGCACTGCCAGTTTTGGTTCAAGCAAAGCCATCTGGAAAATTTCATTCTTTTTCTTTTCTCCTCCCGAAAAACCTTCGTTTACCGAGCGATTTGTAAGTTGCGGGTGCATATCAACCATATCCATTTTTTCGCGCATCAGTTTTAGAAACTCACCAGCTGTAAGTTCTTTTTCACCGCGATGTTTTCGATGTTCGTTAACCGCGGTTTTCAGGAAATTCACCATGGGTACACCCGGAATTTCAACAGGATACTGAAAACTTAAAAATATGCCTTCCTTCGCCCTGTTTTCAGGCGATTTTTCCAGCAAATCTTCCCCAAAATAGGTTATTTCGCCTGCCGTAACTTCGTATTCTTCCTTTCCGGCCAGTACATTGGCCAATGTGCTTTTTCCCGAACCGTTTGGACCCATAATTGCATGAACCTCACCGGGTTTAACTTCGAGATTAATTCCTTTTAAAATTTCCTGTCCCTCGACAGAAACGTATAAGTTTTTTATTGATAGCATTTTTAGTACTGAGATTGTGAGTATTAAGTATCAAGACTTTTACCCGTATGTTTTAATTTTTTTAATATTTATTTCTATTTCTTTATCTTCCTCCAAAGAGGGAATTAAAGCTAGCTTTTACCCCACACTACCTTCCAAACTGATTTGCAATAGTTTTTGTGCTTCAACAGCAAATTCCATTGGAAGTTTGTTTAAAACTTCTTTTGCATAACCGTTTACAATCATCCCGATTGCTTTTTCAGTGTCAATTCCGCGTTGATTACAGTAAAAAATCTGATCCTCGCCAATTTTCGATGTTGTAGCTTCATGTTCAACTACCGACGATTTATTTCCAACTTCAATGTATGGGAAAGTATGAGCGCCGCAGGTATCATTTAATAAAAGCGAATCGCACTGCGAAAAATTACGCGAATTTTTAGCGCCAGGCATAATTTTTACCAATCCACGATACGAATTGTTACTTTTCCCTGCCGAAATTCCTTTGGAGATAATTGTACTTTTTGTGTTCTTTCCAATGTGGATCATTTTTGAACCCGTGTCGGCCTGCTGATGATTATTCGTTACCGCCACAGAGTTAAATTCACCGATTGAATTATCGCCTAAAAGTACACAACTTGGATATTTCCAGGTAATTGCTGATCCCGTTTCAACCTGTGTCCAGCTAATTTTTGATGAAACGCCGCGGCATATTCCACGTTTTGTAACGAAATTGTAAATACCACCTTTCCCGTTTTTATCGCCGGGATACCAGTTTTGTACGGTCGAATATTTCACTTCAGACCTGTCCAGTGCAATAATTTCCACAACTGCTGCATGTAACTGGTTTTCATCGCGCATTGGTGCGGTACATCCTTCGAGGTAACTGACGTAACTATCATCGTCGGCAATTATCAAAGTCCGTTCAAACTGACCGGTGTTTGCCGCATTTATCCTGAAATAAGTGGATAATTCCATCGGACAGCGAACACCTTTGGGAATATAACAAAACGAGCCGTCGCTGAAAACAGCCGAATTTAAAGCTGCAAAATAGTTGTCGGCAACCGGAACTGATTGCCCGATATATTTTTTTACCAAATCGGGGTGTTCCTGCAATGCATCGCTTATAGAACAAAAAATAATTCCCTGTTCAGCCAAAACTTCTTTAAAAGTAGTTTTTACCGAAATACTGTCCATTACTACGTCAACTGCCACTCCTGCCAGGTGTTTCTGTTCTTCCAACGGAATACCAAGTTTGTTGAATGTATCAATCAATTCCGGATCAACTTCATCCAAACTGGTATATTTCGCTTTTTGAACTGGCGCTGCATAATAACTAATTAATTGATAATCGATGGGAGGAATTTTCAGGTAAGCCCATTCCGGCATCTTCATTTTTTGCCATTTTCTGAAAGCGTCCAACCTGAAATCCAGCATAAAATCAGGCTCGTTTTTCTTTTCCCAAATAGTCCGAACAACCTCTTCGTTTAGACCTACATCAATGATATCTGTTTCAATATCAGTAGTAAATCCGTATTTATATTCACCCTGAGTGACATCGTTTAATATCTTATCCTGATCTGCCATTTGTTCTTGTTTTCGTATATAATAACAACTGCCGGGAGTTACTGTTTAAAATAAATTGCAAAGATATAAAACTATGGGTAATTTTGCCTTGTGGAAATTCTAATTAATACCATTTTGTCTTAAATTAACAATGAATAAAGAAAAGCTACAAACAAATATTTCGGAATTGGGTGAATTTGGTTTAATCGATAGACTTACAAAAGATATTCTGTTAAAAAACAGCAGTACTATAAAAGGAGTTGGTGATGATGCTGCAATTCTGGATTACGGAAATAAACAAATTGTTGTATCCACTGATTTATTAACCGAAGGAATTCATTTTAACCTCATGTATGTTCCGTTGAAACATTTGGGTTATAAGGCTGTAATTGTCAATCTTTCTGATATTTGCGCCATGAATGCAGTTCCGAAGCAAATTGTTGTTTCGGTTGCTGTTTCAGGTAAATTTTCGGTTGAGGCAATGGAAGAATTGTACAGTGGAATTAATCAGGCATGTGAAAAATATGGTGTTGATTTGATTGGCGGCGATACCACAAGTTCACTTACGGGTTTAACCATCAGTATTACAGTGTTGGGCGAAGTTGAAAAGGGAAATGCAGTAATGAGAAGCGGTGCAAAACCTAACGATTTACTTTGTGTTACCGGCGATTTGGGTGGTGCTTACATGGGATTGCAATTGCTCGAACGCGAAAATGAAGTTTACAAAGTGAATCCTAAAATGCAGCCACAGCTGGTTGGATATGATTATATTCTGCAACGGCAACTGAGACCCGAAGCCCGGATTGACATTGTTTCTGCATTTAAAAAGCTGGGTATAAAACCAACCTCGATGATTGATATTTCCGATGGACTGTCATCAGAAATTCATCATTTGTGTAAAAACTCGAATGTGGGTTGTAGTTTGCACGAAGAAAAAATTGTCCTCGATTTTCAGACGAAAAAAATGGCGGAGGAATTAAATATCAATCCATTGGTTGCAGCATTAAACGGCGGAGAAGATTACGAATTGCTATTTACTGTTCCCCTTAGCGACTACGATAAAATTAAAAACGATCCCGATTTTACCATCATTGGCCACATAACAGAAGCTTCTGAAGGAATCAATTTAATCACAACCGGAGGTTCGGCCATTCCCCTGGTAGCACAGGGATGGGTGCATGGGAAGTAATAATATTTCTGTTTTGTGATCTGAAGATCTGAAATATTCGGATCATCAGTTCACAAAAATTGAATTATTCATTTATAGTGACCTCTTTAGGGATATGGTTTTAATCTGAAAATCATGTTTTTTATTTTCCTTTTTAATACACATAAGTTGCAGGTTCAATTTTTTTGCATCTTTAATCTCCAAAAAAACATAAATGCAGATTAAACGGGTAAAGCATAATATTTCTGCAGCAATTATCCTGACTCTTATAATTGTTATCTGTACGTCCTTTTTGCCATCAGAAAAAGAGGACTCTGATTTTCTTTTTGTTTCAGTCTTGTCTTCATCCAACGAAACATATGAATCAATCTTCCCGGCCAATACCGACTCCGTAATTATTCCTTTAAAAAGGGCAGGTCGCTTGTTTTTAATCGATGCAAAAGTTGAAGATCAAACGGGCAACCTGGTATTTGATACAGGAGCCAGCGGACTTGTGCTAAACAGTACATATTTTCGCGATCATGTCCGCACGGCTGGCACAAACACTGGTGGAATTACTGGTGAGGTGGGAAAGGTTGAAAGAATTACGGTTGAAAAAATCGAATTTGGTGAGCTAACCTATCAAAAACTTCGTGCTGACCTTGTTAATCTTGGGCACATTGAAAACAGGCGCGGTATAAAAATTCTTGGACTTGTCGGTTTCAGTTTGATGAGAAATCTCGAAATTATTCTTGACTCCGAAAACAATGAACTTCGGCTTTATAAACTCGACAAATCGGGGAACAGGATTTCGTATTCAAATTCATTATTAAAAACCGATTACACGCAAAAAATTGAAGGAAACGGTAATATACTTTTTCTGAAAGGAACAATTGCAGGTAAAACACTGAATTTTTGTTTTGACACTGGAGCAGAAACCAATACCATTAGTAGCGATGCCAATAAAAATATTCTCAGTACTTTAACCATAACACGCCGAATGGAACTGAAAGGTGCAGGAACTGCAAAATCGGAAGTTTTGTTTGGCCGAATGAACGATTTTACGTTAGGTGAAAAACAAATTAACGGAATGGAAGCCATTGTTACAAGTTTGTTTGCCATGAGCGAAGCGTACAATACACGAATCGACGGAATGCTTGGTTACAGTTTTCTTGAACAGGGCACGGTAAGCATTAATTTTGTGAAAAAACAGTTTGGGATTCAATTTAAGAAAGCGGCGGAAAAATGAAAAAGGTAGCAGGATATTTTCTTTTCTTTTTAACTGTTTGTTTTGCACTAAATGCAAACGCTCAGTTTGACCCCGATAAAATCTGCCGTATTGACGACGGGCAGCTTATTTTCAGCATTAACCTGAAATGGACTGAAAAGGAAAAAAAGGAACTATGCAATCTTTTCGATCTGGACAGTGCGCTGGTTAGCCAGGTTTTTGCCGGAAAAACAACGATTAATTTTGAAGGTGAAACCTGGGTGGTGAAAAAAGGAAAATATCCGCTTGTTGAACTTTCAAAACCGGTTCAGATTTCGGCACAGGAGGGAATGAAGGAAAATGATGTGTTGCTTGTAATTGATAAATGGATGAATTTTGGCGGATCGGTTTCCGAAAATCCGGAAGTTTGGGGTGTAAATGATTTTATCTTCAGCAATGCTTTTGTTTACAGGAGTGGTCGTGCATCTTTTTTTCTTCCGGGATTTGATAAAACTGGACGTGTTTTTCTGGCCGGGTCGTTTAATAACTGGAGCACAACCCAAACTTCAATGAATAAGGTTTCCGGCGGTTGGGCTATAAATATTCCTCTCCAGCCAGGGAAACACACCTATAAATATATAGTTGACGGACGCTGGATAACCGACCCGGTAAACAGAAAAACAGAACGGGATTGGGAAGGAAACAAAAATTCGGTTTTGCTTTGTACCAACCATATTTTCAATTTGATGGGGTATTTAAAAGCAAAAAAAGTGGTGGTAACCGGCAATTTTTACAACTGGAGGCCAAAAGGTGTTGAAATGCAGCGTAACTCAGAAGGTTGGTCGTTACCGGTTTATTTAAAGGAAGGGACTTATTCGTATAAATTTCTGGTTGATGGGAAATGGATGACAGACCCGGCAAATCCTTCATCGAGAAAGGATGCAAATGGAAATGAAAATTCATTCCTTGAAATAGGAGAGCCATATATTTTCAAACTCGAAGGATTTACAGATGCAGAAAAGGTTGTTTTAACGGGCAGTTTTAACAACTGGAACGAAACTGAACTTTTAATGAATAAAACGTCTGCCGGATGGGAACTTTCATATGTTGTAGCTCCCGGAAATTACGAGTACAAGTTTATTGCTGATGGAAAATGGATGCCCGATCCTGCAAATCCATTTACTTCGGGTTCAGACAATTATACTAATTCGCTGATTGCACTGAAAGCCAATCATATTTTCGAGTTGAAAGGTTTTCCTGAAGCGAAGAATGTAATGGTAACCGGAAGTTTTAACGGATGGAAACGAGACGGATACCGGATGAACCGGCAAAACGATAAATGGATTCTTCCTCTTTTCCTGAATGATGGTAAATACACCTACAAATTTATTGTTGACGAAAAATGGATACTCGATCCTGCCAATAAATTGTATGAGGAAAATGAATATGGAACAGATAATTCGGTGCTTTGGATAGAAGATTAAGTTCCGGCTAAAATCCTAATCCAACATGAATTCATACTGAAAAGTGCGATTCTTCTTTATCGATTCCAAAACCGACCATTGGACCGATATGTATTTTGTTGAGGTCAAATTCGAAAACCGCTTCGGTATGAAAAGCAGGCAGGATTTCTGATTCACTGTCATGTTTTCCAAAAACCAAACCAGGTCCGGCATTAAACGAAAGAAATTTAACCGGGTGCCAGTTGGCCAGCAAATTTATGCCGCTATGTACATTTTCGTCAATAATTGCTTCATAACCAAGTCCTAATCCCCACTTTTGTTCTTCTCCCAATTGTCTTAAAAAATGAAGGTGAAATCCAGGGGCCAAATTCTGTTTACTGGGAAATATGCACCGGCTATTCCGAAACCCAAATGATATTTGTGTTGATCATGTAAATGGTGATGATCTTCATCAAGTTCCTTTCCGGAAACTCCAAAAACGATAAAACTCAACAAGATAATTAAAACAATAGTCAATTTGCTGGTAACCAATGATTTCATTTTGATTTTAATTGAACTAAATTTACAAAAAAATAAAACTCCGGCAGTCATTACCGGAGTTTTCAGAATAAAATATTTTTTCAGAAAATTAATCGGGGAAATAGCCCCTGATAATTCCTCTTTTCGAATCTTTAACAAAAAGCAGGATTTCATCTCTTTCCTGGGTTGCAGGCATCTCTGCCTCAATAATTTCAACCGCCTGAGATGTATTTAATCCTTTCTGATAAATGTAGCGGTAAATATCCTGTACTTCGCGGATTTTTTCGTTTGAGAAATTTCTGCGGCGAAGCCCGATTGAATTAATTCCAACATACGAAAGTGGCTCGCGCGCAGCTTTGATAAATGGCGGCACATCTTTTCTTACGAGTGAACCACCCGCAATCATTACATGCGAACCAATATGTACAAACTGATGAACGGCAACCATTCCGGCCAGAATTACAAAGTCGTCGAGAATTACTTCTCCGGCAAGTTGAGTGTTGTTTACTAAAATGCAATTATTTCCAACAATACAATCGTGCGCGATGTGCACATAAGCCATAATCAGGTTGTTGTTTCCTACAATTGTTTTTCCGTTTGCTGCTGTTCCCCGGTTAATGGTCACAAACTCGCGGATGGTGTTGTTATCACCAATTTCGAGTGTGGTATATTCTCCCCTGAATTTTAAGTCTTGCGGGATTGCGCCAATTACTGCTCCCGGGAAAATTTTACAGTTTTTTCCGATTCGGGTGCCTGGTAAAATCGTTACACTTGAGCCAATTCTTGATCCTTCACCAATTACCACATCTTGATCGATAGTAACAAAAGGTTCTATTACAACGTTATCTGCAATTTTTGCATCGGGATGAACGTATGCTAACGGTTGTTTCATTATTTATACTCTTAACTGTTTTCGTTTTGTTTAACAACTTGTGCCATAAATTCGCCTTCGGCCACAATTTTATCGCCTACAAAAGTAACTCCTTTCATGAGGGCAATACCTCTTCGAATCGGCGAAACTAAGATTAATTTGAAAATCAGCGTATCACCGGGAACAACTTTTTTTCTGAATTTAACATTATCAATGCGAACAAAGTAAGTCGAAAATTTTCCTTCCAACTGACTTAAAACCAGTAAACCACCCGTTTGTGCCATTGCTTCAACCAGTAAAACACCCGGCATAACCGGTTCACCGGGGAAATGTCCATCGAAAAAAGGTTCATTGGAAGTAACGTTTTTAACACCTACAATTTGCATGTCGGTTTTAGAAATAATTTTATCGACCAGTAAAAAAGGATACCGGTGAGGCAGTAATTCTTTTATTCTGTTAATGTCCAAAACCGGAGTTTTATTTGGATCGTATTCAGGCACACCTTCTTCAGTTTGTATAATGCTTTTCTTGAGGGCTTTGGCAAATATTGTATTTGGTCCGTGACCGGGTTTCGAAGCTATAATTCTACCTTTTATATGTTTACCACACAAAGCCAAATCGCCAATAACGTCGAGTAGTTTATGACGGGCACATTCGTTATCGTAGTGTAATTCAAGGTTATTCAGAATTCCCTGGGGTTTTACTTCAACATGTTTATGGTGAAAAAGGTCGGCTAAACGGTCGAGTTCGGTCTGACTGATATCTTTATCAATAATAACTATGGCATTGTCGAGATCACCTCCTTTTACAAGGTTGTGATTCAGTAGAAATTCAAGCTCGTGTAAAAATACAAAAGTACGGCAATTCGCTATTTCGGTTTTGAAATTTCTGATTGTATGCAAAGTTGCAAACTGGTTGTTCAACACTTTCGATTTAAACGAAATGGTAATATTCAACCGGTAATCATCATCGGGCAGAGCTAAAATATGAGCGCCCGATTTTTCGTCAAAAATTTCAATTTTATCCTTTATAACGAAGTATTCCCGAGCAGCTTCCTGTTCAACAATACCTGCATTTTCAATTGCATTAACAAAATAGATCGAACTCCCGTCAATTATCGGCGCTTCTTCGTTGTTTACTTCTATTAAAACATTATCGAGATCCATTCCGATGAGGGCTGCAAGTGCATGTTCAATAGTTCCGATACGGACGCCATCTTTTTCAAGTAAAGTCCCCCTGGAAGTATCGACAACCAAATCTACATCCGCTTCAATAATTGGCTGGTTTTCGAGATCGATTCGTTTAAATTTGAAACCATGATTAACAGGGGCGGGTAAAAAGTTCATTGTGACATTTACCCCGGTATGCAATCCTTTTCCTTCGATTGTAAAAGAATTTGCCAGCGTTTTTTGTTTTACAGCCATACCTTAATTTTCAGAATTGCTTTTCTGTTCTTTTAATTTTTTAATTTCTTTTTGAAGCTGAATAACTTCTTCACGCAATTTTGGCAAATTTTTATATACGGTGATTGCTTTAATTGCATCTTTTATATCGATTGCAGGGCTACCTAAAATAATTTGATTACTGTTTACCGATTTGGCAATGCCTGACTGCGCTCCAATAAACACGTTGTCGCCAATTGTGAGATGACCGGCAAGACCAACCTGACCGCCGAATTTACAGTTTTTGCCAACTTTTGAAGTTCCCGCCATTCCCGATTGGGCAGCAATTACAGTATTTTCACCTATTTCACAATTATGCGCAACCTGTACAAGGTTGTCTATTTTAGCGCCTCTTCTAATTATGGTAGAATCCATTGTGCCACAGTCAATGGTAGTGTTGGCTCCAATTTCAACATCATCTTCAAGAATTACATTGCCAATCTGGGGTATTTTTTTGTAAGTGCCGTCATCAAGTGGTGCAAATCCAAATCCATCGGAACCAATAACAACTCCTGAATGCAAAATGCAACGATTACCAATAACCGAATCGCTGTATATTTTAGTACCGGCGTAAACAATACAATCGTTACCAATAATTACGTTATCGCCAATATAAACTTGCGGATAAATTTTTGAGTTTTTGCCAATTTTTGAGTTTTTCCCAATGTATGAAAATGCTCCAAAATAGATGTCTTTTCCTACAGTAGCAGTCTGATCAATAAAACTGGGTTGTTCGATACCGGTTTTTAACATTGCCTTTGCCTGCATGTATAATTCGAGTAACGAAGCAAAAGCCTGGTATGCATCATCGACTTTAATAAGCGTGGCATTTACTTTTTCTCTTGGTATAAAACTTTTATTTACTAAAACTACTGAAGCATCGGTAGTGTAAAGAAAATTCTCATATTTTAAATTAGCCAGAAATGCTAAAGTGCCTGGTTTTCCTTCTTCTATTTTTGAAACATCAGAAACGCTAATGTTTTCATTTCCAATTATTTCACCGTTAAGAAATTTCGCAATGTCTGTAACTTTAAAATCCATTATCTGTTTTTTAAGCGCTGCAAATATAACGTTAAACTAATTAATGTCCAATTCTTTCGGATAACACAGATAATACTTTCTGACTGTTTTTGTTAAAGCAGTTAAATTAATGTCCGACGCTTGCTGCATATCCTTTGTTTTTCCGGTTTTATCTAAAACAAGTATTTTCTCGTTGTGTTTATCGTAAGCGTTATTTGTTATTTCACCGGTCATTAAAAAATATCCCAAAAGGCTGGTTTCACAACTAATTTGACTTGTAATTTTTTTCAAAATTTTTTCTTCGGCCGCTTTCGAAATTGGTGTTGATTGAATTTGAATTTTAAATAATTTGCGGTTAGTCAAACTTTTGGAGAGGGAAGAAAGAACAAAATCGGGATCGGATTGCCACTCCTTCATCGAAATAAAAATATCGTTATCATCCAATAAAGAATACCAGTCCAGAATTTTTCTTCCTTCAATTTCAATGTTATTTCTGAAATCGCCGGATGTAAAGTTGTTTTTTAGAAATACTTTCAGGGTAGGTGTTGAATAAATGTTTTGGCCCGCAACTGCTAGCTCTTTTGCTCTTTTCAAAACACCTACCAAAAGGTTTTCGGCCGAAACAACTGTTTTGTGCAAATAAACCTGCCAGTACATCAACCTCCTAGAAATAAGGAATTTTTCGATCGAATAAATACCTTTCTCGTCAACCACAAGTTGATCTTTCCATACATTCAGCATTTTAATAATGCGCTCCACCCCAATAGTTCCTTCAGCAACTCCGGTAAAAAAACTGTCGCGGTTTAAATAATCGAGCCTGTCCATATCGAGCTGACTTGAAACAAGCTGGTGTAAAAAATGCTTTTTGTATTGATTGGTAAAAATCTGGATGGCAAGGTCTAGTTTACCATTAAAATGTTCGTTTAACTGGTTCATCAGCAGCAACGAAATTTCTTCGTGCGAAATATCGACAAGCGTGTTTTCCAGCACATGCGAAAAAGGTGCATGCCCAATGTCGTGCAGTAATATGGCCGTTGTTACTGCTTCTGCCTCGGCTTCGGTAATTTTATGCCCTTTCAGCCGAAGTGCCGAAATAGCCTGACGCATTAAATGGCTCGCTCCCAAAGCATGTTCAAAGCGCGAATGATTTGCCCCCGGGAAAACAAGGTACGAAAGACCAAGTTGTTTGATTCTTCTGAGTCGCTGAAAAGTTGGATGTTCGATTAAATCGAAAATGATTTCAGATTGAAGATTGATAAAACCCAGAACAGGGTCGTTTATAATCTTTTTCTTATTTATTTGTAGTTGAGTCACAAATTTGTATTGTACTTAATTTTCAAAAGTATAAAACTTTAACAAACTTAAAACAAGCTAGTTGTTTTAAGTTTGTTCGCAACAAAACAAATTATTTATAATTCGGTTGCAACTGTTTCTAATAAACATGTTATTTATTCTTTAAAATCAACAGGTTATAACGCCGATATATTTGTGGGTATTGGAAAAATTATTATTTTTGCGGTGATTTTTCTAAAACGAGTTTTTAGGGGGCCTCTGGTTCCCTATTTTGTTAGATGTAATTAATGATTGACAAGGCGATAGTTAAAAGTTTGGTAGAGGAAAGACTGGATGACAAAATGTTTCTGGTTGAAATTACCGTTAACGAAAGAAACGTAATTAACATATTTGTTGATAGTTACGATGGATTAACAATCGAACAATGTATTAGTATCAGCAGGCATGTTGAACATAGTTTCGACAGGGAAGAGGAGGATTTTGAACTTCAGGTTTCATCGCCCGGATTATCGGAAAAATTTAAAGTAAAAGAGCAGTTTTACAAATATGCCGGTCGTCAGGTTGAAATAATCACTTCTGACGATATTAAATTGGAAGGTGTTATTCTGGAAGCTAACGAAGAAGGAATAACCCTGGAAACATCGTCTCGTGAAATACCCGAAGGACACAAAAAAAAGCAGTTGGTTATCAAACAACATAATTTTAAATACGACGAAATAAAAAGCGCGAAAGCAGTTATTTCATTTAAATAAAGAATTGAAGTATGGAAAATATTAACCTGATTGATTCATTTGCTGAGTTTAAGGAATTAAAGAATATCGACAGGGCAACAATGATGAGCGTTATAGAAGATGTTTTTCGCAGTGTGCTTGTCAGGCAGTTTGGAACCGATGAAAATTTCGATGTTATTATTAATATCGATAAAGGCGATTTCGAAATCTGGAGAAACAGGATTGTGGTTGAAGACGATTTACTGGAAGACCCGAATGCCCAGATAACTTTAACGAATGCCCAGAAAATTGACAGTGATTATGAAGTTGGCGAAGAAGTAACCGACGAAGTAAAATTGATTGATTTTGGAAGAAGGGCAATTTTAAATCTCAGGCAGAACCTCGCCAGCAAAATTCTGGAGCTCGAAAAAGACCACATTTACGGAAAATACAAATCGAAAATTGGCGATATTGTTACCGGCGAAGTTTATCAGGTTTGGAAAAAAGAAATACTTATTCTGGATGATGAAGGCAACGAATTGATTTTGCCAAAATCGGAACAGATTCCATCTGACTATTTCAGAAAAGGCGACAATGTTCGCGCAATAGTTTATAAAGTTGAGCTTCGAAACAATAACCCGCTTATTATTTTATCGCGTACCGCTCCTGCATTTTTGGAAAGATTATTTGAACTTGAAATTCCTGAAATTTTTGATGGGTTAATTACCATCAAAAAAATTGTTCGTGTTCCGGGCGAACGTGCAAAAGTTGCAGTTGAATCTTACGACGAAAGAATTGACCCGGTTGGCGCATGCGTTGGTATGAAAGGATCAAGAATTCATGGTATTGTTCGTGAACTTCGGAATGAAAATATCGATGTCATCAACTATTCAGCTAATAACCAGTTGTTTATTAAAAGGGCATTGAATCCAGCCAAAATAAATTCGATTAAAATTATTGAAGACGCAAAACGTGCCGAAGTTTATCTTAAACCAGAGGAGGTTTCGCTGGCAATTGGGAAAGGTGGATTAAACATCCGACTGGCCAGCCAGTTAACAGGTTACGAAATTGATGTTTACCGTGAAATGGAAGAAGACGACGAAGATGTAAACCTCGACGAATTTGGTGATGAAATTGAAAGCTGGGTAATTGACGCACTGAAGGGAATCGGATGCGATTCAGCCAAAAACGTACTGAATATTTCAAGAGCAGAACTTATTAAACGTACCGATTTAGAAGAAGAAACGATTGACGAGGTAATCAGAATCTTAAAATCGGAATTTGAATAAATCTGTAAACTTTGGGATGCAAGTTTGCTTTTTGCTAATATTGCACTCAAAATTTAACAGTTACATATAGAAAAGAAAAAGGATTTTTATGGTAGATGGCAACACAATCAGACTTAGTAAACTTGCAAGAGAATGTAATGTAGGAATACATACAATTGTTGATTTTTTGCATAAAAAGGGTTTTCACGATATCGGGACGGACCCAAATACTAAAGTCTCTGCAGAAGCTGTGCAACTTCTTGAAAAAGAGTATAAGGTTGACATGTCAATCAAGAAGGAGTCTGAAAAAATCAGCCTGAAAAGTCATCGTCCCAAAAAGGAAAGTATTTCAATAGATGACATGGACGACGAACAGGATGATCGTGAAACAGAAGAAAAACCTGTTGCAAAAGTAAGTCCTGAAAAGAAAGAAGTAAAAGCTGAAGAAGTTGTCATTCCGGTTGAAAAAATTGATACTTTCAAGGTAATTGGGAAAATCGATCTCAATAGTTTTAACAAACCTAAAAAGAAGATTGAAGTTATATTAAAACCTGAAGTTAAGGCTACTGCTCCGGTTGTCGAGAAAAAACCTGAACCTAAACCCGAACCCAAGCCTGAACTTAAACCTGAACTCAAAATAGAACCGAAACCAGAACCCAAAACTGAATCCAAGCCGGAACCTAAACCGGAACCTAAAATTGAAAAGCAACCCGAAATTCAAAAACCGGTTGTTAAAGAGCCGGTTAAGGAAACACCGGCAGCAATAGCTCCAACCATAGCAGAAACTCCGGAAAAAGAAGAATTAAAGGAAACTGAAATTTATGTTCACAACCCGCGTACTCAAAAAATTGAGGAAGTTAAAGTGGTTGGGATGATCGATTTAACCAACATAAATCAAAGAACCCGTCCGGTTAAAAAATCGAAGGAAGAAAAAGACAGGGAACGCAAAGAGCGTAACAAGATTATTGTTAATAAAAATGCACCCGAACAAAAACCGGCTTCCGAAAAAACTGACGAAGTAAATGTAATAAAGGCACATACTGTAAAACTTGCCGGACCAACAGTTTTGGGAAAAATTAATTTGCCCGACGAAAAGAAGGAATCGACTGACCAAAACGGTAATCGTAAAAAACGACGTAAACGTATAAACAAGGAAAACGGTAAAATTACTGTTGAACGCAAACCCGGAGACAGACCCAAAGGAAATTTTGTGGTTAATAAACAGGTTCCGGGACAGGGACCAACTCAGTCGCAGGGTGGACAGGGCAAAGATTTGAATGGGAAAAAGAAAAGATTGCTCAAAAAAGAGGTCAACGAAGAAGATGTACAAAAACAAATAAAAGATACACTTGCAAGATTAACCTCGAAAGGTAAATCGAAAGGATCGAAACACAGACGTGATAAAAGGGCTGTATTTAACGAAAGAATGCAGGCCGATATGGATCAGCTTGAAAAGGACAAGAGCGTATTGAAGGTAACAGAATTTGTTTCAGTTGCTGAGTTGGCAACTATGATGAATGTTAGTGTAACACAGGTTATTTCATCATGTATGAGTCTTGGTTTGTTTGTTTCGATAAACCAACGTTTAGATGCCGAAACTCTTTCGGTAGTTGCCGATGAATTTGGTTTTAAAGTTGAATTTGTTAGCGTAGCAATTCAGGAAGCAATTGAAGCAGAAGAAGATAAAGCAGAAGATTTAAAACCGCGTTCACCAATTGTTACTGTAATGGGGCACGTTGACCACGGAAAAACTTCTTTACTCGACTATATTCGAAGCACAAACGTAATCGCTGGTGAAGCCGGAGGTATTACACAGCATATTGGCGCTTACCACGTAAAACTCGATGACGGACGAAAAATAACATTCCTTGATACACCCGGTCACGAGGCATTTACAGCGATGCGCGCCCGCGGTGCTCAGGTTACCGATATTGCAATAATTATTGTGGCAGCTGACGACAGTGTTATGCCACAAACAATAGAAGCAATTAATCATGCCGCTGCTGCCGGGGTTCCTATCGTTTTTGCCATTAACAAAATCGATAAACCAGGCGCCAATCCCGAAAAAATAAAGGAAGCGCTGGCAAACATGAATTACCTGGTTGAAGAGTGGGGTGGTAAATATCAGTCACACGATATTTCAGCAAAAAAAGGTACTGGTGTTTTAGAATTGCTCGAAAAAGTGCTTCTCGAAGCCGAAATGCTTGAATTAAAAGCCAACGCCGATAAAAATGCGATTGGTACAATTATAGAATCTTCACTCGATAAAGGTCGTGGATACGTGGCAACATTGTTGGTTCAAAGCGGTACTTTAAAAGTTGGCGACATGATAATTGCAGGGCAACATTACGGTCACGTAAAAGCTATGTTTAACGAGCGTAACCAGCGAATTGATAAAGTTGGACCAGCCGAACCGGCAATTATTCTCGGATTAAACGGTGCACCACAGGCCGGCGACCGGTTTAATGTGATGGACAGCGAAAGAGAAGCACGAAATATCGCCAACAAACGTGAACAACTTGCACGCGAACAGGGACTTCGTACCCAGAAACATATAACACTTGACGAAATTGGCCGCAGGATTGCCATCGGAAACTTCCAGGAATTAAACCTGATTGTGAAAGGGGACGTTGATGGTTCAATTGAAGCGTTATCCGATTCGTTGATAAAACTGTCAACCGAAGAAATTCAGGTAAATATTAAACACAAAGCTGTTGGACAGATTTCTGAATCCGACATTTTGTTGGCAGCAGCATCAGAAGCAATTGTTATCGGGTTCCAGGTTCGTCCGTCGGTAAACGCGCGTAAACTGGCTGAAAAAGAACAGATTGATGTTCGTTTGTATTCGATTATTTACGATGCAATCAACGAAATCAGGGCTGCAATGGAAGGTATGTTATCGCCCGAAATTAAGGAAGAAATTCTGGGAACAGTTGAAGTAATGGAAGTCTTCAGCATAACCAAAGTAGGAAATATAGCAGGGTGTATTGTTCGCGATGGTAAAATAAGCCGAAACTCGAGAATTCGTGTTATTCGCGATGGAATAGTAATTTACACAGGTACGTTGGGATCACTGAAACGTTTTAAAGACGATGTAAAAGAAGTGAAAAACGGATATGAATGCGGATTAAATATCGATAAATTCAACGATATTAAAGTAGGCGACCACGTTGAAGCATTCCACGAAATCGAAGTTGCAAAAACATTGTAAAAATATATTCATCATTTAAAAGGCCGGGTATTCCCGGTTTTTTTTTGATCTCACCCCATTCTGTTTAAGGTTATTAACAACCAGTGTTTCATTACATAATCAGAAAAACAAATCTTTTGATTTTCGTATTGTGTAATTTTGAAGCCATTTATTGAAATCACTTTGTTTCAGGGGTTTTCTTCCCGAATTTTAGGTGAAAACGGTTAACGGTTTAAAAGTTATTGATCATGAAAAAAAAACTGATAATAGGAATTGGTCTTGTATTGGTAATTGCAACAGCAGTATTTTATTTTACGAGAGGTGAAGATTCTTTTTTCAAGGAAACATCATTGTACAATGCAGTTCCGGTTTCAGTTCCGCTTTTTGTCGAATTAAATTCGCTGAAATCGATTCCATTTGATGATCCTGTGCTCAAAAAATGGTTGGATGTCGAAAAAATAGGCGGATTTACAAAATGGGTTCAGCAACTCGATTCTGTAATTAAAGAAAACGGTGATATTCAAAACGGACTGCGTTCGGACCGTTTAATTGTAGCGTTGGGTTTAATGGGTGATAAAAATCTGACCCCGCTTGTAATTCAAAAAGCCGATGGCAATGGACGGAAAAAATCGATTGAAGCTTTGTCGCGTGTGCTTTTCCCCGAACCGGAATTTACTTATTCTGAAATTGATTACACAGGATTTAAAATTACATCGGGAAATACAGCAGATAGTAAAAAATCTATAAACTACTGCTTTACCTCGCGGTTGGTAATTGCCAGTACAAACCTGGTTTTGGTTCAGCAGGCATTACTTCAGCTTTCGGAACCCGGAATAACAAAAAATCCTTCGTTTAATAAACTAACCAAATCCTTCGATTCCGAACCCGATATTGCCTGGTATGTAAATCAGCAGTTGTTTCCCGATTTTCTGCTCGAATTTGTAAATAGCAGTTCGATTGTTGAAATGAACGAATATGGGGAAGAGGTAAAACGCAACCATTACCGCAGTGTTCAGGCTTTTAAAAAGTTTGCATCCTGGAACGAAATGGAGGCCGAATTTAACGATAACGATATTTTACTTAAAGGAATTACTGTTGCCAACGATTCGACCAATCATTTTCTGACAGTATTTAATGGTCAGGATCCGCAACGATCGGCTGCAGAAGATATTCTTCCCAAAAACACCGCTTTTTACACGAGCTATTCTTTTTCGAATAAAAAACTTTTCTTCGAAAAACTCGAAAAATATTTCTTTCTGGCAGGATCGTACTACAAACGCGAAGATTTGATTGGAAAAATGGAAGCCGATCTCAGGATTAATTTCAAAGAGACTTTTCAGGCGATGGTGAATAATGAAATGATTGTGGCGGTTACAGGCATTCCAGCCGAAACAGCTCAAAAAACTACTTATTTTATTTTCGATGTGAACGGAAAATCGAAAACCGAAAATCTGCTCGATTCAATGTTGTATAATTATGCCCTACGTAAAAATCAAATGCTCGAAGATTTCAAATCGGTTTACAGTTTGAACGAAAAAAAGGAATTCACAATCATCGAATTCCCGTTTCCTTCGTTTCCCGGTATCTGGCTCGGAAAACCATTTTACACCGCTCAAGCAAAATACGCGGTTTTTTACAAAGATTTTCTTGTATTCTGTAATACCGAAAGTGGCCTGCAAAACTACCTGTACAACATGGAAGAAGGGGATCCGCTTTCTGCCGACAACCGGTTTAAGAGGGTAAGAAGTAACACCGGGAATAAGTCGAATATCAGCTCGTATATAAACGTTAATCGTAGCCTTAATCTGACCAATGAACTTTTAAGTGCAGAAATGGTAAAAAAACTTGAAAAGAAAAAAGACATTCTGCGACGGTTACAGGCCGTAAACTGGCAGGTGGGCGGTGGAAAAGAGGTTTATACAAACGAAATCAACCTGATTTTCGACGACGGAAAACCCGAAGAGGAAGAGAGCGCCAAAGTTGCCAGTGCTCCCGGAACAGTGCAGGAAATGAGCAATTCTCAAATGGCCTGGCAATGCAATATCGGGAATCCACTTGTTACAAAACCAATATTTACAATAAACCACAACGACAAAGAGAACCGCGAGGTGGTTGTACAGGACAAATCGAATAAACTTCACCAGATTGGCAGCGATGGTACCATACGTTGGAGTGTCGAGATTGGTGAGCCAATTATGAGCGAAATTTTTCAGATTGATTACCTGGCAAACGGAAAGTTGCAATACCTTTTCAGCACCAAAAGCAAACTGTTTATTGTTGACAGAAACGGGGTAAACCTTGAAGGATTTCCGGTAAGTTTTCCTGCAGAAGCAACTGCTGGCGTGGGTGTTTTTGATTACGATAATAACCGGATTTACCGCTATTTTGTGCCGTGCGACGATAAAAAGATTTATGCTTACGACAAAGAAGGAAAAATAATGACAGGCTGGGTTTTTGAAGGAACAAAAACGAAAGTAACCACACCGGTTCAGCATTTCAGGGTAAAAGGGAAAGATTATATTGTTTTTAAAGATAAAAATCAGATTTACATTCAAAACCGAAAAGGTGAGTCAGTTGCCAAAACTGCCGCCGAATTCGAAAACTCCCGAAATCCAATTTACCTAACTTCATCAGGTAGTCAGAAAATGCTGGCAACAAGTGCTAAAGGAGTAATTTATACCATTGATTTCGATGGAAATTTTACTGAAACAAAGATTGACAAATTTGATGACGACCATTTTTTCAGGGCTGAAGATTTGAATGGCGACAACTCTACCGAGTTTATTTTTATCGATGGAAAAGAACTTGTTGTTACAGATGAAAGCGGAGCTGTTTTGTTTACACAGAAATTTGCAAATACCATTCAGCACCAGCCAAATATCTACCGTTTTGGCCCGAAACAGAAAAAAATCGGTATTGTCGATTCAAAAGCCAACCAGATTTATTTGTTCGATATTACCGGTCAGCCACACCCGGGATTTCCGTTACAGGGCGCTACCGAATTCAGTATTGGCAAAACTACGCAGAGTTCGAAAAAGCTCAATTTAGTTGTTGGAAGCAAAGGTGGGAGTTTGTATAATTATGTGCTGGATTAATTTCGTTCAAAAACATAAATCACAGAACTGCATTTGGCAGCATTGAAAATGCTGTTTAGCCAGGAAATCTTACCAAAGAATATGCCTTTAATTAAGGCGAGTTTCGATTTTTTGTATTTCTCGCTCAGCATTGCAACATAAAACGAGTCGAAAGGCATGGTATGTATTGATGATAATTTGAAACCATGTTTTTCGCCAAACTGTTTCATCTGTTTCGGTGCAAAATGCCAGATATGGCGCGGTACATCGTATGCAGCCCAAAATTCTTTGTAATGTTTTGCATCTGTCGAATCGTGATTTGGCACCGCAATAATCAGTTTTCCATTGGGTTTTAGCAATCGTTTAAAAGTTTGCATGTTTTCATTCAACTGGTGTATATGTTCCAGCACATGCCAGAGTGTTATAACATCGAAACTGTTGTCTTTCAATGTAAACAGTTTTTCAGAAGGAAGATTTTCAAGATTGAATTCTTTTTTTGCAAAATCTCGTGCATCGCTGCTTTTTTCTGTTCCGGTAATCTGCCAGCCGTTTTCCTTCATTTCGTTTAGGAAAAAGCCGGTGCCGGTTCCAACATCTAGAATTTGACCGGTTTTTAGTGAGGTGGCTTTTTCAACCAAACGTCTTTTTCGACCAAGCATATATTTACGCACCGTGTGGTAAACCGAATTTACAACTCCTTTCGATGTATTTGAATGAGAAATGTAGTTTTCAGATTGATAGTAACTTCCAATATTGTCTTCATCCTCAATGTTTTCAGTGATTTTAAATCCACACGAATTGCATTGTTTTATTTGAAATTTTTCTCCCGAAACAAAAAAGTCGGTACAGGTTAAAAACGGCGTAAACGACTTTCCATCGCAAACAGGGCATTGAAGAACATTGAATTTTGACATTGTTTTTGAATTTTGGCGCAAGTTAATAATTCTGACTTTTTTATTTATAGACGCAATTGAATGAACATAAATAAATAAGGTTAAATATCAGGTTGAATTTCATATTGCTAGGGTGTGAAAATAAAAATAAGGTTTTATGACCAAAGAAAATATAGTTCAAAAAGAAACCACGAAAACTATTATTTCCCGTGGTTTACTTATTTTCGTTTTAATATTTCAGTTTTTCTTTTCTCCTCTCCTTAGGAGAGGTCGGGAGAGGTTTCTTTCAAATAATCAGCATTGCATCTCCGTAAGTACCAAATCGGTAATTTTCTTTAAGTGCGGTGCGGTAGGCTTCCATTATAAAATCGTAACCGCCAAATGCAGCGACCATCATCAGTAAAGTAGAATATGGAAGATGGAAATTGGTAATCATCGAATTGGCTACACTAAAATCGTAGGGTGGAAAAATAAATTTATTGGTCCATCCTTCAAACGGATTCAGATACCCCTGCGTTGAAACTGAACTTTCCATGGTTCGCATAACTGTAGTGCCAACTGCACATATATTTTTCTTAATATCCTTTGCATTGTTAACGACTTTGCAGGCATCTTCAGTAATCCATATTTGTTCAGAATCCATTTTGTGTTTGGTCAAATCTTCAACATCAACACTGCGGAAATTTCCCAAACCAACATGCAAAGTGAGGTATGTAAAATTCACACCTTTAATTTCGAGACGTTTTAAAAGTTCGCGGCTAAAATGCAGACCGGCCGTTGGGGCGGCAACAGCGCCTTCGTGTTTGGCATAAATGGTCTGGTATCTTTCTTTATCTTCTGGCTGAACCGGGCGGTTAATAAATTTAGGTAGCGGTGTTTCGCCCAAATCGTATAAAGTTTTTTTGAATTCGTCATAAGGTCCGTCGAACAGGAAACGTAATGTTCTTCCACGGGATGTTGTGTTATCTATAACTTCAGCAACGAGTAAATCATCTTCTCCAAAATAAAGTTTATTTCCAATTCTTATTTTTCTGGCCGGATCAACCAAAACATCCCAAAGCCTTTGTTCGCGGTTTAATTCGCGCAATAGAAATACTTCTATTTCAGCGCCGGTTTTTTCCTTGTTCCCATACAAACGAGCCGGAAAAACCTTGGTGTTGTTAAATACCATTACATCTTTATCATCGAAATAATCGAGTACATCTTTAAATAGTTTATGATCAATGGTACGTTTTGCGCGATTTAGTACCATTAATTTTGATTCGTCTCTGTTGTCGGAAGGGTGAAGGGCAATCTTTTTTGAATCTAATTCAAACTTGAATTTTGATAATTTCATCTGATAATATTTTTTGTTTAATTATGTGCTGTAATGTTTATTACAAAGAGTAATTCAATAATTGTTAGCTGGTTTATATTTAAAGCCACTAAGTTAACGCTGTAACTCTCAATTGGTTTCAAACAGGTTTAAATTTTCCAAAAAAAAGTCTATTGTCATGGCGTTTTCAATTCTGAAATCGCCGATTCGAGTTCGCTGCAACCCGGTGAGATATGCCCCGCATTTCAGTTCTGTTCCAATATCACGGGCAAGTGAACGAATATATGTTCCTTTGCTACACACCACTTTTAAAGTAACAGCTGGTAACCGGAATGAAATGATTTCAATTTTATCAATAACAATTTTTTTGGGTTTAAGTTCCGGCGACTCTCCTTTTCGTGCATATTCAAACGCTCTTTTACCCTGTATTTTTACTGCCGAAAAAATAGGAGGAACCTGTTCCGTTTCACCTTCGAACTTGTGTAATGTTTTTTTTATAAGTTCTTCAGTAACAAATGAGTAATCATTTTGACTGTCTTCTTCGGTTTCCAAATCAAAAGAAGGTGTGGTTGCCCCAAGTTGCAGGGTTGCAATATATTCTTTTTCCTGTAATTGAAGTGATTCGATTTGCTTGGTGGCTTTACCTGTGCACAAAATCATGAGGCCAGTAGCTAAAGGATCGAGTGTTCCGGCATGGCCAACTTTTAATTTTTTGATTCCTGTTTTTCTATACAAAGCATTTCGTACCCTGCTAACCAAATCAAATGAAGTCCAATCGAGGTCTTTATTAAACAATAAAACCTCCCCATTTGCGAAATCATAAGATTTTTTGAATTCAGGCATTTGTAATTCACTATAATTCAGCCGTTTGCATAAGTTTGCAAAAACAGGCTGCAAAGATAGTAATAACGCCAAAAACCAGACTATAAAAGTTGAAATAATTTATTTAAAGGGTATTGTATTTAATATACTATTTAATTACCACCCTTGGGTTTTTTCATTATGGCATAAATTTCGAAAGCAAAGCCAAAAAGTAAAATTACTGGGGCAAGGGTAATGCGACGGAAACTAAAAATGTCAGGACTAAAAGCATTGGGATCTTCGCTTCCTCCACCGGCCATTAGTATAAACCCAACAATAATTATTGCAAATCCGATTGCCATTAATTTGTAGTTTTCTTTACCAAGTGCAAAACCTGTGGTCTCTTTTGTTTCTTTTTTAGCCATTTTATAATTTTTAGCGCGGTAAAGATAATTAATAAAACATTTCATCAAATTTCATTCCCAGGAATTTGTTCACCGCAAAATAGGTGGAAAAATAGGTAAATAACAATCCAACAATAAATATTCCTGCAAAAACAATTCCTGTCGGATATATTACCTCTGACGAAATTAATCCATGTAACTCATTTCTGTACAAATAAATACCAATAAAAAGTAAAATAATGGCAATTAATGATCCATAAATTCCCATCAGCAGGCTTTGTTTTAAAAAGGGTTTTCGAATAAACGAATTTGTAGCTCCTACCATTTGCATAGTATTTATGGTAAATCGTTGCGAATAAACCGAAATTCGAATGGTATTATTGATTAATGCAATAAAAATTATTGTAAGCAATACACTGATAATCAGAACGAAGAAAGTTATCTTTTTAATGTTTTCATTAATAATCTGTACCAGGTCTTTTTGGTAATAAACCTCTTTTACCTGTGGATAATCCAAAAATTTCTTTTCCAAAAACCGCAAACTATCTGCATTTGTATAATTCGCATATAACTTGACTTCGATAGATTCAAACAAAGGATTGTAACCCAGAAAACCTGTAAAATCCTCGCCCAGTTGTTCTGTTAATTCCTTGCTTGCAGTTTCCTTATCAATATAACGTGTTGATTTTACAAACTTGCTTTTGTTTAAATTTTCCTGAAGTTTTTGAATGTTGGCAGGTTTAACATTGTCGTTAAGAACAAGTGTAAATCCTATTTTTTCGCGAACATAATCAGATAACTGGCGTCCATTGATAAGTATTATTCCAAGCAGCCCCAACATTGTAAGAACCAGCGAAATACTAATCAGCGAAGTCATCCACGATTTAAAAATCCGCTTTTTTATTTTTTTTGGTTTTGTCTCTTTCATTAATAACTACGCGAAGTTTTAAAATTGCTTTGCACCATCACTCCACAAAAGTAGAAAAAAGGATGGTTTATGAGAATACGAATTTAACAGAATTTCGAGCAACTAAATTAAACACGATTTTTTCGCAGATCCCGATTCGTTTTTATTTTGAAAAAAGGTGTTTAACCGATACACTCAATATAATAGTTAACAACCATTTAATAACCAAAAAAATTAATTGGTATTTTTTGGAAATACGAAAAAACAGAATACTTTTGCAGTCCCGATTATTGTCCTTAGTAATAAGGAGTGTAAATAGTTGATTTTCTTTACTGTAAAAGATGTTTATTAATATAATTCCGTTGCGATAAATGTCTGATCTGTAGATAAATCACAAGTTTTTGAATAAAAAAAATGAAATAAAGTGGACACACTTAGTTATAAAACAATTTCGACAAATAAAGCCACTGCAAATAAAGGGTGGGTTATTGTTGATGCCGAAGGTCAGGTTTTAGGACGTCTGGGCAGTAAAGTTGCCAAAATCCTAAGAGGAAAAAACAAACCATCATTTACTCCACATGCTGATTGTGGCGATAATGTAATTGTTATCAATGCTGAAAAAGTAGTATTAACCGGTAAAAAAATGGATGACAAAATTTACATTCGTCATACAGGTTACCCGGGTGGACAACGTCAGCAAACAGCAACAGAACTTTTGGCTAAATTCCCCGAACGACTGGTTGAAAAAGCAGTAAAAGGGATGTTACCAAAAAGCAAGCTGGGCAGAAAGTTATATACTAACTTACATGTGGTTGTTGGTGCTGAGCACAAATATGAAGCACAGAAACCAAAAGTTGTTGATTTAAATACGATTAAATAGTAAAGATGGAATTAGCAAATACTTTAGGACGCAGAAAAACAGCAGTTGCACGTATTTACCTGAGTGAAGGTAAAGGTAACATTACTGTTAATAAAAGGGAGTTTAAAGAATACTTCCCGTCACTGACACTGCAATACATTGTTTTGCAGCCGTTAAATCTGATTGGAGTTGCAGAAAAATACGATATCAAAGTAAACCTTGATGGCGGTGGTCCAAAAGGACAGGCAGAAGCGTTGCGTCTGGCTATTACACGAGCACTGGTTGAAATTGATGCCGAAGCAAGAAAAGAATTGAAAGCAGCAGGTTTTCTGACACGCGATCCACGTGAAGTGGAACGTAAAAAACCAGGACAACCAAAAGCAAGAAAACGTTTCCAATTCTCAAAACGTTAAAATTAATTATTCATTATATGGATCTAAAACGGTTGAGACTTCCGGCTACCGGGACTACTCAATAGTTGCTTTTAGGAACATAGAAAAAGTAAAAAGATGCCAAGAACAAATTTTCAGGAATTATTAGATGCAGGTGCACATTTTGGTCACCTCAGAAGAAAGTGGAACCCAAACATGGAACCATATATTTTTATGGAGAAAAATGGAATCCACATTATCGATCTTCAAAAAACAATAGTAAAAATTGATGAAGCCGCTGCTGCAATTAAACAAATTGCAAAATCGGGTCGTAAAATTTTATTTGTAGCAACAAAAAAACAGGCCAAAGACCTGGTTGCTGAATTGGTAACATCGGTAGGAATGCCTTACGTTACTGAACGCTGGCCCGGTGGTATGCTTACTAACTTTCCAACTATCAGGAAAGCAGTAAAGAAAATGATGTCCATCGACAAGCTGGCTAAAGATGCTGCCTGGGACAACCTTTCGAAAAGGGAAAAGTTGCAGATTACAAGACAACATGCAAAACTTGAAAAAATGCTGGGAAGTATTTCCGACCTTTCGAGACTACCTGCAGCGTTGTTTATTGTTGATGTTATGAAAGAAAGAATCGCAGTTCGCGAAGCTCAACGGCTTGGAATTCCGGTATTTGCAATAGTTGATACAAATTCAAATCCTGATGATGTTGATTTTGTAATTCCTGCAAATGATGATGCTTCACAGTCTATTAAACTCATCGTGGGTATTATGACTGATGCTATCCGCGAAGGATTGAGCGAACGAAAAGTTGAAAAAGATATAGTTGAATCTGACGAAGAAGATGAGGCACCAAAAAGATCAAGAAGAAAAATGAAAGCAAAGGTAGCCGACGGAGATGAAGATGAAGCTGATTTGGACAACGAATAAAACAAGGTTAATTAAAATAAACCATTTAAAAGAAATTTCAATATGTCGTTTACAACTGCCGATGTAGTAAAGTTACGTAAAGTAACAGGCGCAGGGATGATGGATTGCAAAGGTGCCCTGGCAGATGCCGATGGTAATTTCGAAAGAGCTGTGGAAATTATCAGAGAAAAAGGAAAATTAGTGGCCAATAAACGTGCCGACAGAGATGCAGCAGAAGGAGTAGTTCTAGCAAAAGTTTCGGATGATAAAAAATTTGGAGCCATGGTCGTTTTAAATTGCGAAACCGACTTTGTTGCCAAAAATGAAAACTTTGTTGCTTTTGCCGACAGTATTTTAAAAGCTGCTTTGGAAAATAATGCTGACAGTCTGGAAACTGTTAAAAGTCTTAATCTGAACGGAAGGTCAATCGAAGCTCAGGTGACAGAACAGACTGGTGTTATTGGTGAAAAAATCGAACTTTCATATTTCAGTAAAATCAATGCCGAAACAGTAATCGGTTATATTCACCCCGGAAATAAACTGGCCACTTTGGTAGGTTTTAACAAAGCGGGTGTTGATGTTCAGGTTACAAAAGATGTGGCAATGCAGGTTGCAGCAATGGCTCCGGTAGCTGTTGACAAAGATTCAGTATCGCAGGAAGTGATTGAAAAAGAACTTTCAATCGCAAAAGAAAAATTTCGTTTGGAAGGTAAACCTGAAGCAATGCTCGATAAAATTGCACAGGGCGCGTTACAGAAATTTTTCCAGGATTCAACTTTGCTGAACCAGGTGTACGTGAAAGATGGTAAAATTACTATTCGCGAGTTTTTAACTCAAAACGATAAAGGACTTACAGTTACTGCATTCGATCGTTATACGCTGAATGCTTAATTGAAAAGTTGATAATATTAAAGAAAGCTACTCGTTAATTCGGGTAGCTTTTTTTGTGCCTTTTTTCTGTCATGCTCTCACTATCAGTCGCGGCAATCTGTGAGAGTATGACTAAAATTGGACACTTCCTGATTTATAATTAGTCGAATGTGAAAAGCGATATTATATTTGATTACATTGTTGATTATCAATACAATAATGTTAATAAATTTTGATTTTTGTCGATAATAATCTACCAGATTTTAGCCAATTTTGGTAAAAAGCTGGTAGAAATGG
>JBGSRA010000014.1:0-4272 GCA_041737765.1 Draconibacterium sp. | reverse complement strand
AATCCCATTATGGCGAATATATTGGAAAAGAAGATGATATATGGATCGCGTGAGACTGAAAAAATTGCCGGAATTGAATCGAATGCAAAAATGAGATCGGTAAATTCAATCATTATAAGCACCAGAAATAACGGGGTAAAAAATAGTTTTCCGTTGCTTCTGAACCAGAACCTGTCGTGTCCGTAATCCGTGTGAACATTAACATGTCGGCTGATATATTTGATGAGCCAGGAATCTTTTGGGTGTGTTCCCTGTTTTTCTTTTTGAAATAGAATTTTGAAACCCTGAAAAAGAAGAAATGCTCCAAAAACCAGCAGTAACCATTCAAATTTCTGGATGATGGCAACACCTGCGAAAATAAAAGTAAAACGCAAAATAATCGCACCCAGAATCCCCCAGAAAAGCACCATTTTGTAGTCTTTTTGCGGAACCGAGAACCCTTGTAAAATCATCAGCATTACAAAAATATTATCGACAGAGAGTGTTTGTTCGATAAAATAACCCGAGATATAATTAATGGCCTGCGACCTTTTGTATTCCATCAGCATCTCTTCGAAAGTGCTGGTTTTAAATTCGAGATATGGATTGTACAAACCAGCAATTTCCTTTAATTTTTCAAGCGAGTCAATACCATGAATGAGTTGCCCGAAATGATATATCACAAAATAGAACGAAATACCTAAAGTTAACCAAATCGCACTCCAGATTGCAGCCTCCTTCATCGAAATAATATGTACTTTTCGACCAACAAACAAAAGGTCAATCATTAGCATGGCCACAATAAAAACAAGAAAAGTGAGGGTCGAAAAGATTTCGATATTCATTTAAATTCAGTATTAATTAAAAGTGAGTTACTCCACCCGAAACAATAAACTTCATGGTTTCGGCGGGTGAAATATCAATTTTGGTCAATCTTTCGGATGGCACCAGGTACAACTCGCCCGAGAAGTTGTACGAATGAGGAAAATAAACAGCAGCCAATTCTTTATTGCCAATGGTTTCCATCGTTTCACGAGTTACAAAACCCAGTTTCCAAAGATTATTTTCCTTGTTAAACAACACTTTTACGGGTATATTGAACTTTTTTTCCTTTCCAACAAAAGCTGAAAAAAGATCGTTTAAAGAAGAATACAACAAGTTTAGTACAGGAATTTTTTCAATCAGTTTTTGCAGAATCTTTTTAAATGGCCGAACCAGAGCTGTTTCACCAATAAATCCTAACAGAGTAAGAAAAATAAAAGAAACCAAAATGCCAAGCCCCGGAATTTTAAACCCAATAATCAATTCAAGTTTGTCAACCAATAACCCGTCAATCGTAATAAACATTGAGTAAATAATGTAAATTATGATGGCCACCGGTGCAACCAGCAAAACGCCCTGCAAAAAATATTGAGTTATCTTTTTCATCTTTCAGGATATTATTTAAAACACGCAATTAAACCTTATGTTTATAGCAACAGAGAAGTTTTATTTTAACTGCTCTTTTAAGAAGTCAGTCATTTTTGTGTAAAGGTGTTTCGAGGTATTTCCGCCGCGAATTCCATGGTTTCGGTTGGTGTAAATGGCCATATCGAACTGAACTCCTTCCTGTACCAGTTTTTCGGTGAATTCGTATGTGTTTTGTGCGTGTACATTGTCGTCGGCCGAACCATGAATAATGAGCAACCTGCCTTTGATTTCGCCGGCGTGGGTGAGGGGAGCGTTATCATCATAACCTTCCTTGTTTTCGGCGGGAGTGCGCATGTACCGTTCGGTGTAAATGGTATTGTAAAAGCGGTAGCTGGTAACCGGTGCCACAGAAATACCGGCTTTAAAAAGATCGCCACCTTTTTCCATTGCCAGCAGAACCATAAAACCACCATAACTCCAGCCATAAATGGCTATATTTTTTTTATCGACGAATGGTAAGGTTCCGAGGTATTTTGCCGCTTCCACCTGGTCGTCCGATTCAAATTTCCCGAGTTGCTGGTAAGTGATTTTTCTGAAATCTTCGCCGCGGGCTGCTGTTCCCCGAGGATCGACACAAACTACCAGAAAACCCTCCTGTGAGAGATAATTTTCCCAGCCAATTCCGCGTCCCCAGCTGTCGGCAACACTTTGCGAATTTGGACCACTGTATTGTGTCATTACCACCGGGTATTTTTTTGATGCATCAAAACCTTCAGGTTTAATCATGTAACCATTCAACTCAATCCCTTGCGAAGTGGTAAAACTGAAAAACTCTTTTTGAGGAAGTGTTAAAACCTTTATCGTGTTCCTTAAAACTGTATTATCCTGCAAAACCTTGATTTGTGTACCTTTTATGTCGTTAATTGTAACCAGGTTTGGCGTTTTGCTGCTGCTGTAAAAGTTGATGTAATAATTAAAATCAGTGCTGAATATCACATCATTTGTTCCATGCTGCGTGGAAATCTTTCCTTTCTTTTTTCCATCCTGACTTATAAAATAAACTTCTCTGCGAAGTGGCGATTCGGCTGCTGCCTGGTAATAGAATACTTTTTTTACGTTATCGAAACCATAATATTTGGTAACATCGAATTTGCCTTTTGTAAGTTGTGCAAGTTCAAAACCGTTACTGTCGTACAAATACAAATGCGACCAGCCATCGCGTTCGCTGGTGATTATAAATTTCCCGTCATCGAAATAAAACAGGTTGTCGAGGAAACTTTCGTCGATGTATCGTTTGTTTTTTTCGGTGAAAAGCAAGCGCGAATCGCCTGTAAACGGGTTGGCATACAAAATGTCGAGTTTGTTCTGTGGACGGTTTAACCGCATCACTACCAGATTGTTGGCGTCGGGAGTCCAGTTGAGCCGCGGAATGTAGATGTTTTTATCTTCACCAATATTTACCGGCATATTTGTTTTCGAACGTAATTCGTGTACCAGCACTGTGATATTTGAATTTTTCTGTCCTGCTTTCGGATATTTAAAGGTTTCAGCACCGGGATAAAGCAGGTTTTCTTCCAGTTTCGGATTTTCGCCTGCATATTTTTGCATGGTAAAATCGGGAACCTGAGTTTCATCAAACCTTACAAAAGCCAGAAATTTATTATCGGGCGACCACCAGAATGCTTTGTTATAACCAAACTCTTCTTCGTAAACCCAATCCGGAATTCCGTTAATAATTTTGTTTTTCTGGCCATCAAAAGTTACCTGGTTTTCGGTGCCGAATTTCAGGTTTTTGATAAAGATATTGTTACCACGTACAAAAGCAACGCGTTCGCCATCGGGCGAAAAAGTTGCAACCATTTGTGCTCCTTTTTCCGAAAGTGGCAGAAATTCTTCAGTTACCTGGTTCCAAACATAATAAACTGCTGTAAACGAATGACGATAAATGGTTTGTTTGGCAGTAGTGAGCAAAATTTTTGTTTCATCGTTGCTCAGCTGGTAGTCGGTAAACGACTTAACCGGTGCGTCTTTAATTTTCGAAATATCGAAAATCACGGCTATTTCTTTCCCTGTTTTGAAACTGTATTTTACAATCTGAGTGTTGTTCTCGAGTGCCGTGTAGTGTTCACCATCCTTCATTGGTCGAAGTCCGGTAACGGTTTGCGCCTTAAAGGTTTCTTTTACAAGAATATCGTCGAGTGTAATTTTTTGTGTTTCCTGTGCCTGTGCTGCAAATATAAAAGCCGCTGCCAGTAATAAAACAATCGCTCTTCTCATTTTATTTTGAAGTTTTATTTATACCGGAAGCAAAAGTAAAAATTGTTGGTTAAGGTAAAAATGAAATATTGCCATTTCGATGGAATTAAGAAATTTTTAGGAATGGAATTATATCCAAATCATATAATCAATTCATGAAATCGTGTAACACTAAAAAATCAGTAGTGCAGATATTTGTGTCTGAAATAAATTTTAAATCTAATGTTATGGGATACTTACTTTATGTGATTGCAGTCATTCTTGTTATAGCATGGCTCATCGGATTTATCGGATACAGCGCCGGTGGTATTATACATATTTTACTTGTTCTGGCTGTTATTGCAGTACTTATAAGAATTATTCAGGGAAGAAAACCGCTATAATAATCATTTTAAGTATGTAAGACTTTCATGATATCGTATAAAAAAGTTCTGAAATTTCAGAATTTACATTTGAATTGTTGGTAATTGTTAATCATTTAAAAAATTTTTTAGTACATGACAAAAAATACAATTAGCTGATTATCAGCAAAATAAGCGATAAAAAATTTGGATAAAACTCTGAATATCAGTATCTTACGAAGGATTGCCACATCCAAAAGTAAGAAGAATGATACCCAGAGTAGAG
>JBGSRA010000002.1:0-17701 GCA_041737765.1 Draconibacterium sp. | reverse complement strand
AGTTAACCGCTTCCTCTTTGCAAACAAAACTTTCATTTTAGAGGGGGGTGACTTTAAAATAAAAAATAATAACAACTGACTATGAGTTTATTAGAAGACTTAAACTTTCAAATTTTAGATTAGTCGGATAATAGTGATTTTTTATATATTTTTTCTTCGTCTTTAATTCCATTTCCATTTTTATCGGCTTCCAGTTTTTCTTCGGTTTGAGATAATTTCAGATTTAATTTATCAAGTTCAATATTTTTTCTGAAAACCTCCCGGTATGAACTTTTCAATTCTTTATATTTTCTGTTTGCAAATATTATAAAGGCTATGCTTAAAATTAGTACCAGTAAAATGCTAATTATCAGAATTTTCTGTTTTTTGTTTTTTTCTTTTTGTATTTGGTTTTTCAGACTTAATTCGCTGATTTGATCTTTCTGAATTTGATAATCCAGTTGAGCTCTTGTGTCGCTTAGCAGGCCAGAGTTAGTTTCCTTATTGATCCGTACATTTTCCCCAAGAGCGATATCTAAATATTTTAATGCACGTTCGTAATCCTTAATTTTCTTGCTTACTTCATGCATTTTATTAAAGAACCCGGCCGAAGCTTTTGGATTTCCAAATTGCATACGGTTTTTTTCTGCTAGATCAAGGTAATGTGTTGCTGAATCCTGTTCACCATGATTGGCAAAGCAATTGGCTCTCGATAAATAGGCGTTACTAAGTAGTTTTAAATCGTTGTTTAGTAAACATCTTTTTAAAATATAATCCGACGTTTCACAAGCTCTTTCAACACTATCGGGCATATAGGTGTAACAAAGATGCTGAGATACTGCAATTCTCACTTCGCGTTTACTTCCTTTGTCGTTTGCAAAGTTTCTTGCAATTATGTAATATTTTATTGCTTCTGATTTTTTGCCATTTCTGTAAAAATCCATTCCAAGGTTAGAATAAGTACTGCTAATTAACAAAGAGTCTCCAAAATCTAAAGCCATATCAAGGGCTTTGTAGAGGTAATCTGTGTTGTTAGTATCGTTACTGCTTAGCTGCGCCCCATTATAAAAAGTCACAAATAGTTTTATTAATTCAGGTTTATTATCCATTGAAACCAAAACAGGATAAGCTTTGTAACCATAGTACATGGATTTATCATACTGATCGTTGCTCAAATAATAATTTGAAAGTTTGAGAAATACATCAGCAAGCAGCACTGAATCTGATTTTATTTTCTCAACCTCCAGAATCTTTTCATAATAATCAATGGCTTTTTTAAGATTTGTTTTTTCATCAGCAATAGTCGCCCCATATTTATTGATTTTTATAAAAGCATCCTGGAAGAGAAATTCGTTGAATTGCTGAAAAATTAAATCAATGTACTGGCAGGCTTCATCGTGCTTGCCCTCTGCATATTTAGCACTAGCCAATTCTAACAGAACATGTACCCGGAAAAATGAATTCTCATCGGATAAAAGCGATTCCTTGTTTTTATATAACCAATTAATATATGAATTCAATACATCGTTTAATTCCCATTTTTTAGTTTTTATTGAATCTATTGAAGCATTAAAATCTAAGATGGTAACCTCCTTTTTTGACAGCAAATTCTCTTTTAATTTGTCAGTACTCTGTGCAAAACAGGAAAAGGAAAACAAAAAGAAAATTACAATTAAAATGGGTATTTTGTAAATTAACATCAGGCAAACAGTTGTTTTTGGTTTACATTATTCTATTATCCCATTGTTGAATTGGCAATAATTTCCCTAATTTAAATAATAATAATGAAAACGGAATTTTATAATTTGATTATTCCGAAAATATGTTCTAAAATTTACTTCCCAAAAACATAAATAATCGATAATTGCTGCTGCTGATCTAGATCATTCCAATCAATCACATGAAATGACAGATTGAAGGTCCCTTTTACTTTTTCGTGATTTATGAAATACCAGATAACATCGGTTCGAAGGTAATTTCTGGCCTGATAATACAAATCGCCATATGCAAATTTATGACCTGCGCCCAAATTTAAAACCGATTTAATCCCAAAATTTTTATATTTTCCACTCGCTTCGGCAAATAAACTTGACGCTTTCTCAAAACCAACAGTAACGCCACGTCTGCGAAACGAAGAGCCTAATATTCCTGCTTTTAAATAACCCGTAAATTCAGAATTTTCCGAAGTCCTGATTCCTGCCTGCAGAGCATAACCGAAATAGTCTTCAATGTGTACATCCGGAGTTCGAATGATAGGTAAGGCATCGTGAGTCATTAAAATGTAGTTTTGAAGGAAAAAATTTTCAGTAAAAATTTCGCCAGAAGTTCCAGCAGTAAAAATTTCGCTGTTGATATCTGTCTGGCGACTAATCCAGTCAATAAAAATATTTTGGTGACCCCAATTCCAGTTAAAATTACCAAACATTCCTTCAATATTGGGTCGATAATAAAGCAGAGTATCGGTTAACATGGCTAAAGGAAAGTCAATTTTATCTCTGCGGGGAAATGCCCCAAATAAAAACTCAGTTTGTTCATTTTTAAACTGATAATATAAAGTGAGTTTTGGTTTTTGACAGTCAATGTTGCTGCCAAATTCCAACAAAAAGCTCAACCCTCCATGTAAACGGTGATTGTCGAATTTAACACCAGTTTCAAATGCCCCGCGGGCTCCCAAAATGGTTTGCGGGTAAGCTATTTCGTTAAAATACTCCCGATTGTCACCAATTCCTTCAAATAAAACCTGGTATTCAAAATCCTGTGATTTACACCAAAATGTGAATAAAAGAAAAAGTAAGGTAAGTAGATTTTTCATTCTTTAATGATATTGACGGCGAAAGTAATAAATCTTATGAAACCGATCGTTAGAGTTACGTCCGTGGAAAAGAATGATCTTTTAAAAGAATTTAAATGAATGATAATTTTTTTATTTTCCAATTATTTCATTCTCGCATTCATGCATTATTAGTCGCACAAAATGTAATTATCTTTTCGCGGATTGATAACAAGTACTGGTAAATTTCCTGCCTGTATTATTATTTTCTTTTCGGGCAGACCAACCAGCAAATCAATTGGTGTAATTACAGAACTTCCCAGAATTACAAGCAAATCGCTTTTTGATGAATGAGCAAGATCCAACGCTTCAAATGAGTTTTGCAAACTCGATTTTGTTCCCATGAAAATTTTATGTTCGATTTTAAATTTCTGAAATAATTTTTTGGTTAAAAATACATTGGATTTTACCTGTCGCTGATCTTCGTTACCTTTTTGATTGGCCGCAATAACAACAATTCCAGCCGAATTAAAGCGTCCAAAATAGGAACACCAAAGTGCACCCTCGCTATTTTCCTTTCTTAAATCAACCGGAAAAATCAGTTTTTTAAATTCTGAATACTGTTCACTGATTTCGTTCACGAAAAGAAAGGGAATTGGACTTTCTGCAACCGATGTTGAATATTTCCTGAATTTATTGGAACTTGCAATTATGATTATCGCTTCATAATCATCGGCGAGTTTCTCAGGTAAATTCGTTGAACTTTCTGATAACAGGAGTGTAGATATTTTAAGGTTGGGAAGTTCATTTTTAATTGGAAAAACATATTCTGTTAATGTCAATTTTATTTTTTCAATTTCAGGTTTTTCCTTTTTATTATAATTATAGCATAAACATAATTCTTTCTGAAATATGGATGAAACTCTGATTCCGTTGATAATGAGGTTTTTATCATACACATTAATGGAAAGCAGTACAACTATTTTTTGCGATTTAACTTCGGACATTAAAAATTATTTTACTGGTTTAAAACTACAGTAAATTGAAATAAGTCAGCAATGGTTGGAGCAAAAAAGGTTAATTTTAGCCGGTTTAAATCCTGAAGAATGGTTAATGAAAAGCTTTTTCACCCGCGAAGTATTGTAGTTGTAGGTGCTTCGAACAATATTTCGAAACCTGGCGGAAAGATTGTCAGAAATTTGCTCGACAACGGATTTCAGGGGCAGTTGTATGTAGTCAATCCAAACGAAAGTTCGGTTCAGGGAATTCCTTCATTTTCAACGGTTGAGGAGTTACCTTCGGTCGATTTGGCGGTGCTGGCAGTTGCCGCCCAACACTGTTTGCCTGCGATTAAAATCTTGGCCGAACAGAATGACACAAAAGCATTTATCATTATTTCGGCAGGATTTGGCGAAACCAATGAAGCGGGAAAACAACTTGAAAAAGAGATTGTTGAGGTTGTAAATAAACATGATGGCTGTTTAATCGGTCCCAATTGTATCGGGGTGATGACACCCGGCCATACAAGCGTATTTACCACACCCATTCCGAAGTTAACGCCTGACGGCTGCGATTTTATTTCAGGTTCCGGTGCCACTGCCGTTTTTATCATTGAGTCAGGAATTCCCAAAGGACTGCGGTTTGCCAATGTTTTTTCGGTGGGCAACAGTGCCCAAACCGGGGTTGAAGATTTGCTGGCTTATCTCGATGAAAATTATTTGGAAGGAGTTAGTCCGAAGGTAAAACTGCTTTATATCGAAAACATTGGAAACCCGGATAAATTGTTGTTTCATGCAACTTCATTGATAAAAAAAGGATGCAGCATTGCTGCCATCAAAGCCGGTAGTTCGCAGGCTGGCAGTCGTGCAGCATCGTCGCACACGGGGGCACTCACCAGCTCCGATGCCGCTGTTGACGCGCTTTTCCGCAAAGCCGGAATTGTGCGTTGTTATGGCCGCGAGGAACTCACAACAGTTGCCTGTGTTTTGTCGGGCAAAAATCTCACAGGCCAGCGGCTGGCAATCATTACTCACGCGGGCGGACCGGGTGTGATGCTAACAGATGCGCTGGAAAGTGGAGGCTTGAAAATCCCGCAAATTGAAGACTCACACGCCAAATCGGCTTTAAAAGAAAAACTTTTTGCCGGTTCTTCGGTGGAAAATCCCATCGATTTTCTGGCAACCGGAACTGCAGCGCAGTTGGGCGAAATCATCGATGCCTGCGAAAACGATTTCGATTTTGATGGAATGGCGGTGATTTTTGGTAGCCCGGGATTGTTTCCAATCGGCGATGTGTATGCGCTGTTGAGCGAAAAGATGAAAAGCTGCCGGAAACCCATTTACCCGATTTTGCCTTCGCTGATAAATGTAAAAGAAGATGTTGCGGTTTTTCTTTCCCAGGGAAATGTAAATTTTCCGGATGAGGTTTTGCTGGGCCGTGCGCTTACAAAAGTCATGAGCACGCCACCGCCATCAGAAAATAAAATTTTTATGGAGGGTGTCAACATTGACGAAATCAGGAACATTGTGGAAAGTTCGCCCAATGGATACCAGTTGCCCGAAACCGTTCACAAGTTGCTGGATGCTGCCGGAATTCCAAGGGTAAAGGAAATTGTGGCGAAATCGGAAACAGAAGCTGTACTGGCGGCCATGAATATTGGTTTTCCGGTGGTGATGAAAGTGGTTGGACCACTGCACAAAACCGAAGTTGGCGGAGTAATTCTGAACGTAAGAAATGTTGCCCAGGTTAGAAAAGAGTTTCACCATCTTTTTGGAATCGATGGGGCAGAGGGTGTGTTGATTGCCCAAATGGCATCAGGGATGGAACTTTTCCTTGGCGCAAAATACGAGGATAAATTTGGTCACATTGTACTTTGCGGCATGGGCGGCATTTATGTTGAAGTACTGAAAGATGTGGCTTCGGGACTGGCACCGCTTTCATTCGACGAAGCAACTGCGATGATTGAAAGCCTGAAATCGTATAAAATTCTGAAAGGTTTCCGCAAACAGCCGGGTGTAAATCTGGCGAAATTTACTGAAATCATTGTGCGTCTGTCAAGTTTGCTCAGGTTTGCCACCGAGATTAAAGAAATGGATATCAATCCGTTATTGGGAGATGAAAACAATATTCTTGCAGTTGATGCGAGAATAAGAATTGAGAAGAATGCGTGAGTGAGAAAATGAGTGAATGCATAAATGGGTGAATGAGTTATTGAGTGAATGAGTAATTGAGTGAATCCGCAAAAGAGTGAATGAGTTATCAAAAATCGAGCATCCAAAATCAAGAATCCAGTATCCAGTATCCAGCAGCCAGTAACATGAAAGTCAAACAGAACGAATTTTACTCTTCCATTGCAAAATATTATGCTGAAATATTTCCGTTTCAGCCGATGCAGTTGCAGTTTGTAAAAAGCAGGGCAGGGGAGTTGAAAGCAAAGCATGTGCTTGATATTGGATGCGCTACCGGAGAACTGGCCATTCAACTGGCTCAGAATGGAGCTTTTGTAACCGGAATCGATTTAAATGAAGATTTGTTGGAGCAGGCAAATGGGTGCTGCGATTTCCAAATCGCAGCTACTTTTAATCGCGAATCGGAATTCGCGTCACCCAATCCACAATTTCAAACCGGTGACATGCTCGAACTGAAAACTGATTTTCAACCCGTGCAATTTGATGTGGTGTTGTGTTTTGGAAATACGCTTGTGCATTTGCAAACACCCGCTTTGGTGCAACAGATGCTTGACGGCGTTTTTAATGTTTTAAAACCAGGCGGACATTTTTTGCTGCAAATCCTGAATTACGATTATGTTCTGAGTGAACCTGTTTCTGAACTTCCGGTAATTGACACCAAAAATATCAGGTTTACAAGGAAATACAGGTTTCCGGAGCGTGGTGCGCTGATTCAGTTTCAAACCGAATTACTGATAAAATCAGAAGACAAAACCGTTTTAAACGAAACCCCGCTTTTGGCATTGCAAAGCAGGCAACTTACTGAAATGCTGCAAAAAACCGGTTTTACTGAAATTGAACTTTTTTCAAATTTCAAACAGGAACCTTTTGGCGGAAAACATTTGCCATTGGTGGTTAGTTGTATAAGGAATTAATCCTTTATAATCCAATATTTTATTCTTGTTTTAACAGACTTCGACTACGCTCAGTCTGACAGTCACCCAGAGTTGCAATCCGATTTTCATTGTGCACAATGTGGAACAGACAGAAAGTTGCATCAACGCTATCATTTCGACGAGTGAGCGAGGAGAAATCTCTTCGAATAGGCGGATTTCTCCTGACGTCGAAATGACAAGAATTTTGAATCTGTCATTGGTGGCGATGTCGAAAGGTGATTGATATTTAAAAATTCGCAGCTTTTGATTTTTTCTCTCTGTACATTTTCCACCACAGCCAGAACCCGCTGACAAAAACAAGCAACAGACAAATCCCGGCTAACGGAACATACAAAATATAAAATGGTCCTAAAATATTCTCAAAAATACGGCCTGTGTGTATTTCTAATGCCGCATTCCACAGCGACATGGGCGAGGCTTTTACGATTTCTTCAGTCATTTCAGGAAATGCTGCGGATGTCATTCCTTCAAGAGATGCCATCCTTTGTGCGCCTGAGTTATAATCGAACCAAACAGCACCATTTTCCATCTCAATAAAACCAGCAGCCATATTTGCGCCAATGGGACTCTGCATTCCGGTTGGTTCAACATATTGTTCCCTGCTGAAGAAATCGGCCACTGCACCGTTTTCAATATTCCATAAATACATTCCGCTGAACGAACCAACAATATAAATTTTATCATTCAAAGGATGCAAAACATTACAACCCATCACACTAACCGGCGGTTGTGAAAGTGCTGGCTGTAAAGTGTTTGTCAGCGATTCACCGACAAAATAAAAACCTTCGGAGGTGGAAAAAACATACTGTTTTACCACTTCGTTCCAGTGTACACGACGCAATTTGTCGAACCATGGATTTTGATTGTCGAGTTTGGTGCCAGGAATAATGCCCACTTTTTTATTGGCAATGCCAATCAAAAGTGGCGGTCGCAGGTGCATCCCCGAGAAAGTGTTGATTATCAGAAAAGCTACAAAGATGTACCCAACCACATTGTGCCAGTGCAGGTTGGTTTTCTTTGCCGAAATCAATCCCTGTGTTTCCTGCATTTTCTTTTTCCGGCGACTGATGATTTTTGGAAAGAAGAAATGCAACAATCCGGTTACCGAAAGAAAAATGGTGACAATCCCCAGTAAATCCACAATCAGTTTTCCGGGAAGTCCCCACAATTCGCCACTGTGCAATTGCCAGAAAGTATCGAAAAGGCCGGTTTCCCGCACATATCCAACGGGTTGCGGAAGCTGCACAATTTCGAAAGCGTTTCCGTCAGCTGATTTCAACAGGTAATTCCGGGTGAGAACCATTAAAGTGTCGCCTTTTAAACCTAAATCAGCGATTCTGTCTTCAGTATTAATTTCAACTTTTTGCCAGCCTTTTGCATCTTCATTTTTGTACAAACCGAGGTGCGTTCCTGCAAACAGCGTGTTTTTAAACCGAACCACCGAGTAAATTTTCCGGTTATCAATCCCTTTTGGAAATCCCTGGTTGAAATCTTCAAAAGTTTTGAAATCGTCTGAGGTTTTCCAGATACCGATATTGCCATACATCAGGCTGGTGGAGCTGTCGATAGCCACTGAGCCGCGCACTGCTGCCAGGTTCCAGTTTTTGTATCTATAGTTTTCCGGAAGCAGGATTCTTGAAACATCCACCCCTGAAAAAACTCCGCGGTGGTTCATCACAATTCCCGAAAAGGCAAACAGAATGGCAATAAAAGCAATAATAATCGCCGGCCATTTATGGAGTTTTTTTAATAGTTTTAGAATATAATTTTTCTTCATCTCATCCGGATGCAATTAATTTTCGTTTCAAAATTGCTGGTTGTATTGGTTTTTAATTGTATCAAATGTTACAAAAGGGAACTTTTGTAATTGTTAATTTCTTAGCAATTGTTTATTTAAAATCAGAATAAATTAGGGATTAATGTTCTTCAACTATTATCTGCAGGAAGATGAATTTATCAATAGTATTATTTTTGCAGTCTTAATTGGAATCAACTTATCGAACTGCCATTTTCATATTGGAATAACAATTTAATTACTAACCATGAATAAGATAATACTGTTATTGTTACTGATTTCCATTTCATTAAATTCTTTTTCAGAAGGATTTGTAACTGCCAAAAACGTAAAGGTTGATTTATCGGGTTTTGTACGAAATGATTTTATTTACGATTCACGCCGAAATCTTGATGCCTGCGACCATTTACTGGAGATGTATCCGTTGAAACCTGTTTACGATACGAATGGGGAAGATATTAATGCACAACCAAGCGCGGAATTCCTGAATACTTTTTCACGAATCGGTTTCAATTTTTCGGGACTTGAGATGGGGAAATCAAAAATCGGGGCATTTCTGGAAATCGATTTTACCGGGGGTAGTGAGACGCCAACTCTCAGGTTGCGACATGCTTACACATTAATCAGCTGGCCAAAATCGAAACTTTTGGTTGGCCGCACCTGGCATCCTACTTTTATTGAAAAAGTTTTTCCGGTTACGTTGAATGAAAATACCGGACTTCCGTTTCAGGTATTTAACCGCAGTCCCCAAATTCGGTTTACATACAATATTTCTTCCAATTTCGATTTTATCGCCGCTGCTGTTTATCAATATGATTACAGTAACACCGGACCATCGGGCAAAACTTACCATTATCAGCGCGATGCAGTGATTCCAAATTTTCATGGGCAAATACAGTATTACAATCAAAACTGGGTTTTGGGTGGTGGAATCGACTGGAAATCGATACAACCCCGGACATCAACAACCGGAACCGCAGGAACATTTGTTGCTAAAGAAAAGCTGAATACGTGGGCTGCGCTTGCATACTTGAAATATTCAAAAGAAAAATTTATGTTTATGGCAAAATCGATGTTTGGACAAAACGTTTGCGAAAGTCTTTTACCCAGCGGGTATGCAGTTTCGTCATTAAATCCGGCAACAGGAGCTGAAACTTACACGCCTTTAAACCATTTGTACAACTGGATTAACCTTACTTATGGAAATGCATGGAAGATAGGTTTTTATGGTGGTTATCTTAAAAATCTTGGAACTTCTGAAAACCCAATCGGTCCATTCTATGGAATGCCTAGTTCTTCGGAAATAGATATAATGTACAAGTTGTCGCCACAGCTTATTTATACTTATAAGAATTTTATGTTTGGTATTGAATTAAGCTGGACTACAGCTGCTTATGGTACAACTGATTATCAAAACAAAGGGAAAGTGATAAACTCGGAAAATGTAATGAATTTCAGAAATATGATTTCGATTGCTTATAAATTCTAATTGATGACGTAAATTTGATTTAAAGAAAGAGTTTTCTGCTAAAATTGAAATGAACAATTAAAATTAATTAAGTATGCCTTTCGAAATATCAGTTTTTCTGAAAAACAAAATCACCCATTTCGAGGAAATAACAAGTACGCTTAAGGAGGGAAATATCAACATCCGTTCGCTGATGTTAAGTAATATTAATCATGGCTGGGGCATGTTAAACCTATTGGTTGACCAGCCGGAAAACGCATACGAATTGTTGACCAAAGCAGGCAACTCTGTGGTATTGCGCGAAGTGATTGCGCTGGAAATGAAAGATGAAGCCGGTGGTTTGGATGAGCTGCTGATTCGTCTTTCGCGCGCAGGAATTCACATCGACAGTGCATACAGTCGTCTTGTCGGTGATAAAAAAACGGCTGTTTTGCTCATCGAAGTCCCCGATGTTTTGGAAGCACGGCAACAACTTACCCGAAATAATATCGAAATTTTAGAAGATGCTGTGGTGTATGGGAAATGAGGAATGCGTGAATAAGTTAGTGAGTGATTGAGTTAATGAGTGATTGAGTTAATTAGTAATTGAGTGAATGAGTGGAGAAAATAGTGTTTACTAAATAGTAAATCGTAAATCTGTAAATCGTAAATAACCCGCAACCTGAAACCTGTACCTTGAAACTTTCAACTTGAAACTTTCAACTTTCAACTTTAAACTCGAAACTAACGATGATTTGGAACGAAAAAATGGAATGTGCGTCTCGTGAAGAAATGGATGCAATTCAAACCGAAAGGTTGATAAAAACTGTTTCACGAATTTACCATAATATCCCTGCGTATAGAACAAAAATGCAGGAATGCGGGCTTGTGCCAGGCGATATAAAAAGTATAAAAGACATTACTAAACTTCCGTTTACCACAAAAACCGACCTGCGTGATGGTTATCCATTTGGCATGTTTACAGTGCCGATGAGCGAAATCGTGCGCGTACACGCCAGTTCCGGAACCACCGGAAAACCATCCGTGGTGGGCTACACACGCAACGATTTGCAAATGTGGGCTGAGGTAGTAACTCGTTCACTTGGAATGGCAGGCGTTCACAGAAATGATATTGTACAAGTTGCATACGGATACGGACTATTTACTGGAGGGTTGGGAATACATTACGGAACCGAAAATCTGGGTGCAACTGTTATTCCGATTTCGGGTGGAAATACCGATAAACAAATTTTATTGATGCAGGATTTCGGTACAACAGTTATTGCCTGCACACCTTCGTACGCACTTTTTCTGGCCGAAACTATGAAAGAAATGAATATTGCTCCTGAATCACTTAAACTTCGTGTTGGAATATTTGGCGCCGAACCGTGGAGCGAGAATATGAGAAAAGAAATTGAAACCAAACTGAAAATAAAAGCAATCGATATTTACGGTTTAAGTGAGGTGATCGGACCTGGTGTTTCGTGCGAATGTGAGCACCAGTGCGGCATGCACATCATGGAAGACCATTTCATCCCCGAAATAATCGAACCCGAAACACTCAAGCCACTGCCACCCGGTGAGAAGGGCGAACTTGTGTTTTCAACAGTTACAAAAGAGGGAATGCCAATTCTCCGTTACCGTACACGGGATTTAACACGGTTGATTTACGACAAATGCGAATGTGGCAGAACACTGGTAAGAATGGAAAAATGCATGGGGCGGTCTGACGATATGCTCATTATCCGGGGTGTCAATGTTTTCCCGTCGCAAATCGAAAGTGTTTTACTGGAAATGAGTGAAACTGAACCCCATTACTTATTAATTATTGAACGCGAGGAAACACTTGACGTGGTTAATTTGTTAGTGGAATTACAGGAACAGTTTTTTTCTGACGAAATTAAACAGCTTGAATCGCTGCGAAAGAAAATTACCGACAAAATTCAGAGTACACTTGGTATTTCCGTCAGGGTAAAACTGGTTGAGCCAAAAACCATAGAACGCACGGCAGGCAAGGCAAAAAGAGTAATTGATAACCGTAAAATCTGAAAGCTATGATAGTAAAACAAGTTTCCGTATTCCTCGAAAACAAATCGGGCAGATTGAATGAAGTGACCCAGATTCTTGGCGATGCAGGGTTAAATATGTCGGCGTTTACCATTGCCGATACATCCGAATTTGGCATTTTGCGCCTTATCGTTTCTGATCCTGATAAAGCAAAAGAAATTCTAAAAAAGAACAAATTTTCGGTACAAACCACTGAAGTAATTTTGGTAAAAGCACCAAACCGTCCCGGAGGACTGGCAAAAATGCTGAATCTTTTACAGAAAGAAAATGTATTTATTGAATATATGTATGCATTTTCAAACAGCGAAGACACGGCAGTAATTGTGTTGCGTCCGACAGATTTGCAAAAATGCCTCGATATTTTTCAGGATCACCGTGGCGAATTCCTGGTGCAGGATGGACAATATTTGTTTTAGAAACTGTTTATTCAGTGGGTGACTTAAAGTTCTCCTGCCGAATAATCCTCACAATCAAATAGAATTTTCATCCAATCTGTATTAACCAATCAGTTTTTATATATTTGGGGTCGTAAAAAAACGATTGAATGAAACGTGTTGCCATACAAGGAATAGCTGGGTCTTTTCATGAAGATGCAGCAAGAAAATATTTTGGAAACGAAGAAATTGAAGTGGTCGAATGCCGGTCATTTCAAAATGTGTGCGAATTGATCGACACTGATAATGTGGACATTGCTGTGATGGCGATAGAAAACTCAATTGCAGGTAGTTTACTGATGAATTATTCGCTGATTCGGAATTATCATCTTCGAATAATCGGCGAAATTTATATTCATATTCAAATGAACCTCATGGTTTTGCCCGGTGTTAAGCGAAAAGATATAAAGGAAATTTATTCACATCCGGTTTCATTTTTACAGTGCAATGAATATCTCGAAAAATATTTTCCGGATGTTGAACGTAAAGAACTGGGCGACAATGCTAAAGTTGCCAAAATTATCAGCGATGAAAAAATAAATTACGCTGCAGCCATCAGTAATTTGCGTTCGGCAGAGTTGTACGGATTACAGGTAATCGATAAAGGAATTGAATCCATTAAAAAGAATTACACGCGTTTCTGGATTCTGTCGAAACACGGCAATCCCACCTCCGGAACCAACAAAGCTTCCATTTGTTTTGAAGTGGGCCATTTTTATGGTGCGTTGGCGCGCGTTCTGAATATTTTAGCTGAACACAAAATCAATCTTAACAAAATTCAGTCGATTCCAATTCTTGGCAAACCAAATGAATATACCATTCATGTCGATATTGAATGGGAAGACCCTGAAAAATACGACAAGGCAATTCACCAGGTATTGAAAAGCGCTTCGAGTTTATCAATTTTGGGCGAATATGTTCGTGGAGAATTAAATATTCAAAATCATTAAAAATCAAAAAAAAGTAAATAAAATGAGCAAAACAGCAATATTTTTTGGTCCCGAGAAAGGGGCAGTAAACAGGGTGGCCGATAAACTTCAAATTGCAATTGGCGAAGATAAGGTGGTTATGATTCCTGTTAACTCAGCTACTGTTGCCGATCTCGAAAAATATGACAAAATGATTTTCGGAATGTCAACAGTTGGAAAAGATACATGGGATTCAAAATATGCTAATAATGACTGGGCAAAATTTTTACCTGAAATTGGGAAAACCAGTTACGAAGGAAAAACAGTTGCTATTTTTGGTTTGGGCGACCATGTAACTTATGCAGCCACATTTGTGGATCATATTGTAGTGCTTGCGCGCGAACTAACAAAGAATGGAGCAGTTCTTACCGGTCAGGTTCCTACTGACGATTATGAATTCGACGAATCGGAAGCAGTTGTTGATGGTAAATTTCTTGGACTACCTATCGACGAAGATTTCGAACCCGAGTTAACTGACGAACGAATTGAAAATTGGGTGAAACAGATTAGTTCGGATTTTGGGTTTTAGACTGCCTGCCCGACTGCGTCAGTCAGGCGGGGATGCTGGATGCTGGATACTGGATACTGGATACTGGATGCTTGTCATTAGTCATTAGTCATTAGTCATTTCTTAGTCTTGATACTTGATACTTTGATACTCGATACTTGATACTCGATACTTTCAACATTAAACATTCAACATTAAACTCTTTTCATGAGCAATTCTCCTATAAATAAATCGGTTGTAGATTCAAAAATTAAGGAACTTCGAATTTCTGATGTTGGGAAGGCGTCAATTCGCGAAATTGTTGCTTTGGTAAATTTGGTTGAAGAAGAAACGGGTGTGAAATACATCCGCATGGAAATGGGCGTACCTGGCCTGCCGCCAGCAAAAGTAGGTGTTGAAGCAGAAATTGAAGCGCTGAAAAAGGGAGTGGCTTCCATTTATCCAATTATCGACGGTATTAAACCGTTGAAAGAACAGGCAGCGCTGTTTGTGAAAAATTTCATGAATGTTGATGTCAGCGCCAAAAGTTGTATTCCAACAGTTGGTTCAATGCAGGGAACTTTTTCGGCGTTTCTTGCTGCTGGGTTTGTGGATAAAAAGAAAGATACTGCTTTGTTTATCGATCCTGGTTTTCCGGTGCAAAAGCAGCAAATGATGGTACTTGGATTGAAATACGAATCGTTTGATGTTTTTAGTTTTAGGGGAGAAAAATTGAGAGATAAATTAGAAGAATATCTTGCCAAAGGAAATATAAACTCTATTATTTATTCAAACCCAAACAATCCGGCCTGGATATGTTTTAACGAAGATGAATTGCGGATTATTGGCCAACTTGCGAATAAATACGATGCAATTGTGATGGAAGATTTGGCCTATTTTGGCATGGATTTTCGTCGCGATTTGTCACAACCCGGTGAACCACCTTACCAACCATCAGTAGCCCAATACACCAACAATTACGTTCTATTTATTTCAAGCTCCAAAATATTCTCCTATGCCGGACAGCGTTGTGGATTGATGATTATTTCGGATGATTTATATAACAGGGAATATCCCGACCTGCAAAAACGGTTTGAAAGCCCGACATTTGGCAGCACAATCGTTTTACGTTTGCTTTACTCCATCTCTTCAGGAACCAGCCATTCTGCGCAGTGGGCGCTGGCTGCAATGCTCGAAGCCGCCAACAATGGAAGGTTTAATTTTGTTGAAGATGTTAAAGCATACGGCGAAAAGGCAAAAGTGATGAAAAAACTGTTTATTGAAAGCGGGTTCGAAATCGTCTATAAAACCGATTTGGACGAACCCATTGCCGATGGCTTTTATTTTACACTTTCATACCCCGGAATGACAGGAAATCAACTGGTCGAAAACCTGCTTTATTACGGCATCAGCGCAATTGCACTTGATAATACAGGAAGTGACGAAGAAGGAATCCGTGCCTGTGTTTCGTTTGTTCAGCCAGGGCAATTTGATGAGTTGGAAAATAGATTGAAATTATTTAATTCGAACTTTTCGAACTCAAATGGTTGGGTTTATGTTTAAATGCGTATTTGGGAATCAAATGTGGTCTTGCTACATGTGTCTAATCATCTGTCTTTAAATTGAATGGATAAAAACAAGATAATATCACGTTACAAATTAACGCTCGATGTTATTGGTCAGCTTAATTTAAAAAACAAACCTGTTGTTTTGCACAAAGGAGAATCGTTTATCGATTATGGTGAAAAAACAAAACGAATCGGGATTTTGCTGAATGGTTTGCTTTACGCTACTTATGTTACCGACAACGGTGTGGAATGGATATCAAGGTTTTTCTTTCCTCCCAATAATTTTATTGTCAGTAATCACGAAGGATTCTATTTTGGAAAAGATTCCACGGAATCCATTCGGGCATACGAAGATTCGGAGTTGATATATATCGAAAAAGACGAATTTAAAAGTCTGCTCGATAACAACCGGCGGTTTGAACGGACGGTCAGAATTCTGGCCGAAGAAAGTTACATTCAATCCATGGCACGGGTACACTCATTTCAGTCGTTAAATGCCGAACAACGAATAAGAAAATTTTTTGCCGAAAATCCCGAACTTGGAAAAAAACTTCAACGCCAGCACATTGCATCCTATCTTGGAATTCACAGGAATATACTTACCCGGTTCCTGTACAAAATCTGAAAATACTATTTGCGAACTTCCAATACAATTGTTGCCACAATACCCTGAAATTTAATTAGTTTTACATCAAAACCAATTATTGAACCTTGAGTTTGAGATTCCTTGAAAACGTTTTCAATTTAAAATACTTTATGAAAAATATTATTCCCATCTTACTTATACTGATTTTCAATTCATGTGTTGTCGGGGATTGGGATTTAAATTATAATGGCAAACTGCAAAACACTTATTTATTCGATGGATGGCAGAATTACAGCGTTAGTTCAACGGTTCTGAGCAATGATGGAAATGTGCTTATTTGCGGGAATAATGAAGATTTGGTTTCCGTTATTAAAACTTCTGTGAAGGGAAATGTACTTTGGAGAAAAGATTATTCATTTGGAAATTCAAGTTTTGTATATTCGATAGTACGGGTAGAAAATCAGGATATTTTTATTTGTGGCTGGACAAGACAAAACTATACTGAAACCGGAGAAGATATTTTTCTGATAAAAACAAGCTCAAAGGGCGATTCAATATGGATGAAAACTTTTGGCGGTAAAGGGTTTGATTATGGGGATTGTATTATTTCAACTTCAGATGGAAACCTATTAATTGCAGGAAGAAGTGAAAATTCCGGATCAGATTCGTCTGGCGACATTTATTTAATCAAACTGAACTACAATGGAGAAGTTATCTGGGAAAAAACTTATATCGATCCGGGTCAGGAATTGCCTTCTCATATTCTTGAAACACCGGGTGGGGAATATTTGATTACAGGTAATAATCATGAAGATGGAATGGATCAGGTTAATCAGATATACCTGTTGAAAATTGATAACAATGGTAATAAATTATGGGTTAAAAAATATGGTGCTAAAGACTATAAGTGGGCACATAAAACCATTGAAACATCAAATGGAACATATTTAACCTGTGGAAATTTAACTAGTAACGGATATAACCAAATTTTGATTTTCGTAACAGACAAAAACGGTAATTTTATGAATGAAGTAACTTATGGTGAGCCATTTATATCGGAAACTGGTTATTCAATTGAAAAAAATAAAGATAATTCTTATACCATAGTTGGTTCTTCGTTCGAGGTTAATAATCCTGACAATGAAATTATCCTATTAAAAATAGACGAAAATTACAGAGAACTTTGGTTTCATCGATTTGGAGCTTCTCCAAATTCAGTAGGTTTCAATTTATTGAAATATTCTTATGGTAATGTTATCTCCGGAAATTATAATGGCAAAATATTTATGTCTTTTTTAAACGATAACTTCAAGGAGAACTAATTCAAATACATGTCTAAATAGCAACATTAGTTGCATCTTAATTTTCACGGAAAAATAGTTTTGTACTCACAAATCAAACAATAATAATTTCAGTTGGTTAAGCAGGAATTTGTAAGCAAAAGAGGGGTTTATTTAATGGATTTTAACCTTAAAAA
>JBGSRA010000054.1:0-8646 GCA_041737765.1 Draconibacterium sp. | reverse complement strand
GCTGCGTTCGGCAGTTAACAGAATTTATTATGGGATGTTTTATGCTTTGCTGGCTTTAGGTCTTGCCCATCAGTTTGAAACATCAAAACATGCCCAGCTTATCGGTTGGTTTAATAAGAATTTTATCAATGAAGGATTAATAGATTCAAAATATGGCAAAATAATCAACAAAGCTTTCAATCGAAGAACGAAAGGAGATTATGACACTTACGTTGAGTTTGAGAAAGAAATCGTAACTGAGATGTTTGGCGAAATGCAGGATTTTATTTCTGAAATTAAAATTCATCTCAGCAAAAACTATTAACTCACTGATTTTAAACGACATTTATTTTCGACAGTCAACTATTGTCTTCTATGTTACGGAACCCGATTGGCTTTCTGGGCATTGTAGAAATCACATCAATTTCCCTTTGTTTCTTGGCAAGTTCTGAAAGGGCAATGTAAATTTCATCAAAAGATGTTTGAGTTTCTTCATTCATGTCATTTAAAACTTTCAGGTTTTCTTCGCTTCGTTCCTCCAGTGCTTTCATGTGCAACCAGAGTTCTTTTATTTCAGATGATACAGACGATTGAGTAAGTAAAAAACTCCGAATGGCAACAAAAGCCCGCATGATACTAATATTGACCTCAATAGCAGTGTCACTATTGAGTAGCCCTGATAGCATGGCTACACCCTGTTCTGTAAATGCATACGGCAAGTAACGACGACCTCCCCTTTTTGAGGTTTCAATTTGCAACCTCAAATTATCCCATTCATCTTTTGTTAATTGAAACATAAAATCAGAAGGGAAGCGTTTCATATTGCGTTTTACAGAAAGATTCAGGTTTTTGGTTTCTACTTGGTACATTTCTGCCAAATCAAAATCCAGCATCACTTTTTGTCCCCTTATTTCGAAGATTTTGTTCTGAATGCATGTTAGTTCCATGATTTGATGGGTTTGTTTTCTCTACTGTACTTCCGAAATTTCAAACACATTACTTGATAAATCGCCTCGCCCGACGCGGATTTCAAGACCGGCTTTCATCAGGTAGTCGCCCGAATAAATAAGGGTTGAATTTCCACCAAACGGAGGCCGAAGGCTTTCTCCGCGCTGTTGTACATTGATTTCCTTTACCTCGTACTTTTTATCGGGGTCGAGTCCCTGCAATTTAACCGGGTTGGTAATGTTTTCGCGGTAAGCGTTGATGTTGTAGCAAAACAAAACTGCTTTATCTTTTGGTTCGTTAACGTACATCAAGGCAGCGCGGCTTTCCTCGTACGGCGAAACCAAACGGTACATGTCTCCAACCCAAATCACCTCTTTTAAACGGGCATAATCTTTCAGCGCCTGCTGACTGAATGCCAGTTCTTCAGGAGTCAATTCGTCAACCCGAATGTCGTAACCCATTTTTCCCATCATGGCCACATCGGTTTTAAATTTCAGCGACTGCTTTCCCATCGAAGTAATATGGTTACAAATGGTGTTGGCCGGGAAAAAGTACGAATAAGCCCACTGAATGTAAATGCGGTTGAGCGGGTCGGTGTTGTCACTGGCCCAGAATTCGGTGAAATATTTCATGGCGCCGTAATCGGTTCGCCCGCCCCCACCCGAGCAAAGCATAATTGGCAGTTCAGGATATTTTTTACGTAAATCCTCCATCACCTTGTAAAAACCCCTCACATATTCAATGTAAACATGACTCTGTTTTTCGCCTAAATACGTTGAATAAGCGTTGGTCATTTCGCGGTTGCAGTCCCATTTGATAAACCCGATTTGAGGATGTTTTGTCATCATTTGGTCAACCATATCGTACACAAACTTTTGAACTTCGGGATTTGCCATGTCCAGAACCAACTGGTTTCGCGACAGGTTTTCGGGGCGGTTGGGCAGTTTCAGAATCCAGTCGGGGTGCTGCTCATACAATTCGCTTTTGGGATTTACCATTTCGGGTTCAATCCAGATTCCGAATTTGATGCTTTTTGCTTCGGCCTGTTCAACCAGATAACCGATTCCATGCGGAAGTTTTTCTTTTGTTTCCTGCCAGTCACCCAGCCCGGCGCGGTCGTTGCTGCGCGGGTATTTGTTGCCAAACCAGCCATCGTCGAGCAAAAACAAATCGACACCCAGTTTTTTGCCGCCATCAAAAAGTTCAACCAGCTTGTTTTCATCGAAATCGAAGAATGTGGCTTCCCAGTTGTTGAGCAAAGTCAGCCGGTTTCCTTCGCCATTCAACACCCTGTATTTTTGCGCCCATTTGTGAATGTTGCGACTTGCCTGTCCTTTCCCGCTATTTGAGAAAGTGAAAATAAATTCGGGCGTTTTAAAAACTTCGCCGGGTTTCAGGTAATATTCCGAAGCAAACGGATTCATTCCGGCAACCAGCCGCAGACTGTTCAGTTCATCGATTTCGAACACAAACTGAAAATTGCCGGTCCAGGCCAGGTTGGCAGCAATTACATCGCCGGTGGTTTCGGTGGCCTGATTATTCATGGCCAGAAAAAACAGCGGTGCCTGAAATTTATTGGCGCGGGTACCGAGTTTGCTATCGATGATTTTGATGCCACTGGTGAGCTGGCTTTCTTCCATAATCATTTCCTTGTCCCAGTCGCCATGAAACTGTGTAAGCCAGTATTCGCGCGCTTTTAACGAAAGCATGGACGAGGCAAAATTGGTGAGCATCACCGGTTTTCCCTCGTTGTGTTTAATTTCTGTCCAGTTTTCAATGATGTCTTCGTTGAAATAGGTTTTGAAAAACAACTTCACCTCCACTGGGTACTGGTCGTCTTTCAGCACAATCACGGTTGTTTTCACATTTTCATTTTCGGATTTTACTTCCGAACTCACAAAATTCAGTGCGAGCGATGGATTTCCATCGTTGTGTACCATACGGATTGCGGGCTCGTTCAGGTTATCCAATCCTGCAGGTTTGTAGGCTTCGTTGCGGCTGTTCATCATTTCGTAATCAGCCGCGTTTTTCAGCTTTTCGCCATAATAAACCTGCACCAATTTATTCCCGAAACCCTGTTTGTAAACCAGCGCCGTGTTTTTGGTTTCGATTACGATTGATTTTTCCTGGGCTAAAACTGTTCCTGCAAAAACCAGCAGCACTATAAATGCGATTAGATTTTTCATAAGTTGTTGATTTTTTTTTAGTTTTTGTTGATCCTAAAATTAGATATAAAAAACGAAATCTATTCCAAATTGAACAACTTAAAAATTGGGCTGAAGCCGGTTTCTCCTTATATCAACTAACCGTTGGTAAAGCACAACGGAAATAAAAAATGAAATCGGGTGAAATAAATTTAATGAAATTCATAAAATTATGATGTGGCTAAAACCAAGCTCATTTTGAAACACTTATCCGTTGGCTGAAGCACAACGGAAATGCAAAGGAAGTTGTACACCGGATTATTTCCATTGTCTCCAGACAACGGTTGAATTGCGAAAAAAAACTCTGGCTTCAGCCTCATTATAGAAAACCAAATTCAATCCTGTTAAACCACCACACCATACAAATCATAATCCTCAGCCCCGGTGATTTTTACGTTCACAAAAACACCTTTATTTAATTCATCTTCAGATGTGACTAAAACTTCGCCATCCACTTCGGGAGAATCAAATTCGGTGCGGCCAACATAAAATTCACCTTCTTTGCGATCGATGATGACTTTGAATGTTTTTCCAATTTTTTGCTGATTGAGTTCGGCGGAGATCTGCTGTTGAATTTCCATGATTTCGTCGGCACGCTCCTGTTTTTCCTCATCGGTGAGGTTGTCTTTAAAATGCTTGTCCGCATAAGTTCCTTCCTCGTTGGAGAAGGGGAAAACGCCAAGCCTGTCGAACCGTGTTTCTTCGACAAATTTTTTTAGTTCCTCGTAATCTTCTTCCGTTTCGCCAGGAAAACCCACCAGCATGGTTGTCCGCATCGCCACACCCGGAACTTCCTCTTTGATTCTTTTTATCAGGGTTTCGGTTTCCTCGCGGGTTACATGGCGCATCATATTCTTTAAAACCGGATTTGCGATGTGCTGCAACGGCATGTCGAGGTATTTACAGACTTTGGGATTTTCGCGTATTACCGGAAGGATATCGTATGGAAATTTTGTGGGGTACAAATAGTGCAGGCGAATCCATTCAATACCATCAATTTCAGAAATGGCGTTGACCAAATCCACAAGCCGGCTTTTACCGTAAATATCGATTCCGTAATATGACAATTCCTGTGCGATGAGCAGGATTTCTTTCACTCCTTTTTTTGCCAGATAACGGGCTTCGGTCACCAGACTTTCGATCGTGCGCGACTTGTGTTTTCCGGTCATCATTGGGATAGCACAAAAAGCACACGAACGGTTGCAGCCCTCTGAAATTTTCAGGTAGGCAAAATGTGATGGTGTAGTGATTTTGCGTTCGTAAATGTATTCGGGATGAAAAGTAACTTTTAGTTCGTCAACCATGGCTTTCATATCGAACTTGCCAAAGTAGCGGTCAACCTCGGGGATTTCGGTTTCCAAATCTTTCTGGTAGCGCTCCGAAAGACAACCCATCACATACAATTTGCCGATATCGCCGCGTTTTTTGGCTTCAGCATAATCGAGAATCATATCGATGGATTCCTGCTTTGCATCGTGAATAAATCCACAGGTATTGATAAAAACCGCATCAAATCCGGCCCCGCTACCATCATGCACTACCTCAAACTTCCCACGTTCCAACTGGTTCAGCAAAACTTCCGAATCGACAAGGTTTTTAGAACAACCCATTGTAACTACATTCACTCTCTTCTTTTTCATCCCAATTATTTTGGTGCAAAGAAAAGACTTTTTCGGGAGAACCGGGACATGGATTTTCTTATTTAGTACCGTCCGATGAATCGGACGGCAAAGGATATTGCATTAAATTGCAAGTAAATCTATCATTTACCGTCAGTTTCAACTGACGGATTTTAAAAGAAACTGAAGGTCAATCCTGTTTGTCCTTCGTCAGCAGATAATCAATCGTTTCCTTCATTATTTTTTTGAGTGCATCCTGATTAATGTCGGAGAGTTTTTTAACGTAAATACAGGCCTTTCCCATTTTAAATTTCCCCAAATCCTTCAACAGATATTCATGCTCTTTGGCACCGGTGAAAACGTAAAGTGAAATAGCTGCTTTTCGGGGTGAAAAACCAACTAACGGCCATTCGCCTTCCTGCCGGCTTCGCTCCGATTTGTAATGAAAACTGCCAAACCCGATAATCGTTGGTCCCCACATTTTGGGCTCGAAACCCGTAAAATCCTGCATCAGTTTAAGTAACTCAAAACTATCTTTTCGTTTTTGTTCGGTATCGGCATACGTGTTGATAAATTCGAAAACGTCAGCATTGTGTTGTTTTGTTTTTATTTCTGCCATTGTAAATTGCTTTTATAATTATGGCTTAATTTCCAGATTTTTACTGAATAATCCAAATATCAGGATTGACATCTATTTTTGGCAGAGTACCACCTTCCCGTTTTCTTTATACAGGAAAAGAACGGGTCCATTCACTCAGATACATTATGAACTAAACTTCGTGAATACTTTGGAAAAAATTCGGATGGTAAACATGCTAAAAATATTTTGCTCATCAGCTTTTTACAAAAATCAGTTTTCCACTTTGTACTGACTTGTTCCCCTACACAATTTTCCGGTTGCATCAATACCTTCGGCAACAATTATCACGTCACCTGCCTGATCACTGTTGTAAAATGAAACCTGAGCAGATCCTGTAGAATCAGTCCTCACAACCGGATTCCAGTACAATGTGTTTCTGAAATCGTCTTTTATTTGTGACTGCTGTTGAGTTTCGTAAGAAGGGGAATAAAATTTCCGTATCACTGAATAACCAATAATTGTGCTGCTCTTCATTCCAATTGAATTTGGGGTTCTTGTAAAAGCTCCTTTTTTGGTAAAAAAACAAACTGCTCCCCCATCTGGATTTCCATAAGGAACCCCATTTTTGATAATCTCCACCTTCTCGAATTTACCCGCCGGAATATCTGAAATCAAATCCCTGTCAACAACACTTCCGTCAAGAACATAAACAGGCCCACGGGGATTAAAATCTATCTTAATTATAACCGGGGTACTTTCGTTTATATGCAGAACATCCCATTCCCTGGTTGAGCCCCTATAATTTGCCGCGGGACCTTCATCAAAAACCCTTACATATACTTTTGGAAACTTTCCTTCCAGTTTGTGAAAAACATTTCCCAGTTCATCAGGTTGCGTTTCAATATCCAGGCTGTAGTCTGCTTTCTCGTATAATCGCATGGGACGCTTGCCAAATTTATATTTTGCTGCAAACACACGTACTTCGTTTAACATTATCGTATCACTCAACTTCCATTTCCGGTTAATTTTATGAAGATTTTCTTCATTAAGAGAATTAGTAATATCTACTTTTTTATCATCAACATATTGGTAACCCCAATTTTGGTTTTCTTTCGGAATAAACTTAAACTCAGGAAAAGTAAACGCGCTGCGGTCCATATCAATCAATGTTTTCTTACCGTTTTCGGCTTTTGCTTCGAGCGTTACTGAAACTGTATCGTAAAAAAATAATCCGGGAAACTCAAAATAACCTGAGCTGTCGCAAATAGTCTGGTTAAATCCGATGCCGTTTGTTAAAGTTAAAAGGTTAACTGTTGCATTGGGTACTGGTTTTTCCATTATTAATGATTTTACCCTGCCTTTTAAATGAATTCCATTTTCAGGCTGATATACAATTTCAGGATACTGTTCCTGCTGAATGGCTTCCCATTCGAAATGTCTGTATCCATGGGTTAGCATTAAAATATCGAGAGACTGAATGGTTGAAAGACTGTCATCCTTAAAATAAAAGGCCGGACTTTCAACCTTTCCTTTAAGTTCGGCGCAGAGTAAAAAATTGGTACAAATATTATTGGGATACTCTTCGTTTTCCAACTGGTTGTCGGTATTGAATACTGATACAGAAAGATTGGCAAAACAAGGCAATCCGCTCTGATTTAAAGCTTTTACATCAAGTTTAACTTTTTCACGTCGTAAATAATCCTTTTTATCCGGTTCAATCTCAAGTGTCACAAAATCATGATGATTAACAAAAATCAGTCTTTCGCAAAGCGGAACCAGGTTTTGGCTAAACAAAGTAAACTGAATAATACCTGTGGGAAGTTTATCTTTTTCAATAGTTAACTCAGCAACATCGTTAACAGTTTGAACACTCCTGTTGAGAAAAACCATGTTATTGGATTGGCCTACAATAAAATATTCGTTTCCTGCATTGCTTAACAACGAACCTGTTTTTTCCCTGATTTGAATATTTACATTATAACTATCATGCGAATCAACTGACATTGTTACTCCTACTTCCAGTGGTTCGGGCAAATTAACTTTCATGGTAACTCCGCCCTCAACATTTATTTCTGCAGAATATTTTCTTCCTTTCTGCGGTTCAATCATAAAGCTGCCCATTCCTTTAAACCCACTTTTAAAACTAAACAGATTTTTGCCCCGATCGTCGGATACCATTCCACTGACATCCAATCCAAAGCCATTTTTATCAGTTGCTTTAAAAGCCATTCTGTTTTTAATTCCTGCTACAAATGTTCCGCCTTCGGGTAAAAACTGGAAATCCACTTCCCTCTTTCTCAACTGAATAAGCTTTTCATCCGCTTGTTTATCACTTAAATTCCAAAGAATCAAATCCTCCTTAAAATACCAGTGATTATCGAAATTTCGCATCCAGTCGGTATAAGCTCTTATTTGATAAACCCCACTCGAAAGCGTATCACACAAACCAATCTCACCATAGGCAAGACCACTCTGCGCCCAGTAAAGCTTTCTGCTGATGATTGTTCCTGTTGCATTTGCCAGTTCAACATGCAGATTACAATCCTTAATGGGCGAATCTTTCAGATAAGCTTTAAACCAAATGGTATCGTTGGTCCAATACGACGGACGGTCGAGATGAAGATAGACCTTCTCCTGTGGAAACCTTTGATTAATCAAATTGAATTTGCTGATTAACTCAAACAATTTATCGTCAGGAAAAGGATTGATGAATGATGTAAAAATGAAACCAATTGTTAGAACCAACGGTAAAAAGTATTTCCATTTTAGAATTGAACACATTGTTTAAAATTTAGGTTGGAGTTAGTTTGAATTTTCAATATTGATTTTCGGTTATTATTCCAATTAAAATTTTTAAACTACTCAAAATTAATGCCACAGATACACAGATTTAAAATGATTTAACAAATTGAATATGTGGTTTTTCAAAAAAAATTATGCTGCAAATTAATCCTAAAATGCTTTTGCTATTAATCCTGACAACTGTTTTTCTATTGTAAACCAAAAGGAACCGTTCTCCCGCTGAAAAAAGTTTACAACTTCATTTGATGCTGGACCTCATTATTCAGGAAAAGAACGGTTCCATTCAATCAAATACTCTTTGAACAAACCTTCGTTGATACCTGGGCAAAAAGTGGGAATGTGAATGAATCTAAAAAATATTCACCCGGTGACATTGACCTAAATTGAGCGATTCATACTTGCAAGTGTCCATTGAATGATAGACTTTCAATATCATCGATTTCTAATAGATTTTTTGATACTGTTTTCATTCATTTTTTATGTTCTAATTTAATTTGCTCCTTCCTGAACCTCC
>JBGSRA010000037.1:0-11375 GCA_041737765.1 Draconibacterium sp. | reverse complement strand
GGGAAGAGTGGCGCCGCCGGCAAAAACATCGGTCAGCACAACATTTGTCAGGTTTACATTGCCTGTATTGACCACGGTAATTGTGTAGGTAATCGTTTCTCCGGCTAAACTTACACTGGGTTTGTCGGCAACCTTCACTATGGTAAGAGCGGCATTCTGAATTAAAAGTGTTAATGAACTGACCTCTGTTGGGCCGGGAACCTGGTCACTTTCTACCGACACTGTATTTATAAGGTCACTTCCCGTATCCATATCACCCTGAGTAACCGTGTAACTTATTGTATAAATCCATGTTTCGCCAACGTCTAAATCACCAATGTTACCGAGGTCTCCGGTTGGTCCGCTTAATATGACGCTACTGCCGTCAGGCAACACATCTGTTGCTGTAACTCCGGTGATGATCTGGCCTCCTGTGTTTTGAACGGTAATGGAATAATCAATAACATCACCGGCTGCAGTTACAGGATTCGGACCGTCTGACTGAGACATGTCAACCTTTAATGGAATTACAGGTTTCGTTGCACTGGCCACTTTAGGGCCGGTATCCTCAACGCTTACTACGGATACTGTATTTGTTAGGTTAGTTTCCGTATTCATGTCATCCTGAGTAACCGTGTAACTTATTGTATAAGTCCAGATTTCGCCTATGTCTAAAACACCAATGATACCGAGGTCCCCGGTTGGTCCGCTTAATAAACCATTACTGCCGTCAGGCAATACATCGGTTGCTATTACTCCGGTTAAGTCCTGGTCGCCTGTGTTTTCAACGAATATCGTATATTCAATAATATCACCGGCCGCAGTCACAGGAATCGGGCCGCCTGACTGAGACATGTTAACTGTTAATAATGCGTCAAATGCCTGATATGCGATAGGAATAATTTCTCCTGAATTATGTAATAAACGATTATCGTTTTTTAGACTGGTAAAATATCCATTCTTAACATAAAAAAACTCCGAATTTGAACCGGCAATTGAAGATGTAGCATTGACAATAATAATTGCCACAGATAACATAAGCAATTTAAACATTTGGTTTGCTTTGAGGATATAACTGCCAGAATTAAACTTCATGCAATCAAAATTGGCCAGGTAGTGTGCTTTATACCCTGAATTAAATTTATTAAACAAGTTTAATATCATACCCTGGTTATTAGACTTTATAAGTTATACAATATACTACATTAACACATTTAATCAAAAAAGAAATTACCCATATTTCATTTTAACAGTATTTCACAATTATTGTTGAATTATAAGTTAAACAAAATCAGTGTATTACAAAATTTGCTGATTTTATTGACCATAAGGAGTTCATTTAATGGTATTTAATCGGATATTGAAAAACTAATTATCTGTTGTAATTTCGTTGGGTTACAGGTCTGATTTGAATGTTTTTTGCCTAAGCAGATAACAAGGAGGATCGAACAGTAATCAACCCTGATATTGTAGAGGATATTTATATTTTGTAAAAAACTTGAATAAAAAAAAACAGGATTGTTTTTCGCAATTGCTAATTTTAAAACATAAAAAGTGGTATGAACTTCAATATTCAAATTAAAACAATTATTCTTTTTATAATGCTGGTGCAGAATGTCGGTGCAGCAGAGGTAATCCGTATCAACCAAATTGGCTACCTTCCAAAATCAATAAAAGTGGCTGTTTTTATCTCATCTGAAAACGTGAATTTTTCGTCCTTTACTGTCCACAAGGCAATTACTGATGAAGTTGTTTTTACAGGCAAAACTGAAACAAAAACAGCAGATGAGTGGGGAATGAAATCCGCGTACCGGCTCAATTTCTCAGAACTCGAAAAAGCAGGGGGATATTATATCAAGGTGGGTCAAAACAAATCGCCGAATTTCAGGATCAAAGCAGATGTTTATGACGGAACGGCTGATTTTATCCTGAATTATCTCCGTCAGCAACGTTGCGGTTTCAACCCGTTTTTAAAGGATTCATGCCATCTGCACGACGGAATTATTGTCGATCACCCAACCCGCACAGGTGAATTTCTGGATGTTACAGGTGGCTGGCACGATGCTACCGATTACCTGCAATATTCAACCACTTCAATCAACACGGTTTATCAAATGATGTTCGCTTACCAGCGCTATCCTGAAATTTACGGCGATGATTTTGATGCAGGCGGGTTGCCGGGGAGTAATGGAATTGCCGATATTCTTGATGAAATTAAATGGGGTTTGGAATGGATGTTAAAAATGAATCCCGCCCCAGGTGAAATGTACAACCAGATTGCCGACGACCGCGACCACATTGGTTTCCGTTTACCCGTCGGAGACAAAGCCGATTATGGTTTGGGTAAATACCGGCCTGTTTATTTTGTTACCGGCAAACCACAGGGTTTGGCAAAGTTTAAAAACCAGTCAACGGGTGTTTCTTCCATTGCGGGCAAATTTGCGTCGGGTTTTGCTTTGGGAGCACAGGTTTTTCAGAAATCAGACCCTGAATTTTCAGAATTAATGAAACAAAAAGCGCTGGATGCCTGGGAATTTGCGCTTTCCGACACTGGCTATTCGCAGACTACCTGCAATGTTTCGCCCTATTATTACGAGGAAAAAAATTTTGCCGACGACCTTGAACTTGGTGCTGCACAATTATTTCAGCTAACAGGAGAAAAGAATTTTCTTAACGAAGCTGAATACTGGGGAAAGCAGGAACCTGTAAGTCCGTGGATAAAAAACGATACAGCCGGCCATTATGAATCATATCCTTTTATCAATCTCGGGCACCATTTTTTAATTCAGAATGAAAAAAAGGATTTTGCAAAGTTTTACAGGGAAGGTTTAACACTGCTTTACGAACGCGGCAAAATTGACCCGTTTTTTAACGGACTGCCGTTTTTGTGGTGCTCGAATAACCTTGTGGCGGCGGCTGTTACACAGGCACATCTTTATATGGAACAAACCGGCGATTCGCGTTTTCTGGAAATGGAAGCTGCGCTGCGCGACTGGCTTTTTGGTTGTAACCCATGGGGAACTGCCATGATTTGCGGGCTTCCGGGTGTGGAAGATTCTCCCATGTTACCACATTCGTCTTACACCGTTTTGCTTGGCGGAACCACTCCGGGTGGATTGGTTGATGGCCCGATTGACGCCCAAAGAAATAAAGCTCAGATTGGAATTGTACTGATGAATCCCGATGAATACGCCCCATTTAACAATGGGATTGCAGTTTATCACGACGATATTGGCGATTACTCAACCAACGAACCAACAATGGATGGAACTGCCAGCCTGAGTTTTTACCTTGCATCGCTTGAAAATTCGGGAAGAAATCAATCAGTAAGCAATAATTTTGAAAAAGACAGTGAAGGAGCAATCATTAGAATCAATCCGCAAGAAAAAAGTATTTACCTCACATTTACCGCTGACGAACTTTTTGAAGGGGGAGAGCATGTTTTGCAAACACTTCAGAAGCACAAAATCAAAGGCTCTTTCTTTTTTACAGGTAATTTTCTGAGAAAGCAGGAATTCAAAAAAATAACACGGCAAATTATTCGCGAAGGACATTATATTGGAGCACATTCCGATAAACATTTACTCTATTGCGACTGGCAAAAACGGGATTCATTGCTGATTGATTTCAATGAATTCGTAAATGATCTTAAAAATAACATTACTGAATTGCAGAAATTTGGAATTCAACCCGAAAAGGCCGGATTTTTTATGCCACCTTATGAATGGTACAACCGTCAGATTGTTGACTGGAGCCGGAATCTGGGATTGGAAGTGATTAATTTTACACCTGACACCGGTACCAATGCCGATTACACAACACCCGAAATGGCGAATTATAAATCATCGGATGAACTTTTTACAAGGTTACTGAACTTTGAAAGTAAGAAAGGTTTAAATGGTGCGATTTTGCTCATTCACCCCGGAACCGAAAAATCAAGAACAGACAAATTTTACCTAAAACTTGACGAGTTAATTAAAACGTTTACATCATGGGGGTATCAATTCAAGTCGTTTAAAGATTGATTTCCACTTGAAAAATATACTGCCACTAAAACCTGCCGCTTTAAAACTTAAAAAATCTACCCCGGCGCCAATACTGAAAACGGATAAAAAGGCAGATTACGTAGAATCCAGAAAATTATCACAACACCAAGAATAATAAAAGGTGTGCTTTTAAAGTAGAATACATTCGGAAGTTTCCAGTGAAAAATCCGGTTTAAAAACGGGTGTAAATAATGATATAAAATAAGCAGGGCAGCCGGTAAAAAAAGAAAATTATAACTTACAACACCGGCAAAATCGAGATGCAGCAAACTGTGAACCGCGCGTTGTGAGCCGCATCCCGGGCAGTAATAACCGGTTATCGAATTAAAAAGACAACGGGGAAACAAATCATGTTTGGCAGGATCCAACACAAAAAAAAGGACTGCCAATCCTGTAAAACCGATAAGCAGTCCAATATTTAAGAATCTCTTCATTCGCTAAAAATCCATCCCGCCCATAATTCCGGCAAGTACACCAAACACAGCTAAAAGTGTCATTACTAAAGCAATAATAAGTCCGCTGCCAAAGGCAATCCATGCCCAGAGTTTGGCATTTCGGCTGGCATCGAGTGCTCCCTGTGTATCGCCCGAATTCCATTTCGAATTTACCTGTGCAGCAAAAACTATGGAAACAATTCCCAAAATCTGGCAACAAAAAATGGTGGTAAGAATTGCAAATACAAGGTAGTTCGGTGGAGGTGTACCTGCTGGCTGAAAATTTTGTTCGTTCATAATTGTAAAGGTTATTGGTTATTTTAATGAGTTTCAGCAAATTTAAGAGATGCAATGAATAAATGAAAATAAAAACAGTCAAATAATTTCAGATTTCAAAGGTATTTGAAGATTTGGGATTAAACTATTTATCAACGCATAAAGTCAAATCAGCAGTGGTCTAAAAAGAGAGCTTTTTGTTCCATGCATTTTTAGTTTAGAATGATGCCATCCGGAGGGGATGGCATTTTTCGTAAAAACTCTCATCTCCTTTTTTTGATTTCCCCTGCCCTAAAGATTTTCAATCCAAAATACCTTAACAACTCATTAACATTTTTCTGATTAAACCAATAAAAGAGTTTATTGTCTTAATAAGGTCAGAAAACAAAAATTAAAAGGAAAATAGAAAAACTAAGAAATGAAAAAATTATTAATTGCAAAACTTATTTTATTTAAAATACTCATATTCAGCAATATTGCCAGTGGAGTGACTGTTTTTGCCGACGATGATAAACCGGGTACCATAAAAGGTATAATCGTTGATAATGCAACCGGACAGGCAATGGAATATGCAAATATTGCCGTTTACAACAAAGAAGATTCGACTTTGGTAACCGGCGGAATTACCGGGACTGACGGCCAGTTTGAGATTAAAGGTATGCCGCTGGGTGAATATTATCTTGAAGCGCATTTTATTGGATTCGAAAAATCAAAAGTAGCTGAAATCGTTCTTGACACGGAAAGTCCGGCATTTAACTCGGGTAGCATAAAACTCAGTCCTTCGGCTGTTGAAATTGGAAGTGTTGATGTAGTTGCCGATAAAGCAGCCGTTGAATATAAACTCGACAAAAAAGTGGTAAATGTGAGCCAGGTTTATAGTGCCGCCGGAGGTTCAGCAGCCAATGTGCTGGAAAACACGCCCTCGGTTCAGGTCGATATTGAAGGGAATGTGACTTTACGCGGATCGGGTAGTTTTACGGTTTTAATCGATGGCCGGCCAAGTGTGTTGAGTGGGAGTGATGCATTGCGCCAGATTCCGGCTTCAGCGCTGGAGAGTATCGAAATTATTACCAATCCATCGGCCAAGTACGAACCCGATGGAAGCGCCGGTATTATAAACCTAATCATGAAAAAGAATTCTATGAACGGTCTCAGTGGGGTTATAAACGGAACCATCGGAACAGGAGACAAATACCGCGGTGATTTTTTACTGAATTACCGTACCGAAAAGTTTAATTATTTTTTGGGTGCCGACTGGCGCGATGAAACAAACTACGGAAGTATGGCATCAAGCCGCGAAACTTATTCGGGCGACACAACCAAATATCTTACCATTGGTGGCGACAGAAATTTTATCAGGGGGGGACAGAATTTCAAAGGTGGATTTGATTTTTATCTTTCCGACAAAACAACATTTACACTTTCGGGCGAGGTTGGTAAATCAAAAAACAACCGTGGGGGTGAAGAGTTAATTCATGAATACACCATTCCGCAATCAACAGATATTTATTCGGTTAACAACGAAATTTCGGCAAGTGAAAACGATTTCTACAGTAGCACACTCAACTTTCAGCATAAATTTAAAGAGGAAGGACATAAAATTGAAGCAAACGCTTTTTATTCGGGACAAACCGGCTTTGACAGCGACGAGGAAAATGAAATGCTGACCGACGAAAACTACAATCCATCGGGAACTTACCTGGCCCAGGTAAAAACTACCGAGGAAGAAGATGAAAATGAGTTCAGGTTAAAAGCCGATTATACGCTGCCAATCAGCGATGTAAGCAAACTGGAGGCAGGTTTTCAAAGCAGAATCGAAAGAGAAAAGGAAAGCACTTCGTTTCAGGAATATGACCCAATTAGCGGAACCTGGATTACCAGCGATTACTTTTCAAGCGCAATCGACTTTAAAAACGATATTCATGCCGTTTATGCAACCTACTCCAACAAATTGGGTGGACTGGAATTTATGGCCGGACTTCGCGGCGAACTTACCGACCGCGAAATTAAATCATCGGCAAACGATTCTGTAGCCGCATTAAAATTGTACGACCTGTTTCCAACGTTGCATTTATCGTATGATATCGGCGAAAAAAATGAAATTATGGCAAGTTACAGCCGGCGTATCAATCGTCCGGGTGGCTGGGATCTCAACCCCGTTCCAACTTATTTTAACCGTTACACCATTCGTGAGGGAAATCCGGAGCTTGAACCTGAATATACCGATTCGTACGATTTGGGTTACATGCTGAAATTCGGGCGTTCTTATTTATCACTCGAAGCTTTTACCCGGATAACAAAAAATAAAATCGAACGCATCGAATCATTGGGCGACGATGGAATTCTGTACTTAAAATCGGAAAATTTAGGTAAAGACTACTCAACCGGTATGGAGTTGATGGGTAACGTGGAATTTACAAAATGGCTTACTGTAAATGCCAGTATTTCAGGTTTTAATTACAGAATTGAAGGCGAAGTTGACGGAGAAGCTTTCGACAGGGAAAGCACCAACTGGAGTGGAAGAATGAATACAACGATTAAGTTCTCTGATAATTCGAGAATGCAAATCCAGGGATTTTATCGCGGTCCGTCGGTTTCAGCTCAGGGAGAATCAAAAGCCTCGTTTTTTACAACTATGGCCTTAAAACAGGATTTTCTGAAGAAAAAACTGACTGCAACACTCACCGTGCAGGATCCGTTTGGAACCGCCAAATTTGAACGCGAATCGGTTACCAGTGAATTTAAAAACTGGTTTGAATGGAAACGTGAACCGCGGGTGGTTATGCTCACGCTCAGTTACAAAATCAACAATTTCAAATCCGACGAAAGAGGCAATAATTCAGATGGTGGCGGAAATATGAATGATGGCGGCGGAGAAATGTAAAGAAAATAGTAGGCCATGAAAACAATTGAAATGCTGCTCTTTTGGGTGGCATTTTTGTTTTGAGAAGGATGCCATCCGTATGAGTTGCGTCAAAAACGGATGGCATCCTTATTACACCCAATTTCACACACTTATTTCCTTTTCACATTCTTTAACTGAAAAATAAGTTAATAAACTGAAAAAACAGTTGCAGAACTGAAAAATCAGTTGTATGTTTGTTGTCTAGGAAATTTTTAGTCTTGATACTTGATTCTTTAAATCTTGATACTACGTAAAATGAAAAAACTAACGCGCAAAGAAGAAGAGGTAATGAAAATCCTCTGGAAGCTGGAAAAAGCTTTTGTAAAAGATATTATTGAAGAGTACGACGACCCAAAACCACATTACAACACGGTTTCGTCGCTGGTGCGGTTGCTGCAGGACAAAGGAATTATCGGGTTCACGCAGTACGGAAATACCTACGAATATTTTCCGCTGATGACAAAGGAAGAGTACCGCAAAACCTTTATGAAACAGGTGGTGAGCGATTATTTCGACAACTCGTACAAAAGCGCGGTTGCCTTTTTTGTAAAGGAAAAAGGTTTGTCGCCTGCCGAGTTGGAAGAGCTGATAAAACTGATTAAAGAGCAGGAATAATGGAAACCTACCTCATTTACATCGCGAAGGCTGCGATTGCTGCCTGTGCTTTTTACATCGCGTTTCTGCTGCTTTTTCAAAACCAGAAGCATTTTACGTTTAACCGCATTTATTTGCCGGTTTCGCTGGCGCTGAGTTTTGTAATTCCGCTGATTACTTTTACCACCGTAAAATATATCGAACCTTTAAATTTCGATGCAAACAGTTTTGCATATCTGGCGCCTGCTTCAGGAGAAATTGTACAACCCGCATTTGTTTTCGAATGGTACCATTATTTGTTTGGATTGTACCTGCTCGGAACTGCCGGATTCCTGTTTCATCTTTTGCTGGGCCACCTCAAAGCCATCTACATTATTCAAAAAAGCCGGGTTCAGAAAATATTTAACTACATGGTGAATATCACTCCAAAAGATGTCCACCCGTTTTCGTTTTTCAGCAAAATTGTGGTTTCAGAAAAAACACTGTCGCACCCCGATTTGGAAATAATTGTCAGTCACGAAAAAATTCATGTTCGCGAGAAACACACGCTCGACATTCTTTTTACCGAAATCATGTTCCTGTTGCAGTGGTTTAACCCGTTTGCCTGGCTGCTGAAAGACGCAGTAAAAAACAACCTCGAATACCTTACCGACCACGAAATAGCAAAACATTATAATCCGAAAACCTATCAACTGGCCATGGTTACGCTGGCCGATAAACAGGGGATTGCGCCATTTTTAACCGCTTTAAACGGAAGTCAACTTAAAAACCGTATAGTCATGATGAAAAAGAAAACAGAAAGCAAGTATGCATTTGTAAAACAATTGGTTGTTCTCCCGCTGCTGGCCGTTTTGGTCATGGGTTTGTCGAACCGGGAAGTGAAAACTGAAATTGTTCAAAATGGTAATCAGAATGAGATTTCGAGTTCTGAAAAAATCATAAAAGGAAAAGTAACTGACCAAAAAGGAGACCCAATTTCCGGAGCTTCAGTTATCACAAAAGGAACAACAAAAGGCACAATCACTGACCCTTACGGAAACTACGAACTCCAAATCAATAACGAAAACGAAACACTGAGTTTTCTTGTTCCTGATTTTGAAACAGTAAATATTGATATAAACGGACAAAATATAATCGACGTTCAGTTAAAATCTGATAATTCAAGTAATAATAGTGTGGTAAAAGTTACTACTTCCGGCACCCACAATTTCACTTTGGAAAAAGAAGATAAATACATCGTTTCAGGTAAGGTAACGAATGAAAAAGATGAGCCTCTAACAGGGGTATCTGTTGTTGATAAAGGTAAAATGACCGGAACTATTACTGATACCAAAGGCAATTACGAAATCAGGTCTGAAGGAGAGATTGAAACTCTGTTGTTTGGAAAAGATGGTTATGAAATGATGGAAGTGAAAACAAATGGCAGAAAAAATATAGATGTAAAATTAGAAGTTGATAACAAACTCTATATTGTTGATGGGAAAGAGTTTGAAGCAAAAAACGGTGAAATCGATACTGATAACATTGAACGAATTGATGTTTTAAAAGGAGAATCAGGATTTAAATTATATGGAGACAAAGGAAAGAACGGGGTTGTTTTGATAATGACTAAAAAAGTTGATAAAAATGTCAACCCTGAAAATATTGAAGATTCAGGTTCCGGAAACAACAAAAATATACAATCACAAAATGGAGGCTTTTCAATTTCAGGTGGCATGAATGGAACGGTTCAAAAAGGCAGTGAAAATGTAACAATCACTCCTTCATCTCAAAATGGATTAACCATCAGAACAACCGGCGGACAAAACGGGCAACCGCTGTATGTTGTTGACGGCGTTGAAACTACAAACATTGACCATATTCTACCTGATAATGTCGAAAAAATAGATGTATTAAAAAATCAATCTTCCACTGCTGTTTATGGTGAAAAAGGAAAAAATGGTGTGATTTTGATTACGTTGAAAAATGGAAATGAAAATACAAAAATTACTTCTCAGCTTGAATTTCGGAGATTTATTGCAGAAAAAATTAAATATCCGATAGATGCTCAAGAGATTGGCAAAAAAGGGATAGCCCAGCTTTTCATAAGTTTCGATAAAAACGGAAATATTATTACTACTTCCGACAAAGCTTCTTCAGTGGATTATTTTCTGGATGAAGTAGTTGTTACTGCCTATGAAAATGAAAATGATGTGTTTATACAAGAAGCTCTTCAAAATAATCCTAATATTTTTGTTAATGAAATAAAGAGGGTTGCTGATTTATTTCCAATCATTGACATACCTGAATTTAAAGGAAAAACGATTGGTGTTACTGTGGAATTTGAATTACAGGAAACCACAGACCAACAAACAATTTTCAATTTAAGAAGTAAAATAGCACAATCAATTAAATACCCCGTTGTAGCACAGGAAAACAACCAGCAGGGAGTTGTTGAAATCTGGGCTTTTATTGCAAAAGACGGAACAATCAGCCGAATAACCGAAAAGAGACCTGACGGAAAATTTATCAACGTTGATGAGGTTGTGGTTACTGCTCTGAAAAGTGAAAAAGCTGTGACTTCAGAAAAAAGTAAAAATCTGGATTTGTTGGTAAAAGAATCGAAAAGAGTAATCGAACAACTTTCACCTTTTAAAGTACCGGAATTATTGGGCGAAATGGTGTGTTTCAGAATTAAATTTGTGTTGGAGTAAATCATATTTGCAACTCCTCTGCAGAATGAGTGCTCGGTTTCGAACCTCGAAAGTAACATCGGAGCTCGTCCCCCTTTAATTGCAAATCATGAATTGATAATCAAAATATTAATATTAAAGGGGGAACAAAAGGGGGATTGCAAATACCAGATGTCTCAGAAAATTTAGAAAAATAAGAAATAAAATATAAGGAATAAGAAATCAGGAAGTTATTCAAAATCCAAATCGAAAATTGTTCCCAATCCCCCTGAATCCCCCTTTGAAAAAACTAATGTATTATCAATTGAATTTTATGTCAAAGGGGGACGAGCCCATAGCCGTCAACCTAAATATTTAATTCATTGATAATGAGCATGTAACTATTTTTATCCCCATTCCTTTTGAGAACAGGGTTAACTTTTGTAATTTTACTCATATCAATGAACTTTTTAGGTTTATTTAACGGGAT
>JBGSRA010000034.1:0-50266 GCA_041737765.1 Draconibacterium sp. | reverse complement strand
TTGGCGGCAAAGCCGCCAAACCTCTTCCCCCAAAACGGGCGAAATACCTGTCATTGCGAGGGTAGCGAAGCAATCTAAAACTTAAAATATGTGATAAAGAAAAAGTATTAACAACCGCCACCCTTTTTTAACTCTCCCCCTTGGGGGAGTTGGAGGGGGCTTATATAACTAAAATGAAACAACCGAAAACGACCACCCGCAATCCCTGGGCCTGGATTCCCACCCTCTATTTTGCCGAAGGAATTCCGTATGTTGTTGTAATGACAGTGGCCGTTATCATGTTCAAGCGGCTGGGGATTTCGAATACCGACATCGCGCTGTACACCAGCTGGTTGTATTTGCCGTGGGTAATCAAACCGCTTTGGAGTCCTGTGGTCGATTTACTGAAAACCAAACGTTGGTGGATTGTCATCATGCAACTTGTGATTGGTGCAGCGCTAGGTGGCATTGCACTGGCTATTCCGTTGCCTGTTTTCTTCAAAATCACGCTTATTTTTATGTGGCTGCTCGCGTTTAGCTCGGCCACACACGACATTGCCGCCGACGGGTTTTACATGCTCGGTCTCGACGAACACAAACAGGCTTATTTTGTGGGCATTCGCAGCACGTTTTACCGCATTGCCATGATTACAGGGCAGGGGCTGCTCATCATTCTTGCCGGTTTTTTCGAAACCACCACTGGTTTACCACCCGTTGAAATCAGCGCTGCTGCAAGTCCTTCGGTTTCAAAAGAAATCAATTTGCCCGATGTTGCGCAGAACAACCCGGGTGGAGAAAGTTATTTTATGGTTTTTCCTGAAAAGGCTGAATTATCGACACAAAATATTCCGACGTCACAACTCGATTCGATTCGGAAAGTTGTTTCTGCACACAATATTGAAAACGGATTTGTACATGCACCTGCCGGACAAGCAGGTACACAATCCGGCAAAGCCGGTGAATCGTGGTGGACAGCCCATATTTCATCGCCTTTAAAATCGTTTTTGAAAGAACATTTTGGCGATAAAACGGCTGCCATTCCGGCCAACCAACTGGCAGGAAATGTAAGCGTTGTGGCGGTAAAACTGAGTTCGAAACCCGAAGAAAACAAGGAAATGGTGCTGAACCTGAAATTCAACAGCGGCGACAAAAGCATCAAACTCATCGAAGGAGAGCGGCTGGCGTTTAATTCGCATAACTACGACAAGCCGGCTTACCTGCTTTTGCAGTGCGACCCAAAACTTTCGCGCCCTACCGAAGCTGTTTTTAAGGGAACATCCGGAAACCTGCAATTGGCGTGGAGCATCACGTTTATCATACTGGCCGCAATGTTTGCGCTGTTTTCGTTGTACCACCGGTTTATTCTTCCGCACCCGGCAGCCGATGTACAGGCTGCACGTCACCAGAATTTCCTGAAAGAGTTCTTCAAAACTTTTGGCTCGTTTTTCAAACGAAAAGATATCGGACTGATTTTGTCGTTTTTGCTGTTGTACCGTTCGGGCGAATCGCAGATTGTAAAAATGGCCTCGCCGTTTATGTTAGACCCGCGTCAAGTGGGCGGTTTGGGGCTTACCACCGGCGGAGTTGGCTTGTTATATGGTACTTTTGGTATTTTGGCCTTGACGGTTGGCGGTATTTCAGGCGGATTGGCAGCAGCAAAAAAAGGATTGAAATTCTGGATTTGGATTATGGCGCTGGCCATCAACCTGCCTCACCTCGCGTATGTGTACATGGCTTATTTTCAGCCCGAAAACCATTGGATTATCGGACTTTGCGTGGTGATTGAACAGTTCAGTTACGGCTTTGGCTTTACCGCTTACATGCTGTATATGATTTATGTTTCCGAAGGTAAGCACAAAACTGCCCATTTTGCCATTGCCACAGGTTTTATGGCGCTGGGCATGATGATTCCCGGTATGTTTTCGGGTTGGCTGCAGGATATTATCGGGTACAAACACTTTTTTGTTTGGGTGATGCTTTGCATGATTCCCGGTTTGCTGCCCGTATTTTTTGTGAAAATTAAACCCGGTTTCGGAATTAAAAAGAAAGAAGAAAAATGAAACGAATAGCACTTGCAATTGCCTGTCTTTTTGTGGTTTTTACCACGGCATACAGTTCGCCAAAAGTAAAAACAGGCGTCGAAGTTTTGCGCGAATCGAACTTCAAAATCCTGCAGGGGAAAAGGGTGGGACTGATTACCAATCCCACAGGCGTTGATGCACAACTGAAATCAACCGTCGATATTCTGAATGAAGCGCCGGGTGTAAAACTGGTGGCATTGTACGGGCCTGAACACGGCGTGCGTGGCGACATCCATGCCGGCGACCATGTGGAAACGGTTACCGATGCACAAACTGGTCTGCCTGTGTATTCGCTCTACGGCAAAACACGCAAAGCCACACCCGAAATGCTGAAAGACATCGACGTTTTGGTGTATGATATTCAGGATATCGGGTGCCGCTCTTATACCTACATCAGCACGATGGGCCTGGCGATGGAAGCCGCTGCCGAAAACAACATCGAATTTGTGGTTTTAGACAGACCCAATCCGGTGGGCGGACTGAAAATTGAAGGCAACCTCGCCGAAGACAAGTTTATTTCGTTTGTAAGCCAGTTTAAAATCCCTTATTTGTACGGGCTTACCTGTGGAGAACTGGCCAAAATGCTCAACACCGAAAAAATGCTGGGTGCACAGTGTAAACTCACGGTTGTGCCGATGAAAGGCTGGAAACGCAGCATGACTTTCGACCAGACCGGGCTGCCGTGGGTGCTTACCTCGCCGCACATTCCGCACGCCACTTCGCCTTATTTTTATGCGGCTTCGGGTATTCTGGGCGAATTCAGTTTTATGTCGATTGGCGTGGGTTACACGCTGCCGTTCCAGGTTTTTGCAAAAGATTCGATTGATGCGCTGGCGCTAGCCAAACGGCTGAACAACCTGCAATTGACAGGCGTAATTTTCCGTCCGATTTTTATGAAACCCTTTTATGCCGTGGGACAGGGGAAAAATTATTCCGGGGTTCAGTTTTATTTTACCGATTACAAAAAGGTGAGGATTACCGAAATACAGTTTTATGTAATGCAGGAAATGGCAGCGCTTTATCCCGAAAAGAAATGTTTTGGCCCCGAAACCGAATCGCGGTACAACATGTTCGACAAGGTGTGCGGCAGCGACCAGATTCGGTTGCTGATGGCAAAAAATATGCGCGTTGACGACATGCTCCCGTATTGGCGAAAAGATGAGGAAGCGTTCAGAAAACTGGCAAAGAAATATTGGATGTATAAATGATTCCAAAGCGAAAATATCCGGCTGATTTTGAACAACTCGCCCGTGTGCTTCGGCGTGAAACACCCGACAGGCCGGTGCTTTTCGAGTATTTTGTAAATGCTGACCTGATTTCGTTTTTTAATAACCGACCTTTCGAATTGGCAATAACTCCCGAAGATAAAATCAGGGATATCATTGGTTTTTTTCACAAAGCCGGATACGATTATGCCACCATTCCTTCGCGCTATTTTGGCGGATTTTCGTTCACCACCGCCGACCACGAAAAAAAAGCAACCGTTTCGTTGAACGAAGGCAGCGTGATTACCGACCGAAACTCGTTTGAAAAATACAACTGGCCAAACCCTGAACAAGGTGATTTTGGATTACTTGATAAAATGGCATCGGAACTAAATGACGGGATGAAATTTGTAATTTCGGCACCCGGCGGACTCTTCGAAAATGTGACGAGTTTGGTGGGTTTCGAGAACCTCTGTTTTATGTTGTACGAAGATGAAGAATTGAGCAAAGCCATTTTCGATGCGGTGGGTTCACGGTTACTTAGGTTTTACGAAATCTGCAGTTCGGTTTCAACCGTGGGTGCGCTTATTGTCAACGATGACTGGGGTTTTAAAACGCAAACCATGATTCCGCCCGAAATGCTGCGCGAACTTGTATTTTCATGGCATAAAAAAATAGTGGAAGCGATTCATCAGAACCGAAAATTTGCCATTCTGCATTCATGCGGAAACCTTGAAGCTGTTATGGATGATGTGGTTGATGAACTAAAATACGATGCAAAACACTCGTTCGAAGATGCCATCATTCCGGTTGAGGATTTCTGGCAAAAGTGGCATTCAAAAATTGCAGTAGTTGGTGGCATCGATTTGGATTTTCTGACGCGCAAAACTCCTGTTGAAATATTGATGAGAAGTCGTAAAATATTGGAATTGACAAGTCTGAAAGCTTATGCACTTGGCTCGGGGAACAGCATTCCGGGCTATGTTCCGGTTGAAAACTACCTGGCAATGATTGCCGCAGCCTCCGGTTTTTAAATACATTGATTCTAATTCGAAATCAACACTGTTTTCTATCCCTCTTTATTCAATTATAATTATAATACATGTTCATTAAGTGAAATCATTACTTAATATGTATTACAAGTTACAATCTGTAATTATAAACTTTCTTTTTAAGATGTAATCAATAATCTTAGTGAATACACTATATATATGTTATTATCACAATTTGTTGATAGATCAGACCTTATAACAATACTTTTAAAAGTATGAAACTTCGAAATATTTTATTTTTTTTTAAAAAGTATAGTCCATTATTCTTGATTTAAATCTGGTTTGTATAATTAATTGATATACTGCCAAATATGTTAAATTTAAAACAGGATGTAATAAATTGGTATTATATCTTACAAAAATGCATATTTATTAAAAAATAATCCTTACTTTGGGTGCCGGTAAATCAAAAATCAGCTTTTTAAAACAATAAAAATTATAAATCAAACTTACATCAAATGATCATCGTAATAGAAATCAATCAATTCTTCAACTATCATAAATTCTAATATTAATATCATTCATCATGTAATTACTAATTGTACTATGAAAAAAACGTTAGCTATTCTCTTAATTTTGGGCCTGTTTGTTCAAATGGCAACGGCACAAAAGAGGTCAGTTTCCGGAGAAATCCGTGAAAAAAAGACCAATGAGTTACTCCCCGGAGTGACGGTGCTTGAAAAGGGTACTTCAAACGGGACAGTAACCAATACAGATGGTCAGTACCAGCTTTCGGTTTCGGAAGGAGCAACGCTGGTGATCAGTTATGTTGGTATGACAGGCCAGGAAATTAAAGTGGGCAATTCGTCAACCATTAATGTAAATCTCGAATCATCATTCGAGGAACTGGATGAAATTGTAGCAGTTGGCTACGGTACACAAAAGAAAACCAACCTGACTGGTGCTGTTGCTTCGGTCGATATGCAGGTACTCGACTCGCGTCCGGTTCCGGATGTTGGGCGTGGATTGCAGGGAACAACTCCTGGTTTGAGTGTAGTGGTGCCGAGCGGTGAAATCGGGTCAGATCCGATTATGAAAATCCGCGGACAGTTTGGTTCAATGCAGGGTGGGTCTGCCCCGTTAATTTTGATGGACAATGTTGAAATTCCTTCAATTCAGATGGTTAATCCTGATGATATTGAATCAATTTCGGTGTTAAAGGATGCAGCTTCGGCATCAATTTATGGTGCAAAAGCCGCTTTTGGGGTTATACTTATTACAACCAAAAAAGGAGCTAAAAACGAAAGTGTGAATGTTTCCTACTCGGGCAACCTGGCATTTCAGAATATTTCGAAGAAAATGGAAATGGCTGAACTTGATGCGCTTGAATATTCAACACTTGCTTTTGAACGCGTTGGTGGTGTGGTTGCTGGTGCTTTCTGGCAAATTACCCGCGAAGGTTTTGAAAAAGCCAAAATATGGCAGGAAACCTATGGTGGTGTTGTAAAACCTGAAGACCCGATGGTGTACGGCCGCGACTGGTATGTTGATGCCAGCAACCGTAAAATAGGTTTAAGAACTTACGACCCGTACAATTATATGGTAGATGAATGGACACCGACACAGACTCACAACGTTTCGGTGAATGGCAAAAGCGGAAAAACTGAATACAATGTAGCCTTTGGCTATCTCGACCAGACTGGTTTAATTAAGCCAGCCAAAACAGACGAATTTCAGCGTTACAACGGTTCAGTTCGGTTAGGTACTTATATTACTGATAACCTGAAAGTATATGCCGGCTCGATGTACTCGAAACGCAATAAGAGTTATGCATATGCAACCAACTCAACTACTGCCGACCCGTGGCTTTATATTTATCGTTGGGGACCAACTTATCCTTTTACTACGGAAGATGGTGATCCGCTCCGCAGCCCGGCTTACGAAATGTCAGCTGCCAATACAGCCAATCAGGAAACTAATTATCTGAGCATGAACGGTGGTCTTAATTATTCTCCGTTAAAAGACTGGAAAATCAACTTTGATTATACACATGCGAACCAGGAATATACGCAAAAAAATCCCGGTACAAGATACACTGCCCGCGATACATGGTCGTCGGCTGTTGCCAAAACTGATGCAGCTGGTAACAAAATTTACGTAAACAGTGCCGGCGAAGAAGTTCCTTCAACAACCGAGGGTGCAATGCAAGCCTATCAGTTGGTTATGAAAACCTACACTGCTGTTGGTGCCAATCCTGATCATGTTTATCAGATTGGTTCAAATATGCAATGGAACACAGTGAACCTGAATACCACTTACGATTTGAATTTCGATGATGTTCATAAATTCAATTTTATGTTGGGGATGAACAGTGTAAGTATGACAAGTACTTCCAACTGGTCGCAGATTACGCAGTTGGTGGATTACGCAAATCCACAGTTTAACCTGGCTTATGGTACACAAACTGCCGGGGGAAGCGAGTATTGGGAATCGCAGTTGGGATACTACGGACGTATCAACTATAATTTTAGGGAACGTTATTTATTGGAAGCCAACCTGAGATATGATGGAACTTCGAAATTTCCGACTGATTTGCAGTGGCGCTGGTTCCCGTCATTCTCAGCCGGCTGGCGTGTAAACGAGGAATCGTGGATGGATTGGTCTGAATCGTGGATGGATGCGCTTAAAGTTCGTGGATCGTGGGGTACAATTGGCGACCAGTCGGTTCCTAATTCACTTTATGTACCAACCATGAGTGGTTCGATGACCAGTTGGCTGATGTCGAATGCAAGACTCTATCAGTTTGGTACACCGGGATCTGTTTCAACATCAGTAACCTGGCAGGACATTACAACGCTCGACCTTGGACTCGACGGACGTTTCCTGAAAAACGAACTCGGGTTTGCATTCGACTGGTATAAACGCGATACTGAAAATATGATTGTTCCGCTTGAAGGAATTCCGGCTACTTTCGGTACCGGTGCTCCGCAAAGTAATTACGGATCGCTTCAGACAAATGGTTATGAAATTCAGTTGGATTATGTTCACCGGTTTAAAAACGGGCTCGGTATCAGCATGGTGGCAAATTTCTCTGATGCAATTACAGAAATTACTGAATACGGATCGACACAAAGTATCGATAGCTGGTATGTGGGTAAAACCTACGGTGAAATCTGGGGTTACGAAACCGACCGTTTGTACCAAAAAGAAGATTTTGAATATGGTGGCGATGGTAATTTGCAAAAAGTGGAAGTTACCAATCCAAACGGAACAAAATATACTGTATATAAACAAGCCGATTCAAACTCACCCACCCAGGGCAGGTTACAATCAGGTAACTTCCTTTTTGGTCCGGGCGATGTGAAATTTAAAGATTTAAACGGCGATGGTGTTATCGATCCGGGTAACCGTTTGCTTACAAATGCAGATGGTGCAGCCGATTATGGCGACCTTAAAGTGATTGGAAACTCTACGCCGCGTTATGAATATGGTTTACGGGCAGGTGCCGATTATAAGGGAATCGATTTCTCAGTGTTTATTCAGGGTGTTGGAAAACGTGATGTTTGGGGCGATGGATTTTTAGCAATTCCCGGTTATCAATCATCTGATGGTGCTATGCCACAGGCTATTGCAGGAGATTTCTGGCGAGAAGACCGCACCGATGCTTTTTACCCGGCTCCATACAACATGGCCGGGAGCAGTACAACACTGAATATGCAGGTACAAACTCGTTACCTTTTGAATATGGCTTACACGCGTATTCAGAACATTACATTGGGTTACTCTTTGCCCGTATCCGTAATTAGTAAAGTAAATATCAGCAAAGCTCGTTTCTATGTTTCGCTCGAAAACTTCTTTACTTTCGACAACCTGGGCGGGCTTCCAATCGATCCTGAAGTAATTTCGGGTTACTCCATGTGGAATACTTCGAACTACAATTTAAGCCGGACGGGAGTTGGGGTTCCAACCTACAAAAGTGCTTCGTTCGGTCTTCAGTTAAACTTCTAAAATACAGGAAATATGAAAAAGATAATTATAGTTTTATTAACGACAGTAACCCTTGTTTTCAGCAGTTGTGAGGATTATCTCGATAAACCTTCGCTGACAACCATGAATGACGATAATTACTGGACAAGCGAAAACAGTCTTCGCTTATTTGCCAACGGGTTTTACGCCAATTATTTTGTAGGATACAACAGTGCCTGGGGTGTTGATTATGCACCACTCCGTGGTTATACTTTTTCTGACGACATTGCTTCGGCCGGTAAACAAGGTGGTTTTGAAACACAGGCGCCTTCGTCGCGTGCTGCAACATCCGAAACTGCTGCCTGGCATACGACTTACACAGGTCCGACCTGGAATTTTTCATGGGTTCGTAAATCAAATCTTTTTATAGAAAGAATTGAGCAAATGAAAGACGATAAAATTACAGCCGAAGCTTATAAACACTGGAGTGCAGTGGCTCGTTTTTTCAGGGGTTACGAATATAGCCGTTTGGTAAGTGTTTTTGGTAATGTGCCTTACTACGACAAAGTGCTGCTCGATACCGATCTTGAACTGATGTACAAAGACCGCGATGATCGCACCATGATTATGGATAAAGTGTACGACGATTTTGTTTATGCACTCGATAACATGAGGCTTTCCGACGAATCGGCCCAGTACCTGAACAAATATATTGCTGCTTCATTTATTTCTAGATTGATGCTTTTCGAAGGAACATGGCAGAAATATCATCACAACAACAACGAAAAGGCATCTAAATACCTGAATCTCGCAGCTAATGCAGCCCAATTCGTTATCGATTCGAAAAAGTATTCATTCAGCAGCGATTTCCGTTCATTGTTTGGTTCTGAAGATTTGGCAGCCAATAAAGAAGTAATTCTTTATCGTCATTACGATGCCGGTGTTGGAATAACACATCATGTTGCTTCGTACTCAAATGGTTACGAAAGCCAAAGCCCGGCGCCAAACCTTAAACTGGCTAAAGCATTTATTTGTAACGATGGTAAACCTTACAAATTATCGACGATTGAAAATGCCGATAAACTCGATATCAAAAACATGGTTGCCACCCGCGACCCGCGTTTCGAAGCTACTTTCTGGGATGCGCCTAAAAAAGAGTCGGCCACACTTTTATATGCATACAAGTTTATCGACCGTGAAGGAGTTAAATTGTACCCTGGTCCGTATCCGGCAAAATATGGTTCAAATACAAATACAAACGATGCACCTGTAATTCGTTTGGCCGAAGTGGTTTTAAACTGGATTGAAGCCAAAGCAGAGTTGGCCACAGTAGGCGGAACTCCGGTTGCACAAGCTGATATCGATGCATCAATTAATGCCATCCGCAACCGTCCGCTCGATGCCACCGCCACAGCAAAAGGAATTAAGAAAACTGCCCCGCTTTCGCTGGCAGCACTTCCTGATGATCCGGATCGCGATGCTGATGTTCCGGTACTGATCTGGGAAATCCGTCGTGAACGTCGTATGGAATTTGTGTTTGAACATTCACGTCTGCTCGATATTAAACGCTGGAAGAAAATAAATTATATGGCCAATACCGACCCTGATAATCTGCTGGGTTTGTGGGTCGATTTTCAGGTTGAATATCCCGAATGGCTTGTAAAAGCAAAAGAAGGAAAGCTGAAAGTGAAAAAGGAAGACGGTACAATTGTTACATATAACGGTACAAACAAAACTGATATGGTTGGCTACTACATACCTGAAAATGTTTCAAACCGGGACGCTTTTACTGAAAGGGTTTATCTGGCTCCGGTTGGAAATACACAAATCAGTGAATACATCGACAAAGGTTTTACGCTGACACAAACTCCGGGATGGTAAATAGATGGATATTAAAAACTCATAGACTTTAGCTTAGTTAATTTTTGCATCGGGTGACCAAAAATCACCCGATGTTTTTTATACATCCGCATCAATATTTAACTTAGAAGAATGAAAAAACTACTTTTTATTCTGTTTCCTTTTTTTCTGACGATTGCTTTAAATGCGCAGTCATTCAGGTTTGCATTGATTGCCGACACTCATGTTGGCGGAAGCACCGGAACGATTGATTTGGAACTTACTGTGGCCGATATCAACCTGAATCCCGACATTGAATTTGTAATTCTGGCTGGTGATGTAACCGAATTTGGGTCTGAAAAGGAATTGCTTGAGGCAAAATCAATACTTGGGAAACTCAATAAACCTGTATTTGTACTTCCCGGCAACCACGACTCAAAATGGTCGGAAATTGGCAACAACGATTTTGTCACCATTTTTGGTGCCGAGGAATTTTCGTTTGAAAAGAACGGATTTCTTTTTATAGGTACGGCAAGCGGGCCAAATATGCGAATGGCACCCGGACTTGTTCCCCGCGAGCAAATGGTTTTTCTCGAAAAAACACTTCGGCAAATGAAAGACACTTTACAACCGGTTTTCTTCATCAATCATTATCCGCTCGACGAGTCGCTTGCCAACGCCAGGGAAGTAATCGAACTGTTGAAAAAAAGGAATATTCAAGCGAGTTTGCTGGGACACGGACACGCCAATAAAAAGTTTGATTTCGATGGAATTCCGGGGGCAATGTGTCGCTCAAACCTCAGGGCGAAAAACCAGGTCGGGGGATACAATATTGTGGCCGTAACTGCTGATTCCATAAGTTTTACAGAACGAAATCCTGGCGGAAACGATAATCTGCCATGGCACAAAATACAGGTTCAGCAACACCGTTTTAAAACAGAATCAACCACCCATTCAAAAACCGATTTCTCTAGTATTTCAAAATATCCTGAAATCAGCATAAACTGGAAATTGCAGGACAACAGCGATATTGGCACCGGAATTACAGTTGCTGGAAAGCGCGCTGTATATGCCAATACCCGTGGCGAAATTGTAGCAGTTCAGAAAAATACCGGAAAGGCAGCATGGCGATTAGCTACCCGCGGGAAGGTATATTCAACTCCGGCAATCAGCAAAAACAAGGTAGTGGTGGCTTCAACTGATAAAGATATTTATTGTCTCAACCTTAAAACAGGGAAAACTGAATGGCAATTCGAAACAGGCAAACCAATTGTTGCTTCGCCTGTAATTGATGGAGAAACAGTGTTTGTTGGTTCTTCAGAAGGTATTTTCAGAGCAATCGACTTAAATTCGGGTAAACTGAAATGGCAATTCGATGGTGTAAACGGATTTGTTGAAACAAAACCGCTGGTTTACGGCGAGGCTGTTTATTTTGGCTCGTGGGGAAATACTTTTTATGCACTCGATACCAAAACTGGTGAACTGATTTGGAAACGCGAAAAATACAACAACCGTATGTTATCGCCGGCAGCAGTGTGGCCTGTGGCTGCCAATGGAAAGATATTTATTGTTGCCCCCGACCGCCGGATGACTGCACTTGATGCCAAAACCGGTGCCGAAATCTGGGATTCCGGAAAATTCTCCTGCCGCGAATCAATCGGTATTTCGAATGACGGCAAGCAGTTATATATAAAAAATATGACCGAAGGACACGTGATGGCTTTCGAAACCACCGCCAGCGAACAAAAAACAGCCTGGGATTGCGATGCCGAGCTGGGTTACGAAATAGGCCCATCGCCAATTACCGAAGCGGGCGATTTGATTTTTGTCCCCACTTCTCTTGGAGAGATTGTGGCAATCAGCAATAAAACGCACAAAGTTGAATGGCGGATAAATCTTACCAATGCACTTGTAAACGGCGTTACTGCTGCCGGTAAACACCAGATTCTGGCAACCACACTTGATGGATGGGTGATTGCAATAAGGTATTAACTTACCCGCCATAAATTGGCATTAAATAAAATCCGGCTGCAGGATTTGATTTTCATGTTAAGTTTTCATGACAATTAGTTTTGAATTGAAATACTGTTAATTTTGTTTCACTAATCAATTAATTTTAAACTAAACCATGAAGAACTGGAACTGGAAAAAACTCACAATCACCCTGTTCAGGGTTGCCATTGGCTGGCATTTTTTATACGAAGGCATTTCAAAAATTATCGCCGGAAATTGGTCGGCAACAGGCTACCTTGCCAATGCAACCGGCCCGTTTGCCGGATTCTACCAGTGGATGGCCGCTTCCGAAGGATTGATGAAAATTATCGATCCGCTGAATATGGCAGCGCTGGTTTTAATCGGGCTGGGTTTGTTTTTGGGAATTGCAATTCGCATTTCATCTATATCCGGAGTGTTTTTACTGATGTTATACTATTTTGCCTATCCGCCTTTTGGAGGTGATTTGTTTGGAACTGCCGAAGGAAATCTGTACATCGTCAATAAAAATTTAATCGAAACACTGGCATTGCTTGTTATTTTTCTGATAAAGGAAAAAGGTTACGGAATTTATGCACTTCCCTGGCTTCAAATAAAAAAGAAAGCTTCTGAATCCACTGAATCAGAAAATCATGGCGCAGTTCATTCCCGTCGCGAAGCGCTGAAAAATCTGGCCACAATTCCAGCATTAAGCGTGATTGGATTGGGCGCTTTCAGAGAAGCCAGCGAATATGGCGTTGACACACTTTCAGGTGCAACTATTCAGATTGGCGGAGCTGACATTAAAGATTTAAAAGGCGAACTTCCCAAGGGAAAGATAGGAGAACACGAACTCAGCCGACTGATTTTGGGTGGAAACCTGATTGGTGGCTGGGCACATTCGCGCGATTTGATTTATGTTCCTTCGCTTTTCAGGGCATACAACACCGAAAAGAAAATTTTCGAAACACTGATGCTGGCCGAAAAAGCCGGTATCAACTCCATCAATATCGGTTTCCCGACAATGGATACCATGAACAAATACCGCAAAATGACCGGCAGCAAAATCAAGGTGATTGTGCAGGTGGCGCCTGATGATAAACTGAATGACATTTATGTGAATATTAACAAAGCGGTAGATGCTGGCATGGACATCATCCAGGTACAGGGCAACTGGTGCGATTGGCTGGTGCGAGACAAAAAATTTGATGTGATAGACAAAATGCTTGAAAAAATCCGCAGTCACAAAATTTCTGCCGGACTGGGGGCACACACAATTGATGCATTTATCGAGAGTGAAGCGCAGGGAATTATCCCCGACTATTACATGAAAACCATGCATCACGACCAGTACTGGAGTGCACACCCACGCGAAAACCGTTTCCCGTTCGAAGTTGACGGGAAACGCCACCTCGACCACAACCGCTTTCACGACAATTGTTTCTGCCCATTCCCCGACCGAACCGTTGAATTTGTTAATCGCGTAAAAGTACCGGTAATGGGTTTTAAAGTTCTTGCTGCCGGCGCAATAACTCCCGAAGACGGATTTAATTGGGCGTTTAAAAACGGTGCAGATTTTATTTGCGTGGGAATGTTCGACTTCCAGATTGTAAATGATGTAAACATCACCATCGAAACACTGAACAAACTGCAGGGCAGAACACGGGAATGGTTCGCTTAGATGATCTTGGCTTTTTATGACATTCTATTTTGTTTATTTTTTGTATTTTTAAAGAAAAAAATGAAAGAATTAAGATTTACAACAAGAATTTCAGAAACAGGAAAAATTCAGGTTCCGTTTGATAATTCTTTGTATGACAGGGAAGTAGAGGTAATAATTAAACCCAGAAAAAGGAAACAAAGAAATGAATTGAGTGCATCAGAATTTGTTAATAAATGGGCTGGTTTTTTACGAACTGAAAACACTGACAAATCAAAGTACGATTATCTTTCTGAGAAATATAAATGAAAAAAGTACTCTTCGATACCAATATTATCCTTGACATTGCTTTAAAAAGGAATCTCCATTTCGATAGTGCTTCACGACTTTTTGCTTTAATTGATCAAAAGAAAATTGTTGGAAACATTACTGCAACAACGATTACCGATATTTATTACATCTCCAAAAAAGAAAAAGGACATTATGAAACCTTGAATTTCATAATTAATCTGATTAAAGTAGTTGATGTTATTGGTGTTGATAAAGAAGTAATACTAAATGCTATTACCAGTGATTTGAAAGATTTTGAAGATGCAGTTCAGGCTTCAGCCGCCCAATTAAACGATGTTGAAATAATAATAACGAGGAATAAGTCAGATTTCAAAAATATAACATTAACAATTTTAACACCTGAAGAATTCCTGCAAAGAACTGAATCCAAATTGTAAATGATGTAAACATCACAATCGAAACACTGAACAAACTTCAGGGAAGAACCCGGGAGTGGTTCGCTTAGATTCGGTTATATATCAAAACAAATCGACTGATTTATTGGTTGAATATTGTACAGAATATAAAACAGAGAAAAATGAAAGATTATACTACCATCCTTGTCCCGGTTGATTTTAACGAACCCTCATTAAAGGCAACTCAATATGCAGCACAATTGGCTGGCAGTCAAAACGGTGAAGTAATTTTAATGAATGTATTTGAAACCCCCGGTATGTTGATGGAATTCTTTTCATCGGGCGACGAACTGGTGAAAATTACAAATCTGGCAAAGGATAAATTACAGGAGTTGGCCAACTCTTTACAAAAAAATTGGCCAAATGTAAAATTCGGAACCATCGTTGAGCGCGGAAAACCATACAATAAAATTCTCGAAGCAGCACAAAACCCGGAAATTAAAATGGTTGTGTTGGGCGAAAACCACGACAGCAACGAACCTGATACTGAACTGGGGACAACGGTTTATCACGTCACACTTAAATCTCCAGTTCCGGTGCTTACCATAAAGGGAACCCCGTCAAAATGGAAAAACAAAATCGTACTTCCGCTTGATTTAACACGCGAAATCCAAAAACAACTGAAAGCTGCCATGCTTTATGCGAAAAACTACGATGCTGAAATTCATCTTGTTTCAGCTTTAATTGGAGGAATAAAGGTAAAAGAGAGTCGGATATACAAAAAACTGATAGAAGCTGAAAAAGAACTTAAGGCAAATAATATCAAAACCAGGGTAAAACTATTTGAAGTATCAAAAGTGCCACCTTTTATGAGGGTTCTGCAATATTCTGAAGATATTGAAGCCGATATGATAATTGTGCTAACCCATCAGGAAGGATATACTTATGATAATTACATCGGCGCATTTGCACATCAAATTATCAATCTTTCGAAAATGCCGGTATTGAGTTTAACAGCTGCTGCAATAGATGTTTATTTTGAACAATACATTAAAATGGTAGTCGATCCGTTAGGTTTTACCAAGAAATAAAATCCGGATTAATTATCCCTGAGTTAAATTGCTTATATTTAGTTTTATCAGGAAAACTTTCACTTTCTAATCCTGAAATGATCTGTCAACCAAAACTTTAATAACAAAACTATGAAAAAGTCATTTTTAATCATTTGTCTTTATTTGATTACCATGAACCTTTTTGCCCAATCCGAAGGTATATCCCTCCTTATCCGCGCCGACGATATTGGTTCGTTTCACGCGGCCAACGTTGCCTGTATCGAATCGTACCAAAAAGGGATTGCCCGCTCGGTGGAATTGATGGTGCCATGCGCCTGGTATCCCGAAGCAGTAAAAATGCTCAACGAAAATCCGGGTTTTGATGTGGGTATCCATCTGGTTCTAACCAGCGAATGGAGCAGCGTAAAATGGCGGCCACTCACCCACTGCCCCAGTTTGGTTGACAAAGACGGCTACTTTTTCCCGATGGTTTGGAAAAACGATAACTTCCCGCCCGGCAGCTCCATTTCCGAGGCTAAATGGAAAATTGATGAAGTCGAAAAAGAACTCAGGGCACAGATTGAACTGGCACTCCGACAGGTTTCACAAATCTCGCACCTCAGCAACCACATGGGTTTTACCAGCCTCGACCCAAAACTGAAAACGCTGGTTGAAAAACTGGCCAAAGAATACAAACTGGATACCGAAACCAATAACCTGAAATATTTCAGCGGTTGGGGACGCGATGCCAAACCCGAAGAACGCATTGACAAATTCTGCGAAAACCTCGAAAAACTGACTCCCGGTAAATACCTTTTTGTTGAACACCCGGCCAAAGACTCGGAAGAAATGAAAAATGTGGGCCACAAGGGTTACGAAAATGTGGGCCTCGACCGCGAATGGGTAACACGCGTTTTTACCAGCGAAAAAGTAAAGGAAACGATTAAAAAGAAAGGGATTAAGTTGATTAGTTATGCGAATTTGAGGGAAAATTAAAAAAACAACATTTATGGAACCCAGGCGATTTCAGTTATACAAAACAAACTCACAACAACAGATGAGGATTTACCTTGTCTTTTGCATTGTAATGACAGTTTTGGGTTTTGCAGGGTTGCTTTCAGAACTGGGTTTTAATTACAGGATTTTCAACCTGCAAACCAATCTTTTTGTGATGCTGGCACTTCAGGGAGCAATTGGAGTATTTATTGCCCGGAAAAACTTCGACAACATTAAATACTTTGTTTCGTGGGACGAAAACGAACTTAATTACCATCTTCCAAATAATAAAGAGCCTGAAAACATCAGGTTATCCGAAATCCGAAAAATTGAACGCGAACCGCAGAAAATCAGGATTGAACTGAAAAACGACGAAGTAAAATATTTCAGTTTTAGTTACTTTTATTTCCCGACACGAACTACAATTCTGGATTTTTTTGGGGGACTGAAAACTACCTGAAAAAATTGTAAATTTGAAAAATGACAGAATCAGCCATATATTCAATCGGTCATGGAAACAAAAAGATGGAAGTCTTTATTAAAGAATTGAAGTCTTTTGGAATTTCGTATTTGCTCGATATCAGGTCAAAACCATATTCAAAGTGGTATCCCTGGTTTAATCAGAATGAGCTAAAAACCAGTCTTGAAGAAAACTCAATAAAATACGTCTTTGCAGGCGATTCCTTAGGTGGCCTTCCCGATGACAGAAGTTGTTACGATGGTGATGGAAAAGTCGTTTATGATTTGTTGAAAGAAAAGGATTTTTTTAAAGATGGCATTTCAAGGTTGACTATTGCAAACGAAAAACTGATAAAACTTGCAATCATGTGCAGCGAATCAAATCCGGAAGAATGCCACCGCACCAAATTGATAGGACAGGAATTGCTAAAAATGAAAATTTCGCTGAATCATATTATTTCTGAAAAGGTGTTAAAATCGCAGGAAACAGTGATGATGGAGTTAACAAAAGGGAATGGTTTGGTTGACCTTTTTGGAAATGAAGTTGACTTTAAATCACGCAAATCCTATTAATCATGGAATTCTTTACTATCGGCGTATATCATTCAACCGGCGAAGAATATTTTAAAAAGCTTACCGATAACAACATCGACACATTTTGCGATATCCGTCAGCGCCGAGGTGTGCGGGGTTCGCAGTATGCATTTGTCAACAGCAAACGGTTACAGGATAAACTGAATGAGTTTGGAATACAATACCGGCACATTTTGGCACTTGCACCCACTCCAGAAATCAGGGAATCACAGAAAAAAGCAGATACTCAAACGGGCGAACTAAAACGAAACAGGGATAAACTTGGGCAGGTTTTTATTAAAACCTACAAAGAAAATATTCTGGAAAAGTTTGATTTAAAACCATTTATCGACGAATTAACTGGAATTGAAGCGAATAAAGTAGTTTTCTTTTGTGTTGAGGAAAAACCGGAAGCTTGTCATAGAAAACTGGTTACCGACCAACTCGAAAAACTTGGCTATAAAATAACCCATTTGTAATGGAAGTTTTAATCACATCAAAAACCCACAAAGGAAAAAACGCCTGTGTTGGTGGTTTGGTTGTGAATTCGGGCCGTTATGTGAGGTTATTGAACGAAGGAAACTGGGATCCTTTTGCCGAAAATGAATATAACATCGGCGATATTTGGAATATTCAGTTCACTCCACGCGAAGACATTGAACCGCCGCATGTTGAGGATGTTGTTATTCACGCTAAATCTTTCGTGAGAAAAATTGAAAACATTTCAGAATTTATTATCAATTGTGGTGTTGAAATTTTCAGAGGTTCGCCTTACAGCATTTTTAACGGATTCATCCGGTGGACGGGAAGCGGTAGCGGATACGTGGCGGACAGAAACGACTTGCCGCCCAACAGCGTTGGATTCTGGATTTCCGACAAAGACCTGATATTGAACGATAAACATTATGAATATCCTTATCAGAATATTTATGTACAAAACAAAAAATTTCGCTATGTTGGTTATGAACCACCTGTAAAAATAATCCCGGCAGGAACGCTTATCAGAGTTTCGTTGGCAAGATGGTGGAACCCTGATGATGCTGATTTTGAAGAAAGATGTTATCTTCAGCTCTCGGGCTGGTATATGTAGCCGGTCAATTAATTGAATCCTGATGAAAAAACTTCAAAAATCCAACATCGGATAAAGGAACCGGGGCAACGGGAAAATGGATGCAAAAGTCCTTTGGAAGATGTCTTAAAAGCCAGGCGAAATAAGTATTTTTGAGAATCAAATAAAATTGGAAAATGAGTAATATTAAGTTATTTGAGAGCAAACAGATTAGAACAATTTGGAATGAATCAGATCAAAAATGGTATTTCGTTGTAGAAGATGTTGTTTTGGTTTTAACAGAAAGTAAAGATCCAAAGCAATACATTAAACGTATGCGTCAGCGGGATACTGAACTCGCCAAAGGGTGGGTACAAATTGTACCCACCCTTTGGGTAGAAACTGCTGGTGGTAAACAACGAATGGGTTGTGCCAATGCAAAAGGACTTCTGCGGATTATTCAATCAATTCCATCACCCAAAGCTGAACCTTTTAAGCAGTGGTTGGCTCAGGTAGGTTCTGACAGACTTGACGAAATTGAAAATCCTGAATTAGCCCTCAGCGAACACGTGAACTTTACAAACTTAAAGGTTATCCTGACGATTGGATAGAGAAAAGAATGCGAAGCATCGCTATTCGGGAGGAATTAACTGAGGAATGGAAAACCCGGGGCGTGAAGGAACAAATGGAATACGCAATTCTAACTTCTGAGATTTCAAAAGCAACCTTTGGATTGACTCAAACGGAGTATAAAATATTGAAAGGTCTGAAAAGTCAAAATTTGAGAGACCACATGACTGACCTTGAATTGATATTTTCAATGTTGGGGGAAGCATCCACGACAAAAGTAACAAGGGCTAAAAATGCAAAAGGTTTTATTGAGAATAAAGTGGCTGCCCGAATTGGGGGCAGGATTGCCGGAAATGCCTTGAAGGAATTAGAGAAAGAAAGTGGAGAGAAGGTGATTACATCAGAAAACTATTTGGCGGAAAAAAAGAAATCGAAAGAATTAAAAAAGGGGTAACAGAAATAGCAGGTTATTAAACTAATTTATTTGAACAACAATTATAAAAACTAAACCTATGAAACTAAGAAATCATCTCTTGTCCCCCCTTTTTGCACTAATTTTCCTATTCTTTTCCTGCCAACCCGAAAAACCCAAAACAGCCGAACAGGTTTTGAATGCCCCACTTTTTCAATACCAGGATATTGAAACCCGCTGGAACAGCTTCGAAAATCCGACTTCAGGAAAAGGAACCGGGGCGATGGAAAACAAAGGCGCAAAAGGCCACCCGTACGATATTTTAAAAGTCGGGGAATCGAAGGTTTTGCTAGATGTACAGGGAATGGGAATAATCACCCGAATGTGGTTTACGATTCAGGATCGGTCGCCACAAATGCTGCGCTCGCTGAAAATCGAAATGTTTTGGGATGGCGAAGTTAAACCGGCGGTTTCGGCTCCTTTTGGCGATTTTTTCGGGAATGGGTTGGGAAGAATGGTCGCCCACCAAAACGAACTGTTTGCCAATCCTGAAGGACGGTCGTTCAATTGTTTTATTCCAATGCCTTTTAAAACCGCTGCAAAAGTGGTTGTTACAAACGAGGGAAGTACCGATTTGAATATGCTTTTTTACGACATCAATTTTGTTCAAACACAGGAATGGAACAACGACAACCTCTATTTCCACTGTTTCTGGAACCGCGACACAGCAACCACTCCGGGCATTGATTACACCATTTTACCAAAAATTGAAGGAAAAGGAAGATTTCTGGGTGTCAATTTTGGCGTGATTGGCAATCCGGTTTATCAGAAATCGTGGTGGGGCGAAGGCGAAGTAAAAATGTACCTCGATGGTGATGGCGAAAATCCAACTCTGGCGGGCACCGGAACCGAAGATTATATCGGCACTGCCTGGGGACAGGGCGCTTTTGTTAATCGCTACACCGGTTGTCTGGTCTCAGATATAGAAAATGATCAATGGACTTTCTACCGCTATCATATTCCGGATCCAGTGATGTTTAAAACCGATTTAAGAGTCACGATTCAGGCGATGGGCGGTAACAACAAGCAGAAAGTGATTGAAATGCTTGAAAAAGGAGTCCTGCTGATTCCGGTTAGTATTCAGGAAGGTCAGGTATTCCAGGGATTAATGGATTCTGTGCCGCCGGTTGATTTGAAATCAGAAAAATTAATGACTGGTTGGACCAACTTTTACCGCTCCGACGACTGGTCGTCAACTGCCTTTTTTTATCTCGATAAACCTGTAAACCAGTTGCCTGAACTTGCAAAAACTGAAATAAGAACCTATAAACTGAATTGAAATGAAACTAATCAAAACCTATTTTTTCCTCATTATTTTTCTTATCACCGGAACATTATTTACAAATGCACAGGATCCGAACCGGTTTAAAGACCAGGTTGACGAACTCGCCGGAAAAGAATACAATTTCGGCACCGATAAAAAACTGGTTGTTTTTACCGGAAGTTCAAGCATTAGAATGTGGAATGACGTACAATCTTATTTTCCTGAATATAATGTAATTAACAATGGTTTTGGCGGTTCACATTTCAGCGATCTTTTGTATTTCTACGATGAAATGATTATAAAACCGGCACCCAAAATTTTATTTATTTACGAAGGTGACAACGATTTGGCAAGCAATAAAAAGCCAAAGAAGATTTTAAAGGAAGCCAAAGAACTGACAGAAAAAATTCAGCAGGATTTGCCTGAAACACGGGTTGTATTTATTTCGCCTAAACCTAGCATTTCGAGGATTAAACTGAAAAACAGCTACATTTCGTTCAACAAAAAGTTAAAGAAATTCTGCGAAAAAAATGGTAAAATAGAATTTGCAGATGTGTGGTATCCAATGTTGGATAACAATGGAAATGTTTTCAAGGATGTGTTTCTCGAAGACGGATTGCACATGAATAAAAAAGGTTATGACATTTGGGGGAATGTGATAGGCGGGTTTTTAAAGGAATGAAATTGATTTAATAAGTAACCCTATATTAATTGGTAAATACAATAATTAAAAGATACAGAACAATATACACCCTTCTACTACGCTCAGGGTGACAGTCACCCTGAGCGTAGTAGAAGGGTGGTTCAACAAAAACAACTTTGATTACTAAACTTTAATACCATGAACCAAAAAATCTTAATCAGTTTGTTTGCCCTTGTAATTCTTTTTTCGTGTCAAAAAACAAATCAGGTTTCACCCGAAAGAGCATTTAACGTAGCTTACGAAGGTGAAAACCTGAACCGGCTGGCTTTCCCTATCGGTGGAATAGGCGCAGGCATGTTCTGTCTTGAAGGGAATGGTGCTATTTCGCATGTTTCGGTGCGCAACCATCCCGAAGTTTTCAAAGAACCGTTTATGATGGCGGCCCTTTCGGTAAAAGGAATGGAAAATGGCGCCAAAGTTTTGGAAGGCCCGGTTCCTGCGTGGAAAGTTTTTGGAAATCCAAATACCGGAAATGGTGCAGGTGAAAAAACCTACGGTTTTCCCCGGTTTGAAAAAGCTGCTTTTGAAACAAAATTTCCGTTTGGAAGGATAAAACTTTCTGATAATGATATTCCGCTTGATGTTTCAATTAACGGCTGGAGCCCGTTTATTCCCACCGATGAAGACAATTCAAGTTTACCAGTGGGTGGAATTGAATACACTTTTAAAAATACCGGCGACAAATCTGTTGAAGCCTGCTTTTCATATCACTCCGAAAATTTTATGCGGATTGAAACTCCCAGCGAATGGGGTGGTCAGTTTAATCCGGGGTATTCAATAGCGGGAATTGATAATGGTTTTTTACTGAAGCAAAACTGTTTTCCCGATAAACCATATTTCAAAGGCGATTTTGCCATTGTATGCGACGATGTGGAAACAGTTACCGATTTGTGCTGGTTTCGTGGCGGCTGGTTCGACTCGCGCACAGTTTTCTGGAAGGACATATCGGAATTCACATTTAGCGCCGATACAACAACATTGAATTCTCCGGGAGCTTCACTTTATGTTCCGTTTAAACTGGAACCGGGCGAAGAAAAAACAATACACTTAATGATGAGCTGGTACGTCCCGCATTCCAATCTGCGTCAGGGTTTGGGCCCGGTTTCGGATGAACAGTTAAAGACCGATTTGGCCAAATGTAAACCAGGCGAGGGTTGTTGTGCCGATTTAAGCGATATCTATTATGAACCGTGGTATTCTTCGCGGTTTAAGAATATAAATGAAGTGGTTGATTTCTGGAAATCGAATTATTCAGATCTGAAAGAAAAATCGGAACTCTTCTCGAATACTTTCTATAATTCAAGTTTACCGGCTGAGGTAATTGAAGCAGTGGCCGCCAATTTAACTATTTTGAAATCGCCAACAGTTTTGCGCCAGAAAGACGGAAAACTATGGGCTTGGGAAGGTTGCCACGACAACAGCGGCTGCTGTTACGGTTCGTGCACACACGTCTGGAATTACGCACAGGCCATCCCGCATCTTTTCCCCTCGCTGGAAAGAACATTGCGCGAAACCGAATTCACGGTAAGTCAAAACGAACCGGGGCACCAAAATTTCCGCACCAGTTTGCCTATTCAGCCGGTTGAAATACATAATTTTCATGCCGCAGCCGACGGACAACTGGGTGGAATCATGAAAATTTACCGCGACTGGCAGATTTCGGGAAACACAGACTGGATGAAATCGCTCTACCCCAGCGTGAAACAAAGCATGGATTACTGCATTGCAACCTGGGATCCAAAACACCAGGGTACGGTTGAAGAACCTCATCACAATACTTACGATATTGAATTTTGGGGACCCGACGGAATGTGTACCAGTTTTTATCTGGGCGCACTCACCGCAATTTCCGAAATGGGAAAAGCCGCTGGTGACGATGTTTCGGAATACCAGGATTTATACTCGAAAGGAAAAACCTTGCTTGAAAACGATCTTTATAACGGAGAGTATTTTATTCAGAAAATCAAAGTTGACGGCTTGCAGGCTGCCGATCCGGTTGCAGGGTCTAAAGTTGGAATCAACATGAATTATTCGCCGGAAGCAGTTGCCCTTCTTCAAAAAGAAGGACCAAAATACCAGTACGGAAACGGTTGCCTTTCGGATGGAATTTTGGGTGCCTGGATAGGAAAAATGGCAGGACTGAATGATTTTGTTGAACCTGAAAAAGTGAAAAGTCACCTGAATTCGGTGTACAAATACAATCTGAAAACCGATTTATCGGATCATGTAAATCCGCAGCGCCCGTCGTACGCGCTGGGTGACGAAGGTGGATTACTGCTTTGTACCTGGCCAAAAGGAGATGCATTAACCTTGCCGTTTGTTTACAGTAATGAGGTTTGGACAGGTATTGAATACCAGGTGGCATCGCATTTAATGTCGGTTGGCGAAGTTGAAAAGGGATTGGAAATCGTTCGGGAAGTGCGCAAGCGTTACGACGGTAAAACCCGGAACCCGTTTAATGAATATGAATGCGGTCACTGGTACGCCCGTGCCATGTCGAGTTACGGTTTGTTGCAGGGTTTAACAGGGTTGCGTTACGATGCTGTTGACCAGGTTTTATATGTAGATTCGCAGGTTGGCGATTTTACCAGTTTCATTTCCACTGAAAATGGTTTCGGAACAGTAAACTATAAGAATGGTGAAGCAAAGTTGGAAGTGGTTTATGGTGAGATTCCGGTGAAAGAGACTGTGATAAAAAATTAATCCATCGATATTTAGTTAATTAAAACACCTTCGACTTCGCTCATTCTGACTGTCACCTTGAGCGGAGTCGAAGGGTGTTTAAAAAGTAAAATTTTATGGCAGAAGGCAGATTCGATAATCCTGTAGTTGCATCGCTGGCTGGTTTTTACGACCGGTTCCGCAAACAGGAACTGAAACCACGTTTTAAAGAAACCGACAATTTTAACGGGAAAACAGTTTTAATAACCGGAGCCAATTCGGGATTGGGATTTGCTTTAGCAGTTCAGGCTGCAAAACGAGGTGCCAAAGTTATTATGGGCTGTCGAAGCCAGATTCCCGAAGCCGGAGAAAAGGTGAAAAAACTGAGTGGGTCGGATAATGTTGAAATGCGTTACATCGACATGAGTAAAATAGATGTCATCCATCAATTTGTGGATAAGTTGATTGAAGATAAAATCACCCTGGATGTTACTTTCTTAAATGCAGCGTCGGCAGCATCGCGTTCGCGCCCAACTGATTCAGGACAGGACGAACTTTTTCTGGTGAACTATTTTTCCAATTTCATTTTGGCGAATTTGATGCTGAGTAAGGGAATAATAAAACCAAATGCCGAAAAACAACCGCGACTGATTTTCATCTCTTCCAATTCTCATCGTGGCGCTTCTGCCATCGATTACAGCGAGTTTGGTCGTTATTTCGATTACGGTGTTTCGAAGGCTATTTCAAATTACAGCTATTTTAAGCTGGTGCTGAATACCTTCGCCACCGAACTTTCAAGAAGAATTAACAAAAATGAAGTAACGCTTCAAATCAACTGTATTTGTCCGGGGCCGGTGAACACCAATATTATCAGGGAAGTTCCTTTTCCAATCCGGGTTATTTTACGCGGAATTTTCTCAGTAATCTTCCGCTCGCCAGCAAAAGCAGCACCTCCAGTGATTTACATGGCCACTTCCGACGATTTTAACGAAAAAACCAACCAGTATCTGCACATGTTCATTCCAAAACGAATGGACGAAAAAGTGTACGATGAGCAGGAAGGCAAAAAGTTATGGGAAGAGTCGGAGAAATTGTGGAGGCAGTTGGATGAAAAGGTGGAAATTTATTCAAAGTAAAATAAAATAACCACCCCGTCTTCGTAAATCATTATTTGTAGTTCAAATTTTATATTTTAAATGACTCAGCCACCCCGCCTTAAAAGAAAAGGCGGGGAAATTGTGTAGTTCAGAGAATGTTAACCATATCAAATACCTGGCAAGATTAGTATACATCAACCTTTAATTTCTTCAACAACTCTTCCGACAACTTCCACAATTTCTCTCCATTTTTTGGGTCTTCTGCTTTTTCATCGATTTGTTTGCGCTCCATTAAAAAGAGGTAATCAAATGGTTTTCCTTCCTGTTGATTTGATGCAGCATGAAACAAAACAGGTTCACACGCTTTTTGGGGAGAACGAAAAAACAGGAAGAAAACAAGTCGCAGCAAGGGTTTAAAAAGCCACGGAGCTTCGCGTGCAATGTTCGAGTTGACCGGACCCGGACACAACGCAAAAACTGAATAATTTGTTCCTTCCGAATTTAACCTTCGCGATAATTCCCTGGCAAAAGTTACAAGCAGTAATTTATAATAACCATAAAGTTCCACAGTCTTTCCAACACCATGCGGAATAAAGGCTCCGAAGTTTTTCCAGTCAAATTCCTTTGCATTACGGTGGCTTTCGGAAGTCACAAAAATCATACGTGGAGTTTGCATAGAGTCCGAATTAAAGTAATCATTTTTTAATAACTGCTGAATAAACCAGAACTTCGAAAGGTAATTCACCATGAACATCGTCTCCAGACCACTTTTGGTTTGAACACCCTTTTTTGCGACTACCGCTGCGTTGCAAATTACAATATCCAATTTCCCGTGCGCGATCTTAACTTCATTCACAAGGTTTTTAATAGAATCGAAATCTGAGAAATCAACTTTATGGATAAATACCTTGTCCGATTTTGATTTTTGCTTTACCTCTTTGGCTTTTTCGGGGAATCCGCTTCGTACGGCCATTATAACAGTACCACCCAATTTTGCCAATTCAATGGCTGTTGCAAGTCCCAGCCCAGAACTTGCGCCGTCAATCAGTATTTTTTTCCCATCCAGCCGTTCATCTGGACTCAAAAATCCTACCCTGCTTCGTTTCTTGAACAGATTCAAAATTCCTGTTAATGTGGCCTGAACCGGACTGTTATATTTTATTTTATCGACACTCATTTTACTCCTGTGTAAATTTTGTATGGTTTGATTTAATTTTTATTTCCCTGAAAGGGATAGATATTCTAGCCCAGGGCAAGGCCCTGGGTTGAAGGCGTAAAGTTGAAATCGTCCGCGTGATGTCGTTATTCAATAAGCAATTGTAGTTTCGGACGAAATAGCTGGATTCCTGTTTTCTTGGAAACGTGATGAGCAATTCCGTCCGGAAGAAGTTTTGAGCTTCTTTTATCTTCTCATCATGGACGGTTTTTATCTTTCCTGTTTTTCCCAGGGCGTTGCCCTGGGCTGAAATATTCTGGCCTTTCTGGCCGTATTCCCGTGATTTATCAATCATTTTAAATTATTCTGGAATTCCTGGTAAGGCATGGTAAACTCATCAATAAAACTATTATCAATTCCGAAATCTTCGTGTGCGTAATGGTGAAATCCATATTTCCCTCTCGGATTGGAATGTTCTGCAATTTCAAATTTTTTTTGCAATTCGGGACTGATTTCAAGATTCTGATTATTGTAAATTCTTTTTAACACACTCCGGCTGTCGCTCACCAAATCCTTGTATAACACATCGGTAATGTGGATTTGCTGCTCATTCTTTGTTCTGAAATCCATGGCTTTTGAAAGCATATATCCGATTTTTCTTACCCAATGACGGGCAACTTCATTTGCATTAACGTCATTGCTGAACAGTATTCTCGAATGGGCAACCATGCTCAAAAACGACGGGATAGCCTCGTGAACATTGCGGTGTGTCCAGATAAACTGAACATCACCGAAATATTTATGCGCCAAATCGAGGAATTCCAAATGATGTGGTGTTTTCAGCACCCAACGCTTTGCCGGCCGCTGCCATTGCAGGAGTTTCAACAATTTAACTGTGTATTCGTATGCCGGTGACTGATCGGTTTTTTCGAGCCAACCGGAGTATGTTGGTACATTGGTAATGGCTTCGGGAGTGGTACTTAAAAATGAAACATCAAGCAGTAACACATCTTCCTCGGGCGCCAGATGCTCCACCGGGTGAATCGCAAAGAATCCCGGTGACATTATTTTCAGCGCATTTTCATTCAGTTTCGCAATTTTTATCCTTTTTTCACCCGATTTCATTTCTCCGTTCATTGGTGCCGGATTTAAAGCTTCCCAGCTAAGCAAAGTTCTTGTATCGTTATCACTTGCAAGAATGCGGTGTAACTTGGTGGTTCCTGTTCGTTGCAAACCGATAATTACCATTACCGGATACAACGGTTGTTCAAGAATTTCGGGATATTTTTTAAAATAATTTTCTGCCCGCAGCCGCACACTTAGTAAGTTCTCAATTCGTTTATGTGAAATAAACCTGCCAACGGGGTGCAGTTTGGCTTCATTATTTAAGGAGTACAGCAGGCGTTTCAAAGGTTCATCCCAAAAATCTTTCCCGAGATCGTTTAACCCGGTATGTTTTCGGGCTGAACTAATTAACCTGTCCTTATCGAGTTTTATGCTGGTTCCGATAGAATAAGTCTTTTCCCAGACTGAATTTATTCCCTTGAACCAAAAGGGTTGGTTGTTGAAATTGGCAGATTTTATTACACGTGATTTTGCCATTATTTCATCAACGATTTAATATGAACTACTTTGCATTCAGGCTCAACCGGGCTTTCTCCTTCCGCCAGCCGGTACCAGCGCCAGCACATTGTACCTTCGGAATGTGAACAGGTATTGAGCCAGTTGGGTATTTGGGGATCTTCGTGTGCAACAATCACTTTCACACTTCCATCTTCCTCATAATGTGCATTTCCCATGTTGATGCAAATATTGAAATACCGGTAATCGAGCGATTCCATCCAGTAATTATTGAGCTGAAAATTCCATGTATCGCATTTCGGAGGTTTTACATTAATCACCAACGCCTCATCCTTTTCAAGCTTCCAGTGGCTGTGGTAATATATAATATCGACATCACCACCCGCGGCGTTGGAAACTTCGGGATCGAATTGCGGCAATTTGTTGGTGTGCTTTTGAAAACCATTTGCCCATCGTGCAAACAAAATCGGAGCTCCGGCAATAAAAAGTGCTGCTGTTTTTAATCCCTCGTCAATGGCCTGAGGTGTAACTGGATCAGGAGCTTTTTTACCACTCAGATTTTCAATGTGTACTTCAGCGGGAACTTCTTTAAAACGATGCAAAAATGTTTGTCTGACCATGACAATTGAAGAGCTGTCTTCAATTTTCAACCAGTTTTTGCCCTTTCTATTTTTGCTTAGAATGATTTCAAAACTTCCGTCGAGCTCCAAAATAATATCCTGACCTTGTAAAACTCCGCAAGGTGCAAGTCCGCCGGTTGTCCCGTAATTGCCATTTTGTGTGAAAAACCCGATATAATGGATTGTGTTTCTTTTTCCTGAAATCCGGTACTCATTCTTACCGCTGATTGCAGCGTTAAAATAGTAATTGTCGGGATTGTCGGCGCCCATTTTTACCGTTTCGTGAACCATTCTTTTGAAAACCGGAAAGGTTGGATCGCTGTATTCAACAAAAGCTTCCAATCCTGCACGTGTAAGTCTTGTAAGATAACGGATTCCTTCGGCCTGCTGAAAAACATCCTGCGGTGCGCCCGGATATTTCAGGGCATTTCCGGCCAGTTTTAACTGGTCGCAAAACTCTTCCCACGATTTGCCCGACACTATTCGCTGTGCCTGAATATCTTCTTCCTTTTTTCCTGTAAAAAAAAGTCGTGTTTTATGAAAAAACTTCAAAATGGATAAAAAGAAAAACAGCAATTTTTGCATCCGGAAAATGGTTTTAAATTCGAATTGGGTAAATTTAGACATTTATCAATAAAATCAAATGACAGAATTTAGTGAAAGATATGGCAACTGGGCTTTGGTCGCCGGTGCAGCAATTGGTCTAGGTGAATCGTTTTGTGTTGCACTCGCCAAAAAGGGAATTAACCTTTTTATGATTGACAATCGTGAAGAAGAGTTAAATAGTTTATCCGGCAAATTGGCAAAAGAGTATGGAATTCACACCATGCCATTTTGCATCGATTTGTTTCAAACAGATGCAGTTGAACAAATTATGACAAAAACATCAGCCATTGAAATCAGGTTGATGATTTATGTTGCAGCTTTCAGTCAGATAAAAAAGTTTGAAAATTATACCTCCGACGATTTGGAACACTACATTAATATCAACATTAGCACTCCTTTAAAACTCGTTCATGCTTTTTCAAACCGAATAATTGAAAAGAAACAATCAGGTGGAATCTTGCTGATGTCTTCGCTGGCCGGACTTCTTGGAATGCAGTACATTGTACCTTACGCTGCATCAAAAGCATTTACATGGAACCTTGCCGAATCGCTTCACCATGAACTCAAACCATTTAAAATAGATGTGATGGCATGTATTGCGGGCGCCACAGCCACCGAAGCTTATTTAGGCACAAAGCCTCAGTACGGTATTTTAAAACCACAGGTTCAGCTACCTTCGGAAGTGGCAGAATTAGCGTTAAAAAAACTGGGCAAAAAAGCAATGTTTGTTCCCGGCTTTTCTAACCGGTTAAACTATTTTATACTGACACGGTTGCTGCCTCGAAAAATGGCATCGTATTTTGCCAATCGCACCATGAAGATGATGTATTCGGAGAATGTGGAAAATTAACTGTAAATAAGAGTCAGTTTACAGGATATTTTGGGCTGAAAGCCCCGGTTAATTCAGCCCAATGGCAAAGAGAAACGACGCCTTGGGTAAAAAGTTTTAGATTGTTTTTTGCGCCCTGAATGGGCAACTAAAATTAAATTGGGCTTTCAGCCCGCTTTGTAAAACTGCAATTTTTCACCCAAGGCGTTGCCATTGGGCTGAAGTAAATTGTCCTTTCAGGACGAACAAAAAAACCGTCATTAATCTGAAATCAATTTAACTCTTTATCCAAACTTCAGTAACAAAATACGGTTCGATGGTTTTGTAATCGAGAAAAGAATTTGTATCAAGATAAACGCATAACATATTGTAAACCATTATAAACGGATTTCCAAAGAACTTAATCGGATTCAACAAATCTGATGTTGTTTTGAAATGTTCCTCAACAATTCCATCCCATTCGTAAGATGCATCGATTAGTTTTTCCATTACCACATTCCGGTTATAATTCCACAGCGGATGAATTTTCAGCGATAATGGTGTGTGTCCGTTGTGCCAGCGGTGAATAAATGTTTTATAATCAATTCCTCTTTTCTGCCGAAAAAGGGTTAGCAAACAAACTCCCGGTGATTCTGTACCATCATTCCATGTTTTTTTGTAAGCAACCGGAATGGCTTCATCAACCAAATAACCACAATCAAAACCGGATGAATTGTGATGTCTTTTTTTATTGACCTTATTTACGGAATAAACAGAAATGGCTGCAATTTTTGCTTTTTTGAATGGAATCACTGAGAGTTTTGGCGGCGGATTCAAGGTACAGGTAATCTTTACCTGAGTAATTTCCTTATCTTCCAACAATGATTTTCCAAACGATAAAATTCGTTCTGAAAACTGCGTGTAAGACTCGTTTTCCAATCCTTTTATTAAAATTATTTCCTTGCTCATAAAGATGGTTTACCAACGAAAATATGGTTTATTTTTTATTTCTTTATTTTCTCATCTATTAAAAAAGTTATGCATCTAAATAGTCGGCCAGTAATTCTGGTAACCGGAGGTTCAGGTTTTTTGGGCAAAAATATTGTAAAAGAGCTACTTGCACCTGACTCACCCATCGATCCCTCAGAAATAAGGGTTTTTGATATCAAATCTTACAATGGAATTCAAAATGATAAAGTTACTTTCATTCAGGGCGATATCAGGAAATACGACGAAGTTGAAAACGCGTGTGTAGGCGTAAATCTTGTTATTCATTCAGCCGCCATTATCGATTGGGGAACTCAGCCTGAAACTGTGGTTTATGAAATTAATACGGGGGGAACTGAAAATGTAATTAAAGCCTGTTTAAAGAACAACGTGAAAAACCTTGTTTACACAAGTTCGCTCGATGCAGTTTTTACTGGCAAACCGCTGGTTAATATCGACGAAAGTCAGCCCTACCCCAGGAAACCGCAAACCAGTTACTGTGCAAGTAAAATCGAGTCGGAAAAACTTGTAAATGCAGCTTGCAGTGAAAATCTGAAAACCTGCATTTTACGCCCCTCCGATATTTATGGCGAAGCAGACCCATATCACATTGATTCGCTGATTGATATGGCAAAGACCGGATTTTATGTCAGGTTGGGAAATGGAAAATCGAAATGCCAGCATGTTTATGTTGGGAATATGGCTCACGCACATGTTTTGGCGGTCAATGCTTTGTTGCAAAACAATGAAAAAGTGATGGGCAAGGCTTATTTAATTACCGATGGGCCCGGTTCAAATTTTTTTACTTTTTTCGACCAGGTTGTTTCGGGGGCAGGATATAAAATTTTCCCGAAGAACCTGTGGATACCCAAATGGCTGGCATTGGCGATGGGAACTGTGTCGGAATTTGTAGCGTGGCTGGTTTCTCCCATTAAAAAGTACAATCCAAAATTTAGCCGGTTTGCAGTAATTTATACCTGTAACGATTTTACATTCAATTCGAACAAGGCAAAAACTGATTTTGGCTGGCAACCAAAATATTCAACTCCCGAATCAATTGAAAACACGATTAATTATTATAAAAAACTAAATTTGAAAAAATAATTCGGACCTGAAATTTAATACCAACTAAATAAGAACCTTAATATGAAATATTTTTTTCTATCTATTCTGTTGTTAACCAGTACTTTTTCAATAGCACAACTTCCTTCGGCAGGCTGGAGTTTTAGTTATCCCGGCGATAAATTTACCGACAATGTCATGCTTGATCTGCGTTACCTGAACGAGAAAGTCGCTGGCGAAAACGGATTTATCCAACTTTCTACCGATGGTAATTCATTTCAAACTGAAAATGGCAACCCAATACGGTTCTGGAGTATCAATGGTGGTGATGGAACAAAGGATATGAGTGATGCCGACCTTGCAAAATTTGCACGTTTCCTTGCAAAAATGGGAGTAAATATGATTCGGTATCATGGAAGCATCAATCCGACAGGAACAAATATCAACGATGTTGACAAAGCCGATATAACGGCCATTTGGAGAATGGTTGCAGCCATGAAAAAGGAAGGGATTTATTCAACCGTTTCGCCGTTTTGGGCACACAACGGCCACATGGGAGAGCCTGCGTTGAGCGGTTGGGGAATTCCGGGTTACACAGCAAAAGAAGATTTGTGGGGAGTAATGTATTTTAGCGACACCTTAAAAACTGCTTACAAAAAGTGGGTGAAATACCTCTACACTGAGAAAAATCCATTTACAGGTGTCGCTTTAAAAGATGATCCGGCTGTGGCGCTGATTCAGGTAAAAAATGAAGACGGTGTTTTCTGGTGGACCATTTCGGCAATGAAAGAGGGTTTCATGTATATTGTAAGACAAAAGTATTACCAATGGGCAATCGCAAAATATGGAACAGCAGCTGCGGTAAAAACGGCCTGGTTAAATGCTTCCGATACCAAAGATAACTGGAATTCAGGCGAACTTGGATTGTACAACATTTGGGATGCCACCCAGTCGCAATCGGGGGGAAAGGCAAAACGCGTAAGTGATCAGATTCAGTTTTTGACCGAAACCCAGCGGAATTTTTATGCCGAAATTCATGATTACTATCGGAATCAGCTCGATTGCAAGCAACTCATCAATGCCAATAACTGGAAAACTGCCGATGCCAACCTGCTTTTCGATGCCGAAAGATATGCGAATGCTACATGCGAAGTAATTGCTGTTAACCGCTACTTCGATCCCGGACATACTGGGCCCAATGCGGGATGGAGAATTGACCCGGGTGATAATTATGTTGGTAATTCGGTAATGTTGCAACCCCATTTATTACCGGTTAATATTAAACAGGTGAAAGGTTCGCCCGCACTGGTAACCGAAAGCGGCTGGAACCTGCCGAACAAGTACCAGGCAGAAGGACCATTTATGGTATCTGCTTACATGTCACTCACCGGTGTTGATTCGTATTACTGGTTCTCTCCAACAACTTCAGGTTTCGATCCAAATCCTTATTTCACCTGGGCAAATCTGGCAGGCGGACAGCATCCGATGCACCGCTGGACCTGCTCAACTCCCGGACAACTGGCTATGTTCCCGGCAAATGCCCTTTTGTACCGAAAAGGATTTATTAGCCCCGGAGAAACTATGGTTCACGAAGAGCGGACTTTGCAGTCAATGTACGATCGCAAAATGCCCATGATAAGCGAAGAAAACAGTTTCGATCCCAACCGCGACAATTACAGTCAGATAAATCCATCTAAAGAAACCGTAGTTTCCCCACTGGCTCATTTAACAGGTGCGATTGAAGTTGTGTATGCCGGAACACCTGCCAACTCGGTTAAATCTCCCCTGGTGGAATCATTGATTGATTATCAGAACAAAAAAATAAAGGCAAGTAACAACCAGCTTAACTGGGATTACAAAAATGGAATTTGTATCATGGACGCCCCTTCGGCACAGGGAGTTTGCGGCTTTACATCGAAACAGCAAACCTTTAACTTAACCGATGTAACCATTGAAACAACAAACGAATATGCCACAATTAATGTGGTTGCAATGGATGAAAAAAGCCTCGCAGAATCGTCGAAAATTCTGATTCAGGTCGGAACCGTATATCGGCCAACCAACTGGGCAGAAACCCCTGCCAACTTCACAATGAATAATACTACAGTGGCAGGTTTCAAAATTGACAATACAGGAAAAATGCCATGGAAATGTGCCAACACGCAGGTTACTGTGAAACTTAAAAACAAAGGAATTAACCAGGCAACTCTGCTCGATGCTGCCGGTTATGCCAAATCAACCATTCAGGTTGAAAAAGTGGGCGACGAAATTCAAATTGTATTGCCTGCAAATGCCATGTACGTTGTTCTTCAAGGGACAACAAAAACGGGAGATATCAAAAAAACAGATACGGGAATGAATGTTTTCCCCAACCCTTCCAACGGAAACTTCAGGGTTGAAATTCTGGATTACAAGCCTTTAAATTATTCATTCGAATTAATGGGATTGAGGGGCGAAAAAATCAGCGAAATAAAAAACATCCAAAATTCTACTTTTAATGTGGATACTAAAAATCTTTCAAACGGATTTTTTCTGGCTGTTCTGAAAAACGAAGAAGTAATTATTGATACAGCAAAAGTTTTTATTCAGAACAATTAGTTTTTTATAACGTACTAATTTTTTGAAAGTCTTTTGGGATTTAAATTTTTTTATGATTGAAATTGAACTTTTCAATCCTTTTTTCATTGTAATGTAGTATTTAAAACTCTTGTTTATGAAGATCAGAATTGGAATTTCAATGTTGGCTACAGTAATAATTGTATTCACAGGACTTAACTCTTGTGCACAACCCGATGGTGCAGCAATGTATCAGCAATATTGTGCAACTTGTCACGGTGCCGATTTAAAAGGCGGAAACAGTGGAAGCCTTGTCGATGGTATCTGGCAATTTGGAGCAGCCGACAGTTACAAATTCAGAAATGTGAAATTTGGTATTCCTCATCTTGGAATGCCATCGTATGGCGCGGCTTTAAAGGACGATGAAATACAAGCAATTATGAAGTTTGTCAGCGATTCTGAAAAAAGTTCGGGTGCTGTAAAACCTGCCCTTGTTAAAGAGCTGGAAACTCTTGATTATAAACTTAATGTTGAGGTTTTTGCCGAGGGACTTGAAATTCCGTGGGCTATCGATTTTTTGGATCCAACAACTGCGCTGATTACTGAAAAACCCGGAAGATTGCGTGTGGTTAGCAAAGGAAAACTTCAACCCGAACCGGTTAAAAATATTCCGAAAGTATTAAACGAAGGACAGGGTGGATTGATGGATGTTGCAGTTGATCCGAATTACAAGGAAAACGGATGGATATATTTGGCTTTCAGTCATGTACTTGATAAAAAATCAGGCGAAGATCGTCCGGGAGCAATGACAAAAATTGTACGCGGAAAGATTGAAAATAATACCTGGACAAACGAGGAAGTGCTGTTTGAAGCACCCCACGAAACTTACCGCACCACACGTCACCATTATGGTTGCCGCATAGTTTTCGATCCGCAGGGATATTTGTATTTTGCCATTGGCGAACGTGGTTTGGGTTTAGAGGCACAGGACGTTAAACTGCCAAATGGTAAAGTTCATAGAATAAATAAAGATGGTTCAATTCCGTCTGACAATCCTTTTGTAAAAGAGGCAAAAGCAATTAAATCTATATATTCATTCGGGAACAGAAATATACAGGGAATTGCTATTCATCCTGAAACCGGCAAAGTTTGGGCAACAGAACACGGACCAATGGGAGGTGATGAACTGAATTTAATTGGTGCAGGAAAAAATTATGGCTGGCCTGAAATTTCGTACGGAATAAATTATGATGGAAAGATTATTACTGAATTTACCCATAAACCAGGAATGGAACAACCCAACCTGTATTGGAGACCTTCGATTGCGGTTTGTGGGCTCGATTTTTATACAGGCGACCTTTTTGCAAAATGGAAAAACAAATTACTGGTTGGCGCCCTGAAATACGAAGAAGTGCGTTTACTCGATATTGAAAATGACCGCGTGACCCATGACGAAGTTATACTTAAGGGACAAGGCCGTGTTCGCGATGTTCAAACCGGACCCGACGGGGCAATTTATGTGGTTTTAAACGACCCCGGAACTGTATTGAAGTTGATGCCAAAAATTGATTGATATTTCAGTTGCCGATCTCAGCATTTGAAATATTAATTTTCTCAAGCGTTTTCCAAACCTGGAATAACCCACGCGGAACATGGAAACAACCTTTCCATTTTCCTCCTTTTAATGGAAGCAATACTTCACCCTGATGATTCAGGTAGCCATACCATTCGTCAAATTCGGCATCCGCAAAATGCGACCAGGTATAGTCATGAACTTTTTCAAACCATTCAAGGCATTCCTTATTCCCGGTGAGTGAATAACCTTTAATCAGGCTAATCAGGGTTTCGATGTGTACCCACCATAGTTTCTGGTCCCACTCCAGTTGTTGGGGTGGATAACCTTTTATATCGAGAAAATAAAAAATACCGCCATATTTTTCATCCCATCCATATTTGAGTGTCCGAAGCATAATTTCGACAGCCTTTTTTGTTAAATCCGGACGATTAAGCCTGACTGATAAATCCATAATAAACCACATCGCTTCAATAGCATGGCCCGGATTTAGCAATCTCCCTTCAAAAGAGTCCGAAAAACTTCCATCAGGATTCACGTTTTCTAAAATCAATCCTGATTTGTGGTCATAAAATACTTCCATAACCTCATTTATACAGGTATTTATGGTTTCTTCTACTAACTCTTTCGGAAGTAAATGCTCAATTTCGAGCGACAAGTTGCATAAAATCATGGGGAGCGAAAATCCTTTTAACGGTCGGGTATCGGGAACTGCTTTGGTAAAACGACCTTTGGGGTTATTGCTCCGCTTTAAAATATTGTCGAAAGTTTTGCGGGCGATTTCGCCATATTCTTCTTTTCCAGTGGCTTTGTACAATTGTCCGAAAGCCATTGTAGCGAAACAATCAGAAAAAATATTGTAAGGCTCAATCAGTGGTTTGCCTTCACGGGTAAGTGAAAAGTACCAGTTCAGGTTTCCATCGTGTCCAAATTTTTGGAGAAATTCCGCGCCATTCTCTGCAATTTTCAGCCAGTTTTCGTTTTGCTCCACTTCGTTGTAAAGCTTGGAGAACATCCAGACCTGGCGCGCCTGAAGCCAGATAAATTTGTCAGTATCGAAAGCATTTCCCTGTCTGTCGAGACAGGTAAAATACCCTCCGAATTGCTCATCAACTGAATGTTGTTCCCAAAAAGGAATTACTTTATGAAGCAATTCGTTTTTATATTGTTCTGCCAGTATTTTAAAATTCTTTTCCATTGCTCAATTATCTACAGCGAAAACATCAACTTGTTATTTAATTTAAAGGTCAGTAATTTTTCTATTTTTTTCGAAATGAAGCTTTTTCCAAGTTCCGCAGAAGTATCGAGCAAATTAGGTAATTGAAAAAAACTCCTGCATATTCAGTGAATAAACATCTTTCACGAATTTTTCATAGTCTGTTGCTGCCATATTTTTAACAGGCAACCTGAATTGACCACAATCGAAACCAATATATTTCATGTATGCCTTTCCTGTTGCAATACCACCATATTTCCCAAGCAGCCGAATCATATCAATCGACAATTGCTGAAGTTTTCTCGCTTCAGTCAGACCGCCCTTATCAAATGCTTCCATCAACCGATAATAAAGCGGAGCAGCATAATTATAGGTACTCCCCACGGCGCCACGACATCCGAGAACCAAAGCCGAAAGCATGTTTTCATCGCGGCCCCAGAGCATTTCAAATTTTCCTTCCATAAAATGAATGCAACTCAGGAAATCCATGAAATCTTCGTGTGTAAATTTGATACCGGCCAGATTTGGAATTAAAGGCGCAGCTTCCTGAAGGAAATCGTACATCGGTACAAAACAACCACTTAAAACTGGAATATGATAAAAATAAAAAGGAGTTTGCGGAACTGCCTGCGCAACAACCGCACAAAACTCGGCCAGTTGTTTTGCACCTGCCGGCTTAAAATAATATGGTGCAAGCAAAGCAATGGCATCAACTCCATTTTCGGCTGAATGTTGTGCATTTTCAATACATTCCTTATATGATGTTCCTCCAACAAGGTTGATAACTTTTACTGTTTTCTTCTCTTTTTCTTTTGTAGTCCAGGCTTCCACCAACTTCATCTTTTCTTTTTGAGTTAATGAAACCCCTTCACCTGTCGAACCATTAATGAACGCTCCAACCACTTTGTTCTTTTCCAGAAAGTCGTAATAAATACCAACCTTTTCAAATAAAACTTCACCTTTTTCGTCCATTGGCGTAAAAGGTGCGGCTATTAATCCTTCAAATCTTTGCATTGACTAAATATTAAATTCGTTGATTTCTTTGTTCTTTTTACTTCACCTGATTTCCAAGTAAATCGGCAACCGGTATTTTCTGAAAATACAGTTCTTTTTCTCCTTCGTAAACTATTCCGATGGTTTTGGAGTCGATCATGGTCATGCACGAGTACCCGTAACCGGATTCAGAATAGATTTCGGTTTGATATTTATTTGGCCAGGTTAAACCGCCATCCAGACTTGCTTTTATGGTCATATTACTCCTTTCGTTATTGTTGTTGGGATTTGAAAAGAACAAAACCTGTTGCAAATGTCCGTTTATTTCCATGTTTGCACTGATTAAACTAGCCATGCAATTTGGCTCTTGTAACGCTGAATTTGATGATTTGTGATTTATCCATGTTTTACCCAAATCGACTGTAACAGCCACTGCTCTTCCATTCTTTTCACTTTTGTCGGTTCGGTTAAGGTCATCGCGCATGTTCAGCATCAGGCTACCGTCAGCTAACTCAACTACCTGTGCCTCGGTAGTATTTGGTTTTGCACCTGTTCCAATTTGCCAGGTTTCTCCATGATCTTTACTGTAAACAATGGTTGAATGACAGGTAAATTGTCCTCCATCGAGAGATTTTGATCCAACATCGGCTTTAAACTGGGCAGGAAAAACAAGCGTTCCGTCAGACATTGTGATTCCTCGTCCGGGACCCTGCAATAACAATTGCCAGCCGGGATTTTTAATCTGCGAGGTTATATTTATTGGTTCCGTCCAGGTTAGACCATTGTCGGTACTTTTAACCAGCATAAACTGACCTGTTTCTTCCGGTTTCATTCCGGGTTTTGAGGTCCACCACAGCGCATCTTTTTCAGAACCTCCACTCATCCACAGAGCTGCAACCCAAATTATATTTGTTGTCGGATCATACAAAATACATGGATCTCCTATCCCGTTCAACTTTTCATGACGTCCACCCCATTCACCCATATCCATAATAATTTTCATGGGTTCCCAGCTTTGTCCTCCATTTGTGCTTCGGCTCATTCCAACATCAATGTTTTCCTGCAAATCTTTACTGTTATTGTACCGAACATCGTAAACAGCAACCAAAACTCCATTTCCGGCAGTAACCAAACCGGGAATCCGGTAGGTATCGCAGTTATCCTGTCCCTGACTTCGGAGTGTGATTGCTGGTCGATAATTATAATTTTCATCAGGATGAACTTTAGCAGGTTTTTCATCCTTAAAATGAAGTTCAATTTCTTTCAAACTAAATTTGGCAAGCAGAGATGCATTTTGATTTGAAGAAAAATTGAACTGAATCGTATTTCCACCGTTTTTAGCCGAATAATTTCCTTCGATAACGGTTGATTTTGCCAAATTCCTGGTTTTACCGAAACTCGTTTTTCCATTGGTTAATATTGAAGCCGAAACTTCAGAAACTGAACTAAAATTGCTTTCATCAGTGAAATGAATCACGATTTTCTGTAATTCTTTTTGATCAGAATTAACCCCGAATTTAATTTCGAATAGGATGTTTTCGTTTTTATCGATGAATAAGGGTATTTTTCTTAGTATTAATTCTGGTTCATTAATTCCGGCAATATCATTTTCCTTCAGTACTTTACCGGTACTGAAGGAGGTTATATTCAGTATTAAAAAAAAGAAGAGCAAAATTTTCATTATTTCGGATTTTATTGATGCATTAAAAATAAAGGTTTAATTTCTTTTTATATGAATTTTATTCCTATCAAACTCCCGGAGATATGTTTTTTCAAATCAAATTGCAAAATGTATAAAGTTAAGTTAAACTTAACTTGTTCAGGTTAGTCAAAAAAAACAACTGAATCTATTTTGTACACTGTGGATAAAACAATCGCAATTATTGGTTTTGTGCAATCGCTTTTTGGAATAATGATTTTCATTTCCAAACGTCCGCGTCATTTGAGTTTTGTTTTTTTAACCATCTGGCTGGCTGTAATTGCTGTTTTTTTGGGAGCCAGACTTCTTCCGTTTCAGGTTACAGACTATTTCAAACCCGGCATTTTCCCAATGCTCCTGCTGTTTGGCCCGCTGTTGTACTTGTATGTCAATTCGCTTGCTGTCGAAAATTTCCGTTTAAAACCTTTAATGCTGTTGCATCTTATTCCTCTCATTATTGTTGGAATCCACCGTTCTGTTGTAAGTCCGGTTCCCATTGGAAGCCCGGGAAATCCGCTAGGAAACGAGATGTATTTTTACAACAAAATTTATTATTCGCTGATTGTTCTTTCATTACTTACCTACTGGATTTTTAGTCTGAAACTAATACTTAGTCATAGAAAAAACATTCCAAACCATTTTTCAAATTACACTTCAAAAAATTCATTGGGCTGGCTTATTTCAGTCTTGACCATTTTCCTGGTGTTGTTCGTCATCGATTTTTCGATGTCATTTATAAGCAGGGTGTTAGGTTTCGAAATTGGGAGATTTTCTTTTCTGTCGCTGAATCTTACCATTTTTACTTTTATCATGATATTCTTCGGTATCAATCAGTCTGTTATTTACAATACATTGAGAGAATTAAAGGAAGTACCTGAAAATTCAGAGAATCATGAAGCCAAATATTCGCGCTCTACACTAAACGAAAAACAAATTGAGGAACTTACCAACACTGTCTTTCAATATTTAAAAAACAAAAAACCATACTTGAATCCCGATTACAGTTTGCAGATGATGGCTGAAGATTTGAACATTTCCAGACATAAATTATCGGAAGCAATCAACAACGGACAAAAGAAAAATTTTTATAAGCTAATCAACGAATTCAGGATTGAAGAAGTGAAAGAAATGCTCATTAATCCCACATTCAGCCATTATACGGTTTTAGGAATTGGTCTGGAATGTGGTTTCAACTCAAAAACCTCATTTAACCGCATTTTTAAGGAAGAAACAGGGTTAACTCCCACGGAGTACAAAAGAACAATCTGAAAATCATAAGTTCCAATTTATCGGTTGAAACGAATAGTTAAAAAAAACAGGTATTTTTGTTAGTACAAAACTCAATAACAAGCTTTTAATATACCTGAAATTATGAAATCGACACCATTTTCTCTTCTTAATTCTTCAATCTGTTTACTCCCTGTTTTATTCCTGGTTACGCTGGTAATTCCGGCTTGTACCGAAAAAACAACTTACACACAACCCGAATTGGGCGTCAGAACAGTAAAATTACTGGAAGACAAAGGTTTACAATTCAAAGATTTAAACAAAAACGGGAAAATCGATAAATATGAAGACTGGAGACTGTCTGCAGATGAGCGAAGCAAAGATCTGCTTTCAAAAATGTCTGTGGAAGAAAAGGCCGGTTTTATGTTGATAAACTCTCTTAATATGGTTGGCACCAGGGCTGCAGAAGCTTCGGAAGGTAAACTTGTTGCCAGCGATCTTTCAGAAACCGGCAGTAGTAGTAGTTTCGGCGGCTTCGGACAAAACAGAGGGCAGGGTTTGGCTGACAGTACAAGACAAGGTGCCCGGGGCGGAGCCAGAGGAGGTGCCCAAAACACAGAGGGAGCATTTATTGCCAATATGAATAGTTCGGGCGGAACCACAGATAGAGTTAAAAAATATCACAACCGCCATTTTATACTTCGGTCGAATGAGAGCGTAGAAGTAACAGCAGAATGGGCGAACAAACTTCAGGAACTTTGCGAAAGCGAACCACTGGGAATTCCGGCTATAATTGCATCAAATCCAAGAAATAATATTACGGCAAATGCATCACTTGGCACAAGTGTGGGAACAACTGTGTTTACTTCCTGGCCTGGCGAACTTGGTTTATCTGCCATGCGCGATCTTTCGCTTGTACGGGAATTTGCCGATGATTCCAGACAGGAATGGGCTGCTGTGGGTTTACGGAAAGGGTATATGTATATGGCTGACCTTGCAACGGAACCAAGGTGGTCGAGAGTTAACGGAACATTTGGAGAAAATTCGGAATGGGTTGCCCAAATGATGAAGGAAGTAGTGTTAGGTTTTCAGGGAGAAAAGTTAACTTCAAAATCAGTTGCACTTACTACCAAACATTTCCCCGGCGGTGGATCAGGAAAAGATGGCCAGGATTCACACTTCGAATGGGGTAAAGCAGAAATATATCCGGGTGAAATGTTTGAAAATAACCTCATTCCGTTCCAGGCAGCCATTGATGCAGGTACTTCATCAATAATGCCATATTATTCGTTACCGGAAGGCACTGAATTTGAAGAAGTTGGTTTCGCATATAACAAAGGTGTTGTGAATGATATTCTACGAAATCGGATGGGATTTAAAGGAATAATAAACTCCGATACCGGAATTCTAACAGGTATGGCCTGGGGTGTGGAAAATCTCACAAAACCTGAACGCTATAAAAAAGCGATTGAAGCCGGCACAAATCTTTTTTCCGGAGAATCGGATCCGGAAATAATTATTGAGGTGATAAAAAGTGGAATGGTGGATATGGCTTTAATTGACAGCTCAATTGTGCGATTATTGAAAGAAAAATTTGAACTGGGTTTGTTCGAAAATCCTTATGTTGATGTGGCCGATGCTGAAAAAATCGTTAACAATGAAAAATTCAGGGAAAGTGCAGCTGTAGCCATGCGTAAGTCAATTGTTTTATTAAGAAATGAGAATAAAGCATTGCCTGTAAAACCAAAAACAAAGATTTATTTTGAATCTTATCCAAAAGGTTCCGGAGGGAGAAATAACAGGGAACCTCATGCAGATGTCCCAAACGTTTATACTTTGAATAACAATCAATATGATATTGAATTTGTAAAAACTCCTGAAGAAGCGGAAACAGTTATTCTCTGGCTTCAGCCCGGTGGAAATTCTTTATTTCGATCTACCGGAGAACCTGTTTCTATTTCCCTCTCCAAATGTGGGGTAGATGTTGATTATGTCAACGGTATATCAGCAAAGAAGCCAACTATTCTGGTTATTAACTATACCAACCCATGGGTGATTAATGAAATTTATAACGAGGGAACAAAAAATGTTGTTGGAGTACTTGCCACCTTTGGCACAACTCCCGATGCATTGCTGGATGTAATTACGGGAAAGTTTAATCCAACTGGTAAAATGCCATTTTCGACTCCGGTTTCAGATGAGGCGGTTGAAAAACAAAAAGAAGATGTACCAGGTTATCTTGAAGGAGAAGGATATGCTCTTTTTAATTATGATGAAGGGATTTCGTATTGACAGAAGGTTAAACGTACCAATGACAGTTCCAATCCAACGAAAATGGTGTCAGTTGAACCGTTGGGACTTCCGATATTTTAAATAGGTGTATTTTTGACACGCATAAATTAAAATTTAATAGGTTAATGAACCCTTTGAATTTGACTATCCCCTGGTGAAGCCGGGGGATTTTTTGTTTATATTTAGTAAGTTTGGGAAATTGAAATACTTAAACTTACACCAATGAAATATCTACACATCCTGCTTTTATTCGTTTATATAGGCACCCAGTTTTCATGTACCAATTTTGAACCCGAAAAAGAGTTAAATCCCTCATTGGTTTTGTGGTATGATAAACCTGCCAATGGTTGGACAGAGGCACTGCCAGTTGGAAATGGGCGGCTCGGAGCTATGATTTATAGCGGAAATTCAACAGATACAATTCAGTTTAACGAAGAAACTCTGTGGAGCGGACAACCTCACGACTACGCACACCCCGGCGCATCAGAGTACCTCGGCGAAATCAGAAATTTACTTTGGGCCGGAAAACAAGAGGAAGCCACGAGTCTGGCAAACGAAAAGTTTATGTCTCAACCATTCGGACAGCAATGTTATCAGCCATTTGGCAACATTTTGCTCAATTTCCCAGGGCATGAAAATGTCTTAAATTATAAACGAAAACTCGATTTGGAAGATGCCATTTCAACTGTTAATTATGAAGTTGACGGGGTGAAATTCAGACGTGAAACTTTTTCTTCGACCCCGGGTCAGGCAATTGTAATCCGGGTTGAATCATCAAAAAACAGGGCGCTGAATTTTACGGCAGGTTTGAATTCACCACACGCAAACTATTCTGTTTCTGTTGAAGGCGATCAGATTATTTTAAAGGGAAAAGCGAACAATTACCAAAAAGAAGCGGGACCTGACGGTTATCCATATCCCGAAAGCAAACTCACTTTCGAAGCACATTTAAAAGTTGTTAACGAAGGTGGGGCACTGGTTCAAACCGAAAATACCATAAAAATTGAGAATGCCAAAACAGCCACTTTGTACCTTGTTGCAGCTACCAGCTTTGTGAGTTACAACGATATCAGTGCCGATCCTAAAGAAAGATGCGAAAAATACCTCGCTGGTCTTGAAGGAAAATCCTATGAAACGCTGAATGCTGAACATATCGCCGATTATCAGAAATTATTCAAACGGGTTGAACTTGATTTGGGAAGTTCTGAAATTTCGAAACGGCCAACCAACGAAAGGTTGATTTCTTTTAAAGATGATGAAGATCCGTCTTTGGTTTCGTTGCTTTATCAATACGGAAGATATTTGCTGATTTCATCGTCGCGCCCCGGAACACAACCCGCCAACTTGCAGGGAATCTGGAATGACAAACTTGCGCCGCCGTGGGACAGCAAATATACCATCAACATCAACACCGAAATGAATTACTGGCCAGCAGAAATTACCAACCTTGCAGAATGTACCGAACCGCTGATAAAAATGGTGGAAGACCTGGCAGTAACAGGAAGAAAAGTAGCCAAAGAACATTACAACATGAATGGCTGGGTTGCCCATCACAACACCGATTTATGGCGGGGTACAGCACCAATCAACCATGCTAATCACGGCATCTGGATGGTTGGAGGTGCCTGGCTCAGTCAGCATGTCTGGTGGCATTACCAGTTTTCGGGAGATGTTGATTATTTGAAAAATAAAGCATATCCGGTTTTAAAGGAAGCGTCAACATTTTTTGCTGAATATCTGGTTCCCGATCCCAAAAATCCGCAGTGGTTAGTGAGTGGGCCTGGTAACAGTCCCGAACTGGGCGGTTTGGTAATGGCGCCAACCATGGACCATCAAATTATTCGCGAACTTCTGGCAAACACCATTGAAGCTGCTGAAATTCTTGGAGTGGATTCTGATTTTGCAACAATGTTAAAGGAAAAACGGGCAAAAATTGCACCCAATCAAATCGGTCAGTATGGTCAGTTGCAGGAGTGGCTGGTTGATAAAGACGACCCAAAAGACCAGCACCGGCACGTTTCGCATTTGTGGGGATTGCACCCCGGAAGCGAGATTCATCCGCTCACAACTCCCGAACTGGCCGAAGCCTGCAAGGTAACACTCTCGCATCGTGGCGATGGTGGAACAGGCTGGTCGCGCGCGTGGAAAATCAATTTTTGGGCTCGGCTGCTCGACGGCGATCATTCGTTTCTTTTACTGAAAAACCTGATGGTACCTTCGATTGCTGCAGAAACTGACTACAAAGACAAAGGTGGTTTATACATGAATTTATTCGATGCTCACCCGCCATTTCAAATCGACGTAAACTTCGGAGCAACTTCCGGAATTACCGAAATGCTGCTGCAGTCACACCTTCGCGATGATAACGGCAGTTTTTATCAGGATATTCTTCCCGCGCTCCCTTCAGCACTTTCGAAAGGAAAAATATCAGGAATAAAGGGAAAGGGCGGATTTGAATTTGCAATCAACTGGGAAAATGGCAAACTGGTTTCGGTGGATGTAAAATCACTTTTGGGAAAGAAATTAAATGTACGATATTCTGGAAAATTGATTTCAAAAGAAACAGTTGCAGGAGAATCTTATTCATTCAAAATTGAAGACTTTAAATAACCATCGGGCCAACTGAACCATGTTTTTTAATTTTCAATTTTGCATTTTACATTTTTAATTTTCGCAGCTATGAAAGCATTAGTTTTAGACGATTACAAACAACTCAACTACCGCGATTTTCCGGAACCAGAAATGGAACCCGGTGAGGTTTTAATTCAGGTAAAAGCCTGCGGAATTTGCGGAAGCGATGTTCACGGAATGGACGGCAGCACCGGTCGCAGGAAACCGCCGATTGTGATGGGACACGAGGCTTCGGGCATAATTGCAGCGGTTGGTGAAAAAGTGGCAGGATGGAAAGTGGGCGATCGTGTAACTTTCGATTCAACTATTTACCCGCTCGACGACTGGTTTACCCGAAAAGGCCACTACAATCTGAGCGATAACAGGAAAGTGCTGGGCGTTTCTCCGGGCGAATACCGGAAACATGGCGCTTTCGCCGAATTTGTAACTGTCCCGTCTCATATTTTATACAAACTCCCTGACAACGTAACATTCGAGCAGGCGGCAATGGTTGAGCCGGTTGCGGTTGCTGCACATGCTGTAAATATCTCCAAAATTCAACCCGGCCAAAGTGCAGTGGTTGTGGGCGCCGGTATGGTTGGAATGTTTGTGGTGAATATGCTGAAAATTGCGGGAGCAAATCCAATTATTGCCATCGATTTGGATGAAAAGAAACTGGAACTGGCCAAAGAATTCGGAGCCACGCATGTATTTAAAAGTAGTGATTCAACTCTTTCGGAGAAAATAAAAGAACTAACCAAAAACCGTGGCGCCGATTTTGGGTTCGAGGTAGTCGGCATTTCAGAAACAGTAAATATCTGCATTAACAGTCTTCGCAAAGGAGGAACCGCAGTTTTGGTTGGCAACCTGAAACCCGAAGTCACCATTCCGCTGCAAAAAGTGGTAACCACAGAATTGTCGCTACTCGGAAGTTGTGCCATAAACGGCGAATACGAAATGGTACTCGATTTACTGGCTTCCGGAAAAATCAGTGTTGACAAAATGATTTCGGCAGTTGCCCCGCTCTCCGAAGGTGCCGACTGGTTTAACCGGCTTTACAACAAAGAACCGGGACTGAATAAGGTCATCTTGCAGCCTCCCCCGACCCCTCCGAAGGAGGGGAGTTAGAAAGAACTAAATTGAAAAAATAACCACAAAAAGTCTGAAAGACTTTTACAAAAATAGCCCCGGGATTTATCCCGGGGATCAAAAACAACGATTACAATAAGGTGCATCCACGCCCGTTGATTGAAAATCCGGCCATTCATGCACCGCAAATCATAACTAACAATGAAACACCAACAAAAAGTCCGCATCCCTGAACCAACTACCCTGAACTCTGTCCACAACATCGCTATTCTAGGTTGTGGGAAGGTAGCCCACCTCCACGCCAAGGCAGTTCAGAATTTACCAAACGCTAAGTTGGCAGGAGTTTGGAGCCGTTCGAAAAGCACAGCAGAAACCTTTGCCGTTCAATACAAAGTTCCGTTTTACACTAAAATTGATGAACTGATTCAAAACGAAAATATCGATTTGGCCATTGTTTGTACGCCGCACCCTTTTCATTTGGAACCCGCGGAAATTGCAGCCGCGAATGGTGCAAATATTCTGGTTGAAAAACCACTCGCTTCAAAATTGGAAGATTCGGATAAAATTATTGAAGCCTGTAAAAAAGCCAGGGTAAAACTGGGCGTAATTAGTCAGCGGCGCTGGTATGCACCCGTGAAACGGGTAAAAGATGCAATTGACGCAGGAAAAATCGGAAAACCCGTTTTCGGGACAATCAACATGCTGGGCTGGCGCGACAAAAAATATTACGATGCTGACGAATGGCGTGGCACCTGGAAAATGGAAGGCGGCGGCGTTTTGGTGAATCAGGCTCCTCATCAACTCGATATTTTGTTGTGGTTTATGGGCGAAATCGAAGAAGTTTATGGATTGTGGAAAAACCTGAACCATCCTTATATTGAAGTGGAAGATACAGCGGTTGCCATTATAAAATTCAAAAATGGAGGAATCGGGAATATCATTGTCAGCAATTCAGAAAAACCTGGTATTTACGGTAAAGTACATGTTCACGGTGAGAATGGCGCTTCGGTGGGTGTTCAAACCGATGGCGGGGCGATGTTTATTGCCGGCGTTCCGGGATATATTGAACCTCCCCTCAACGATATCTGGACCATCAATGGCGAAGAAAAAATGCTTGAACAATGGAAAGCAGAAGATTCGGCACATTTCAGCAGCATCGACCCGATGGTTTATTATATGGAACGCCAGATTGAAGATTTTCTGCAGGCAATCGAAAATAATACTGAACCACTGGTAACCGGTGAAGATGGCCGTAGGACAGTGGAATTGTTCACCGCAATTTACCGTTCCACCCGCGACAATAAACCTGTAAATTTTCCGCTTCTTCCTGAAAATGGAAGTGATATGGATGGAAGGTTGAAATAAATAACTTCGATACAAATGAAAATTGCTGTATTGTTAACTTATTTGTTACTGTTTGTTTCATTGCAAATCAGCGCTCAACCCAATAAAAAAAAGGGAAATAATGAACTCATTTCAAAAATCAACCAAACCGGTGGTTTGGTCGCTTTTTGGGATTTTAAAGAAAAGGAAGGTCGCGCAAGAAAAGCAATTGGTTTAGGTAAATTTCCGCTAAAAGAACAAAACGGAACACTTCCACGAATCGATGAAGGTCCGTTATCGGGTTATTCGGCGCAGTTTGGTAATAGAGCTTTTCTCTCACTCGAAAATTCAAAAACAGGAGAATTGAATATTTTTGGTGAAGGACAGGGAGTAACTGTGATTGCCTGGGTAAAATGGGAAGGCAGCACCGGATTTGTTGGTGGAATGTGGAATGAATACCAGGATGGTGGAAAACGGCAATACGGTTTGTTCGTTTCTCTTCCTTATTACAATGGCCGCGATCAGGTTTGCGGCCACATCAGCAAAACAGGAAAACCAACACCACCTTTCCCTTATTCCATTGATTACTCGGCCAGTGCACAGACGGTTGCGAAAGGGGAATGGCAGTGTGTTGCTTTTACCTACAATGGAGAATGGATAAAATCTTTTCTGAACGGAGACTTTCATGCACGCGAACCTGAATTGATCAGTAATACCAAAGGTTTTGAAGGTTATACCGAAGGATTAATTCAATCGAAAAATCCTTATTATTTTCCGGATGGAATGGGAAACAATGGTTCTGATTTTACCGTGGGTGCAGTACTTTTGAAAAGTGGAATGGGCAATTATTTTACGGGTTTAATTGGTGGGCTGGCAGTTTTTAACCGGGCTTTGAGTGAAGAAGAGGTAAAACATCTAAGTTTTTAAAGTTGCAGGACCGTCGTACTTTCTAAAGAAGATACAACAGGTGTATAAGCAATAACACAGGTGTCGCACAATTCGCCATTATTCTCAATGATAACATCATCCGGTCTGCAACCCTTAAAAGCAAAGGAGCTGATTAGCAGTGAAAAAATAATAATCAATGGATATTTTAAAGATTTGTCTAATTTCATTTTTTGAGTAGTTTCATTCAGTTTCATCTGAAAAAAAATTGATAGCTTTTAATTACCTTGTTTCAAAAATACATCAGCATGAAGAATTCAACAAAAATATTCCAAATTCTATTAAATACTGTAATATTATTCATATTGATTTTGGCTTTTGAAATTAAACTTAACGCGCAGGAAAAAAATAATTCCTTAAAATTGCTTGAAGTAAAGAAAATCTGGGATAAAGCTCCACACAATGCTTTTACAGATCTGGTAAGATTCAACGGTCAGTTTTACTGTGTGTTTCGCGAAGGAACAACCCACGTTTCGCCAGATGGTGCTTTGCGTGTGATTACTTCGGTTGATGGAGAAAAATGGGAATCGGCGGCTTTAATTACTTCTGAAAACTCAGATTTGCGCGATGCAAAAATCACGGTTACTCCATCGGGAAAACTGATGCTGAGCGGAGCCGAGGCTCTTCATGACAAATCGGTTCACACACA
>JBGSRA010000095.1:0-72280 GCA_041737765.1 Draconibacterium sp. | reverse complement strand
TTGCCGCCAATCAAGCACCCTCCTATTAAAAACACACTAAATCCACGTCATAACGAGCGAAGCGAAGTTATCTTTTATTTTAGCCGAATACTATTTTTTTAATTTGAATGGATTCAAATTAACGACGCCATTTCTCCTTTTTCAAATTAAAATGTTTTAATTTTAATCAAAAATCGAAAACAGATTATTCACCTTTAAATTTGAAAATTATGGCATTCGAATTACCAAAATTACCTTATGCAAACAATGCATTGGAACCATACATCAGTGAAAAAACAATTGAATTTCACTACGGGAAGCATCATCAGGCTTATGTAAATAATGTAAATAACCTGATTGTTGGAACTGCATTTGAAAATGGAAGCCTGGAAGAAATAGTCATGCTGGCAGATGGCGGAATCTTTAATAATGGTGCGCAGGTTTGGAATCATACCTTTTATTTTATGCAATTCAATGCTGATGGTTGTAAAGAACCAAAAGATGAATTGAAAGCTGCCATTGAAGCAAAATTTGGTTCGCTGGAGAAGTTTATGGAAGAGTTTACAAAGGCAGCAACAACCTTATTTGGCTCGGGTTGGGCATGGCTGGTAGTAAATAAAGCCGGCGAACTCGAAATAGTTCAGACAAGTAACGCAGGAAATCCGCTGCGTGATGGTAAAAAACCGCTTTTAACCTGCGATGTTTGGGAACATGCTTATTATATCGACAAGAAAAATTTGCGTCCAAAATATATCGAGGATTTTTGGAAAATTGTAGATTGGAAAGTAATTTCGAAGCGATTTTCTGAAAAATAATAAATTAAAACCAAATTAAAATGAGTGCAGAAAAAGTGCTGGCAGCCATGAGAGCAGCCGGAAAACCATTAAAAGCAGGCGAAATTGCCGAAGCTGCAGGTATGGATAAAGCAGCCGTTGACAAAGTTATGAAAACGTTGAAAACAGAGGGCAAAATCGAATCGCCAAAGGTTTGTTACTGGCAGCCGAAGTAGTTATCCACACCAATATTTCTCCGAAGGTTAAAGGATAATAAAAACAGGGTTTCAAATTTAATTGAAACCCTGTTTTTTTAGAAATGAAAGGTATTATTTTTTCCAGAAGTGTTCCATTTCTTCCAAAGTTTTTCCTTTGGTTTCAGGAATCATTTTCCAAACAAAGAAGAACGACAGAATACTCATCAAACCATAGAACCAATAGGTTAATCCGCTACTGAATTCCATCATCGCCGGATAGGTTGACGAGATAAAATAATTAGCTGCCCACTGCGCTGCAACAGCAACAGCGACGGCTTTTCCCCTGATTTTATTCGGAAATAATTCTGAAATCAAAACCCAGCATATCGGTCCCCATGACATCATAAACGATGCGGTATAAATAATAATAAACACCAATGTGCTGATGCCAATGATTTTCAGAAAAGCAAGCGCTCCAATGGCAAACATCCCGATAGCCATACCAATTGAACCTACCATTAACAATGGTTTTCTTCCCCATTTATCAACGGTCATTATGGCTATTACTGTAAAAACTACATTTACCAATCCCATAACAACAGTTTGCAACATCGACGCATCCTTTTCGGCTCCCATGCTTTCAAATATACGGGGCGCATAATAAAGTGCCACGTTTATACCAACAAACTGCTGGAAAACAGAAAGTAATATTCCAATCAGGATTATTATCTTTCCGTATGAAAACAGTTTAGCAGATGATTTCTGAACACTAAGTTTAATGTCCTGAAAAATCACTTTGGCTTGTTCAGTTCCATTAATACGGGTTAAAATTTGAAGTGCTTTTGTGTCCTGATTGTTGATTGCCAAGTAACGGGGTGTTTCGGGAACAAAAAATAGAAACACACCAAAAATTGCCGCCGGAATAGCTTCTGATGCAAACATCCAGCGCCAGCCAATAGCATTTACCCATTCGAGCGTTTGCCCGTTGGCAATTCCCCAGTTCACAAAATATACTACCAGCATACCAAAAATAATAGCAAACTGGTTTATGGAAACCAATCGTCCACGAATATCAGCCGGAGCAATTTCGCCAATATACATGGGACTTACAGCCGAGGCAAGACCAACTCCAATACCACCGATAATTCGATAGAAATTAAACATGAATAGTAATCCCATTGTTGGTTCCCCAACCTTAAAGAAAAGAAACTCGGGATATCCGGAGCCCAATGCTGATATAAAAAACAGGAAAGAAGCAAGAAATAGCGCTTTCTTCCTTCCCCAGGCTGATGAAATTAACCCCGATAAGCTTCCCCCGATTATACAACCGATGAGTGCGCTTGAAATGGTCGCTCCATGAGCCAGAGAACCCAATCCAAGCCCATTTATTAAATAGGCTTGAACTGATTTTTCTGCACCTGAAATAACTGCAGTATCATAACCGAACAGCAGTCCTCCAAGTGTTGCAACTATTGTAATTCCCGCAATGTAAAACGTATTCCGTTCTTTCATAAGGTTAGATATACCAGTTGATTAATTGCTCAATCAATTCCTGTTTTCCACTAATTTGTGCAGGTTCTCCAACTTCTTTGGCAACGGAGTAAAGATTTTCGAGTGATAATTTTCCGGCCTCGAATTCAGCTCCCTTACCCGAATCGTATGAAGCGTAACGGTTTTTACGCATCTTCAAATAATCTGAGTTATTCAAAATTTTATCAGCAATAACCAGCGAGCGCGCAAAAACATCCATTCCACCAATGTGGGCAATAAAAATATCTTCCAAATCAGTGGAGTTTCTACGTGTTTTGGCATCGAAATTTATACCTCCGTGATTAAATCCACCGGCAGGCAGTATTTCGAGCATGGCTTCAGTAATTTCGTAAATACTGGTTGGGAATTCGTCAGTGTCCCATCCATTCTGATAGTCACCTTTATTTGCATCAATAGACCCAAGCATCCCGGCGTCAGCAGACATTCTGAGGTCGTGTGCAAAAGTATGGCCGGCAAGTGTGGCATGATTTACTTCAACATTCAGTTTAAAATCGTTTTCCAAACCGTTTGCTTTCAAAAATCCGATAACTGTTTGTGCATCGAAATCATATTGGTGTTTTGTTGGTTCCATCGGTTTTGGTTCGATAAAGAAAGTACCGTTAAAACCAGCTTTCCGTCCATAATCGCGGGCAGTGCGAAGGAATTGTCCGAGGTGAGCCAGTTCGCGTTTGGTATCGGTATTGTGCAGACTCATATAACCTTCGCGACCTCCCCAGAAAACATAACCGGTTCCACCTAAAGCGATTGTTGCATCGATGGCATTTTTCACCTGAACAGCGGCATTTGCAAGCACAGCAAAATCAGGATTTGTGGAAGCTCCATTCATGTAACGTGGTGCCGAAAAAACATTGGCTGTTCCCCAAAGCAGTTTAACACCCGAGGCCGCTTGTTTTTGTTTGGCGTATTCCACCATTTTTTCAAGACGTTTTTCAATTTCGAAAACTGTACCATCACCTACAACATCGGTATCGTGGAAACAATAGTATGGAATATTCATTTTTGTAATGAATTCAAAGGCAGCATCCATTCTTTCTTTGGCTGCATCCATTACGTCAGCGGGTCCGTCCCATGGGAAAATCTGAGTTCCGGGACCAAATGGGTCGCCACCTGTTCCGCAGAAAGTATGCCAGTATGCAACAGCAAAACGCAGGTGATCTTTCATTGTTTTACCTGCAACCACACGGTTTTCGTCGTACCATTTAAATGCAAGCGGGTTTCTTGATTCCTGGCCTTCGAATTTAATCTGGCCAATTCCTTTAAAATACTCTTTGTTACCTTTTAAAACTTCCATTTTGTTGTTTTTTAATGATTATAGAATTTAATAAATTGTTTATAAGTGTATTAATGGCTAAAGCCCTTTTGTTGTGGCATTTTTTGCACCCGGCTTAAGCCGGGTGTTAAATTAAGAGAGTTTTTTTTTGCTTTAGCGTTTAATTTCAATTATTTAATCGCTTTTTCAAGCTCTTTCTTCCAATTTGTGTATGCTTCCTGATATTCAGCGGTTTTTGTGTTGTCAGGCTGAATAACTTCCAGTTTTTTAAGGTTTGAAAATGCTTCATTAAACGATTTGTAATATCCCGAGCCAACACCTGCTCCTCGTGCAGCACCAATCGAACCATCGGTATTGTAAAGTTCAATTGTTGCACCGGTAATTCCAGCCAAAGTATCCCTGAAAATGGGGCTGAGGAACATATTTGCTTTTCCGGCCCGAATTACAGAAGCATTTATCCCAATGTTTTGCATAATGTCCATTCCGTATTTAAACGAGAATACTATTCCTTCCTGGGCCGCCCTTAATAAATGACTTTTTTGGTGAATATTGAAATTGATTCCACCCAAAACCGAACCAATATTTTTATTGTTCAGAACACGTTCAGAACCGTTGCCAAAAGGCAAAACAGACAAACCATTTGATCCAATTTCGATTTCTGATGCCAGTTTGTTCATCTCTTCATACGAAAGATTTTCGCCTACCATCCGTTTTAACCAGGCATTTAAAATGCCTGTGCCGTTAATACAAAGCAGAACTCCCAAACGTGGATTTTCTTTTGAATAATTTACATGTGCAAATGTATTTACACGCGATTGCGGATCATATTTGATTTCGTCGCTTACACCATATACAACTCCCGAAGTACCCGCGGTAGTTGCGATTTCTCCCGGATTTAGTACGTTTAAAGAAAGCGCATTGTTGGGCTGGTCGCCGGCGCGATAACTTATTGTGGTTTTTGCAGAAAGTCCCAGTTCTGAAGCAACTTTTTGGGAAACCTGACATTGAACCGCAAAAGTAGGAACAATCTTAGGGATTATTTCTGATGAAAATCCATAGTTTTTAAACAGAATATCTGCCAGTGCATTTTCCTTGAAATCCCACATGATACCTTCAGAAAGACCGCTCACCGTAGTTTGAATCTCTCCCGAAAGTTTCATGGCAATATAATCGCCGGGCAGCATTATTTTATAAACTTTACTGTAAAGTTCAGGTTCGTTTTCTTTTACCCATTTTAATTTCGAAGCGGTAAAATTACCGGGAGAATTGAGCAGATTGGTAAGGCATCGCTGAGAACCAATTTCGTTAAATGCTTTTTCTCCATATACTGAAGCACGGCTGTCGCACCAAATAATTGAAGGACGCAGAACCTGCTGGTTTTTATCAACCATTACCAAACCGTGCATTTGGTATGAAATACCAATCGACAAAATATTTTCAGGATTTACTTTGGATTCATTCAAAACATCGGCTAATGCAAGTTTCAGATTGGTCCACCACAATTCGGGTTCCTGTTCAGCCCAACCTGCTTTATGAGCTGTAATTTTCATTTCCTGTTTCGGGTGAAACGAACTGGCCACACAATTGCCGTTTTCACCATTTACAAGCGATACTTTTACCGATGAGCTTCCAATGTCGAATCCAAGTAAGTACATGATTTATAATGTTTTAATTTGTTGTTTAATTAATGAGCTGTTCTGTTCTGTTATGTTGTAAAATTATGAGCAAAATACGGGGTTTCAAAATCAAATAAAATGTTGTATAACATAGTTTATGTAGTATCAAAATGTGTCCTCTTACAGCGATGATCGCAATTTTAATGTTGTTGGAACTTCAAACTGAATCGGTTTTCCCAATGCAACAAATTCTGCTGCCTTTTGGCCCATCAATTCAAAATTGGTTGAAATAACAGTTATCCCGTTTTTGACATATTTCTTCATTGGTGTTTCGTTGTACGAAATAACTCCAACTTCGCGACCCGGTTCAAATCCATGTTCAGCACATTGATCGAGAAAATTTGCAAGTGTACGGTCGCTCACCAGCAAATAAAGTCCTCCTTTTTTTATTACAAACTGTTCGGAATTAAAAATAACATGATGATTTATTTTTGATTCAGTGCAAAATTTTTCGAAATAGTTTATAATAATTTTGGGATGGTAGGTAAATTCGGGATAATACAATGTAAATTCTTCGTATTTTAATATTTTATCGGTATTGCTTTTTAAACAATTGTAAATCGCTTCACCAAAATCCTGAAATACTGCAGATTGGTTTTCTTCAGAATTGATTTTCCAGTCGATTATTAAAAGTTGGTCATTTGGTATTTTCTTTATGATTTTCTGAACTTTTGGGTGATCGAAATTCATAATTATATATTTACTATACCTGCCCAGACTGTCGTTAACTATTTTTTCGAAAACATCAATATTATAGTGATGAAAATGCAGATCTACTCCTATATTCTTTGGTAAATTTTTTAGAAACGAACCATACAGAACTTCTTTGTAAGCTTTAAATGTATCGAGAAACAGAAATACTTTGGTAATGTGTTTAACTACAAAATAGCCACGATTCGGAACCGATTCAACCACTCCTCTTTTCTTTAGTTCGGCATATGCTTTAAAAACCGTATCGCGCGAAATCTGGCATTCGCTCATAATTTGGTTTACCGAAGGCAACATTTCACCAGATTTTAACTGGTTCTGACTAATTGAATTAACAATGGCATCAACCAGTTGCTGAAATATTAAAATGTTTGAATTTTTATTAACTGTGAATTTGAAATTACTCATTTTTGGCTGTTTAGCAGTACAGTTTGTGTTCTGTTCTGTTCTACAAAACTATAAATTAAATTAAAATAACAAGACAAAAAAAAGGATGACTATTGCCATCCTTCTAAAATATTCTGATTTTCAGTTAACCTCTTACGAACAATGCTTTTATTATTTCTGATGCCATTTTCGGATTCTCCTTTAATCTGCGGGTAGAGTAATTAAACCAGTGTTTTCCGAACGGAACATACACCCGCATTTTATGTCCTTTATCCACAATCGATTGACGAAGTTCTGGTGTTACTCCAAAAAGCATTTGAAATTCGTACCTGGTTTTTGGGACTTTATATTTATCAATCAGTTTATACGATTGTTCAACAAGATATTTGTCATGTGTAGCGATGGCAGCATACATGCTGTGTTTAAACATGAACTCCAAATCTGTTAAATAATTATCCCTAACTTCCTGGTAATCCTTAAAAGCAATCTTATCCGGTTCAACATAAATGCCTTTACAAAGCCTGAAATTAAGAGGATAGCCGCCCGCATTTATTATGTTGAATTTTTCAAGGTCGCTCATGGTACGACGCAGGTATGCCTGCAAAACAAGTCCAACGTTTTTCGGAAATTCAGCCCTGAGTTTATTGTAAATGTCAATTTCCAGGTCAACACACGCAGAATCTTCCATATCAATTCGAACAAAAGAATTTTTTTCGGCAGCAAATGCAACTATTTCTCTTAAATAGCTGAAGCAGATGTTTTTATCGATAAGTAGCCCAAACATGGTTGGTTTTAACGAAAAATTACCAATTATCTTCTCATCAGTAAAACGCCTGATAATTTCAAAATACTGATTTCTGTTTTCAGTAGCTTCTTCAATTGTTTCAATAAACTCACCCAAAAGATCGATGGTAACTTCAATTTTTTTTTCATTCAGTAATTTAGAAGCCAGCAATCCTTCTTCTATCGCTTCTCCCGCGATGTACCTTTTTGAAAAAACCCACACCAGCTTTTTCGGCATATGCGGTAAAATATTTGCAATTAACTTATTCAGCATTTTTTGGTCTATTTGATGTGAATTGAATTATCGGTGGTAAAAGTAGTACCTCAAAAGCATTTATTTCAATGATGTTTATCAGCCGGGGTTTATGATTTTACACAGGTTTTTATAAGAAGTTATTGATTTATAATTTCCTTAAAAAATTGTTAAGCAGTCAATTTGGTTTAAACTAAAAAATTATCTTTGTCACAATTTTTAAAATAAATTTTAATCTAAAATCTAATGAAGGGAACATCGTTGATAGTGAGCATTGTACTTTTTGTCGCAATTGCAGTATTATATGTTTTACACTTTACAGGTGGTGCAGGAAATGTTAAAGGTTCAGATTCAGACAAAGCCGTTGTTAACCGGAATGGATTAAAAATTGCTTATGTTAAAGCTGATTCTGTAATTCTGAATTACAAACTTGCTGAAGATCTTCATAATGATTTTACAAAAAAACAGGAAGCTTACGCAAGTGAATATGCCACAATACGCAAATCGTTCGAAAAAGATGCTGCCGCTTTTCAGGAAAAAGTACAACGTGGTGGATTTTTAAGTGAACAGCGTGCTATTCAGGAACGCGACAGATTGGTAGGCAAAGAGCAGGAAATACAAAAAATGGATCAGGAATTATCTGCAAATTTGGGCGAAATGCAAAATACAAACAGTCAGCAAGTGTTAGACAGCTTGTTAAGTGCCTTAAAACAATTCAATGCCAATAAAAAATACGATTATATTTTAAACGGTGCAAGTGTATTGGTGGGTGAGGAAGGCGATAATATTACTGCAGAAGTTTTAAAGCAGATGAACAATAAGTATTCTGCAACTACTCCAAAATAGAAAAGATTAATTTTAATATAGAATCCGGGTAATTTGCCCGGATTTTTTTTGCTTTAAATTGTAGCTTTGCATTGCTATGTTTGCCAATAATTATTTGAACAAAAATAATCGCCAGCCCTTAATTAAAACTCCGTCAGGCGCAGATTGTGGAATGCGGGTGGTAATTCCCTGTTTTCTCGAACCCGATATTCTACTAACACTTGAATCGTTAAATTCCTGCGATTTGCCTGTTTCCAAAGTGGAAGTAATGGTTTTGATAAATCATTCTGAAACAGCATCAAATGAAATTAAAGAATACAATTTTTCGACAAAGGCAAAAGTTGAAAACTGGATTTCAGGAAATAAAAACAAGGGGATTAATTTTTTTTCAATTGGTCCGGTTGAACTTCAAAGGAAATGGGCAGGAGTGGGACTTGCCCGAAAGAGCGGAATGGACGAGGCAGTTCTTCGATTTAATTACACTGATAAAACGGATGGAATTATAATTTCACTTGATTCGGACACTTTGGTGGCAAAAAATTACCTGGTTGAAATTGAAAAGCATTTTAAACTGAATCCTAAAAATGTTGGGGCAACCATTTCGTTTCAACATCAAACCCTAGATTTGGAGAAGTTGCAATTGGAAGGAATTTTACTTTACGAAAAATACCTTGAATATTATAAAAACGCACTCAGTTTTACAGGATATCCCAATTCAATGTTTACCGTTGGTTCTGCCTTTGCAGTTACCGCCGATGCATATGTAAAACGTGGGGGGATGAACCGCAGACAAGCTGGTGAGGACTTTTATTTTTTGCAAAACCTGGTGCAAATTGGAAAAGTTGAGGAAATAACATCAACCAAAGTTTATCCTTCGGCACGTTTATCTGACCGTGTTCCGTTTGGAACCGGAAATGCGATGCAAAAATGGATGAATGGTGAAGAGGATTTAACCAAAACGTACAATTTTAACGCGTTTATCGATTTAAAGTTGTTTTTCGATTTAAAGGATACTCTTTTCAAAATCGATGAAAACAAGTTTAGAGAATTGATAGAAAAACTACCCAATTCAATCCGGCAATTTATTGTGGATGATAATTTCTGGTCTGAATTAGATGATTTGAATCAAAATTGTTCAGTCTTAAAATCCTTTCAAACCAGGTTTTATCACTTATTTAACGCGTTTAAAATCATGAAGTTTCTGAATTTTGCGCACGAAAAATGTTACGAGAAGGCAGATTTGGAGGAACAAATTTCAGCACTGAAAAACCAATTATAAAATAATGAAACATTTTAAATTCAATAGCTTATTGTTTCTGATGATTCTCTCTGCTTTTGTTTCTGGATTGAATTCGTGTGAAAGAGGTACCAAGCCTGGGTTGAATTTAATAACTTCAATCCCCATCGAAGGAAATTGCTGGACTACAGGAGGCTGGCAGAAAAACAGTGAATTAATCGTGAAGGGAGGAATAAAAGGCTGGTCGCAGCCTGAAACAGTTTTTCGAACCTATTTTAAAATTGAAAAAACCGGAAAACTGGATGTTGCTCTGCATGCCGGAAATGTATCAGGATTATCGGAGTTAAAAGTTACAATTGGAGATAAATCGATAAACGTAAAAATAGAAAATTCAGGGTTGGACACAATTCTGGTGGGGACTTTTGAAATTGAAACTCCGGGTTATCATTATATTGAAATTCAGGGAATAAAAAAATCAGGTGAATATTTTCCTCAAATAGAAAGTATTTTAATTGGCGGCGAAGTTGCGGAAGGGAAAGTTTATTTTGCAAAAGGCGATTTTTACTGGGGGAGGCGTGGACCATCGGTTCATCTGAATTTTCAGGTGTCTGAAAATGCGGGGAAAATTGAATATTTCTATAACGAAATTACGGTTCCTGAAAACAATGATGTGCTGGGTTCGTATTTTATGGCTTGCGGTTTTGCACAGGGTTATTTTGGGATTCAGGTAAATTCAGAAACCGAACGGAGAATTTTGTTTTCGGTCTGGAGTCCGTTTAATACCGACAATCCTGGTGAAATACCCGATGATCAGAAAATAAAACTTTTAAAAAAGGGTGCAGATGTTTATACGGGCGAATTTGGAAACGAAGGTTCGGGTGGACAGAGTTATTGTAAATATCTGTGGAAGGCCGGAACTACCTACAAATTTCTGATAAAGGCAAATCCGACAGGAAAAGGTGAAACCGATTTTACTGCCTGGTTTTATGCTCCCGAAGTTGGAGAGTGGAATATGATTGCCAGTTTCCGCCGGCCAAAAACAAATGTGTATTTAACCCGACTTCATTCGTTTTTGGAGAATTTTTACACCGAAACCGGAAATGTTACCCGAAAAGGAATCTATTCAAATCAATGGATTTACAATACTGAAAAAAAGTGGATCGAAATAACAAAAATGAAATTTACTGCCGATGCCACAGCCCGAAAAGAATCGAGGATGGATTATTCCGGTGGCGCTGAAAATCAATCTTTCTTTCTTCAAAACTGCGGCTTCTTCAGCGAAACAACTACCATCGATTCCTATTTCGAAAGAAAACCAACCGGAATTCCACCACTAATCAATTTTGAGGATTTACCATAAAAGAAAACAGCGTCCATCAGTTTTAAGATGAACGCTGTTTTTCTTGCTCCTCTTCTTTGGAGAGGTTTGGAGAGACTCTTCTATGATTTCAACCCGCTCGCCAGCATGTAGTAAATCTCATTCCAGCGCAGCTCTTTTTTGAATTGAGTTACACAGGTATCTTTATCGATAACCACAAATTCAACATCGGCAAACTCCGCAAAAGTTTCAATATAATCAGGTGTTAGAGCCATGGTGTATGCCGAGTGGTGCGTACCACCGGCATAAATCCAGGCTGCTGCGCCGTCGGCCAGATTTGGCATGGTTTTCCAGAATGCTGAAGCTACCGGTAATTTTGGCATTTTTTCAAGTGGTTCAATCACTTCCAGTGTATTCACAATCAGCCTGAAACGGTTTCCCATATCGATTAAAGTAACATTCATTGCATCGCCGGTTGCACTGTCAAAAATCAAACGGGCAGGTGCATCTTTACCGCCGATTCCAAGCGGATGAACTTCGAGCCGTGGTTTTTTAGCTGCAATCGAAGGACAAATTTCAAGCATGTGCGCTCCCAAAACGGCTTCGTTGGCTGGATCAAGGTGGTAGGTGTAATCTTCCATAAACGAGCTGCCACCTTTCATTCCTGCCGACATGGTTTTGATAATGCGCAACATCGCCGCCTGTTTCCAGTCGCCTTCTGCTCCAAAACCGTATCCTGCAGCCATTAACCGTTGCGATGCCAAACCCGGTAACTGGGCAAGTCCTGTTAAATTTTCGAAATTGGTTGTAAAAGCCTTGAAATTCCCATCAACCATAAAACGTTTCATCGCTATTTCGTAGCGGGCCTGAACACGTACATTTTCGTGGTATTTGCCTCCAGGTTTGCAATCGGCTGCAACTTCGTATTCTTTTTCGTATTCTTTGTAAAGTTCATCAACTTCGGCATCAGTCACTTTTTCGATACATTTCACCAAATCGCCAACACCGTAAGCCGAAATCTGCCAGCCAAATTTAATCTGTGCTTCCACTTTGTCGCCTTCGGTTACAGCAACTTCGCGCATGTTATCGCCAAAACGGGCAACTTTCAATCCCTGCGAATCGGCCCAGCCAATAGCAGTGCGGCACCATTTTGCAACATCGTTCTGCACGTTTTCGGCTTGCCAGTGACCAACAACCACTTTGCGGTTTTTGCGCATCCGTGTATTGATAAATCCATATTCACGGTCGCCATGGGCACTTTGGTGCAGGTTCATGTAATCCATGTCGATTTCGCTCCAGGGCAGGTCGCGGTTAAACTGGGTGTGCAGATGCATGTAAGGTTTGGTAAGGGCTTTCAGTCCGCCAATCCACATTTTTGCGGGCGAAAAGGTGTGCATCCAGGTAATTAAACCGATACATTTTTTATCAGAACTGGCCTGAATACAGATGTCCAGTATTTCGTCGGGTGTTTTTACCACCGGTTTAAAAACGATGGTCACCGGGAATTTGCCCGATATATTGAATCCATCAACAATTGCTGCCGAATCTTTGTCGACCTGAGCTAAGGTTTTCGGGCCGTATAAATGCTGGCTTCCAATTACAAACCATACTTCCATTTGTTTAAAATCTGTCATTTTTATTGAGTTTTAATTATGAGGCTAAAATAATAAAATATCGTTAAACGTAAAATTTACACTTTTGAGAAATTTTTCAACGATTTTGGATTTTGGCTGGATAATTTCTACTTTAACACACAAAATAAAAAAGATATGAGAACGATTCAACTTAACATACCGGATAGTGTCGATTTGAAAGATTACGATTTTTCAATGATAGTTGCTGCTAAACTTTACGAGGATGCTATCCTTTCATCAGGTCAGGCTGCGCAGATTGTTGGACTATCAAAAAGGGCATTCATAGAAATACTGGGGAAATATGGAGTATCATTATTTAGCACTTCGATTTCTGATTTACATTCCGATATAACAAATGCCTAAGATTGTAATTTCAGATACCAGCACTTTGATACTTTTTCAAAAGATTGATGAGTTCATTCTGTTACAAAAAGTATATTCAGAGTTGATTACTACACCAGAAATCGCAGAGGAATTTGGAGAAAAATTGCCTGATTGGATTAAGATTCAGCCAGTTTCAGATAAAAAATATCAGAATTTTTTAGAGACACAAGTTGATTATGGAGAAGCAAGTGCAATTGCATTAGCAACAGAGTATGATGATGTTTTGTTATTACTCGATGACTTAAAGGCCCGAAAATTAGCAACCCGTTTAAAATTTAAGATTACTGGTACACTTGGAATTATTCATAAGGCAAAGCAAATGTCGATTGTTGATAAAGTAAAACCTTTGATTGACAAATTATTATTGACAGATTTTCGGGTAGCTGATAATGTTATTGAAGAAATTTTAAAACTAAACGACGAATAAATTACCAAACAATAATCATATAACATGAACCTGAAATTAACCAAAAAACCAATTCTCCAAAGTGTTGTAGTTTTTGTAATGACAAGCATTTTGTTTTCATGTACGCCAAAACCGGCAACCGAAAGTAAACTGCCTGCAGAACCTGCAAAAAGTGATTATTATGTTGCTGCCTACATCTGGCCGTCGTGCCACCATGATGAACGTTTTGGCGATATCCTCTGGCCCGATGGAACCGGTGAGTGGGAAGTGATTAAAAAGGGGAATCCCCGTTTCGACGGTCATTATCAGCCGCGTCAGCCGCTTTGGGGCTACGAAATGGACAACGATCCGCAGGTGATGGAACGGTGGATTAATGCAGCAACCGACCACGGTGTCAATATTTTTGTGTTCGACTGGTACTGGTACGACGGAGGTCCTTTCCTGGAAAGCGCCCTGAATGATGGTTTCCTGAAAGCAAAGAATAATTCGAAGATGCAGTTTTACATTATGTGGGCCAACCACGATGTGAAACATAACTACTGGAACGTACACAAATACAAGGACGACACCTCGATTCTTTGGAACGCTGTTGTGGATTGGGACAACTATAAAATTATTGTTGACAGGGTTATTAAGCAGTATTTTAGTCAGCCCAACTATTTCAAAATCGACGGCTGTCCGGTATTTTCCTTATTCAGTGTTGATAAACTGCTTGAAAGTTTTGGAGGAGATGTGACAGAAGCCCGCAAAGCACTGGATTATTTCAGGGATGAAGTGAAAAAAGCCGGTTTCCCTGATTTACATATCCAGTGGAACCAGGGTGGAGGATCTGTTATGTCGGCAGAATCTGCCACAAACTTTTCCAATAGGGTAAACGAAATGGGTTTCAACAGTGTTGCCATGTACAACATGGGCGGATTAGCTGAAGATTACCTGGTTTATGGCGCCAATTCGGTAAAAATAAGGGTTCAGATGGATTCAATTTTAAATATCCCACTGTTCCCCTGTGTATCAATTGGGTGGGACGATTCGCCAAGATTTCCGGCAAAAGGCATTCACGATGTTGTGCATTATTACAACACACCTGAAAGTTTTGCAGCCCTGCTCTCCAAAGCAAAAAAATATGCTGACAGTCATCCGGAACAACCCAGACTGATTACAATCAATGCTTGGAACGAGTGGGTGGAAGGTAGCTATTTATTGCCCGACATGCTTAACGGATACGGTTACCTGGAAGCTGTAAAAGAGGTTGTAAGTGGGGAATTTGATAAATATGGAGATAAATGAATTAATCTTTTTAATCCTTTTCCAGCAGCCTTTTCCAGGCGGGGATCAGTTGAATTTCGATGTTAATCATCGTAAAAACCAACATTTCAAATGTTGATATTTTTAAAATACCCACATTTCAAAAGTTGGTTTTGTGGAAAAGCAGGGCAATTTTGATTTAAACAATTAAATCTCTTTCGCTATTTTTTCAATCAAATCCCAAGTCGCTTTCACATGTTTTTCTTCGGTATTAGTTTGCCCGATACTCATTCGCAAAACCACCTGTCCGTTTAGTTTAGTGTGTGTAAAATAGGCTTTTCCGGTGGTATTAACTGCATTCATCAATTTCATGTTGAAATCGTCACCGGCTTTGTGGCGGAAACAAACCAGGTTAAAAGGTGGTTCTACAAACAGTTCAAAATTTTCTGATTCGTTGACCCATGTTGTAAATTTCTGCGCAAGTTCAATGTGTTTGCGAATATGGAATTGCAATCCTTCCACGCCATAATGACGAATAACAAACCACAATTTCAGTGAGCGAAAACGACGGCCAAGTTGAACGTGCCAGTCACGGTAATCGAAAACCTCGCCCGATTCGGTGGCTTTATTTCTTAAATATTCGGGCAGAATCGAAAAAGTATTGATTAAATCCTGGCGGTTGGCCACCCAAAAAACATCGCAGTCGAAATTGGTAAACATCCATTTATGCGGATTAAAACAGTAACTGTCGGCCAGTTCAACACCATCCTGAAAATGCCTGAATTCGGGGCAAAGCATCGCAGTTCCCGACATAGCCGCATCGATATGAAACCAGCAGTTTTCTTTTATGGCGATTTCACCGATTTCTTTTATCGGATCAATCGCGTTCGACGAAGTGGTACCTAATGCTGCACAAATGAAAAACGGCGTCAATCCAGCATTTTTGTCTTTTTTAATTTGCTCTTTCAGCATATCAGTTCGCATTGCAAATTTTTCATCCACGTCAATCAACCGCAGATTTTCGCTGCCAATTCCTGTAATTTTAATGGCTTTTTCTAGCGAGGAGTGTGTTTGTGTTGAAATATAGGCAACCAAATTTTGCTTAATCCCGGTTTTATTCGATTCAAATTTTGTTGCTCTTTCGCGGGCTGCAATTACCGCTGTTAATGCCGAAGTGGAGGCTGTGTCCTGAATTACGCCTCCGCCGGTTGATGTGGATTTGAATTTTTCCGGCATTCCCATCATATCGGTTAACCAATCCAGAACACGGGTTTCCAGCTCAGTGGCAGAAGGGCTGGTTGCCCAAATCATTCCCTGAACACCGAGACCGGAAGAAATCAAATCTCCTATAATTGAAGGGAATGAAGTGTTGGAAGGAAAATAAGCATAAAAATTCGGCGATTGCCAGTGGGTAATTCCGGGCATGATTTTTTCGTCTAAATCATGCATCATTTCCTCCATTGATTCCCCTTTTTGAGGAGGATTTCCGGGTAACGATGCCTTTATTTCACCCGGTTTAACCTGCGATAGAATTGGGTATTTTTCAATATTTTCGTAATAATCAGCAATCCAGTCGATTACTTTTTTGCCTTCTGCACGGAATTGTTCCGGGGTCATGTGGTAATTTGTCTTTTCCAATTTTGGCGTATTTAATATTTGACGCTAAAATTATCAAAATTGGACAAAGTATTGAATTTTACTTTTGAAATTTGATCAACTCGGGAACGCGTTGGTCCGAGATATAAATAATCGATAAAAGTTTTTATTTCCTCCTCAAATCCCTGGGCAACGATAATTACACTGCCATCAACCGAGTTTTTTACCCAGCCTGTTATTCCCATTTCTGTGGCTTTCTGAACTGCAAAGTAACGGTATCCAACACCCTGAACCTTGCCTGATATGGTTATTTCGTACTGAACTATCATTCAACCTGTTCCAGATAAGTTGTCAGTTCCTGTTCGTAATTTTTGTATTTGGCAGTTGTAGCCGCATCCAACTCCCGCAAGCGTATCATCAAAACAGATATTTGGTCGAACATATTGCGGCAAGCATCAAGCGACTGGTTTATTTTACTTTGCACAATCCAGTCGGTTATCAGATTGTCGAAAAAATAATCAGCAAAACCGGTAAATGCATCCATATCAACTGCCAGATTTTGACCTGAGTTTAGAGTTGTATCTGAAAGCTCGCGCCTAAACTGGTTCAGATAATGCTGAACCTCTTCAATATTGTTTTTTGCTTCATCAATTTTCGAATGTTTTACTGCTGTTGCAATAATGCCACCTCCAAACAAATCGAAAGTACCCCAGTTTTGAGCGTTCTGTAACGAATCAATTGCCCGTTTTAGTCCCTGCATTGCTTTTTCTCCGCTTAAAATTGCCTCACTTAGCTCTTTTTTTGCTTCAAACTGACTATTAAGCAACTCTTCAAATTTCATACAGGTTGAATCTGACAATAACCGGAGTTGACGCTTCTTTTCATCAAGCAGTCTTTTCAATTCGATTTCCGGTTCACCAAGTTGAATAAGTTCGATTTTCAATCTTTCCAATTCCCTTTCAAGAGTAGAAATTTCATTTTTACAAGCATCATATTTTAATTTTGCCGAAAGATATTCCTGCCTTTCTTTATCGAGTTTCTCTTCTTTGGTTCCCAGAAAATTATAAAAAAGCGCTGTAATACCGTTTCCTTCGATTTTTTGTACATCAGCAAACTCCTTTTTTAATATTTCAGATAGTTCAGCAAATTTTGTCTTTGCTTTTTCCAGATCTGTTTCTGTATTTCGAATCAGATTTAGCATTCGGTTTTTTTCTTCTGAGTTTTTTCTGAGTAGCAAAATAGGAATATTCATAAATAATTAAATGATTTACAATGTTGTTAAAGGCGGATATTCAACAAGTTGAATTGGTTTTTATAGAAAATCATTCCTGCCTGATTATCAGATTTTTAAAACTTCCGTCCGAACCGTTGCCAACCCAAAGTCCAACTTTCCCTTTTTTGAATGTACTCAGCATTTTTACTTCAAGCGATGGAACTTCGGCGTTTTCGACAAAAACTTTTACGGTGGGCCATTTAACTTCTACCCTTGCATGGAAAAATTCGTCGGGATTTGGAACAGGAGTGACATTTTTTTCAAATTGTTCAGGAAATTCTGAACGTAATTTTTGCCATGTAAACTTTGGATGACTGATGTATTGCACAGAATGTGATGTTCTTTCGGGTTTTTTGAAATTAAACGGGCGAAAATAAACAGCGTTAAAAGTAGAGTCGTTTATAATATGAAAAGCCACACCCACAAAACTTTGCTGCAAAACGTCTTTTCCTTTTAAATCGAATTCAATGATTCCGTTTTCAAATTCCAAATCCTGGTAAATTGCAAGACCATCTCCCGGTTTTGCATCAAGCATTATACAGTCAATTTTTCCCGGATCTTTCATAATAAAAGCGGGTTCCCGGTTAAAATATTTCCATAAAAGTTTATTTTCTGCGGAATTAATCAAGTCAGTTGAAGTAGTTTGCGCAAATAATAACAGGGAAAAAAGCAAACCTGAAAATGTCAAAAAGAACTTCATGATTTTAATTTACTTTTTTGAATTGTTCTACCACTTCGGGTTGTACCATTGCCCAAATCGAATAAGCGCCAACGGCCGTACCAACCGGGAAATTAATCAAATCGATTACCGATAAAATCAGTGTGAGAATGCGTGCCCATTCTTTTCTTTTGAGCAATCCAATGCCGGCAATGATTCCGGGGATGCTCAGAATTACAATCACAACCATTACTACGTTTGCAATAATTGTAAGAACTGCCTGTGCTTCGGCTTCGTCAACAAAATCGCCAACAAAATACAGTATTGTAAAAATCAGGCCTCCAATAATTAATCCCAAAATGCTGAACCCAATTTGTAAAGCAGCTACAATGTTAATGTGTTTTTCCATGATTTTAAGTTTTGTTTTGATGAGTTTAAATTTACAAAAAACCGTTGAATTAAATGATTGGCAGGTTATTTATTAGACCAACATCAACTTTTCGGAGTTGAATGGGTTATATTGACAGAGATTATTATTGAAAAGTTTATTTTTGGGGTCAGAAAAGGAGGAGAAAATGCAAATATTAACGGTTTTATTATTGACAATTGCGTTGGTTGGTCTGGCAATGGCAGGAATGGCAATCACCATACTGGTTAAAAAGGGAGGTAAATTTCCGAATACGCATGTGAGCGGAAACAAATATTTAAAACGAAACGGAGTTTATTGTGCACAAACACAAGATAAATTAGAACAACTTAATTCGAGGAAAAAAGTAACTTTTGAAAATGTGAATTTTGTTCCCGACAAAAGTGGACATTAATTCAGGACTTTATTCGACCAGCAGTTTTTCGAAGTTTTCTGACATGTAAACTTTGTTATTTCCGGTTTCATCGGCGTAAATAAAATACACTTCCATTTCGGGTATTTGCTTCGAAAGTTTAATACTTTTTTCGAGGCCCAAAACCATAAAAGTGGTTGCAAAACCATCAGCAGTCATACCATCTTTGGCAATAACAGTGGCACTTAACAGACTGTGCTGAACCGGATACCCAGTTTTCGGGTCGATGGTGTGGGCATATTTTTTGCCATCTTCAACATAAAAATTGCGGTAATTTCCAGAGGTAGCGAGAGCCCTGTTCTCAATATGGACTTTGGCCTGCAGTTCGTTGCTGATAAATTCTTTTTCTTCCAAAGGTTTATTAATTCCAATGGTCCAAATGTTTCCTTTTTCGTTTATCCCCTGTGCTTTAACTTCTCCGCCAATTTCGGCAAGATAGTTTTTACAGCCTTTTTGAATAAAAAACTCGCACATTAAATCGCAGAAATAGCCATCGCAAAGGGCATTCATATCTAATTTCATGCTTGCGTTTTCCTTAACCACTTTCCCGTTTTCCAATTTTACTTTTTGATAACCAGTCAGTAATTTTAAGCTGTCAACTTTTTCCTGTGTCATTATTCCTTTTTTATCAGGTCCAAATCCCCATGCATTTACCATGGGTCCGCAGGTTATATCGAATGCACCGTCAGAAATTTCCGAGATTTCCATGGCTTTGTTAAAGCAGGCAATAAATTCTGGTGTAAGCGTTACTTCCAGGTTATTATTTACTTTCGTGATTACAGATTCTTTTTCGTAAACAGAAAAAATCATGTTGTACTTCTTTAATAAAGTATCAATCTCTGACTGAAAGTCTTTCCCTTCCGGGCTTTCGTAAACCATGTGGTAACTGGTGCCGTGAATCGTTCCACCATTGTAAATGTATTTTGCAGGTGCATTTTTGCATGAATTTAACGCAAGGATTATAAGTGCTGAAAGAACCAGATTTAACTTCATTTTGTGATTTTTTGACGATGACAAAATTAAGAAAAATAAACTAGCCGAAATTGAAAAATGTCTATCGGTAAATTTGATTTTTGAGTAATTTTAGCCAATACTAAGTCAGGAAAAATCTTTATAAATATGAAAATAGCTTTATTGGGAACCGGATTAATCGGTACATTTTATACAATGTCGTTACACGGAATGCGCAGTCGTGATGAGGTTGCAATCGTTTATTCACGTTCTGAGGAGCGGGGAGCAAGGTTTGCTAAAGAAAACAATATTCCAAAGTGGACAACAGATATGAAGGAAGCGGTTTCAGATCCTGAAATTGATGTTGTGGTTGTTGGTCTTCCAAACAACTTGCACAAAGAAGCCATTTTTGCTGCTGCCGATGCCGGCAAAGCGGTTGTTTGTACAAAACCCCTGGCAAGAAACGCTGAAGAAGCCTGGGAAATTCTCCAAAAAGTAGAACAGACCGGTGTTTTTCATGGCTATCTCGAAGATTTGGTTTACACTCCAAAACATCTGAAGGCACATGCTTCAGTTGAAAACGGTGCAATCGGAAAAGTGCTTTGGGTGCGCTCCCGCGAGGCTCATCCCGGTCCGCACAGCGACTGGTTCTGGAATCCTGAATTGTCGGGTGGGGGAGCCATTATCGATTTGGGTTGTCACTGTATCGAAATTGGCCGCAGTTTTATCGGCAAAGATATTCGTCCGGTTGAAGTGGTTTGCTGGGCCGGTACCCAGGTAAAACCAATTGCAGCCGAGGATCACGCAATTGGTTTGGTTCGTTTTCAGAATGGTGCCATCGGGCAGTTCGAGGTTAGCTGGTGTTTCAGGGGAGGAATGGAATTGAAAGACGAAGTTTCGGGAGTGGAAGGTTCTATTCGAATCGATAATTTTTTGCGTACAGGTTTCGAAATGTACTCAGCACCGGGCAGGAAAGGTTATGTTGCCGAAAAGGCAGAATCCGACTCCGGCTGGCTTTTTCCTGTGGGTGACGAAGTTCACGAATTGGGATACAACCACATGTTTATGGATATGTTTAACTCCATTGAAGCAGGCAAAAAACCAATTGAGGATTTTTATGATGGATATGTTGTAAACGCGATTATGGATGCTTGTTATAAATCGGCCAAAACAAAAAAATGGGAACCGGTGGAACTGAAAGAATGGCGGGGAAAAACAGAAGTTGAACCACTTTCGGCTTTTGTTGAATACGATGTAAATCACTGGCTTGTAAAAGAGGAGCTCTTGCCTGACGGACGTAAAAAGGTGATTTTAAAGGAGAAGGTTTCAGGGAAAATTATTCAAAGAGAAAGTTAACAACTCATATTTTTCAAACAATGCGAATCGGTTTGAAATCAATACTTTGCATTTTTGTTTTCATGTTTTCTGAATTTCTGATTGCACAAAACGAAATTATATCAGATTTAAAGGAAATGGAGGTAACAGAGTGTGATAATACCTTTTTCAGAAAAGATAAATTTTGGAGAGGTGCTGACGGTGCAGTAACAACTGATCTCGAAAACGGGAAAATACTCTGGTTGTTTAGCGATACATTTATTGATACCGATGGAACCGGAAAACGGACAAATTCAAAAATGATTAACAATACTATAGCAATTCAGGACGGAAATGACATTGGCATATCCAACATTTCTTTTTACTGGAAAGGCAAAACAAAAGAGCCAAAAGCATTTTTTGAAATTCCGGGAAAAACATGGTTTTGGACAGGACACGGAACCATGATAAATGAGAAGCTGGTTGTTTTTTTATTTGAGGAAAAGTCAACTACGGAAGGACTCGGTTTCGAAACAGTTGGTTGGTATGTTGCAATTATCGAAAATCCAAATGAAAGTCCCGAGTTTTGGAAAATTAATTATATAAAAGGCCCGGAAACATTTGGAATAATCGTTGGTTCTTCTGCAGTTTTAAAGGACAGCAACTATTTGTATGCGTTTGGCGTAAAGGAGCCGGGAACCCATGAAACCTACCTGCTAAGATTTGAAAAAGAACAATTGGCTACTGGAGATTTGTCGGGAATGGAATGGTGGGTTAATAATACATGGACAAAAAACGTATCTGAAGAGCCAAAATCGTCAATTCTTTTTAGCGGACAAACGGAGTTCTCAGTTCATTTCGATACAAATCTTGGAAAATATGTTCAGATTCAAACAGTTGGCTTTGGACATTCTTCCATTGGTTACCGGTTGGCTGATCGGTTACAGGGTCCGTGGTCGGAACCGGTTGTTTTTTATAAACCGCAATTTAAAAACCAAAAAGAATTTGCGTACACTGCACGTGCACATCCCGAACTGAAATCGGACGGAATTTTGATAACGTACAACGTAAATAATTTTGACTTTGGTCAGTTGGTAAACGACGAAACTATTTATTTCCCAAAAATTGTAACGTTAAAAATCGGAAAATAGAAAGATATGCAAATTACAGAAGAAGTGATAAAGAGATTAAGAGTACATCTGACCTGGAATATTAAGCTCATTTGCAATCCATTTTTAGCTCAAAGAAATCAAAAATTGAGCTCCATTTCTAATGAAGGTGAGCTTGAAATAAATTTTTTGCTGAATAAATCTTTTATTTGATGGACATAATCCTTTAACATGATATCATTCTTAACTTTAAAAACAAAAACCTAATCGTATGAAGACACTGTCATTACCCATTTTTGCAATTTTGTTTACACTTGTTGTACTGAGTTGTTCCGAAAAGAAAGTTTCTTCCCCAAAATTGGAGGAGATAAAAGCCTACAATCTCGATTTCAACTGGGGAGAAGGTGGTCCGAATGCCTTTGCAGCGCCTGGTTTGTGGGCCGATGCTTCGCCTGAAGAGCATATTAAATGGTACAAGGATATGGGAGTGAATACCATACAGACTTTTATTGTTTCGTGCAACGGTTATGCATGGTATAAAAATGGTGTGGTTCCCGAACAACCCGGTTTGAGATATGATTTTCTGCCCGAAATGGTGCGGTTGGGTCACAAGCAAGGAATTAAAGTGATGGGTTATTTGTGTATCGGTTCGAATGTTCGGTGGGGTTTGGAAAATCCGGACTACAGTTATGGTATCCCCGCCGACCGTCACATTCCTTTCACACAAAAGTACCTTGATTATCTGGATACATTAATACGCGATGCAGTTTCCAAAACCGGAATTGATGGTTTTATGATCGACTGGTTTTACCAGCCCAACCGTGCCGGTAATAACGGAAAATGGCTTGAAAGTGAAAAACAACGCTTTGTAGAATTAATGGGGAAACCTTTTCCGGGTGAAGAAAATCTTTTGGAAGAAGAGTATAACATATACAGCCGAAAAGCTATTGAAACCTGTTGGAATGTGATTTACAACGCGGCTAAGGAAACCAACCCTGATTGTATTCTCTGGCTCACCTGTTTCGACATCACGCATCCGCATATTGTAAACTCGAAAATGTTCCAGGAAATTGACTGGCTGATGAACGAAGAAGGAGATATTGCAAAAATAGATTCTATTAAAAGCATGGTTGGCAAAAACACCCGGTTGATAACCTGTCTGGCCAACTGGAATAAGAAAGATGCCAAAGTTGTGGTTACTGATGCAATGAAAAACGGGGTTGGTTTATATGGTTTTGTAAAACCCGACAGCACTTCTCTTTTGTCGCCAATCTCACACTATCTTTCAATGCCAATCGATAGTTTTAAGGGTGATGATCGTAACATTGCAACACTGGCAAGGGTGTACAATAATCTGCCAATGGATTTTATTAAAGAAGGTAAATAATTGCTCCCAGCTCTTTGCTCCTTGCTATTAAGCAAATTTCTATTGATTATAAGTTAAAATGTTATGCCAGGTTCTCAATCATTTCCATAAAACCCTGAACTCTTGATTCAGCTTTTGCCCTCCCTCCGGTTGGGTCCGAATCAATGGCAGTTATTGGTGTTTTCCATCCGGAGTTGGCATTATAAACGGCTCCAACACCATCTTTGGTCGATTTAAAACTGTTGATATCCTTTGTGTTATAGGCCGCTAATTTGTCGGGAGATACTGATTTAAAAGAATTCAGAAAAAAATTGATTAAACAATCTGTTGCAATCGGCAATTCGTTTAACATGTCAGGATTATTGACCAAATCTATACCTACCAGATTCCCCATTTTTTTATAGTTTCCTTTAAATGTAATTTGGTTCAGTCCCCTTCCTCTGTATTTGTATCCTTCGATTGCAGTCTGACCATATTTTTCCAGGCCGTAAACGGCATTAAAAAAGGCTTCATCATTGCTTTTCAGGGCGGTTAATTCTTCATCGTTGAATTGTTCCACCCTTGGCCAAAAAATTTTCCTGATTCGGCTGTTTTCTGTATTTCTGTAACTGGTCTCGCTTTGCGGAACAAAAGCACTTTCCTTTGAAACCACAGCAAGAATAGCCGATTGAGTGATTGGATTTGTAATACCTTTTTCAATCATTCTTTTAACAATGAACCTGATATTACTTTTTTGCTCTGTTGTTAAGTTGTCGAAGTAAGTGGCCATAATTTTTTTAAATTAGTTTGTTAGTGTTTTTTGTTAAATTTCTTCATTGTATGAATTTCATTTGATAGTAATTCACAACATTTCTTTAACTGAACAACAATTTAATTTTCACAATTGTTTTCACCTAAAAGACTGATAATAATATTTTCACGGGTATGTTTTCCAATTTTTTAATACGTTTTGATTCGCTTATTTAATTTCTGTTTAATAAAAATTGAACTTTCTTTAAACAAAATACTAATTTGTCTGTTTATGCTTTTGAGATTTAAAATAAGGAAACAATTCCGGTAGCGGAAACAAAAAACGAAAGCTATGAAAGACGAATTAATTTTGACAAAAGTAAATGGTAAAATCAACGGCAGCGCCGGGATTAACGGAAATGGGAAACGTACAATTGAAATACAGGATTTTGATTTATTTGGCGATAACCACATAGGAACATCGGTTGATACTCCGATGCGCGAAGATGCCTTCGATATTTCGGATGAGGAAAAAATGGCAATTATTGAAGATAAGTTTCGCGATATTATGGAAACCATGGGTTTGGATTTAACCGACGATAGTTTGCGGGGAACGCCACACCGGGTAGCGAAAATGTTTATAAATGAAATTTTTTACGGTTTGAACCCTGCCAACAAACCAAAAATTTCGGTGTTCGAAAACAAGTTTAAATACAACGAAATGCTGGTTGAGAAAAACATCAATATGAACTCAACCTGCGAGCACCACTTTTTGCCCATTGTTGGGAAAGCGCATGTAGCTTATATTTCGAACGGCGAGGTAATCGGATTGAGTAAAATAAACCGCATTGTAGATTATTATGCACGCCGGCCACAGGTTCAGGAACGATTAACCGTTCAGATCGCCAACGAACTTCGTGAGATTTTGAAAACCGACGATGTAGCAGTAATTATCGATGCAAAACACATGTGTGTTTCTTCGCGCGGAATTCAGGACGAAAGCAGCAGTACAGTAACTGCTGAATATTCAGGAAAATTCAAGGACAAAGCTGTTAAAGATGAGTTTTTAAGATATCTGGATATTTAGGAAAGTCGGAAGTCGGAAGTCGGAAGACTGGAGTCCGAATAACAGATTTTAATAGAGAACCGTTTCAACTTATTTTAAAAAGTAGGAACGGTTCTCTTTTTCGTTTTTGTTTGCTTGTTGAAAGTAAACTTTGACAAAAATCTCAAATCTACATTCTTTAATCGACATTCTTTAATCAACATTCGTTAATCTGCTGTTAACCCCGGTTTTCTAAATAAACACTTTGCATTTTAATTACTGCATTTTTAAAATCGGGGAATTTTTTCCAAAGATCTTTTTCACAACCAGATAATTCTTTGCATTCGATGCACGAATCCAGCTTTTTTTCAATGGCACAGTTACGTACATCGCATTTCTGGAGCCTGATTCCAACTGGTTTATCTTTGGTCTTGCATCCGAAACAGAATATTTTATCAGGATCAAATTCGGTAACCCCGAATCGTTCTTTCATTTCCCATGTTTCGTAAGCTTTCTTTTTCAGTTCGACATCATTTTTTACCGAAGCTTCAAGAAACACACAATCTTTCGGACACATGTATCCGCAATAGTTGAGTTTTTTAGGATCAGGGGTTTCATTTTGAAAATGGTTTAAACTGTTAATTGCCTGTAATTTTCCGGAGAGAAACAGGACACAACCTGCAACTGTGCCGGCAGTTACAAATTTTCTGCGGGTGAATTGATTCATCATGGTATTGATTTTTTTTGAATTAGTAACTCATTTTCAGGTTGAATTACTACCATGACAACTGAAAACAAAAATTCCCTTACTTAAAACCGTAATAAGAATACACTTCCCCGAAATTCTTAACTTCCATTAGGTCGGCACGCATTTTGGCGGCACCATCAAAACTGTTAAGGTAGATTTTATAAAACCGTTTCAGAATATTGAAATTCTTTTTTCCACCCCAGGTTTGTTCAAACAACCGGGTGTGTTGAAGCAGTTTTTCTATCCGTTCTTCTTTGGTGATTTCGGTTTTTTCAGGATCGAAAAACCATGGATTCTGAAATATACCACGGCCAATCATTACACCATTAACACCGGTTTCTGCAATTTTTTTCATTCCATCGGCATACGAAAGAACATCGCCATTTCCGTGCAATGGAATTTTTGGATTGATCTGATTTTTAAGTCGAACCGCTTTGGCAATTTCGTTCCAGTCGGCATCGCCATCCGACTGCATTCGCTGGGTCCGGCCATGCAGTATAATAGCAGCAGGTTTTACTTCAATTAGTTGCGAAATCCACTCCTCGGTTTGATGTTGTTTTATTCCGGTTCGAGTTTTTATACTTACCGGCAAATTTGTTCCTTCTTTTGTCGCTGAAATAATTTCTTTCGCCAACGATGGTTCACCAATTAATGCACTGCAGGCACCTTGTTTTACTACCTTTTTTACGGGACACCCCATATTTATATCGATACCATCAAACCGATAATTTTCAGTGAGATAAAGAGCTATATTCCGATAAATTTCCGGATTTCGTCCCCAGATTTGAGCAACCAGTTTTACATTTTGTTTTTTCAGAAGTTCTATTTCCGATTCATTGACAATTAACCTTTCGGAAACACGGGTGCGGCCAACCGGGTGGTTCATTCCTTCCACCGAAGTGAATTCCGTAAAAACCACATGCAATTTTCCGGGTGCTGCCATTCCCATCACAATTTCACGAAATACCGTGTCGGTAACGTCTTCCATTGGAGCGAGAGAAAAGACAGGGCCTGTTAATTGTTGCCAGAAGTTTTCCATATACTACACTTAAATTCCAAATGTCAAATGACAAAAAACAAATAAAAAACAAATAAAAAAAAATCAAAATTCGAAACACTTCCAACATCAAATTTGAATATTTGAAATTATACAGAAATGTTGTTTTATTTAATAAATACAGACTTCGACTACGCTCATTCTGACGGTCACCCTGAGCGTAGTAGAAGGGTGTTGAAAATATGTATTTTTCCCTTTTGGTGCTTAAACCGTATGTTGCGTTTTTATCAATGCCAGACTCTTTCTGTATTTCCGGCTGTTTCCAAATACTACTTTCTTTGTTTTTGGAATTCCATTTGTCAAATCTTCAGCGCATTCAGGAGTGCAGCAGCCGGAATGTTTTTCAGTACATTCAGTACATTGGATAAAAAGAATGTGGCAGCCATGGTTGTCGCAATTGGTGTGTGTATCGCATGGTTTTCCGCACTGGTGACATCGCGATATAATTTGTCCGTTCACACTTTCTCCCAATCGCTCGTCGAAAACAAAGTTTTTACCAATGAATTTTGATTCTAAATTGGCAGATTTTATTTGACGTGCATATTCCAGAATGCCGCCATGCAACTGGTTTACATCTTCAAAACCTTTGTATTTCAGGTAAGCGCTGGCTTTTTCGCAACGGATGCCACCAGTACAATACAACAAAATTTTCTTATCCTTTTTATCTTCCAGCAAATCGGTTACTATTTCCAACTCTTCACGAAAAGTATCTGCTTCGGGGCAAATTGCTCCATCAAAACGGCCGATTTCACTTTCGTAGTAATTACGCATGTCAACTAAAACTGTATTTTCCTTTCCAATTTGATTGTGAAATTCCAGACCGGTTAAGTGTTTTCCAACATTGGTAACGTCATAGGTGCCATCGTCCAAACCGTCAGCAACCAATTTTGGGCGTACTTTAACAGTAAGTTTGTAAAACGATTTTCCATCATCTTCAATGGCATATTTAATGGGGATTCCGTTCAGGATTTCAAATTTATCCAACGTTTTCAGAAAAGCATCGAAATGATGTTCAGGAACGCTCATTTGCGCGTTTATTCCTTCGCGGGCAACATAAATTCTTCCAAAACAATCAAGTGTAAACCATTCGCGAAAAATGGAATCGCGAAATTCCTGTGGATTTTCGAGATAAAAATATTTATAGAAAGAAATGGTTTTCCTCTGAAACGGTTCTTCCAGCAGTTTTTTCTTTAGTTCCTCCTTATTAATCCTGTTGTACAATTGCATTTCTGAAATTCAAAAATTTAAGGGGCAAAAATAGGTTTTTCCGGTTAAAAGACAAAAAAGAATTTTATTTTGGTTTTGAAAATAAAAAACCCGGATATAATTACCCGGGTATATATTCATTTTGAAATATTTTAATGTACCCCAATTACATCTGCATTTCCGTCAGGATCGTTTTTTACAGTTCCTCCGCTTTTAATTGGACCAAGAAGTAATAACCCAGCCATGTGTGGCGCTGCCATCGAGGTTCCACTTAAAGTTGCATAACCACCACCTTTATATGTTGAATAAATGCTTGACCCCGGTTCACAGTTATCAATGGGTGGATTTCCGAAATTGGAATAAGATGCCCAAAGATCTCCCGTTGCCATTGCCGAAATGGTGTAAATATTTGTTCCGTCTGCACTTGCCGGTGATTTTGTAGTTGCACTCGTACTTTCATTTCCGGCTGCTAGGGCGAATTTAATACCGGTTGCTGCTGCAGTTTCTACTGCTGAATTGAGGGCAGTACTTAAACCTCCACCAAGACTCATATTGGCTACATCACCCGCCTTTCCAGTAGCGGCTACATAATTTACACCGGCAATTATCGCATCATAAGTTCCGCTGCCACGTTTATTTAAAACTTTTACCGGAACAACAGTGGCTCCTGCGGCAACACCGATTACACCAATCGTATTGTTTTTTGCCGCAACAATACCTGCGCAATGTGATCCATGTCCGTTGTCATCATCGGGCGATGTAATTCCAACTACAAAACTTTTTCCCAGTGAGGTGCTTACAGTCAAATCAGGATGATCCAAATCAATTCCTGTATCGATTATCCATGCAATTTTCCCATCTCCGCTAACTCCACCGTTTACTCGGGTAATTCCCCAGGGTATAGATTGACCAACAGGAGTTGGAGGGGCAGGTTTTCCAGTGATTTTTACATCTGGCTGAACCAGAGTAACAACTTGATTTTCTTCAATATAATCAACTGAAGGGTCATCCTGCAGTTTTTTCAATTGACCGGGTGCCATTTTTACAGAAAAACCTTTGATTGCGGTTCCATAAACAAATCCAAGTTCACAATCGGTAATTCCGGCGCGTTTCATAACTTTTTCAGCAGCCGATTTTGCTGTTTTTTGTTTGGCTTCATAGCCTTTCTGATTCGCCAACTCTGCATTCAATTCCGCATCGTTAAGCACTACAATGTAACTTTTTGCACCATTGGCCGACTTCAGCGAATTTTCATCGTTTACTGACTCGTCAACGAGGGGTTCGTTACACGAATGAAAAATTGCCAGTGACAAAACAAGGGCAAATGCAATTAATAATAGTTTTTTCATTTTTGTGGTTTTTTAAATTAGACATTTATTCATTGGATTACAAGTTACGATTAATTTGAAAGTGAATGTATGGTTTGCTCCACTTAAAAATAAAAAACTACCCGATTTTCATCATACAGTTTAATTTTATACTTTTCAGAAAGGGTTTACTTTATCAAACTTTTTGTTTTCTCAACAATTTCCTTAAATTCCTTTTCAGTAAAACCTGTAGAAGCAATGGCAATTTTTCCTTCTTTATCGATTATAAAATTCCGTGGAATATTTTGTTTGGCATACAAAGAAAAAACCTTTCGGCCAGCATCGGGATAAAAAGGCATGCTGTAATTATTTTCTTTGGTGAATTTATTTATTTCTTCCCATGAATGTTCACGGCCTAGAATAATCAGTTCAAATTGTGGATTATCTTTTAATTTGTCGTAAACTTCTTTTTGCAAAAGTGGAAGTTCTTTCCGGCAAGGCCCGCACCAGGTAGCAAAAAAGTTTATCCAAACTACTTTTCCTTTTAAATCTGATAGTTTTGTTGACTTTCCGTTTTCAGGAGCAAATGTAAAATCCGGCGCGGTTTGTCCAATTTTCACAAGGGTAAATTCATCCTGTGCTAAAAGTGAAACTGAATAAACTAAAAAAGCAAAAACCAGCAGTAATTGTTTTGTTTTCATTTTTGTATGCTTTAGTCATAGTATCACTCAAAGTGATGCTATGACTTTTCGTGGTGACTTTTTATATAGTCATAGCATCACAGGAAGGGATACTATGAACTCAATAACTTATTAAACTTTTCCTTTTAAAAACACATTAACAGCATTTTCAATACGTGACTGAATTTTAACTGTATCCGATTTTTGAAACTTGTCTCCGGTGATATTTTCAAAAAGTTCGATATAACGTTCTGACACAGAAGCTACAAACTCATCGCTCATGAAAGGTACGGTTTGTTCTTCTTTTCCCTGGAAACCATTTTCAATTAGCCACTGACGTACAAATTCTTTCGATAATTGTTTTTGTGGTTCCTTTGCTGCCTGCCTTTCTTCGTAGCCTTTGGCATAAAAGTATCGTGATGAATCGGGTGTATGAATCTCGTCGATGAGATAAATTTTCCCATCCTTTTTTCCGAATTCGTATTTTGTATCAACAAGTATCAAACCCATAGCTGCAGCCATTTCTGTGCCTCGCTGAAACAGTTTCCTGGTGTAATCTTCCATCATTTCGTATTCGGCTTTGTCAACCAAACCCTGTGCAATAATTTCATCGCGCGAAATATCCTCGTCATGTCCTTCAGAAGCTTTGGTGGTGGGTGTAATTATTGGTTCAGGGAATTTCTGGTTTTCAATCATTCCTTCAGGCATTGGAACCCCGCACAACATTCTTTTCCCCAACTTGTATTCGCGGGCCGCATGTCCGGTTAAATAACCACGAATTACCATTTCAACTTTATATGGTTCGCACATATGCCCGACAGTAACATTTGGATCGGGAGAAGCTATTTTCCAGTTGGGAACAATATCAGCAGTTGCATCCAGAAACTTCTCTGCAATCTGGTTCAGCACCTGGCCTTTGTATGGAATTCCCTTTGGTAAAACCACATCAAAAGCCGAAATCCGGTCGGAAACTACCATCACCAGAAAATCGTTGTTAATGTTGTAAACGTCACGAACTTTTCCTTTGTACAAACTTTTTTGTCCCGGGAAATTGAATTCTGTTTTTATTAATGCGTTACCCATTATATTTATTATTTATGAATTAATATGTATTGTTATTGATCCAGGATACAGGTTACAGGATCCTTGATACAGGATACTTGATTTAGTATCTGGATATTTGATACTTGACTCTGGACTTGTTCCATGTTTTAATTTCATTTTTTTTAATCTCTATCAATCTCAACCAATCTCTTAATCACTCATTCACGCATTCATGCATTATAGCAATCACGCATTTTCTTCTCATTCACTCATTTTCTTCACATTCACGCATTGGGTTTTTCCTTCTCATACGCTTCTACAATATCGCGCACCAGACGGTGACGAACGATGTCGCGTTTATCGAATTCAATCACCGAAATCGATTTGATTTTATGTAGAATTTTCAGCGCATGTACCAGTCCGCTCTGTGTTTTTGGCGGCAGGTCAATCTGTGTAACATCACCGGTTACAATGAATTTGGCATTCAACCCCATTCGTGTAAGAAACATCTTTAATTGATTGACAGTTGTGTTCTGCGCTTCGTCCAAAATAACAAAAGCATTGCTTAAAGTACGGCCACGCATAAAAGCCAGCGGTGCAATCTGAATGGTTCCATCTTTCATGTATTCTTCCAGTTTCTTCGCCGGAATCATGTCCTGCAGCGCATCGTAAAGTGGTTGCAGATAAGGATCAATTTTCTCTTTTAAATCTCCGGGCAGAAATCCAAGATTTTCTCCCGCTTCAACGGCGGGGCGACTCAATATTATTTTTTTGATTTCCTTGTTTTTCAGTGCTCGGACAGCCAAAGCAATTGCCGTGTAGGTTTTTCCAGTTCCTGCCGGACCAATGGCAAAAATCAAATCGTTCTTTACACTTTCGTTAAGTAAAATCCGCTGGTTTGGAGTTCTGGCCCGAACCGGTTTCCCATTATTCCCAAACACAATAATGTCGGTGTCAGTCAGCCCGTTTTCCTCCATCGATGAAATTCCTGAAGCCAGAATTTCGCGAATAATATCGGGAGTTAAAATGTTGAACTGAACGTAATGGTCGAGAATAACAGCAAATTTTTTTTCAAATAAACTGATTTCTGAATCTTCACCCTGAATTAAAAGCGAATGGCCGCGTGCTATTATTTTTATCTTCGGGAAGAATGATGTTATTAAGTCTATTTTAGCATTGTTTACACCGAAAAACTCCAGTGGATCAATGCCTTCGAGTATAATTTGTTTATCCAATTGCGAATATTATATTGTTTTTATTGGTTCAAAATTACAAAATAAATCGATTAACAATTATGGAAATTTTTGTACAGGCAAAGGAATAAGTCTTTTGGAATAGTTAATTTCGGCAAAATAAAATCTGAATTTGATGCAGCGAAAAATAGATGCTTTTAGGGAATTACTGGAAATAATGGACGAACTCCGCGAGAAATGCCCATGGGACAAAAAACAAACATTGGAATCGTTGCGGAAACTTACCATAGAAGAAACGTACGAATTGGGAGATGCAATTCTGAAAAACGATTTACAGGAAGTTAAAAAGGAACTGGGCGACCTAATGTTGCATATTGTTTTTTATGCCAAAATTGGCTCCGAAAAAGCTGCGTTCGACATGGCTGATGTTTTGGAAAGCATAAACAAAAAACTGATTTACCGCCACCCGCATGTTTTTGGAGATGTGGATGTTGATGGCTCGGCACGGAAAGTGGAAGAAAACTGGGAAGCTTTGAAATTGAAGGAAAAGGGAGGAAACAAACGTGTTTTGGAAGGAGTTCCAACGGCAATGCCTGCCCTTGTAAAAGCCAACCGCATTCAGGAAAAAGCCAGCGGTGTTGGTTTCGATTGGGAATACAAAGAACAGGTTTGGGATAAAGTGAAAGAAGAAATTAATGAACTGGCACACGAAATTGACCAGGTGGATAAAGATAAAATTGAAGGTGAGTTTGGCGACCTGTTTTTTGCGATGGTGAATGCCGCACGGCTTTATGGAGTCGATCCTGAAGCAGCTTTGGAACGTACTAACCTGAAATTTATTAAACGGTTTAATTATCTCGAAAGTCAGACTCTGGCAAAAGGCAAATCGCTTCACGTTATGAGTCTGGCTGAGATGGATGTTTATTGGGAAGAGGCGAAAAATAAAGAAAAAGAAGACGCCCAATCCCACCCGATGGATATGGGGACTTCCCCGCAGGGGAAGGAGTAAGAAAGCCCAATGATAAGGGTTTGATTTGAATAACCCATGGATTTATCCTGGGGACTGAACCGAAAAAATAAAAAGGCGCATCAGGAAAAGATGATTAAAAATTTGCCAGTCATGCGCCCTTAAAAAGAAACCTGATTGAAAAACATAACCTAAAAAATAATACTATGAAAAAACTTACGCTTCTTTTCGCAATTTTTCTAATGATTACCTGCTCACCCAAAAAATCAGGCGACCAATCAAACGATGAAAAAGCAGTCATTAAAACCACTCTCAACAAAGCCGAACTTCAGGATAAAATTAAAGGTGGCTGGGCTGGCCAGGTTATTGGCTGTACGTACGGCGGACCGACTGAATTCAGATACAACGGGGTGATGATACCTGATTCTGTTGTCATTCCGTGGGATTCAACCCGTTGCCTTTGGTATTACCAGAATGCGCCGGGACTTTATGACGATGTGTACATGGATCTCACTTTTGTAGATGTTTTTGAAAAAGAGGGAATTGATGCTCCTGCCAGTTCACATGGAATGGCGTATGCAAATGCCGAATATATGCTTTGGCATGCCAACCAGGCCGGGCGTTACAATATTTTAAACGGAATAATGCCATCACAGTCGGGGCATTGGCTTAACAATCCACATGCCGATGATATCGATTTTCAGATTGAAGCCGACTTTGCCGGGTTAATGTCGCCGGGAATGGTGAATACATCTTCCGAAATCTGCGATAAAGTCGGTCACATCATGAATTACGGCGATGGCTGGTATGGTGGAGTTTATGTGGCTGCCATGTATTCGCTGGCTTTTGTTTCAGACGATGTGAATTTTGTGGTCAACGAAGCATTAAAATCAATTCCAGCAGAATCGCAATTTTATAAATGTATTGCCGATGTTATTGCATGGCACGGTCAGTATCCGGCTGAATGGTCAAAAACCTGGACTGAAGTTCAGAATAAATGGTCGAATGATATTGGTTGCCCCGATGGTGTTTACCGCGATTTTAACATCGATGCAAAAATCAACGCTGCATACATTGTAGTTGGTTTACTGTACGGCGAAGGTGATTATGCAAAAACGCTCGATATTTCAACGCGTTGTGGACAGGATTCGGATTGCAATCCGGCAAGTGCCGGCGGGATTTTGGGAACAATTCTCGGTTATTCAAAGATACCTGAAGAGTGGAAAAAAGGAGTATTACCGGTTGAAGGCATGGATTTTAAATACACTACTGTTTCGCTGAATGATGTTTATGAAATGGGAACAAAACACGCCCTACAGGTTTTAGCTAAAAATGGTGCGAAAACTGATGGGGAGCAAATAGAAATTCCGTTTCAGGAAATAAAACCCGTTGCTCTGGAAGTATCTTTTGAAGGGCATTTCCCGGTAAGCAGAGAAGGATTAAACAAAAAACTGGATAAAGCAAATAAAGAGATTGAATTTGATTTTACCGGAATTGGTTTTGTTTTGAATGGTGGAGTAAACAAGCTGAACAAAGAAAATACCGAAGATGCTGATTTGCAGCTTGAAATGATAATTGATGACGGAACTCCGGAGCAGTTTTCAATGTCATCCAACTTTAGCAAGCGCCGTCATGAAATTGCGTGGAAATATCAAATGACAGACGGTCTGCACAAAGTAAAAATCAAATTACTGAATCCAACCCCCGGATTCGAAGTAAATGCAGGCGATTTGATTGTTTACTCTTCGAAAAAAGCAGAGAAAATGTGAAATACCCTTTGAATTATTTCTCTTCACCTGGTGACTTAAGTTTACCTGGTGAATATCTACACATATGTTTTATTGAGCAGGTGATGACAAATCACCAGCTCAATTCTTCTTCAATTTCACCCGCAGTAAATAATCATCAGCAGTAATAAACAGTTCTGAGTAATCCGGATTAAAAGCGCAGTTGTCGGTGGCTTCGCCGGTAATGATGGTTCCGAGGTGTTCGCCTTCGGTAGTAAAAATCAGCACTCCGCCGGGACCGGTGGCAAAAACCCAACCGTTTTTGTGAACTTTCATTCCGTCGGGCAGGCCTTTTAAAGTTTTGGTTTTGTCGGTAACATCAAAAAAAAGTTTTCCGTTTTTCAACAAGCCATTTTCATCAACATCATAAACCATCCAGATTGCCTTATCAGGGTCAGAATTGGCAATGTACAATTTTGTGTAATCGGGTGAAAACGCAATTCCGTTGGGACGCGAAAGCTCTTTTGTCAGCAGGGTAATTTTACCTTTTTTATCTACTTTGTAAACACCCTGAAAATCGAGTTCTTTTAATGAATCATCCATATTGAATTCCAGTCCGTAAGGAGGATCGGTAAAATATAAGTTTCCGTTTTTGTCATAAACAGCATCGTTCGGGCTGTTTAGCTTTTTACCGTCATAAATGCCGGCAAGTGTTTTAAAATCGGCTTTTGGATTCGAAAGTTTTGCATTCATTTTTGCCATTCTTCTGTCACCATGCTGACACAGAACCAATTCTCCTTCCGGGCTTAGCAGCAATCCGTTTGAACCTGTTTCGCCGCCTCTTTTTTTCGTATCAGTATAACCAGCCGGTTTCAGATACAGTTTTATTCCACTTTTTTCAGTCCATTCAAAAATGGAATTCGACGGAATGTCTGAAAATATGAGTTTGTTTTCGTTTGGTAACCAAAGTGGTCCTTCAGTCCATCCAAATCCTTCGCCAATAATTTCTATTTTCAAATCATCTGCTATCAAATCTAAAAGATTGGCTTTGTGCACAATTAGTGTTGCATCAGGTTTAATGTTTTGGGCAAAATTTATGTTGACAAGCAAAAGGAAAATTAAAGGCAATATGATTGTTTTCATCTTAAAGTGGATTAAAATTATTCTAAAGTACAAATCAAATCTCACATTTGAAACTTCTAATAAAATGGACTTTAGGTTATGGCATCAAACTTGTTTTAAAATATAAACATTTAAAAGAAGAAAAAATGAAAAGAATGTTAATTGTTTTTGCGGTATCGGCTATTGTTTCCGGAGTTTATTCACAAACGAAAGAGCAGAAAGTGATTTTTGAAGATGACAATGCTACGGCATGGAAATCAGGAGTTTCAATAAAGGTCGTAGGAAATGATTTTATTGTCCTAGATCGCAACGGACTTAGAAAATATGTTGTTGATGCTAACGGAGATTATTCTGTTGTTGTGATTGATAACAAGGCAACAGCATGGGATGCGGATGCAGATTTGCTTGTTGATAATGCAGATATTATTGTACTTGACAGGAATGGATTACGAAAGTACATTTCTGATTCTCATGGAGGTTATTCAGTTCAAATAATTGATAAAATGGCCACTTCATGGAATTCGAATGCTGATATAGCTTTGAACAACGGGAAAATTATTGTGCTTGACAGAAATAACTTATGCGAATATGTTTCTGATCAATCCGGAAATTATCAGGTAAACATTATCGATAAAAAAGAATCGGGTTGGGAGTCGGGTGCTGCAGTTGTGGTTGTGAACGACAAAATGGTTGTGATTGGTCGAAACAAACTGAAGATATATTCAACAATCGAGTAGTATAATTGAAAAAGCCGTTCCGCCCAAAGGCAAAACGGCTTAAACATATATTAAATGGTTTTTTTAAGATTCTGCTTCCGCTTTGGAGAAATTCATGGCAGCCATTCTGATATATGAATTGTGGCGCCATTTTGCATTCTCTTCTGCCGATGCAAATAATTCGTCGGCTACCGCCGGGAATGTTTTTTTCAGCGAGGTATATCGTACTTCACCATTCAGGAATTCCTGAAATTTATTCCAGTCAGGTTCCTTCGAATCCAATTGGAACGGATTTTTACCTTCGTTTTCCAACAGTGGATTGTAACGGAACAAACTCCAGTAACCAGCTTCTACTGCTTTTTTCTCTTCTTCCTGGGTTTTGCCCATGCTGGCGCGCAATCCATGGTTAATACAAGGAGAATAAGCAATAATCAGTGACGGGCCAGGATATGCTTCGGCTTCTTTTAAAGCTTTCATGTATTGCGACTGGTTTGCACCCATGGCAACCTGCGCAACATAAACGTAACCGTATGACATCATCATAGAGCCAAGATCCTTTTTACGAATGCGTTTACCCGAAGCAGCAAATTTGGCTACTGCACCAACTGGAGTTGATTTTGAAGACTGACCGCCTGTATTTGAATACACTTCGGTGTCCATTACCAGAATATTGATATCCTGACCGCTGGCCATAACGTGGTCTAATCCACCGTAGCCAATATCGTATGCCCAACCGTCGCCACCAAATACCCAGATTGATTTTTTCACCAGGTACTTTGCCAGTTTTGAGATTTCTTTAGCGTAACTGCTTTCACTTCCGGCAATGGCTGCTCTTACTTTTTCAGTTGCGATAACCGAACCATTAGCATTGTCTTTGTTTGCAAGCCACTCAGCAAAAGCTTCTTTAATTGAGTCGGTAGCCCCGTTGTTTAAAGCTTCTTCCATGATAACAGCAATGCGATCGCGTTGTGCCTGAACTCCTTCAGCGAAACCAAAACCATATTCAGCATTGTCTTCGAAAAGTGAGTTTGCCCATGCTGGTCCGTGACCAGATTCTTTATGTTTACAATACGGAGTTGATGGGGCAGAACCACCATAAATTGATGAACATCCTGTTGCGTTGGCAACCATCATCCGTTCGCCGTAAAGCTGTGTAATCAGTTTAATATATGGTGTTTCACCGCAACCGGCACATGCACCCGAAAATTCGAACAACGGTTGTGCAAACTGCGAGTTTTTAACCGACTGAAATTTATCGACTATTTTTTCTTTAATGGCAACTTTGCTGTCCATATAATTCCATCGTGCAATTTCGGCTTGCTGAGAACCAAGTGGTTTCATCTCCAGTGCTTTTACTTTCGATGGGCAAACATCGGCACAATTACCGCAACCGGTACAATCGAGTACGCTCACCTGAATACGGAAATTCAATCCGCCAAAAGTTTTGCTCGGTGTTGCTACACGAACTTCAGTTCCTGCGGGTGCAGCTGCAACTTCCTGCTCATTTAAAAGGAATGGTCGAATAGCGGCGTGAGGACAAACATAAGCACACTGGTTACATTGTATGCAGTTTTCCGGCTGCCATTCAGGTACGTGAACCGCAATACCACGTTTTTCATAAGCAGCTGTTCCCAATTCGAAAGTTCCATCTTCGTACCCAGTAAATGTAGAAACGGGAAGATCATCGCCACGCTGTCCATTAATCACATCGACCATTTTGGAGATGTATTTCGGACGATCTGATTCTATGTTTGAATCTTCAACCACAATGTCTTTCCATTCAACCGGAATTTCAACTTTGGTAATATTTTTACCACCTGCATCAACAGCAGCAAAGTTCATATTTACAATTTGTTCTCCTTTGTTCCCATACGATTTTACAATGGCTTTTTTCATTTCGTCAATCGCAATCGAATAAGGAATTACTTCTGAAATTTTGAAAAATGCCGATTGCATAATGGTGTTGGTGCGGGTTCCCAAACCTAAATCTTCACCTAATTGAGTACCATTAATAATATAAAAGTTGATCTCGTTTTCGGCGAGGTATTTTTTCATGTGGTTAGGAAGCTGTTTTTTTGTTTCCTCTTCATCCCAGATGGAGTTCAACAGGAATGAGCCACCTTTTTTCAAACCTTTTAATACATCGTATAAATGAAGGTAAGCCGGAACATGACAAGCCACAAAATCGGGCGTTGTTACCAGATAAGTCGAGCGAATCTGTTTATCTCCAAAACGAAGGTGAGAACAGGTGAATCCACCCGATTTTTTTGAATCATACTGGAAATATCCCTGGCAATATTTGTCGGTAGCATCGCCAATAATTTTGATTGAATTTTTATTTGCACCAACCGTTCCATCTGAACCCAAACCATAAAATTTAGCTTGTTTGGTTCCTTTAGGAGTCATGTCGATTTCGGGTTTTAACGGAAGCGATTTAAAGGTAACATCATCAACAATGCCGATTGTGAAATCACTTTTTGGTTCTTTCATTTCAAGGTTTTCGTACACCGATAAAATCTGCGATGGGGTAGTATCTTTCGAACCCAAACCGTAACGGCCGCCAACAATAATCGGCGCATTTTCTTTTCCGTAGAAATGTGAACGGATATCGAGGTAAAGCGGCTCGCCGGCTGCTCCTGGTTCTTTGGCCCTATCGAGTACCGCAATTCGTTTTACCGATTTTGGCAGTGCTTCCACAAAGTGTTTTGCCGAGAATGGGCGGAACAAATGAACAGCAATCAAACCAACTTTTTTACCTTGTGCTGCAAGATAATCGATGGTTTCACGAATGGTTTCGGTGGCCGAACCCATGGCGATGATAATATTTTCGGCATCCGCAGCACCGTAATAAGTAAACGGTCGGTATTTTCTGCCTGTCAATTCGCTGATTTGATCCATGTACCCTGCAACAATATCAGGTACCGCATCATAATAACGGTTTGAAGCTTCTTTTGCCTGGAAGAAAATATCAGGATTCTGAGCTGTACCGCGGGTTACAGGGTTTTCTGGATTTAATGCGCGGTTGCGGAATTCTGTCAAAGCTTCCTGATCGATCATCGGAACGATATCTTCCATCGCTATTGATTCGATTTTCTGAACTTCGTGCGAAGTTCTAAACCCATCGAAAAATGCAAGAAATGGAACTCTTGACTTAATTGTAGCAAGGTGCGCAACACCAGCCAAATCCATCTCTTCCTGCACCGAACCTGCTCCCAGCATTGCAAAACCGGTTTGGCGTGCTGAGTAAATATCGCTGTGGTCTCCAAAAATAGACAAAGCATGCCCGGCAAGTGCGCGTGCGCTTACATGGAAAACGGTTGGTAATAATTCGCCGGCAATTTTATACATGTTAGGAATCATCAGCAATAAACCCTGCGATGCAGTATATGTAGAAGTTAAGGCACCCGATTGTAAAGCGCCGTGAACTGCTCCGGCTGCACCACCTTCACTTTGCATTTCTGCCAGACGAACCGGACGGCCAAACATATTCTTTTTACCCAATGCTGCCCATTCATCAACATACTCTGCCATGGTCGATGACGGAGTAATAGGATAGATACAGGCCACTTCGCTAAACATGTAACTCATGTATGCTGCTGCATAATTACCGTCGCATGTTATAAATTTTTTCTGTTTTGTCATTTCTACTTGATTTTTATGATTTTATTTAATTTTCTTATTTATTGGATACTTGATACTTAATAGAGGAACCCAAAAAGCCACAGTGGAATTTTATTTCCTTCACCTGTTTCAATAACATCGGATGCTGCATATAAATCGGAACCAGGTTCCAGTTTACGCCCGCCAACCAAAAAGTGATATTTGCTGTTTACGCAGAAATCGGCCACCGGCGAACTTTTTACATTACAAATATAATCTACCTGGTTATAAAAAAATGTGTGACGTAAATTTAAACTTTCGGTGTTGCCGGGAGCAATTGCATAAAGCAAATTTGTGTTGTGCATATATACTTTTACCGGTTTTTTCACCTGTTCTTCATCGCCGTTTGAATAAAGCAAATGAATAAGTTTTGCATTTTTCAGATAATTCAAATAGTTCATTACCGTTGCCCGCGATGTTTCCACCGAAGCAGCAAGTTTGCTTACATTTGGTGTAACAGGTGTTTCTGTGGCAATTATATGCAGCAGTTTTCTGAGTTTCGGGAGGTATTTTAATTCGATTTGATTTATGTAAGGCACATCTATTTCGAGTGCCAGGTTAATATGCATCAGCAACCTGTTGACATAGAAATTTGGATCGTCGATAAAATAGGGGAAATAACCACTTTTCAAGTATTCATTGAAATAAGCCAGTGGTCGCACTTTTGCAACAATTTCCTTTGCAATGTTTACATGATTCGAAATTATCTCTTCGAATGTGTAATGATGAAACTGGTTGCCGGTTTGGTAATTCAGATATTCTCTGAACGAAAGACCTTCGAGGTGATTTATGTTTGCAATTCCCTGTAAATCAGGATTTCCTTCAGTTATGCGAAGTACGGGCGACGAACTGAAAATGATTTTTAATGAAGGGATTTCATCGACACATTTACGCAAATCGGCCGACCAGTCAGGGTATTTCTGAATCTGGTCAAGTACAAGAATTTTTCCGCCCCTTTTGGCAAATTCATCAGCAAATGAACTGATTTTCCGTTTTGTGAAATAGAAATTATTTAGGTTAATATACAAAACCGTATTGTCGTCGCTGAAATTTTCCCTGATATAATCGAGTAAAAAAGTAGTTTTGCCAACCCCTCTGAAACCCTTGATACAAATGAGTTTCTGGCTCCAATCGATGCGTTTGGCAAGTTCCCTTTTTATAGTAGGTTTCCTGCTTTCAAGTAGCGACTTATGTGTATTTTGAAAAAACTCCAATTCTTTATTTTTTTGCAAAAATAGTCAGAAATCTGCAATTTTTGCTATCTGTAGATTGCAAAAATAGAAATTGGATGCAATTTATATTTGATAAAAATAGTAAAAAGCTGAAATCCGGTTTATCATCATGGTGTCGAACAAAAAATGATATTTTTGCCAAAAACAATTTGTAATGCACAAAAAACCTGAGCTACTTTTGCCTGCCGGAAACACCGAATCGTTTTTTGCTGCGCTGCAGGCCGGTGCTGATGCGGTTTATCTCGGGTTATCGCAATTCAATGCCAGGGCAAGGGCAAGTAATTTCAACCATTTTCAGTTTATTTCAATTTTAAGGGAAGCTATAAAGCGAAAAGTTTTGGTTTATGTTACGTTGAACACGGTAATTAAAAATTCGGAAGTGGGTTTGTTAATTGAATATCTCCATTTTTTAAATGAGGCTGGAACGGATGGAATTATTGTTCAGGATTGGGGTGTTTATTATATAGCCAAAAATTATTTTCCCCGATTGAAAATTCATGCCAGTACACAGATGGGAGTTCACAATTCGCTGGGTACAAAACATTTGGCTGAAAAAGGCTTTCAACGAACAGTGCTGGCCCGCGAACTTACACTTAAAGAGTTGGAAACAGTGGTAAAAAAATCGGCAATCGAAACTGAAGTTTTTGTTCATGGTGCCCTTTGTTATTCATTTTCAGGAATGTGCCTGTTCAGTAGTTACACAGGTGGGAGAGGAGCTAATCGTGGAATGTGTGCTCAACCCTGTCGCCGCGAATATGATGATAAGAACCACAAAAAATACCTTTTCAATTTAAAAGATAACCAACTACTTGAATATATTCCTAAACTGGCAGAAATGGGTGTTTCGAGTTTAAAGATTGAAGGACGCCTTAAATCGGGTGAATACACTTACAGAGTTGGTTCGGCGTATCGAATGGCGTTGGATGATAAAACCAAAATTCCGCTTGAACTTCAAAATCTTGAATTGGATTTTGGTCGGCAAAAAACAAGCTATTTTTTGGGAAGCAATGTAAAAAATTCAATTTCTGAAGAATCTTCCACCGGAATTTATCTGGGAAAAGTTGAAAAGGTACTGGGGAATAAAATGCTGATTTCAACTACCAAACCACTTGAACCTAAATTTCGGTTGCGAATTCTTCCGAAAAATGGGGCAGAACCAGTTTATATCATTGTGAAAAGTGTTGTAAAAGAAGGCGATTTTTACTGGATTGAAAAGGAGAATCAAAAGATTGAAGTTAAAAGCCGGGTATTTTTAACCAAGTTGCAGGATCAAAAATTTCAGGTTAAACTGGAAAGTATATCTCAACTTCCATTCAAACCCATTTCTTCTGAATTTAAAAAATCAATTCTGAATAGTCTGGTTGAAAACCGGGAAACAGGAGATGAAAAACTTTATTTCCGAATCGCTTCAATGGAATGGCTAAGTCTGATTAATTTCAACGAACTGGACGGTCTGTTTCTTTCGTTTTCGAAAATTACCTGGTCAAGGTTTAATCCCGATGATGCGTTTATTCAAAACAATCGCGATAAAGTATATATCGAATTGCCCAAGTTTATTGCTGAAGATTCTATTGCTTTTTATTCTGATTTGGTAAATAAAATGGTTCGGTATGGAATCCATAATTTTGTTATCAGCCATCTTTCGCAAAAGTTATTGATACCTGAAAATTGCCGAATTATCACCAACGAAAATGTTTATGTATTTAACGATGCTGCCGTAAAATGTATTCAAAACGAAGGAGTTGAGAATTTTATTTACCCGTTTGAAATTGATTTTGAAACGCTCGAATCCATTAACTGTAAAGGCGGTATTGTTCCGGTTTATTTTTATCCTGAACTTTTTTATTCGCGAATGCCGGTTCAGTTGGAAAATAGTGAAGAATTTGCCGGAGATGACTCAAAAACCAAATACAAAAGATATCGAAAAAATGGGATAACCATTATTGTTCCCGATCGTGCGGTTTCCATTTTGCATCAGAAAAGCCGACTTTCGAAACTTGGATTTACCAGCTACTTGATTGATGTTGGTTACGATACCCTTTCAAAAAACCGTTTGAAAACACTCAAATCCCGTTTCATGAAATCTGAACAAATTCAGCCGACAACTACCTTTAATTTTACAAAAGGATTGAAGTAAGAGAAGAAAGTCGGAAGACCGAAGTCAGAAGACCGAAAACGGAAGTGGGAAATACGAATTGGGAGACAAATAATCACTATGAGTTTATCCATTCATTATGTTTAAAGTGAAAGTATTGTTTAGCAGGGAACACAAAAAAAGACTGCTCTTTTCAGAACAGTCTTTTCGTTTATATCTTTTTTTTGCTTCTCCCCTTGGGGAGGCCGAGAGGGGAATTTATTCGTCGTTCATCGAGGCGAGGAATTCTTCCATCGAATTGGCACGCATCAGACGGGTTTTCATAAATTCCATTGCTTCCAGCGAATTCATGCCGCCAAGGTAGTGGCGTAAAATCCAAAGTTTGTCAATTACTGTTTTTGAGAATAACAAATCTTCGCGACGTGTGCTCGATGCAGGAATATCAACCGATGGGAAAATTCGTTTGTTCGAAAGTTTCCTGTCAAGTTGTAATTCCATGTTACCTGTACCTTTAAATTCCTCGAAAATAACATCATCCATTTTCGAGCCGGTTTCGGTAAGAGCTGTTGCAATTATAGTGAGCGAACCACCTTCTTCGATGTTACGGGCGGCGCCAAAAAAGCGTTTTGGTTTATGAAGTGCGTTGGCATCAACCCCACCCGAAAGAACTTTACCAGATGCTGGTTGTACCGTGTTGTATGCACGTGCCAAACGGGTAATCGAGTCGAGCAGGATAACTACATCGTGTCCGCACTCAACCATTCGTTTTGCCTTTTCGAGAACAATGTTTGCTACTCTAACGTGTTTTTCGGCAGGTTCGTCGAATGTTGAAGCAACAACTTCGCCATTCACGCTGCGCGCCATATCGGTTACCTCTTCAGGCCTTTCGTCGATTAGTAAAACAATCATATAAACTTCAGGATGATTGGCAGATATTGCATTGGCAATTTCTTTAAGCAATACAGTTTTTCCTGTTTTTGGCTGTGCTACAATCAACCCGCGCTGACCTTTTCCAATCGGGGCAAACATGTCAACAATCCTTGTAGAAAGATTGTCGTGTCCGTTTCCGGTCAACTGAAATTTTTCGGTTGGAAAAAGAGGAGTGAGGTGATCAAACGGAACACGGTCGCGAATGTAATCGGGGCTCCTTCCGTTAATTTCGAGAACTTTAATCAGCGGGAAATATTTTTCACCTTCTTTTGGCGGACGAATGGTTCCTTTTACGGTATCGCCGGTTTTTAAACCCATCAGTTTTATTTGCGACTGCGATACATAAACATCATCGGGCGAATTCAGATAATTGTAATCTGACGAGCGCAGAAATCCGTATCCATCGACAAGAATTTCCAAAACCCCGGTATTTGTTATAATACCTTCAAACTCAAACTGGCGGATTTTTTGTTTGTTATTTCCGTTTCCGTTCTGGTTTTGATTCTGGTTATTATTTTGATTTTCGTTTCTTGGTTTTTGCACAAGTTGCTGATCGGTGTTTTCCTGTTCGTTCATTACAGGAATATCTTCATTTACCGGTAGTTCTCCAATCAACGGAAGCTCAAGATCTTCAGAAATGTCGAAATTTACCTGTTCCTCAACCCGTTGTGGCTTTTTTTCTACTTTAAAAAACTCTTTCTTCTGATCCTGTTTTGGATGAAAAGTTTTTTCCTTTTTTTCATGAATCGGTTTTGCCATTTCATTTTGAACAGGTTTTGCAATCTCATTTTGAATTGGTTTTACCACTTCATTTTGAACAGGTTTTACCACTTCAGCTTTTTGTTCAGGTTCCTGAACAGGTGGTTTTTCGCGGCCAAATCCTTTGATTATTGCTTTTATTTGATCCTGACGCGATTGAACAGCAGATTCCTTCTGAACATTTTTCTTCTTACCGGTTTCAACCCTTTCGTGTTTTAAAATCGGTTCAATTCTTTCGCGGCGAGGCCGGTTTCCGCGAAGTTCTTCCTGCTGGGTATTTTTATTTTCAGGAGTAAATGATTTTTTCACAAGAAAGGCTTTTAATCCCTTTTCTTCCTTGGGTTGCTCTTTTACAACTGTTTTTCGTTCAGTTTTTTCGGCTTCCCTGATTGCCTGTGTATCCAGTATTTTGTAAACGAGATCCTGTTTTTTTAAAGCTTCAAACTTTTTTACATCGAGCTCTTTGGCGATCTCTCTCAGCTCTGGAACGAGCTTTTTGTTCAGTTCTAAAATATCGTACATTGTTAAATTATTATTGCAATTTTTCTTTGATGTTAGTGTTGAATAAAAAAATGGAACAATTGCGAGGGGATTAGAATTTTAAAAATTCGGGTGCAAGTATATCAAAATACTTAATACCAAACAAGAATATAAAACCCTTTTTTCAGACTTCTCCCTTAATTGTTGCTAAATTACTGTTTTAAACTTAAAAAAACAATCCAAATTGTATCTGTTATAAAAAAAGTTCTGTTTTAGAGCGGTAGTTAGTGAAACTATATACGCAATGTTTTTCAAAAAGGTTTATAACCTGATGTTGTATTTCAACTTCAATCTCACCGCGCTTTCATCAAGTATGTAGGCATGTTCCGGCCTGTTAAAATTTGATGTCCATGCAAGTATAATTTCGTTTCCTGGTTTTATTATCCATTGAAAACGGGCCTGCCAGCCTGCACTGTTACTTGCATTATCGTATTGAAAATAATTATACAAAGTAACGTTGGGACTAAAAAGAATATTGGCATTTAACTGAAAAATATTTGCCGTAAAATTTCCATCGGGTAGAGTAATATTATTTTGGGTAACTGTACCTCCTATAAAAAACGGCACAGCAATTTTCCAGTTAACCATCATTTTAATATCGTTTCTTTTTCCATTGTAGAAATCGCCAAAACGGTAACTTGCTTCGCCCCACACATCCCTTGCACCTTTTGTTTCAAGCTTAATTTGTTGTTGCCACCATTCGTAGGTTCCCCGGGGAATAACAAAATCTTCGAAAATATTAAAATCTTCGGTAAGCAATTCATACTGGCTAACCAACGAATACCTGATTGCTTCGCCCGAAAGAAAACGAATTCCAAGCGGTTGAATTTCGAATTCACGGGTTTCCAATTTTTTTGTTTCGAAATTGGTAATGTAATCAAATCCACCACCCATTTCTATTTGTAAAATTCCACATTTATTGGGGCGTGGGCCAAACTTTAGTTCACCATATGATTCTCTGATGTTGGTGCGTGGAACAAATCCCATTCCGGCCACGAAATTTTTGCCAATCTGATGATATCCAAGTCGGGCTTTTATTAAATCGTTTGGATAAACTACCTGAGTTCCCCACGAAACATCATTTCCTTCCGACTCCTTCGTGTTCGATTTTAAGCCAAAAAGCAAAAACGATGCGTTTTTATTTTTCTGAAATGTTGAAGTTGAGAGGTTCATATCGGCTCCAACCACAAGGTTTGTCTCGTTTCCAAGAGCATTTCCGTATGTACCGATAATACCCACCGATGATTGTTTTCCAATGTTTCGAGTTACACGGGCTACCGAAAAGTTATTGATACCCGATTCGCGGCCATCGTTAATGTACATCATTCCAATATTCCATTTATCAACCTGGCCAGTTAATTTTGCCCCCACATTTATCGGAATCGGTCCACCAAGAGAGTCCAAACCCATTCGTCGTGAAAAGAACGGGATTATTCTTTGCGAAACCGGACTTGTATCGTCGGCATCGATACCAAACTTAAAATGACTTGCCCCATCCAGAAAAAAGTCGCGTTTTTCGGGATAGTGCAGGCTAAACCGTGTTAGGTTTATTTGCCGGTCGTCAACTTCGGTTTCGGCAAAGTCGGTATTTATGGTAAGTGAAGATTTCAATCCGGGTGTAATCTGGTAAAAAAGGTCGATTCCCCCGGTAAGTTTCGGGTCGGCTTTTTCTCCCTTTTTTGTGTTTAATCCAGTAACGAGGTAGGGCGAAATGTCAAGTCCAATCCCCTGGGTAATATTTTCTATTCCATCCAAAACCCCGGCATCAGAAACCTGGAATTTGTATGTATTCAAATTGGCAACAGGCCAGTACGAAGCTTCGAGATTATTTACAATGTTCCTGATAAATTTTACACCCCATTGTGTGTTTTCCTTATCAAATCCCATGGTTTTAAACGGAATTGCCATTTCTGCTTCCCAGCCCCATTCGGTTATTTTTGCTTTTCCGGTCCAAAGACCATCCCATTCCTTGTTCAAAATTGCACCGTTACCGCTAACCAATGCATCACCGATTGAACCACGCGGTCCAACCTGAAACCAATATCCGTTGCGTTTGTCGAGATAGGTATCAATAATTATCTGAACGCGGTCGTCTTTACCAAGACTTACATCGCGTGCCATTTCTTTGGCCGTAATTTTTTCCGGATCATCCCAGCATTTTACGGCAAAATAAATGTTGTTGGCATCGTAACAGGTTAAAAAAATGGTTTTTTTGGAAATGGGTTGACCTTCGAAAGGTTCGCGCTGGTAAAACTCATCAACGGCAAATGCTTCATCCCAGACTTTTTCGTTTACATAACCATCGATAGCAGGTGGAGTAGTGATTCTGACAGCTTTTATGGTTTGCTGTGCATTTCCTGCTTTTAAAAATACAAAAATAACAGCAAGTAATAATATAATAGGTTTCAAATGATTCAGGTATAAAATTTAAAGGGGCTAAAATAGTAAAAAAATGATATTGATGACTGGTGGAATTTGGAGGATTGGGATTTATGGAGAAATATGGAGATTTATAGGGATTTATTGAGATTGGTTGAGATTAATGGAGAATAGTTGTAGCTGGTCACCGAAGATTGACTATTGAGTATTTGATATTGAAATTTTTTTGTGATTTTCGGTTTTAAAAGCAGTAAAAGCCTGGAAGTATAAAAAGTACCGTTAATTTTAATGATCGTTAAATTAAAATCACATTTATTTAATTCCTTTCACTCTGATAACCGAAGCAATTCCCTGATGAAAAGGTCCTTCATTCAAATTATAATCAGTTTCGGTAATTGTTAATTCTTTAAACGAATTAAAATCAGATTGAAGCTCTTCTTTTGAAAAAAGCATATTTACATCCCGCGGGCCACCGGAATTATTATTGATTTGTTTTTTCGAAAATCCTTCCAAAATCAACACTCCTCCCGGTTTTAGGAATGATATTAGTTTCTGATGGTATTCATTTCGCTTCAAAGGATGCATGTGGGCAAAAATTAAAACAATACAATCGAAATGGTTCAATTGAAAAGGTATGTTTTCGTAATCACCAATAAAATAGTCGATTTTAACTTTGTTTGAACCAGCCAGCAATTCTGCCTTTTTTTTGCCTTCGGTGCTTACATCAAAAGCCGTTACTTTCCAACCGAGTTTTGCTGCAAAAACTGCATTTCTTCCTTCTCCTTCTGCGGGGAAAAGGATATTCCCCGGAACAATTTGATCCAGGCTTTCTCTGAAAAACAGGTTAGGTTCAGTGCCGTAAGCATATTCATCAGTGGCATATCGTTCGTTCCAGAATTCTGTCATATTTGTTCAATTTAGAACAGAAGAACAAAACTTGGGGGAAGAGGTTCACAATTGGTTGCTGGGTACTGTGTTTTCGATTCAGTTATAATTGTTACCTGATCCTTTTGCTTGTGTAGGTTTGCACAATTTACCTCACATTTCATCCATTTTATAAAAGTATGCTTTCCCGTAAGCGAAAAGAAGAGGGTGAATGATTCAGTAAAATTGATAGTTCCCAACAAAATAAACGGAAAATTAAATTCTCTCTTTTTCTGCGAGGTTAACAGTTTTTTATAAATACAGTTAAGTATCTCATTTTTACTGGAATTTTGGAAAATACTGAACTGTATTATTATCGTACTTAACCGAATCAACATCGGGATAATTGTCCCACCAGTGTTTGGTTTCAAACAGTTGAGTGTGAGGTTTGTGCTGAAATACGTTTACGATAAACTCAGGGCATTTGAGCGTGAGGTACTTAAAATCAAAACGGGGCCTATCTTTTAAAATGTTTTGTAATGATTTGTAAAGGTGTTTCATTGGTATTTGTGTTTTGTTAGTTATACGAACAATATAATGCAATAAATCCACTTTTGCCCGGGCAAACCGGAGTAACATATAAATTCAGACTTCTGTTTACAGGGGTTGAACTATTATTAATGTAAAGCACCATTCCCGGGTAGAAAGACTTTGTCAATACTTCCAGGCAAAGCTGATTTTCTGACACATTGGGGCGTAAAACATCAATACAGGAAAACGGTTTGTAATTTTCCATAAAAGGTTATATTAAAATTTCGTGTGGTTTTATTTTGAAAAAGACCCTTATTTCTTATCAAAAAAACCTTAACCAAGTTCGGAATAAATCTAATAGGTTGTACTTACTTCCTGTCCCATATTGGAAAAAACATTTGGCAGTATTAAAAAAATATTGGGTTACCCCTGCAGTATGAGCAAATGACCGGAATTCGGAGATTTTATAATTTTTGGCACGAAAAATGACATTTGCGGCATTTTTTCAAAATGACACAAAACCACGCGTATTTTTATTTTTTAAAAATTCAAACCGTAGTAGATTTTGTATAGGAATACATAAAAACCGGTTTGCAAGAATAGGATATTCTAATTATAAATTAGAATTTAACGATATTATAAAAATCAGAAAACCAATAATAAAATTGATATAATGATAGACAAAAATTAGAATATAGAGGCTGAAATTAGAATCTTTCAATTTCTGGATTTTGGAAACAAAATTCAGAATTTTGCAAAAAACTGACAGATGTATGCCTACTTGGATTCAGGATTCGAAGTTTTTCTTATGTGTCACATTTTTAACCATTTATACACATAAAAATTTTTTTGTGGATGGGATTTCCCCTTCAGGGGCCAGGGGTGCGGGTTTAGCCTTGGGGTGGTGGGAGATTGTGAGTTGAGAATCTATTTCAACAAATGGGATTCATAATATTTCAAAATACATGCACCGGCATCGTCAGCCGTTTTTCCCCAGGCAATAATACCATCTTCATGACCACCCATTACAAGGATTGCATCCTGTTCAGGGTTTTGTGAAAGTACTATATTCTGAATTTCAATCGCCATTTCCGGGGTGCCATACAACAGTCCGGTCGAGGTTGTGCGTAACGAATGGATGTATTTTTCCCACATGCCCTTGTGATGAATATGAATTACTGCCCCAACCTCAGGCCGTGATTCATAAATGGCGGCATGGCTTAATGATTCAGCAGAGGCATTGATTCTTCCGCTGCATGTTAATGAATTCAGGTTGAATGACCAGGAATTTACCAAAGCATAATGATTTTGATTAAGTGCCTGCAACCCGCCTGTTGCTGTGCCGGAAATGTAAAAGCCACCGGCCGCTGCCCTGACTGACAGATTTCCATATCCAATGCCGTTGGAATAAACGCCAATTAAACCGGATTCAAACATGGTTTGTCTCCATTTCGACAATTCATCAAAGGTTTTTGCCCGGATGACAATATCTTCATCCATCCGCTCACAATTAAATTTTACAGAGCCTTCGCTGGTTATTTTATTTGATGTGTTTATCTCTTTCACCACAAAAATCTGTTATTTGCTTATCTCTAAAATGGCCAGAATCAGCGCCAAACCGCTATCCCTGACTTTTGGGTTGAGCAGTGAACCTCCGTTTTCGATTTCAATTTTCTGAAGTAATTTATCGGCTTCCGAATTGTTGCCTGAATATTTTGCAAGGTTCCATTGAGCTACCAGGCTTTTCGGATTTTTTTCGATTTGACTGTTTAAAAATGCAAGTGCTTCTTTTTCCCTGGCTGCTTTTTTCATCAGAATTGCACCAAGGTAATCGGCTGAAGTGACGTTTTTTGCATTCAATGTTGAATGGATGATATTTTCTTCCAGCATTTTTGCTTTTTCTACATCGCGGTTTTTAGCCTGGTAAATACTTTCAAGATAGTCTTCAATCCTTTCGTCAGTATCATAAGGTTTTCCCACTCCCAGGTTTTCGGGCCATTCGCGCGCCATTTTTATACTGGCAAGAGCAGCTTTGTTTTTTTTGTTTTGTAAATTGTTAATTGCATCCAGAATACAGGCCTGCCGGTAAGTTGTGCGTCCGTAACTGGCTCCCTCGTTGGGTAAAATGGTAGTTTTGGTCAGCATATTCAGCGCCTCTTTGTATTCGCCCGAAATCAACAGACTTTTTGACAACTGGTAGGCAAGAATATAATTGCCAGGAAACTGGGCATATCCTTTTTTTGCCCATTCCAGCGCTAACCCGTATTTCTGATTTTCCTCGTAATAATCTGATAACGCTTTTATACAGCGCCATTCACCCGGAGCCAACTCCTGTGCCTTGATTAAATCGGTTTCTCCGTTGTAGCCTTTTTCCTTATTCATCAATTCGAAACGGGTGAGGTAAAATGCAAAAAAGTCAGGCTGCATCTCGCAACCTTTGATAAATTTTACGGCTTCAGCAATTTGTCCTTTCGACCAGTAAATTAAACCAAGGTAATATTTTGTTTTCCAGTTATCGTTTTCACTCAAAGCCCACTGCAGCACTTCTGCAGTTTCGCTTCGAAATGGAAAAACGAGTTCAGCAGAGGCTTCAACTGCTTTATTCAGATACTCCTTATCTTTTAAAATATACGCCAGCCAGTAATTGATGAGTGGTGTTTCTTTTGTCGATTTCAGTACGTCAACCGCCTTATCATTCAAGCCCAGGTTGAAATAGGAGATAGCCAGTTCAAGACAAACCTGGTCGGGCATTTCGTATTTCAGAACTTTACCGAAATCATCCTTTTTTTCAAAACGGGAAAATGCATTTAAGGGGTCGATTTTTAAAATTTCATTTAAAACGATTTCCCGGTTTTGCAGGTCGCCTGTTTTTTCGAAAACCAAAGCTTTTAATCGGAGTGCGTTGATGTTGTACCGATTATAATCGAGCGCCTGATCGGCATATTTCAGACCTTTTTGCATTTCCCCATCCTGAAATGCGATTTCGGCAATCTGTAAATTGGCTACCGACTTGTAACTAACCGAGCGTGCAGCCATACTAAACGCGTCGAGTGCATCATATTTTTTACCCAGTTTTTTGCTGACCAGTCCAAAAATATAATTGGCCTCCGGATAATAAGTGTCGTTGGCAAGCGCTTTCATGACAAAATCATTGGCCTTTTCATATTCCATACTGCGATAACACAAACCTGCCATCCGGGTTAAAGCTTCGGTATGATAAGCCTCCATTTCCAAAACTTTCATGTATTTTACTCGTGCTTCATCGTACAACCTTTGCTTTTCAAGTTCGGTGCCTTCGGTGAGTATTCCGCCAACCGATTCCCAGTTGAAACCTTCATTTATTTTTACCGGTTTCGAGAGTTTTCTTTCTTCTGCTTCTTTCGTATTGTAAGTAAAATTGTCGCCAATTTTCACCTCAATATTTTCTGCCGACCCTGTTTCAATGGTTTCATTTATAAATCCGGTTGGTTTCAGGTTAATGCTTTTTCTTGCAACTTCTTTACCATCAGCTATTACAATCATAACTTCATTAATTTCCTGGTTGGCACAAAATCCGACGGTTGCCTTTCCGTCCTTTTTAACAATATTGAGAGTCCCAATTTCATTGGCTTTCACCATGCCGCCAATTCCTTTCACCGGAAACCAGAGTTCGGTAAATTTGTGTTCCGATCCTTCGTTGAAAAACAGGTGTTTGTAAGGAGAGTAAGTGCTGTTTGCCGCTTCCTGGTTAAACAGTAATCCGGTTTGAATTTCGGTATATTGAACATTTCCAGGGTCGGTTAACAAATCGGCCCATATTTCACCTTCGCGTGACAAAGCCCACAACCAGATTTTTTGCCCGGGTTTTTCATCGTAGGGCGACCAGTGCCCAAGTCCAAATTCCTTTTCGTGAAAATAGCACAAAAACTCCTCAGCATATTCGCCAAGTACATGGTATGATTTTGGTCCTTCGAATGTATTATTTTTATACATCGAAATCTTTATCCCGTCTTTGTTTACAGGCCAGGTACCTGCTTCTCCGCCATGTCCAATCTCGGTATGACCGGGGAAAAAGTATTCCAGATCGTCTGAAACATCCACCGAGGCAGTCATCCAGTTGTATAACGAAGTTTTCTTGTCGGTTGGGTTATACCAAAGCGCATTGGTTTCGAAATAAGAAGCATTGGCAGGAAGTCGAATCTCTACTCTCCACTCGGTTCCCGAGGTAATATCGGGGGCACCAACAATGCAACTCACGCTTCCATCGGCGTTGTTTTGAACAAGGTAATTTACCGGCGAAGCGGTAGTTGGTGCATGTCCGATCGAACCAAAATTAAACTCAATTCCACCCGATGTCCAAGCCCCGCGCATTGATATATCGCGGAACTTCACCACTTTATTAAAATAGATAAACTCTTCTCCCGTTGATTTTTCGATGGCCCCCAATACTTTACCGCCCATTTCGGGAGCAACCAAAACCTTTACATATTTATTTTCGAGCGTAACAATTTTCCATTCCTTTTCTACTGGATTGCTGGTAAAACCATCGAACCGGTAATACGGATAATGTTTTGTAATTCGTGCTACAGGATCGGGGTCAGAATAAGGATAGGTTTTGAATTTTACCATCGATTCGGTAATGGTGGCCTGAGCATTTGCATTTTGCACACTATAAAAAATTGCAGTGCAGGCGATAAACAAACGAAAGATTTTCATAATGCAGGAATTTTGGAATTAGTAATCTCAAAACTAAACCGGTTTTCAAATAAAAACCGATTCACCAAATTCTTTGTGGAATAAGGATTATCAATAATACGAAATATACCGTTTATATTTTGTCCTGATTTGTTTTAAAAACAACTCCTGTTTTATGAATTTGACAAAATCCTTATCCGGTTTTATAATTTTCTGGGTTTTTCAACAATTGAAAATCTTACCTCAGTTTAATAAGCCTTTTACCAGATCAGATTGATTTTTAAACTGAAATACCGGGAAACAGGTACTTCTGATTCTTGAACACTTTTGTTCATCATTTTTATAAATCCGTTTTCGATACAATTCTACCAGTTGGAATTGAAAAAATCTTTCAACCCATGCTATTTCTTTTTGCTTTCTGCTGCCATATTCAACTGTTTTTTGACTTCACTCATTACAAAAAACATTTCCCGGGCAATCAACCTGCATGTTTCATCGTATTTAACATCAACAGATGGGGTATTATCGAAATATCGGGGGTCGTCATACGGAAGCGAAATCCGGTTATCAGCACCGGGAATTAATGGACACGATTCATCAGCTTCGGAGCAAACCATTACAGCGAAAAAATTCTTCTTCGGATTTACTTTATCGTCAAACTTTTTTGAAAACATCAGTCTTTCAATGCCTCCGACTCCTGTTGTTGCGATGTACGCCTTTTGTCCTACATGTTCAATTTCTGTAAAGCTGAACCCGGCACGCTGCAAAGCGGCCACTGCATTTTTATTAAAAGCGGTTGCTTCAGTTCCACCCGAATAAGGTTTTATACCATCGATACCATAAAATCCGGCAGCAGTGTTCAGCCACAGTTGCGCCATGTGGCTCCTTCGCGAGTTGTGCGTGCAAATAAACAATGGTTGCACCACATCGTATTTTTCCAAATCGGTTATAATCTGGGCCACAATTTCGTTGAGCGGTTCTTTACGGGATTCGGCAATTTGTCCATATTCAATTTCAACTCCTTCAACATATTTCTGAAGTTTTCTGTTGAATTTTTCAGCGTTTGCCGCAGGACTTAAAACAACCAACGACAACAAAACGATACTGGTTTTTAAAATCATTTTTTTCATTTTCTATTTTCTTATAGTTTAACTATGAATTACAATTGTATTGAGAAGAATCGCAGGTTTGCAGGTTCGCAAGTAAACCTTAAAGCTGGCTTTCCGCCTTTTTGATAATGATTTCGTGTAAGAAATAAACAATATACATTCCAGTTGATTCTTTTTCAATCATTTCAGTTTTTGACTGTGCTATTCTATTCAATTTTAAATTTGACGTAATAATACGTCATGTGATAGTTCAAATTATTAATAGGACATTAATTTTTTGTTACAAAACCAAAACAAAATAATCTTCTGGTTTTACTTTTTTTATTCCCATCACTTCATAAATTTGTGGCCATAAAATTATCTCCGAGCTTTTGTACCTGTGGCTCAAAAACCTGGTACACTGGCCGACGGGATAACCCGGAAACAGGTTGTCCTCCCCTGCTCCAAAAGGTTTTGGAGCGAATTGGAAAGGAGAAAGAGCTTATCCGAAAACCCTTCGGTAAGTTTCATTCAACTTTCCCTGATTTTTTTTAAATGACTGAAAAATGGAAGAACTGATTTTTCTTGCGCTTGTATTTTTGATGGCAATGCTTTATTCGTCGGTAGGGCATGGTGGTGCAAGTGGCTACCTTGCACTGATGGCGATTTTTAGTTTTCCACCAGAGTTTATGCGGCCTTCAGCACTGGTGCTTAACATTTTTGTTTCATCCATCGCGTTGTTCAGTTATGCCCGAAACGGTCATTTCAGGTTGAAACTGTTGCTGCCGTTTATCATTACATCGGTTCCGCTGGCATTTGTGGGCGGCATGATTACAGTCAACCCAAAAGCCTTCAAAATTATACTCGGCATTTTTTTGATTATTGCTATTGCACGAATGGTTTACAATCCTAAAAACAAGAACGTTGAAATAAAAGAAATCAACAAACTGCTGGCTTTTGCCATCGGGATTGTACTTGGTTTTTTAAGTGGATTGATTGGAATTGGCGGCGGAATTATTCTCAGTCCGGTGATTATTTTGCTGAAATGGGCAACCATGAAAGAAACCGCAGCAGTTTCGGCAGCTTTTATATTGGTGAATTCGATTGCTGGTTTGTCAGGCCAGATTTCACAGGGATTTCAGCTGGCTCCCGAAATTGGCTATATGCTGGGCGCTGCCATTTTTGGTGGATTGCTGGGTTCGTACATGGGTAGTTTTAAAATCACCGATAAAGCCCTGAAATATGCACTTTCGGTGGTACTCACTTTTGCCAGTTACAAACTTTTATTCCTGTAAAATGCATATTCAGGCTGAAAATAAAACGATACAAATTCCAAACTTGCTGCTGATTGCCGGTAACGGAAGAAATGTGGGAAAAACGACACTGGCATGCAAAATTATCAAGCTTTTTGCCGATGAAACAGACACAATTGGATTAAAAATCACGCCTCATTTTCACCCGGTAAACGAAGCTGATGTGATTTATAAAACCGATAATTTTATCATTGTAAACGAAAAACAAATCAGCAGCAAAGACAGCTCGCGGATGCTACAGGCTGGTGCAAAACAGGTATTTTTTGTAATAGCCAAACGTGAGTTTTTTCACGAAGCAGTGGAACAGCTTCTGCAACTTTTACCCGAAAATTTAATTGTTTGCGAGTCGGGTGGATTACACGATTGGGTTACTCCCGGCCTTTTTTTCATGGTAAAACACAAAAATGAGGAAATCGTAAAAACGCATTTACTCGCTCACTCCCCAATCATTGTAAACAACGATGGTCAAAATTTCGATTTTGATATCAACCGGCTGGATTTCTGCAACCGGCAAATCATCATAAAAAACTGAATATGGGAAAGTTCGACGAAATTCAGGAGATAATTAAAACGATGCCGGCCTGCTTTGCAACCGAGATTGTAGAGCTAATAAATGCGTTGGGCAGGGTTTTACAGGAAGATATTTTTGCCGATGCCGACATGCCTGCATTTCACAAATCGGCGGTGGATGGTTACGCTTGTCATTTTGAGGATATTGCGAATCTACTGGAAGTCAGGGAAGTGATTACCGCAGGAATGGTTCCCACGAAATCAGTGGGTAAAAACCAGTGTTCAAAAATCATGACAGGTGCAGTTGTTCCTGACGGATGCGATTGTATTTTTATGGTTGAACATGCGGAGAAAACGACTGAAAACGTTGTAAAATGCAACAATCCTGCTACAAAAAAGAATATACTTTTCCGGGGCGAAGATTATCGTTTGGGTGAAAAGCTTATTGAAAAAGGCACAATAATTCAGGTTTCGCAAATGGCTGTGTTGGCAGGAATTGGAAAAACTAAAATTACTGTTTCTGCACTACCAAAAATCGCACTCATTGCCACTGGCAGCGAGCTGGTTGAACCTCACGAAGTACCTGCCGAAGGTAAAATTCGCAACAGCAATGCCAGTCAGATTATGTCACAGTTGCAAAAAATGAACCTCCCGGTAAACTACATCGGACTGGCGAAAGACAATTTCGAAGAACTCACCCGGCTTTTTTTACAAACGCTGGAAACCAATGATTTTATCATTTTCACGGGTGGTGCATCGGTGGGCGATTTCGATTTTATTCCTGAAATTCTGAAACAACAAGGGTTCAATATTTTTTGGGATCGCACCGGAATGAAACCCGGCAACCCGATGACTTTCTCGCAAAAGGGAGAAAAGTTTGTTTTTGGTCTTTCCGGAAACCCGGTGTCCTCGCTGGTGCAATTCGAACTGATTTCCAAACCTGCCATTTACCGGCTGCTTGGCGCAAATTACACGTCTTTCAGAATAAAAGCGCCACTGTCGTTTGATTACAGGCAACGAAAAGCGGACCGGCTGATTTTGGTGCCAATAATCATAAATACGGATGGATTGGTTGAAGCAATTCCGTTTAACGGGTCGGCACACATCAACGCACTGGTTTATGCCAACGCGCTGATGGAAATTCAAGTTGGAGAGACCGAAATTTTAACTGGAGATTTAGTGTATGTACGACCGCTTTAACCGCCGCATCAGCTACCTCAGGATTTCGGTCACCTACCGATGCAATTTCCGTTGCATGTATTGCATGCCCGCCGAAGGTGTGCCACTGAAAAAGCATTCTGAAATTTTAACGTTCGATGAGATTGCAGAAATTGTGCAGGTTGGCGCTGAACTGGGGTTGAAAAAAATCAGACTCACCGGAGGCGAACCACTCGTTCGGAAAGAATTGCCTGTGCTGGTAAAAATGATTGCAGCAGTTGACGGAATCGAAGAAATTGCGCTCACGACAAATGGCGTTTTTCTGCCCCAATTGGCAAAACCTTTGAAAGTGGCCGGACTGAACCGCGTCAACATCAGCCTCGACACGCTAGACGCTGAAAAATTCAGCAAAATAACACGAGGTGGCGATTTGTACGATGTACTGAAAGGAATTAATGCGGCAATTGAAGCTGGCCTGACACCGGTAAAAATCAACTTTGTCCGCATTCCTGGCGAAAACGAAGACGATGAAAAAGCCGTCAGGGAATTTTGCGACAGGAAAAGTCTGCAGTTGCGTTTTATTCGCCAGATGAACCTGAAAACCGGCGAGTTTGATGCGGTAGATGGTGGTTACGGCGGAATCTGCGAAGTCTGCAACCGGCTGCGACTTACTGCCGACGGTTTTATTGTGCCTTGCCTGCACTCGGGTTTGCGCTACAATATTCGCGAAATCGGCATTCGACAGGCATTTCAGCAGGCTGTTGAATTTAAACCCGAAAAGGGAACAGGAACAGAAAGCCATGAATTTTCAAATATCGGAGGATAAAATATGAACCAATTTTCGCATCTGAACAACGAAGGAAAGGCAAACATGGTTGATGTTGGCGGAAAACCCGAACAACAGCGCATGGCCAAAGCATCGGGATTTATTCGCCTTCAACCCGAAACCATTCAATTGATTAAAGAAAACCTGATAAAAAAAGGCGATGTTTTAACAGTTGCTGAAATTGCCGGAATTCAGGCAGCCAAGGAAACTTCGCGGCTGATTCCGCTATGCCACCCGCTGATGCTCACCAAAGTTGAAGTAAAATCGACAGTAAAAGACGACAGCATTTTAATGGAAAGCCTTGTAAAGTGCACCGGTCAAACCGGGGTTGAGATGGAAGCTTTGACCGCCGTAAGTGTTGCACTGCTAACTATTTACGACATGTGTAAAGCCGTTGACAAACAAATGCTAATGAGCGAAATCAAACTTGATTTAAAAGAGAAAAAGAATCTCTGAGAATTTACAATTTAGCAATTTACGATTTACTATTTTTCAGAATCAAGTATCAAGTATCAAGAATATCGAGTATCAAGTATCCAGAATCCAGAATCAAATTCAATGACAAATTCCACTTTTACCATCAAATCGCTGAATATTTCAGAAAAAAAGGGAACCATAAAAACGCCCCGAAAGGAAATCATGCTAAACCTTTTGGGAGTTGAAGGCGATGCCCATGCCGGAAAATGGCACCGACAGGTAAGTTTGCTGGCCGAAGAAAGCATCCTGAGTTTCGAAGGCGAGCTGGGCCGCAAAATCGGCTTTGGCGAATTTGCCGAAAACATAACCACCAGTGGGTTTGTCATTCACAAAACCAAACCATTCGACCGGTTTATTGCTGAAAATGTGGAACTCGAAGTCACCCAAATTGGCAAAAAATGCCACGGCACCAATTGCGAAATTTTCCAGCAAACCGGAAATTGTGTGATGCCCAAAGAAGGGATTTTTTGCAGGGTAATTCAACCCGGCAAACTAACAGAAAACGATGTACTGACTTACATTCCAAAAGTCTTCAGTATAAAAGTGATTACGTTGAGCGACCGCGCCTCGGAAGGTGTTTATGAGGACAAAAGCGGGCCGCTGATTGAAAAACTTTCAAAAAACTGGTTTAAAAACGAAGGTTACTTGTGCGAAACCAGCCGCGTGGTCATTCCCGATGAGAAATCACTCCTTGAAAATGAGTTAAAATTGGCGGTGGAAGCCGGTTTCGATATCATTTACACCACCGGCAGCACCGGAATCGGGCCGCGCGATATTTCACCCGAAATTGTGAGGCGTTTTATGGATTTGGAAATACCTGGTATCATGGACCACATTCGCCTGAAATATGGCGCTGATAAACCCAACGCATTACTCAGCCGGTCGGTTGCCGGGGTGAAAAGTAAAACACTTATTTTTTCGCTGCCGGGCAGCACAAAAGCAGTAAACGAATACCTCACAGAAATTCATAAAATACTGATGCATGCTTTTTTAATGCTGTATGGGATTGACAGCCATTAAATAGAAATTCTTTCACCTGATATTATCGGCATCGTTTATAGTGTTCATTTTTCAATAGCCACGAAGGGTTTGCATTTTTATAGAAATACCCGCAATCAAAGAATGTACTACCCCGGGATTTATGTTGTTTTGTGAAATATTTTCTATAAATATTTGATGGCACTTCTGTCATTTTTTAAGTCCGGTTCAGCCAATTTCCACAATCTGTTTTTCTTCGGTCAAACCATACAACTAGCAAACCATTTCGTCGATTTCGGCTTCCAGTGCCGAGGTGTCGGCAACCGGGTTTTGTTGTTTGAGTTGAAGGATTTGGGTGACTTTTTCAATGTATAATTTCAAAACATTCAATCTGACTGCGGTTGGGTTTTACTTTTAAAAACCCTTTTTAGCGCTTTCCTGGGCGACAAAATACGATACATAATTTAATTCATTTAATGAATTACAAGAAATTTACAATTTCCGGTAAAAAGTTTCACCCGATGCAAAGGTTTTAACGGGTTAGCGTGTCTTAAGCTGATTGATAAAATGTGATGCAGGTTTAAAATTTAAATGACATAAATAATGATTCTCAACATTTGGAACAAAAAAAACTATTTCATCTTTTTTCTTTCAGTCGCGCTTTTACAAGGTTGCGCCAGTTTGCCAAAAATTAAAGCGGTTACAAAAAGCGACAAAGAAATCTCCGGTTATTCAGGCCAATATGATTCGGAAAGTAAACTGAAGTACAACGTTGAACACGACAGCGCAAATGTGTACCTGTTCTTTTCAACTTCAGATTTCAGTTCGCAGGTAAAGATTTTAAATTTTGGACTAACTGTTTATATCGATGAAACAGGAAGAAAAAAGAACGGGAAATACTTTACTTTTCCGTTGGCACAAACTTATAATAAAAAGGAAATGTTTAACACACATAGTTCTGCCGGCAATTTTTCAACCGAACAGAAAGAAAAGTCGCAGCAACTTTTTCAGTTTTTTCAAATGAATAATCAGCAACTTTTGCTTGGTGGTTTCGAAGGTCCCAAATCAACAAAAGTCTTAAATTATCCAATGAAAAATGGCCCTGTACAGGTTAATGCTGACATGACTTTTTCGGGAATTCTGAATTACACTGCTGTTATTCCGAAAGCTGAAATCTTTGGCAATTCAAATCCTGAAAAGTTCGTTTTTTCGATTGGAATAAAATCGGGGGCGGCCGCAAATCAAATGAATAGTCAGTCTCAACATTCAGGTGGAGGCATGAAGCAAGGTTCTGGCGGGGGAAAATCGGGTGGCATGGGTGGAAGAGGTGGTGGAGGTAAATCAGGTGGTGGAATGCCTGGAAACGGAGGTGGAAGCCAAAATCGTGGAAATTACATGGAAATGTCAAATCCAATCGATTTTTGGGTTCAGGTTGATATTCAGTAACAATTGTCTTAACCTGGATTCTTTTGATTAATATGGTTACACGGATTGTTTAACTGCAAGTGAAGGCCCGTAAATCAGTAATAATCGTCTTACCCGGATTTGTTTGTTTAGTTTGATTAATTAAATCCTGGTAATCCATTAATCAGTATAAATCCCGGTTAAGACTTTCAAAATGTCACAGTTTTATCTGCCCAAATCACCAGATTAACACAATCAACCATTGTTGAAATCGGACAGGTTGTGTCGTCTTCCAACTGGCGCGATTTCAGACAAGTTCCGCAGGCAAGCAGCTCTCCACCAAGGCTAACAAATGCTTTCAATTGTTCGTCAACATTGTATTTTTCGTGGGTCAGGCCTTCACATTCAACAGCTTCGCCCATTAAAAACACTTTGGTTTCGTGACCCAGTTTTTTTGAGGTTACTGCAAAACGAAAAGCATTCCATGCTTTTTCGTATTCTTTTGTTTCAATGATAATTCCAATATTCATTTCGATTTTTTAAAATTGAATTAAGAAATCAAAACTATTGAAATTAAAACAGAACAGACAATTTTGATGAAAATTTCACGGTCTGATTTTTCCAAACAACCCAATCAATTTCGTATTCAAAATATTCCTGATTTCCGCTTCGTTTTCGCCAATAGGTTTCACAGGAATTAAATCCATTACTTCAGCCGGGGTTAAATCCGATTTGTAATAAAGTTTCCATGCTTTTTTCAAGGTCTGCTGAACCGCTTTTTTTGCTTCTTTTTCTGAAAGCCCGGTTTCAACGGCAATTTTTTCCAGTTCCAGCCACTGAAACCAGAAATAGGTTGGCAGCATTGCCGAAACAATGGCATAACCTTCGAGTTTAGACTCTTCTGTTTCAAAAGTTTTGCCCAGCTTTTTTAATAGTTTCAGAATTTGCTTCTTCTCATTTTTATCCATTTCGGAATGAAAGGCAACCGGATTAAATCCGTCGTTGATAAACGATGATGCGTTGGGAATCATCCTTGCAAGCTTTTTTGTTGGCAGAACCGAAGCCATTTTTTCGAACGTGATCTTTGGAGCCAGCGAAACCACGATGGTTGATTCAGTTACTTCATCTTTTATATTTTGCAACGTTTCCATCATCACCGGTGGATGAACGGCAAGAAATACAATTTGTTGACTTGCAACTGCCTGCGCAGTTTCTGATTTTTCGATTTGTGGAAAAACAGTGGCCAGTTTTTCCAATGTGTCTGCATTTGGGTCGAATACTTTTACTGATTCAAACTTCAGCCCTGCATTCTGGAATCCCTGAAGGAAAATCTTTGTGATTCGGCCTCCGCCGATAAATCCGATTGTAGTTTTCATGATTAAGGAACTTAAGTGATTAGTATTTGATTTAAACCATTTTGGTTCAGGCTAATTCCGATAGCATTTTTTGCTGCTTCGGCAATACCGGACAACACTTTTGCGGCGCGGCACGATGTTTTTCCATGATTTGAATAAAATCTGAAAACCCGTTCTGCAAAAGCTGATAGCCCTGTTCGCTGATTTGGTAATAAGAGCTTGTTCCGTCCACTTCACAGGAAATCAGTCCGGCTTCTTTCAGTTTGTTCAGGTGTTCCGAAACCGTTGATTTTGCCAATGGCAATCTTTCCGAAATACTGCGTGCCGGACAACCGTTATATTTTGCAAGGTGCAGCATTATCTGCAACCGCGCCGGGTGCGACAATGCATTGAGCATGCCTGCCAGCGACAATGCAATGTTGTTGTAATCATTTTGTTTCATTATCAATCCTCCTGATGTTTTTGAAATCAATTTTATTACTGATGGTTGGGTTATTAGCCGGATTATTAATTAGCCGCTCAGGTTGCTTGTTTTCAGCGGAATGGCATCCGCAACCGGTTACCGGTAAAACACTTTCAAACGGTAATTCTGCATTTTTCCATGCTTCGAACCCGCCATCGAGACTGGCAACTTCGGGATAGCCCTGATATTGAAGCAGGTTGGCTACTTTTACGCTTCGTTCGCCATGCGCGCAAATCACAATAATTTTCTGGTCTTTGGCAATGTAGGGTAACCGGTCAATAATCACCGACATCGGGTGGTTCAAAACCTTGTCGTGGGGAATATTTTCAAGGTGAACCTCATACATTTCACGCACGTCAATCATTACAGCATCGCCGTTTTGAATGGCTTCGAAAGCATCCGCAGGTAAAATGTGTTTCACCCCTGAAATATTAAAGTATTGTAATTTTGGTTGTTCTGAAGTCTTCATTATAAAATAAGGTTAAAAATGTAACCAAGTATGATGATAAAAAACGCAATTGTTCCGAAGAAGATTCCGATGAGTTTCCACTGCATCACTTTTTTAAGCAGCGTAGCTTCAGGCAGCGACAAACCAACCACGGCCATCATAAAGGCAAGTGCTGTACCTATTGGAACGCCTTTCGCCACAAAAACCTGGATAACCGGTACAATTCCGGCTGCGTTGGCATACATTGGAACCGCCAGAATTACCGCAAGCGGCACGGCATACCATTTATCGGCTGAAAGATATTCAGTAAAGAAATTTTCGGGAACGTAACCGTGCATCGCCGCACCAATCGCAATTCCAATAATTACATACAGCAACACTTTCTGTACGATTCCCCAACCTTCGCGAATAATAATGGGCAAGCGGTCGATAAACGGCGTTTTGTCGGTTTCCCATTGTTCAGCCTCCTGTTCCGAACTGGCCTGAATTTGCTTAACCCAATCCGACAAAAAACGGTCGAGATTCATTTTTCCCAATAAAAATCCACCAAAAGTTCCAAGTAAAATTCCGCTGATAGCATAAACAAGCGTTACTTTCAGTCCAAACAAACCTAGGAACATTGCAACTGCCACCTCGTTTACCAGGGGGGAAGTAATTAAAAAAGAGAAAGTTACGCCAAGTGGAATTCCTCCTTTTACAAATCCGATAAAAAGTGGAATTGAAGAGCAGGAACAAAAAGGAGTGATGGCGCCAAAAAACGAGGCAAACAGGTATTGAAGTCCGTACATTTTTTTGGTTGTGAGATAAATACGCAACCTGTCAACCGGAAAATATGCATTTACCAACCCCATTAGCGAACTGATAAGGAAAAGAAGAATCAGAATTTTGATGGTATCGTACATGAAAAAGTTGATGGATGCTCCCAAATGCGAATCAGGATTTAATCCAATTAACCGGTAAGTCACATAATCAACCAGTGGTTGCAGAAAATAGTACAGTGCAATCAACATCGGCAAAATTACTGCGACTGATACTATTAACCTGATTTTTTTGTTTTGCTTCATGAATAAAATTGTAGAGTTGTTCGATAAAATACGAACAATAAGATTAAATTTTTTTAAAAGTACACCCTGATAATGTAATAGATACCCACAACAATAAACAATACGGCAATCACGCGGCGGAACCAGATTTCGAAGTTTTTCATTTTATTGTACACTCCACCGATTGAACCAATTGAGAAAGCCAAAATCCAGGCAAAAATAATAACCGGAATTCCGGTGGCTATGGCAAAAACCACGGGCAGATACAAACCGGATGCACTGGCAACTGTCATCGGTACGAGCATCCCGAAAAACAAAACTCCGCTGTATGGACAAAAGGCAAGGGCGAAAATCATTCCCAGCAAAACAGCATCGAAATACCCCCAACTGGTTTTCTTTTCCATTTTTGAGGTTAGTCGGCTAACTCCAGGAATGTTCATTTTTATGACATCGAGCATCAGCAAACCAATAATAATAAGCACTGGCCCCAGCAGTTTCTCTCCATATTGCTGAAAAAAACCGGAAAATTTAAACTGGTCGGCACCGAGAAAAATAATCAGCGGAATTACAGTGTAACTGATAGCCCGGCCCAACGTGTAAAGCAACCCATTGATAAAAACGCGGTTGCGGTTTTCAATGTCTTTGCTGATAAAACCCACTGCAGTGATGTTTGTAGCCAGTGGACAGGGACTAATGGCAGTCATTAAACCCAGCACCAACGCAGTTACCCACGGCATGGTGCTGTTTTCAAGTAAATTGGTTAGAAATTCCATCTGCTTAATTTACAAGCGGGTCAACCTTTTCTTTGATTATTGTTTTGAATTTATCGGGATTGGTTACTGCATACAAAAATCCTTCATTGGTAAGGTTTACCTGTTTGCTGCCGTTAACCACCAAAAGAGTTTGGCCAGATACCTTCAGTTTTTTTGCAATTTCCTGGGTAGTTTTGTCCTCAAGGTTTAAGGCCTGAAATGAAACTTTGTCGCCATATAACTCTTTTAAATCTGTTTTGGCTTCAGCTTCAACAGTTTTGCAAGTCACACAACGGGTTGCATTGTGAAAATAATAGGCTTGTACTTTCGCCTGATTGCCGGTTTGTGCATTGGCTAAAAAACCACTGAACATAGCGATGAGCATTACATTTAAAAAAATTGTTTTTTTCATTCTTTTAGGTTATTTGGTTAATACTTGTTTGATTTCGTCGGCAGAAGGCACACGACCTTTGATTTCCACTTTCCCATTTACAACCAGCGCCGGAGTAGTCATTACTCCGTATTTCATGATTTCCATGATGTCTTCAACTTTGGTCACAGTGGCGTCAATGCTATTTTGTTCTACCACATCGCGTGTCAGTTTTTCAAGTGTTTTACATTTGGGGCAACCTGTGCCTAAAATTTTAATATCCATCTGTTGAATTTTTAATTGTTCGTCGTTCGCAAAAATACGAACAATATTTGGATTACAGACGTTTTGCGATTAAAATGAATAATGTTTGAAAAATTTAATTATCGGGATAAAGTCGGGATAATAAAAAAGGGTTAAGTTGATATTCAATCACTTAACCCTTTTAAAAGTCGGGGTAGCAGGATTCGAACCTGCGACCCCCTGGTCCCAAACCAGGTGCGCTAGCCGGACTGCGCTATACCCCGTTATAAAAATAATGCGGTGAGGGCGGGATTCGAACCCGCGGTACAGTTTCCCGTACGGCAGTTTAGCAAACTGCTGGTTTTAGCCACTCACCCACCTCACCTTTTTTAAAGAACAGAAGGGAAATTAACCCCTTTTTTTGTGCGTGCAAATGTATCAATTGTTTTTACATTGGCAAAACATTTTAATTTTTTTTGCTGTTGTCAAAATGAAATTGGAATGTTGTTGGAAAAATTCTGACAACCGACTTTTATTATTTGTTTTATTGCTTCGTCAGCAGGTGTTGGTTTCACTTTAAAAATGGTTTCAAATTTTGAACTGTCGAAGTTGTAATCGCGATCCCACTGATACAACATTTCAACAAATTCTTTCATTACCGGATTAAACAATCCCATAGTTTTGATTATCAGTTTTGTAGCTATTTGAGTTTTTGGTTTCACTCCAAGCTCCGTCGCTACTTTCTCTATCCATTCTTTTCCTGTAATAGGTGCAGCAGTGGGTAAATGCCATACTTCGCCAAAGGCACTGTCAGAATTGCCCAACATTGCTGTTGCCTTTGCCGCATCGGGAGTAAAAGTAAAGTTGTGCAGGTTATTAAGAGAACAAAACCAGTTGGCTTTTTTTCCGGCTTTCAGGTTTTTAACAACAACTTCGTTAAAAACACTGTTCGAAATTCCCGGTCCGTAAAAATCGGCTGACCTTGCAATCAATGCCTCCAGGTTTCCCGATTTTACCTCGTCTAATATCATTTGTGCAATTTCAGCCCGTACTTTTCCTTTTTTGCTGATTGGAAGAACTTTGGTTTCTTCCGTCATTGGATTTAGTTTATCGGGATGGTACATGTAAATGTTATCGAAAAACACCAGCTTTGTTTTGTTTTTTTTACAGGCAGCAATTGTATTTTTCATTACTACAGGCCATTGGTCCTGCCATACTTTTAGTGTGTATTGTAATCCCACAGTAAGATAAGCAACTTCGCATCCTTTTACAGCAATATCGACATCTTCGACAACTGTTAAATCGCACAAAAACAACTCATCGTCATCGTTTATTTTTTTAGGATTTCGACCTGCCAGCCTGACTTTATCTGTATATTTTTTTAATTCTGTGGCCAAAATATTTCCAATGGCACCACCTGAACCTAATATTACCTGCATTTTACTGTTTTGTGTTATGTCATTTATAACTTTTATAAACCGCATAACCTTTTTCCACCATTTCGTCGTTTAAAGTAACTGATGAATCGGCAAGCCAAATTGTCCCGAGATAACGCCCATACTTTTCGGTTGTTTTCTCGGTTTCAAGTTCAATCTCGAAATTATTAGCTGCCAGCCGATGCTCCATGTATTGTTTTGATGCAAGTCCTTTTTGGTATTCTTCAGAGTCTTTTTTTACATTGAAGGTTTCAGGAGTATTAATTTTTGACATGCGGATACGCTGGTTGGTGGTAATTTTAAAACCCAAATCGATAACAATATCTATCGTGTCGCCATCAACAACCCGTTCTACTTTTGCTTTGTAGTGGTACATAATTTATTTTTTATGGTTAATTTGTACAAGTTAGGTAAAAAAGAAATGAGATTCAATAGCATTGGCAAACCAGTATTCTTTTATTACATTTAACCTGTTTGTTGTTTTTCAATATTTCTGTTTACACCGTTACTTAAACCAAAAAACAATATTGAATGCCAAAATATTTCAGAATTAAACCGGGTAGCTTTCAGCAATCGATGCTGATAATTGCACCACTTTTAAGTTTATCGGTTTTTCTTTTTGCAGACCTTGATCCGGAGAATAAAAATGTTACCACAACTCTTGCTGTTGCTCTTTTAATGGCAATTTGGTGGATTACTGAGGCCATTCCGCTGGCAGTTACGGCATTGATTCCAGTAGTTTTGTTCCCGTTATTAGGAGTTGTTGATGGTAAAACAGTATCGGCACTATATTTTAACCATGTCATATTTTTATTTATTGGTGGTTTTTTGATGGCATTTGCCATGGAACGCTGGAATTTGCACCGGCGAATTGCGTTGCGGATTTTGATTCTTTTCGGGATTAGTCCTGGCCGGATTTTAATGGGATTTATGCTTGCCACCACCATTCTTTCCATGTGGATGTCGAATACTGCAACAGCAATGATGATGGTACCGATTGCATTTTCAATCATTTTAAAACTGGAAGAAAGCATCGGGAAGGAAAAAGTTGGAAAATATTCTGTCGGGTTGTTGCTCGCAGTTGCCTATTCAGCATCAATTGGTGGCATTGCCACACTTGTGGGAACACCGCCAAACCTGTCGCTTGTCAGAATTTCGGCAATAATTTTTCCGGCAATGCCCGAAATATCGTTTGCCGACTGGTTTATATTTGCGCTTCCGATAACCTTTCTTCTGTTTTTTAGTGCATGGCTTATTCTTTACCTGATGTATAAACCAAAACAAAGCTGGGATAACATTACCATCAATGATTTCAGGAATGAATACAAACTGCTTGGAAAAGCAAAACAGGAAGAGAAAATTGTATTGGTTTTATTCGGATTGCTCATTTTTTTGTGGATTTTCAGAACCGAGATAAACCTGAAAACTATAGTCATTCCAGGGTGGGAGAGACTTTTTAAAAATCCGGGTTTTATCAATGATGGTACAGTGGCCATCTTATTTTCCATATTATTATTCATGATTCCTTCGAAAACCCAAAAAGGAGAAAAACTGATGAATTGGGATACCGCCGGAAAAATTCCATGGGGAATTGTACTGCTGTTTGGAGGAGGTTTTGCGCTTGCCCAGGGTTTCGTCGATTCCGGCCTTTCGGTTTGGTTTGGAGAGCAGTTGGCAAGTTTGGCCGGAGTGCAGCCAATATTTTTAACTTTATCCAACGTGGCACTTATTTCAGTATTAACCGAACTCACATCGAATGTTGCAACAACAGAAATGTTACTACCAATTTTAGCCGGATTGGCAATTGTAATAAAAATAAATCCTTTGCTATTAATGATTCCGGCTACACTGGCGGCATCTATGGCATTTATGTTGCCAGTTGCCACACCTCCCAACGCCATAATTTTTGGAACAAACAGAATCAGGGTGATCGACATGGTTAAAACCGGATTCCTTTTAAATTTAATCAGCATTATTATCATCACTCTTGTAATGTATTTCTGGGGAACCTTGGTTTTCGGGATCGATGCAACTGTTTTTCCTGATTGGGCAGTTACTTTAAAATAATTATTTGGCTTTTATTTGATAAGTAAGGTCTGAGTTTATTCAAAAAGAATGACAAACCCCATGAAATACTTTTCGATTTATTTAATAAGTTTGGGGGCAACTTTTAAATTTTATAAACAAGTCACAATTAATCAAATATGAGCACAAATCGCAGATCGTTTTTAAAAAACGTAGGAATCGGGGCAGGTGTAATTGCTGCAACTCCATTAATGGCATCCACTGTTCCAGCTGAAAAAGAGAAATTAAGGGAAATCAGAAAGGCGGCAGAACATAGCCCTTCGATGAAATTTAATATGTGTGGTTATGCTGCTCCAAAACTTGATAAGGTTAGGATTGGTTTTGTTGGAATTGGCGACCGCGGCTCTGATGCAGTTGAACGAATGACTTATATTGATGGTGTTGAAATAGTTGCCCTTTGCGACATTCGGCAGGCTGCAGTTGATGGTGCACAGAAAATTCTGGCCGATGCAGGTTTACCAAAAGCAAAGGAATTTGTAGGAAGTGATTTAACTTTCAAAGATTTGTGTAACAGTGGTTTGTGCGATTTGGTTTATACCGCAACGCCATGGGAATGGCACGTTCCTGTTGGTTTGGCTGCCATGGAAGCGGGTTGTCACACAGCAATTGAAGTATCGACTGCAAAAACTATGGACGAATGTTGGCAAATTGTGGAAACATCGGAACGGACCAAAAAGCACTGCGTAATTCTGGAAAATTGTTGTTATGATTTCTTCGAACTGCTGACCCTGAACATGGTTCGACAGGGAGCATTTGGCGATTTGATTCATGGTGAAGGTGCATACATTCACGATTTGGATTACTGGCATTTTAACAAACCAAAAGACGAAAAACTGGCAGATGGCGCGTACACTAAAATGTGGCGTTTGCACGAAAACAAACGGAAAGCTAATGTTTATCCAACTCATGGACTTGGTCCGATTTGCCAGGCGATGAATATTAACCGTGGCGATAAAATGGATTATCTCACTGCAATGATGGGGAATGATTTTACGCTGAAACAACGCATCGCCGAAAAGGCAAAAGAAGACCCGTTTTTCGAACAGTTTGTGGGTTGGGAAATGCGTGGAAACATGGATATGCAAATGATTCGAACCAATAAAGGAAGAACCATTTTAATTCAGCACGATATTTCATCACCGCGTCCTTATTCCAGAATTCACATGTTAAGCGGCACAAAATGTTTTGCCCAGAAATGGCCGCTTCAGCACATTGCATTTGGACACGAGGTAGCCGATGAAGCTAAAATGAAGGAACTTGAGGAAAAATATCAGCCCGAAATTGTAAAACGAATGGGAGAGATGGCCAAACAGGTCGGTGGTCATGGCGGAATGGATTTTATGATGGACTGGCGAATGATCGATTGTTTGCGAAACGGTTTGCCAATGGACATG
>JBGSRA010000092.1:0-14910 GCA_041737765.1 Draconibacterium sp. | reverse complement strand
TCCAGTTCCTGAACTCGCTTCTTTTTAAAATCTAAACTGAAATAACGGTTTTGTTTAAGTCTTTGTTCTTCATTAAAAAATCCATTTCCTTGCATCTTGTTAACCTTTTTTTAGGTCAACGTTTTTCAGTCACAGACAGATGTCCATAGGTGCTAAGCAGTTTCGAACTGCTAAGCGCCTATGAAACCGAATAATGATTACAAAAATAACCAGGATATTAGATGCTGTATACTGGTTGCTGGGAAAAAAATCTCAAATCATCAATCGTTAATCGTTAATCAATATTCATTAAGGATTTTACCAGTTCTTCCTGCGAAAGGTGAGCCTGATAAGGTTGTCGAACTGGAGACCAAAAACCAATACAATCAGAATTTCGACAACAAAAAGAACAAGTTTTGAATTTTCGCCAAAATATTGCAACCCAAAATCTGACAATAGTCCTGTTGTAATAATTCCAAAAATCAGTCCTGTCAGGAAAATAAACCACGACCAGCGGATGTTGCGCCAGAACGATTTTTCTTCAGCTTCCTTTTTTCTGATCGACTCCATCACTTCCTCTTCAAAGTTGGGGAAATGGATTTCGAGCTTCGAAAACTCCATTATTTTTTTGAAATCTTTTTCTTCCATACTTTATTAATAAAGCGATTTGACCTCCGTATTCAACATTCTTTCGAGCATTTCCTGCATGTTTTTCCGGCCTCTGTGCAGGTGTACTTTTACATTCGATTCGCTCCAGCCTGTCATTTCGCAGATTTCCTTTATACTGTTTTCGGCCAGGTAAAAAAGTCGTAAAACAAGACTCTCGTTCACGGGTAACCGGTTTAAACATTCGTTAATGTAATACTTTTGTTCTGTTTCCTTTAACTCATCAAAAATCACCGGATTTTCCTGAAAATCCAATCCTGAAACAAAACCGGTTTCTGAAACAGTTCTCTTTTCCTTCCGGGCAGTTTTAAACGATTCGTTAATTACAATCCGGCACAACCACGTGCTGAATTTCGACTGGCCTTTAAATGATTTCAGGTTTTCATAAGCTTTTACAAAAGATTCCTGAACAACCTCTGCCGCAGTAAATTCATTTTTTACCACCGAAAAAGCAACCGAAAAAGCCAGGTCTTTATACTGTTTGATAAAATACCTGAATTCTTCGGTCTGTCCGTCGAGAACCTTTTTGATGTAGTGGTCGTCCATCAACTACCCGTTGTTTTTTGGCTTGTCGGCAAAATAGGCTACCAGAATTGAGACAGAAGTAAAAAGGAATATGATACCCAGTATAAATGCCTCCGGCGCAATCATGTAACTTCCATCTGGGTGTTTTATACCCAATTCCAGAATTAAAATTGCAACAAGCCATCCGATTGAAAATCCGGTTGTAATAATTCCAATCTTCAACCAGGGAAAGCGAAAACCGGAATCTGTTTTTCGCCGTGAATAAATTTCCGAAACATCTTTGTCTTTTTCAATTAAAGCCATCCGCTCCTTATTACGGATTTTCAGGTAAAAATACCAGCTCAGAAATCCGGTTAACAACAAGAGAAAAGTGAACAACATTAAATAATCTTCAGGACTCATAATTTTATTTTTTAAATTTTCACTTTGATTCAGTTACCGGCAAAAAGGTTACAAAAATATTTTAGTATTTCTGAATTCCCATTTAATTCCATTCCGTTAAACCAGGACAGACTTTCTAATAGTCAAAATTATACTTTCAATTTAAGATATGCAATTCTGGGGGACTCGCTTCGATGTCGCTTTGATTCCAATCAATTGGAATAACTTTAACCTATAAAATCTGAACCTTCACCAAGCCGAAAGTAATTCATGATATTTTGTATCTTTGGTCAAAAAACATTTATGCATGTCGATTTACATACAAAATTAAAAGCTATGCTTTGGGACATGACGGAAGTAAGCAAAATAAATGTTGCTGATGAAATACTGGCTAATCCGGTTGCAATGTTCATGAACGACGATCAGATTTTCATCAAAGCGCTTAATAGTCTTAACTGGTATGAGTTAATCAGGCTTGTTGGAAAACAAAATTTACTCTTGTTATTAACCGACTCTACCATCCAAAAGCTGTTTCCTGTTCAACGACGTACTTATTATACCAATGCACGACGATTATTATCAAAATACGCTGTATCCGCTCCAAGATAAAGTACTTGATATAGTCGGAAAACTTCCTGTTGGATTTTATCTAACTGGTGGCACTGCTTTGAGTAGGGCATATCTTTATCATCGTTACTCCGATGACCTCGACTTTTTTGTTAACGGAAATCCCGATTTTAAAATACAGGTTAATATTGTAATTAAAGCTTTGGTTGATGCTGGTTATGTTATCGACACCTCCGTTGCTGATGAAGGTTTCGCCCGTATTTTTGTTTTTGAAAGTACAAATTCCTTAAAGATCGATTTTGTCAATGATGTTCCATATCGCAACGGAGGTTCTGTTTTTACTTCTCTTTTCAGTAAAACAGACAATCTGAATAACATATTGTCGAACAAAATTACAGCCTTAGGCCGCTACTCAGTTAAAGACGTTGCAGACATCGTTTATATTTGTGAAGTATTAAAGTTTAATTGGGAAAAAATAATTTATGATGCTTCAGAAAAAGACCTTTGGGTAAACCCTGTAAATATTGCAGAAGTTTTAGAACAGTTCCCTGTTGAAAAATTGAATGAAATAAATTGGATTACGGAACCACCTTCACATGAATGGTTTATTGCACGTATCAACCAAATTATACCCGACATTCTCAGTGGTAATGAGAATTCGTTATACAAACAAGCCTGAATTGTTTAAACCCGAAACTCACCCTCCCTCGTTAAAGTAAGTTAAACAGATACTTTAACTCCACTTTAATTGTTCTTATCTTTACAACGATTAAAATTATGTACATGAATAAACCACGCATTCTCTGGACCGACGACGAAATTGACCTGTTACGCGCGCACATTATTTTTCTGGAAGGAAAAGGTTATGAAGTTGAAACAGCCAATAACGGTTTGGATGCTGTTGAAAAAGTAAAGGAAAACTATTACGATATTATTTTTCTGGACGAAAATATGCCCGGAATGACGGGACTGGAAACGCTTACCCAAATAAAAACCATCACGCCAAATGTGCCAGTAGTGATGATTACCAAAAGCGAAGAAGAAAATATAATGGACGAGGCCGTTGGATCGAAAATTGCCGATTACCTGATTAAACCTGTCAATCCGAAACAGATTTTGCTTTCGCTGAAAAAAAACATCGACCAGCAACGGTTGGTAACACAACAAACTACTTCGGCTTACCAAATGCAGTTTGGCAAAATTGGTATGCAACTTAATGACAGGTTAAATTACCAGGAATGGATGGATATTTACAAAAAACTGGTTCACTGGGAAATTGAGTTGAGCTTGTCGGACGACTCGGCAATGGACGAAATTCTGGCCATGCAAAAAGAGGATGCCAACAAAGCGTTTTTCAGGTTTATAAAAGATCATTATCTCGATTGGTTTACCCAAAATATTGGCGAGAGGCCACTTTTATCGCCTGACATTTTTAAACATAAAATTTTCCCGTTGCTCGATAGTGGCAAAAAGGTGTTTATGCTGGTTATCGATAATCTGCGTTTCGACCAGTGGCGAACCATTAACAAGGTTTTCGACAATTATTTCCGCACCGAATCGGAAGATTTGTATTACAGCATTTTACCAACTGCAACCATGTACGCTCGTAATGCCATGTTTGCCGGATTAATGCCCTCTGAAATTGAAAAACTGTATCCCGAAATGTGGGATGACGACGATAACGAAGGACATAAAAACCGTTTCGAAGAACAACTGCTGCGAAAACAAATGGCACGCCACGGACGAAAAGAAAAACTTTATTTCGACAAGGTATCGGGAATGCGCATGGAACGCCGGATTTCTGATAGTTTGAGCAGTATTTTGGAAAGCGATCTTTCGGTGATGGTATTTAATTTTGTGGATATGATTTCTCATGCCCGTACCGAAATGGATATGATAAAAGAACTGGCCAGCGATGAAAAAGCTTATCGTTCGTTAACGTTGAGTTGGTTTAACAACTCATCGTTGCTGTCGCTTTTAAAAGGACTTGCGGAAAACGATATCAGGGTTGTGGTAACTACCGATCATGGCTCTATTCGTGTAAACAATGCCATAAAAGTTATCGGCGACCGCGAAACAAACACCAACCTGCGTTACAAACTGGGTAAAAATCTGAACTACAAATCGAAACAAATATTTGAAGTACGCGACCCGCGTAAAGCGTTTTTACCATCGCGAAATGTAAGCACCAGTTATATTTTTGCCCACTCCGACGATTTTCTGGCTTATCCGAATAACTTTAATTATTATGGCAATTACTACAAAGACACTTTTCAGCACGGTGGAATTTCGATGGAAGAGATGATAATACCGCTGGTAACATTGGTGCCAAAAGGGTAAAAGTGAACTATCAATTTAACTTAAAAAACAATGAAAGAGCAAATCAAATTTTATCAGAATAAACTTGATTTTGAAATCGATTCCTCAGATTTATTCGATGCTCTCGATAAAGGTGAAAACATTATCCCGCTGGATACACGAAAACAACCGGGGTTTATAAAAGAACATATACCGGGAGCAATAAATATTCCACACCGCCAGATGAATGAGGAAAGTACCCGGCATTTGGACAAATTGAAGACGTATGTGTGTTATTACGATGGAATTGGATGTAATGCATCGACAAAAGGCGCTTTAAATATGGCAAAACTCGGATTTAAAGTGAAGGAACTTATAGGTGGTATTGAGTGGTGGAAATTTGATGGCTACGCAACCGAAGGCACCGAAAACACAGAAGGCCAAAACTTTAACTGTTCGTGTTAACCTTCTTCAACCTCTTTCCTCATTAATGCATACAACTTATTGGCGAAAATAAAATCGTTCAGCTTTTGGTTATGGCTGTTTAAAATTTCCTTATTTGTACCCACCCACTCTTTTTCGCCTTTACTTATAAAAAGTATCGATTCACCAATTTCAATTACCGAATTCATATCGTGAGTATTAATAATGGTAGTCATCTGAAATTCGCGGGTTAGTTCCATAATTAACTGGTCAATAACGGTTGAAGTTTCGGGGTCGAGGCCTGAGTTGGGTTCGTCGCAAAAAAGGTATCGTGGATTCAGGGCGATGGCACGCGCTATTGCAACACGCTTTTTCATTCCACCACTGATTTCACTTGGTGAAAGTTTGAAAGCTTTCTTTTCGATATTAACGTGTGCAAGGCAAAAATCAACGCGCTGCTGTTTTTCTTTCGAAGACATGGTTGTAAACATGTCTAGCGGAAAACGAACATTTCCTTCCACCGAAATACTATCGAAAAGAGCCCCACCCTGAAATACCATGCCTATTTCCTGACGCATCTTTTTGCGCATCTTTTCACTTGTGGTCGTAAAGTTCCGGTCATCGTACCAGATTTCACCATTGTCGATATCGAACAACCCCAGAATGCATTTCAGAAGTACAGTTTTACCCGAACCGCTTCTGCCTATTATCAGGTTGGTTTTCCCTTTTTCGAAAGTGATGGAAATATTTTTCAGTACCTCGTTTCCATCGAACGATTTATTTAATTTTTTAATTTCAATCATGTCAGTAATAAACGGGTTAATATTAAGTCGAAAAACAGGATAAGAATATTGGTGTTTACCACTGCAGTTGTGCTTGCCTTTCCCACTTCGAGCGCTCCGCCCTGCACATAGTAACCATAATAAGCAGGAACCGAAGCGACCAGAAAACCAAAAACCAACGATTTAATAAGTGAAAAAGTGACATAATACGGAACAAACAAAGTTTTTATACCTTCAATATATTCAGGTAAAGTAATTGTTCCGGTAATAGGTCCGGTAACCAAACCGCCTAAAATTCCAAAAAATACGCTGATGATATATAAAAAAGGAAAAATAAAAACCACTGCAATTATTTTTGGCAGAATGAGATAACTGGCCGAGTTTATCCCCATAATTTCAAGCGAATCGATTTGCTCTGTAACACGCATACTGCCAATTTCAGATGTAATATTCGATCCAATCTTGCCGGCCATTATCAGAGCCAGCATCGTTGATGAAAACTCAAGCATTAAAGTATCGCGGGTGGCCAAGCCTATTAAATATGACGGGTATAACGGGTTCATTAAAGCATAAGCAAACTGTATTGTCATAATACCTCCTATAAAAATGGAGATGATGACAACAATACCAACCGAATTTACCCCCAGATTTTCAATTTCGTAAAATAGCTGCTTTAAATACATTTTATGCTTTTCGGGTTTGGCCAAAACCAGTTTAAGCATCGTAAAATAACGACCAATGTGAAAGAAAAAACCCATTTTATTTCAATTATTTGTTGTTTTAATCTGAATAAATAATAAGGTTAAAATTACAATTTATATGACCGTAAACAAACTCATAAGCGAACAGTTAAGAACTTCATTAAAATAATTGTATAAATCGGGTTGATTCGTTTTTAAATTAATATTTTTGAAGTAAACACGAACTTAACCAAAATGGACAATAACTTTTGCATTATAATGGCCGGAGGAACCGGAAGCCGTTTTTGGCCGCTCAGCCGCTTTGCCAAACCAAAACAGTTTTTAGATATACTTGGCACAGGCCGGACATTTCTACAGCAAACTTTCGACCGATATTCAAAAATAATTCCTATCGAAAATTTCGTTGTTGTTACCAGCACAAAATATAAAAACCTTGTACTCGAACAGCTTCCTCAACTAAAGGAAAACCAGGTTTTGCTGGAGCCGATACGCAGGAATACCGCTCCTTGTATTGCTTACGCAGCCTATAAAATTAAAACCAAAAATCCAAATGCCACTTTAATTGTAGCACCCTCTGACCACGTAATTTTAAAAGAAGAAGAATTTATTAACCAGATTAAAAACGGGCTTGCATTTGCCAGTGAAAACAATGTTTTGCTAACACTCGGCATTAAACCTTGCCGACCGGAAACTGCTTACGGATATATTCAGGTAAAAAAGAAAGTCGATTTTAACGACCTCGACAATTTGTATAAAGTGAAAATCTTTGCCGAAAAACCCGATATTCAAATGGCAAGACTTTTTGTTGAAAGTGGCGAGTTTTTCTGGAATTCGGGAATTTTTATCTGGTCGCTGGCTGCAATAACCGATGCTTTTGACCAACATCTGCCTGATGTTTCGTCGTTATTCGAAAAAGGAATGAAACTTTACAATACGGGCGACGAGGTTCATTTTATAAGTAAGATATACTCTGAATTGCAGGCCATTTCGGTTGATTACGGCATTATGGAAAAAGCCTCAAATGTTTATGTTTTAACTGCCGATTTTGGGTGGAGCGACCTTGGCAACTGGGGTACCCTTTACGAAAACCGCGAAAAAGATGATGCCGGAAATGTAATTGGCGGCGACAATATAATAATTTACGATACAAAAAACTGCATCATTAATATTTCGGGAGAAAAAATAGCTGTGTTGCAGGGTTTGGACGGGTATATCATTGCCGAATCGAACGATACTTTAATGATTTGCCGAAGAGAGGATGAACAGCAAATTAAGAAGTTTGTTACCGATGTCAGAATAAAAAAAGGCGATTCACTGGTTTAAGATCGATGAAACCATGTTTATGTCATAGTTTACTTTACACAATTGTTAATACTTGTTGTTTCGAAAATTATATTCTTGATTAGATTTTGTTTTTTTTGAAATTTTCTTTTACCGCCCAAAAACTGTCATTCACCTACTTGATTGACAAGGTCATCTAACTTTTTATTCCCCATTGAAACTTTTTCCTGAATTTTGATTCATTGTTAAGAAATAAACAATCTTACATCTGGAAACGTTTTATGTCAAAATCGTTTCCTTTCTTTGCGGCAAAATAAATATTTAATTAAAAATGATTAGTGAAATCAATTTAAATGATCCCCGGTTATGTGCAATTCTTGATGGCACAATTAAACTTTTTTATGAGTTTGGGATTAAGAATTTAAATATGGATGATATAAGCCGGCTTCTTAAAATTTCGAAAAAGACGTTGTACCAATATGCAAAAAGCAAGGAAGATTTGATTGAAAAGCTTTTTTATTACGATGAACTGAAGTGGGAAAAAAAGATTACCGAAATTAAACTTAAAAATCTGAATGCCATTGATGTTTTGATACAGGTAAGCATTGTTGTATCAGAGCAAATCGGGAAATTCGATCCAAAACTAAAATTCGAAATGAAGAAATATTACGAAAGTGTATTCCATAATTTTATGCAAATAAAACAGGCTCATATTTTCGAACAAATCAGCGGCAATATCACAAAAGGAATTACCGAAGGTTTATACCGTGATAATTTAAATGTTGAACTGGTTGCCGGGTTATATGTGCGTAACCTTGTTGATATGCATAACAAGGATTATTGCTTTATTGAAAATATTACGTTCGATCAGGTTTTTGAAGCGATGTTTGAAAATCACATCAGGGCAATTGCAACTCCCGAAGGAATTGAATATTTCGAGAAAAGAAAATCAGAGATTATACAACTAAATAAAAATATTAACAATTAGTAATTCGTAAAAAAATGTTCAGGAAACAAAAACAGATTTTCGTCCTCCTTTCGATGTTTTTGGGAGGGACAATCGGACTGGCCGCACAGGATACGCTTCAGCTTTCGTTGGAGGAGGCTGTAAAAATGGCTCACGAAAAAAACACCAATGTTTTAAATTCGAAACTGGATTTACAGATCTCCGAAAGGAAAATTAAGGAAACCATTGCAATGGGTTTGCCACATCTTGATATTAAATCGGCATACACTTTTTTGCCTGTAGTTCCAACATTGATATTTGGCGATGACCCAAATGCCGCCCCTATCGAACTTGGTGTTAAGCATAACTTAACAACCGACTTAACCGCGTCGCAGCTCATTTTTAACGGTTCGTACATTGTTGGCCTTCAGGCAACAAAAGTGCTGAATAATTTAGCAATACAAACCGATGAAAAAACCTTACTCGATGTGAACGAATCGGTAATAAGTACTTATCAAATGATTCAACTTTCGGAGGAAAGTCTGAACATTCTTCAGCAAAATCTCGATAACGTTTTAAAAACACAATACGAGATTACGGAAATGTACAAACAGGGATTTATGGAAAAAACCGATGTTGACCAACTGGAAGTTACCGCCAATGTTCTTCGCAATACGATAAACCAGGTGGAAAGTAACCTTGATATGGCTTACCGTCTGTTAAAGATTCAGATAGGTATTGATGAAACTGTTCCGTTATCTGCTTCCGACAGCACAGAATCATACGAGGCGCTGATACTGCAAAGTAATCAGTTAATTGCTGAGCAGTTTATACTTACAAACAATGTTGAATATAAACTCGTTGAAACATCGAAAAAATTAGCAGAACTCGATGTGAAAAACGAAAAAACCAGCTATCTGCCTGTAATAACCGGATTTTATAATCGCACTCATAAACTGAATTCACCTGCATTTGACTTTACTCCAAAAGACATGTTCGGGGTGAATCTGAATCTGCCGATTTTTGCAAGTGGTCAACGAAAATTTTTGATTGACCAGAAAGAACTTGAAGTGGAAAAGAGGGAAAATACAAGGTTATTTGTTTCGAGTAGTCTAATTATGCAGGCAAATCAACTGAAAAGCGATGTTGAAATAAAAGCTGAAAAGTATAAAAACCAGAAACTGAGTAAAGAGCTCACCGATGATATTTATCAGCGCACATTGGAAAAATACAAAGAAGGACTGGTAACAAGCCTTGATTTGGCAAACACGCAAAATCAGTTTCTTAGCAATCTCACCAATTATTACCAATACATGTTCGATTTGCAGGGAGCTATTACAAAACTCGAAAAACTTTACAACATCAATCAAATTTCGGAATAAACACCCGATTCAAATAATATTTTAACAATTGAAAAACAAAAACAAATAATAAACAACATGAAAAAAATTCTCTATTTCTCAGTCATAATCGCACTGTTGGCTTCATGCAGCCAAACAACCGACAAAAATGCTGAGCTTCAAAAACTGAAGTTGCAACGTGACCAGTTAAACGAACAAATTGCAGTTCTGGAAGTTGAAATCAATCCAGACGGACAAAAAGCTGAACAAAAACCAGTAGCAGTAAAAATTACTGAAATCGATACTTGTGTTTTTGAACATTATATTCAGGTACAGGGAACTGTTGATGGTGACCAAAATATAGCTGTCAGTCCGCAAATTGCAGGTATTGTAACTGCCGTTTATGTAAAAGAGGGAACGCCGGTAAAAAAAGGACAGATTTTGGCAGAACTTGATGCGCAGATTACAAAACAAACTCTTGAAGAAGTAAATACTCAACTTGTTCTCGCCACCAGTATGTATGAAAAACAAGCTGCACTTTGGGAAAAGAAAATCGGGAGCGAAGTTCAGTTTTTGCAGGCAAAAGCAAGCAAAGAATCTCTTGAACAACGTGCCAACACCATCAGGGAGCAACTTAACATGGCAAAAATTGTTTCACCTATTACCGGAACTGTTGAAAGTGTTCCGTTAAGGGTTGGTGAAATGGCCTCACCCGGAATGCCAACCTCAACCATCAGGGTTATAAATATGAGTATCGCCAAAATTACTGCCGATGTTTCCGAAACTTATGCTACCCGAATTAAAAACGGTAATCCTGCTATTGTAAGTTTCCCCGATCAGGGCAAAGAAATTGAAACAAAGCTGAATTTTACCAGCCGCTTTATCGATCCTACAAACCGTACATTTAAGGTTGAATGTAAAGTTTCGGCATCAACACTTGAACTTCGTGCCAACATGATGGCATACATTAAAATTAAAGATTATACCAACGAAAATACATTCTGTGTGCCGGTAAATCTCATTCAAAGTAACCAGGACGGAAAATTCCTTTTCATAGCAACTCAGGATGGAACCAATTGGAAAGCCGAACGCCGCATTGTTACAACAGGTATGGATTACAATGGTATAATGGAAATTACGGAAGGGCTGAATGTTGGCGATAAAATTATCGTTTCTGGTTTTCAGGGACTGAATGCCGGACAAAAATTAGTATTCTAATCAACAAAATCTGACAATCATGTCGAAACAATATAAAATAAAGGAATTTTTTGCAACAAGTTGGGCCATCAATAACCGGACGAGTATTTATGTACTTGCTCTATTTATATCGGTTCTTGGGTTGATGAATTATTATTCCATTCCCAAGGAAACATTTCCCCAGGTTATTATTCCATACATTGTTGTTGCTACACCCTACCCGGGAACTTCACCCGAGGATATGGAAAACCTGGTAACCCGCCCCATTGAAAAACAACTGAAATCGATCTCCAATGTTAAGAATATAACCAGCAATTCGGTACCCGATTTCAGTTCGATTGTTGTTGAATTTGACACGGACATTTCGATTGAAACAGCAAAGCAACGGGTACGCGATGCAGTTGACAAAGCAAAAAGTGATTTGCCAACCGATTTACCTGCTGATCCTGATATCAGCGACGTTGATATTTCGGCAATGCCGGTTATGTTTATCAATATTTCTGGAAACTACGACCTGGTTAAACTGAAACATTTTGCCGAAATTGCTCAGGATCGTATTGAAGCTTTAAAGGAAATCACAAGAGTGGACATTGTTGGTGCCCTCGATCGCGAAATACAGATTGACGCCGACATTTTTAAAATGCAGGCTGCCAAAGTTACCTTCGGCAATATTGAACAGGCAGTTGCCTCCGAAAATCTCACAATCTCAGGCGGAAACTTTACCAACAACGGAACTCGCAATACTGTTCGCATCAAAGGTCAGTTTGCCGATGTGAATACCATTCGTGATATTGTGGTGCAGTCATCGAGCGGTGCAATGGTAAAGCTCAGAGATATTGCCACTGTAAACGATGGTTTTGAAGAACAGGCCAGTTTTGCCAGGTTGAATGGTGAAAATGTAATTACCCTCAATATTATCAAAAAGACGGGTGCAAACCTGCTCGATGCTTCCGACCAAATTAAAGATATTATTGATGAACTGAAAGTACGTGAGTATCCCGAAGATGTTCAGGTAACCATTACCGGCGACCAAAGCCGGTTTACCCGTAACACACTCGAAGAACTGAATAATACCATCATCATTGGTTTTATTCTTGTTACCATTGTACTGATGTTCTTTATGGGATTAACCAACGCTTTCTTTGTAGGTTTATCGGTTCCACTTTCCATGTTTTTGGCTTATTTGATTATTCCTGGCTTGGGCTTCACCATGAACATGATTGTGATGTTCGCCTTTATTTTTGCACTCGGAATTGTGGTTGACGATGCCATTGTGGTTATTGAAAATACACACCGTTTGCATCGGTTTATTCCCGACATCAACATGGCTGCAAAAGGTGCGGCGGGCGAGGTTTTTCTTCCCATTTTATCCGGAACACTTACTACTTTGGCGCCATTCTTTCCGTTGGCTTTCTGGCCCGGAATTGTTGGACAGTTTATGCATTATCTGCCGGTAACTCTTATTATTACATTGTTCGCATCACTGTTTGTGGCCTATGTTTTCAACCCGGTTTTCGCCGTTTCGTTTATGAAACACGAATATGACCCGGACTTTCAGGAAGGAAGTACATGGAAAAAACTAAAAATATCCACAATAATCATGGCCATTCTGGCTGCGATTCTATATGCATCCTATTTCTTCGGAAAATCGCATGTTGCCTTTACAATGGCCAATTTGCTAACGTTTGCAGTTATTCTTATCCTTCTGTTCCATTTCGTACTGAAAAAATTGATTCATACTTTCCAGAATAAAACATGGCCGGCATTGATGGCAATTTACGAAAGGCAATTAAGGTGGGTGCTGAAAGGTTACCGTCCGGTTTTGGTTTTAGGAGGAATGATTGCGTTGTTTTTTGCAACAATTTTTATTACAGGTGCAGTAAAACCTACAGTGCTGTTTTTCCCGAACAGCGATCCAAATTCGGTTTTCGTATATATTAAAATGCCCGGTGGTACGCATCAGAATGTGACCGACAGTGTTGTAAAAGTTGTTGAATCGCGCGTGTATAAAGTGATTGGCCAGAATAATCCTGATGTTGAATCGATTATTTCGAACGTTACAATTGGTGCTGAAGAAGAAGGCTTTGTATCGTCGGGAAATCCTTTCAACAGAGGAAAAGTAACAGTAAATTTCATCGAGCATAAGTTCCGCTCGACCCAGTACAACACCACTGAGTACATGGAATTGATCAGAAAGGAAATAGTAAATATTGCCGGTGCTGAAATTACGGTCGACAAGGAACAAAATGGCCCGCCAACCGGAAAGCCAATCAATATTGAAATTACAAACGAAAATCTTGAAACACTGATTACTGATGCCTATGCATTCCGTAATTATATCGATTCATTGAATATTCCGGGAGTTGAAGAACTAAAAACTGATTTTGAAATGAACTCCCCAGAAATAATTATCCAGATTGACCGTGATCGCGCTAACAGGCTCGGTGTTTCCACCGGACAAATTGGTATGGAAGTGCGCACAGCACTTTACGGGAAAGAAATCTCGAAACTGAAACAGGATGAAGATGAATATCCGATTATGCTGAGGTATGATAAATCAACACGTGACAATATCAACGATCTTGTTAATCTTGAGATTACGTATCGCGACATGAATTCAGGTATGCTTCGTAGCATTCCGCTTTCAACCGTGGCACAAATCGACTATACTTCGTCGTATGCCGGTATCAAACGATTGGACCAGAAACGTATAATCACGGTTTATTCAAATGTACTTTCGGGATATGCAGCTAATGATATCGTTCCAATTATAGAGCGGGAAGCCAAATCATTCCCAATGAATGAAGGAACTTCAATAAAACTTACCGGAGAACAGGACGACCAGGCTGAAACAGTTGCTTTCCTTTTAAAAGCAATGATAATAGCAATTGGTGCCATTTTCTTTATCCTGATTACTCAATTCAGATCGGTAATGAAATCGCTGATTATTCTTAGCGAGGTGATTTTCAGTATCATTGGGGTTTTGCTCGGAGTTATAATCTTCCAAATGGACATTGTGATAATGATGACCGGGTTGGGTATTGTAGCACTGGGTGGAATTGTGGTGAGAAACGGAATTCTGATTGTGGAATTTATTGATGCCAAAATAGAAGAAGGAATGCCAACCCGACGTGCAATTATTGAAGGTGGGAAAACACGTATTACGCCGGTAATTCTTACAGCCACTGCAACCATGTTGGGGCTTGTTCCGTTGGCAGTTGGGTTAAATATCAATTTCGAAACTATTTTCACAGAATTGAACCCACATATTTATTTTGGTGGCGATAACGTGGCTTTCTGGGGTCCGCTGGCATGGTCGATTATTTTCGGCTTAAGTTTTGCCACTTTCCTTACTTTGATGTTTGTTCCGGCACTTATCGAACTCAACCATACAATCAGGTTGAAAATTGCCCGACGTAAACACCACAGAAAAATCAGAAAAATGAAAAACCAGTAGTGGTTTAGAATGAATAAAAAACGGCGGAAAAGGTAATCTTTCCGCCGTTTTTATTTCCACAAAACTAAAAATTTCAGGTATTTATATTCTTCTTCAGAAAAATATCAGCTAAAATCAAATCTTCGGGATATGTAATCTTAATGTTTTCACGGTTACCTTCAACTAAATGAATGGTTTCTCCGGCGCTCTCCAAAACCGAAGCGTCATCGGTAAATAAGTTGGATGTTGCCAGCTGATATGCTTTTTGAATTAATCGGGTTTGAAATGTTTGCGGCGTTTGTACCAAAAAGTATTTTGAACGATCGACTGCCTTGTTTTTCAATCCGTCAACTTCCCGAACCGACTCCGAAACCGGAATAACAGGTAA
>JBGSRA010000123.1:0-47960 GCA_041737765.1 Draconibacterium sp. | reverse complement strand
GGGAATTGGTTTGATGTTGTTTGTTCTTCGCGACATGAACAAAGATGTGGTTTGGAAAGAAAAATGGATAAAATTCTCGTTCTGGAGCATCAATATCGGTTTAGCCGCAATGGTTTTTATCAGTGTTTTACCAATTGGTTTAGCGCAAACTGTGGCCAGCGTTCAGGAAGGATTGTGGTATGCAAGGTCGGCTGAGTTTCTGCAACAACCGTATCTCGTTACTTTTAAATGGCTGCGTGTAATTGGTGATACCATATTTGCATTTGGCACAGTTGCTCTTGCCTGGTTTATTTTCGGACTGAAATTTGGCTGGAGTTTGGAGAAGAAATGAAAACAGGAGATTTATTGTGATTTATAGGAAAACAGGAAAATAAACCACATAGTCACATAGGGCACATTAGTTTTTCTAATATGTTCTTTGTGACTAAAGTGGTTCAAAATAAAGTCTATGAGTGAACATATCGACAATTCAAAATTTAGAAAAGCAAAATTAAAGGAGTTGATTTTGAAACTTCACCACGGTGAATCGCAGGATTCGGTGCGGCAGGAACTGCTGGTAAGTTTAAGCAATATTCCGTATGGTGAAGTGATTGAGGTTGAGCAGGAACTAATTGCAGAAGGGTTACCTGAGGACGAAGTGTTGGATTTGTGCGACGCACACTCGGCAGTTTTGCACGGAACAGTTGATTTGTCCGCTTCAAAATCAGTTCCCGACGGTCATCCGGTTGATGTTTTACTGGAAGAAAACAAAGCTCTAAAACGACTTTCGGATAACACAACCGAAGAACTTCTTGCAATAAAATACCGGAAAGGAGAGGACTATTCGAATGCGATTTTAAAAATTCGTGGTGCTTTTAACCAGTTAATGGATGTCGATAAACATTACCAGCGCAAGGAATACCTGATTTTTCCGTACCTCGAAAAGGTGGGAATTACGGGTCCGCCCAAAGTGATGTGGGGCAAACATGATGAAATCAGGGATTTGATAAAAGGCAGTATCGAAATCCTTCAAACTCCTGATTTAACAAAGGAAGATCTTTTGGTTTCCTCAGAAATCATTTTATTGCCTGCTTTAAAAGGTGTTTTCGAAATGACCATCAAGGAAGAGGAAATTCTTTTCCCGATGTTGATGGATACGCTGGCCGATGGCGACTGGTACGAAATTCAGAAGCAATCGCTTGAAATTGGTTACTGCCTGTACGACCCGCTAGTGGAATGGAAACCCTCAGGAATCGAACCTGAAGATATTAATGCTGCACAAAAAGATGGTGGACATATCCAACTTCCAACAGGTGGATTTTCAGCAGAAGAATTACTTGCCATTTTAAATACACTGCCCGTTGACGTGACTTTTGTTGATAGAAACGACAAAGTAAAATATTTCTCACAAAGCAGTGACAGGATTTTTCAGCGGAACCGCGCGATATTGAACCGCGATGTTCGCCACTGTCACCCGCCGACCAGTGCGCACATAGTCGATAAAATTCTCGACGATTTTAAAACCGGCCAACAAAACCGGGCGCCATTCTGGATAAATATGAAAGGCAAAATGATCCACATTGAATATTTTGCACTTCGCAACGATGCCGGAGAATATCTTGGAACACTTGAAGTTTCGCAGGATTTAACCGCCTACCGCGCACTCGAAGGAGAACAAAGAATTCTTTCATATAATTAAGAAAAAGAAAATGCCACTAAGACACAAAATCACGAAGAATCACTAAAAATTCTTTATTCAACCTTTGAGTCATTGTGTCTTCGTGGCAAAAAACAAATAACATGGAACAAAAACAAAATTTAATTATAACGCCCAAAACCAAAGTCCTCGAACTGATTGAAACCTATCCCGAACTTGAAGATGTCTTAATTCAGTATGCACCCGCATTTAAAAACCTGAAGAATCCGGTTTTACGCCGTACAGTTGCTAAAATCGCTACACTTCAGCAAGCCGCTGCCATTGGCGGAGTAAAAACAGAAGAACTCATCAACCGATTGAGAAAAGAAGTGGGGCAGGATTCAATTTCCGGAGAAGTTGGTTCTCAGTACAATTACCAAAAACCCGAATGGTTTGATGAAGACGTAATAGTTAAAAGGTTTAATGCCTCCGAAATGCTGGCAGCCGGAGAACACCCGGTAAACCAGGTTATTGCCGATCTAAACCATCTGGAAGCAGGGAAAATATACGAGCTGAAAGCGCCATTTTTAACCGCCCCGCTCATTGATAAAGCTTCAAGCCTGGGTTTGAAGCATTGGGTTGATAAAAAAAGCGATGAAGAATATTTTATTTATTTCTGCAGGAGTTTTTATTAACAAATAAATAGCTAAAACATATCGGACAAAAATCTATTGTTTGCAACTTAATCAACATTTAATTCTCTATATCATTGATATGTATCATATTGCACTAATATTCTGTTAATTATTGTAAATCCGAAGAAATCTGAGGAGACAATTAACACAGGAAAAGGCGTTGCATAGAATTTTAAATTATCAGATTCTGACATTGCATGATAAATAGTATGTACAGTTCAGGCAATAACAGCAACGTTTAATTGTTTTTAATAATGCTAATATGAAAAGAGATGAAAAAGTTTGTTTTACTAATTTTTATAGCTATTTCCGGAATTCAGCTTTCGGCACAAACTTCCGGTAATCTGAATGTTTCGGTAACTACTTCTTCTGCCGGTGGAAATTATGCTCCCCGAAATATAGTGGCAATCTGGATAGAAGATGCTTCGGGTAATTTCGTTAAAACATTACTGGCCAATGCCGAAAAACGAATTACACATTTAAATACATGGGAAACTGCCACCAATAAAAAGGGCGTTATGTACAACAGGGTTGATGCAGTTACCGGGGCAACATTAAACAGTCATGGTACACGAAACTGCGCATGGAACGGAACCGATTACAATAAAAATCTGGTGGCTGACGGTATTTATTATGTTTGTATGGAACTGACTGACAAAAATGCTACAGGAAATTTTTCAAAGTTTGCTTTTACAAAGGGTGAAAACAGTACAGTAACTCCGGCGAATGTGGCCAGCTTTTCTTCACTAATTGTAAAATGGGTGGCTACTGGAACAGTTGCTGTTAATGAAATAGCACTTAACAGTGATATTCAGATTTTTCCCAATCCAACTAAAAATATCTTTCATATTAAAGGAGATAACATTTCTGAAATTGAAATTTTAAACCTGGCAGGCACGCTTGTTTTTAAAAATAACAGCATGACCCGGATTGATATGACAGATTTTAAAAACGGAATCTATCTTGTAAGAATCAAACAGGGAAATATAACTGTTGTTAAAAAACTGGTGAAAGAGTAAAATTTGTAACAAATGAAACCATTCAAGAACTTATTTTTTCTGTTTCTTTTTATCATGAGTTCCGTTTTTATTCAGGCGGCAAATGAAAGAAGCGCGAAAATCAATAATTCGTCAGGCAAGGATAAAAGTAAAATTATTCATTTTTCGGAATTGAAATTTACAGATGTTGGCGCTGCCACCAAACCCGGAAAAATAACCGTCAAAAAAGATGAGGTTGAAGTTGTTGCAGGAGGAGCCGATATTTGGGGTAAAAACGATGAGTTCAATTTTGGTTACATAAAAATCGAAGGTGACTTTGATGTCAGTGTTCAGATAAAAAGTTTAAGCAAACCACATCAATACACCAAAGCCGGAATTATGGCAAGGGTCGATTTAAGCGATAATTGTCAGCATGCCTATTTTCAGGTTTTTCCCGACAACAGTCCACGAAACAAAAATAACGGCGGATGCGAATTTCAATATCGTTTGGAAAAGGAAGGTGAAATGAAAGCCATTTACCCCAATTCTGAAACTGCCGGAAATAAGTTTGATGTGAATTTTCCCAATACCTGGATTCGCCTCAAACGAAATGGCGACATTTTTGAATCGTATATCAGCAGCGATAATAAAAACTGGGAATTATATTCCACATTCGAGCAAAAACTTCCTGCAGAATTGCTGGTTGGACTTGCTGTTACATCACACAATTCAAGTGATTTTACAACTGCTGTTTTTTCAAATCTGATTTTAAAGAAATAGAATTTCAGGGTGCGGCGAATTCCGATTCGCCGAAATTTTTAATGCGATTTGGAACCCGATTACTATCGGGTCGCATCACCCTTATTCCACAACCCATTCATAAATACCGGCTGAATTATCTTCAGGCAACTTAATTTCAAGTTTCACTGCTGAAGTAGTAACCTTTTTAAATCGAACTGTATTGATTTCATCCTTTACAATCGGGTAGCCATTTTCTGTTTGCACTTCTTTCCATTCACCCGAACCGGCTTGATATAAAATTTTCCAACCAGCCGGAATACGGCAGCCACCAAACGGACCGTCATCGAACCAGAATATTTTTGCAGTGGAAATTTCTGTCGGTTTTTCAAATTTATATTGTATCCATTGTGTTGAATTATTTTCCGGCCACCAATGGTAGTATAAAACCGAACGGTCGTTTGAGTTTTTTGGTAGTAAACCATCATTGATAGCAACTATCGATGTTTTTGGTGTTGATGCAGATATTTCACTGCCCGAAGCAATTGTGGGTGGTGGCAGCGGTTTGGTATATTTGTTTTCGGTTGCCAGCCAAACGGCCATTTCACCAGAACCGCGGTTTGCCCAGGTAAAATAGGGGATGGCGGTAATGTTCTGTGGTGTTTCAATTAATTTTCCATCCTCAGCTATTCTCAAACTTTTACCCTTTCCCTCAATAACAGCAACACCTCCCAAAAAATCTGGTTTAAAAGTGGTTTTCAGATTACTTTCGGTTGGAAGAACAAGGTTTAAAACGTGTTTGCTTTCATAATCAGGCCATTCAACGCAATAAACCATTGGGCCGCGCATCAGAGCCTCCTTCCCAACATTGTCCGTTACCCGGCTGTCGGTCTTTACCCTTCTGGGTTCCATCGGAAAGCTGATTTGAATCTCATCGCCTTTTTTCCATTTATTTGCCAGTATTGCATATCCTTTTTCAATTTCGAAAGCCGCATGTTTACCGTTTATTTTAATACTGAAAACCGGATTTTTCCCATCTGAAAAGGAGTAAAGATTTCCGGGTAACACTTCATTTTTTGCCCACGACGGAATGCGAAGTGCCATTTCAAATGAATTGTCGGGAGCCGAATTCACTATCAATCTCACATCGCCTTTCCATGGATAATCTGTGATTTGCTCCAATTCAACTTTATTGCCTTTCATGTCGATGGAAACCGAATTCTGAATGTACAGATTTACAAAAATGCGATCGTCAGTTTGTCCATAAATATAACCCGGAACCGAAGGAATGAACCTGCAAACATTGCTGGGGCAACAGGCACAACCAAACCACTCGCTGCGCGAATGCTGGCCCATCGATTCAAGCGGGTTCGGATAGAAAAAATGGTCGCCCGTTAACGAAACACCATCAACCATTCCATTATACAAAGTTTGTTCGAGAACATCGAAATACTTCGAATTTCCGTGCAAAAGAAACATTCTGTAATTCCAGTAAATACTTCCAATCGAAGCACAGGTTTCATTGTAAGCCGACATGTTTGGCAAATCATAATCAGGTCCGAAACCCTCGTGGCCACCGGCAGCGCCGATTCCTCCGGTAATGTAAAGTTTCGAAGTTACTATGTCGTTCCATATTTTTTCCAGCGCCCCAATGTATGCTGAATCGCCTGTAATCGCTGCTACATCTGCCATTCCCGAATACAGGTAAGTCGCTCTTACTGCATGGCCAACCGCTTTTGTCTGTTCGGTTACCGGCAAATGATCCTGCGAATATTCTCCTCTTGCATGTGGCGAATTCTGTCCGCGGCTGTCGATAAAAAATTTAGCCAAATCAAGATATTCTTTTTTCCCTGTAACACGGTACATTTTTACCAGTCCCATTTCAACAACCTGGTGGCCGGGCGAACGCAGCATTTTCCCGGGACCGAAAGTCTTTACCAGCAAATCGGCATTTTTTATGGCAATATCGATAAATGAACGTTTCCCTGTTGCCAGAAAATGGGCAACCGCAGCTTCAAATAAATGGCCGCTGTTATAGAGTTCGTGACTTAAATCAGATTCCATTTCCCAACGTTCTTTCCCGGCCCAGGCGTGGGTGTGTTCAGGGTCGATGGTGCGGTTGGTGTACAAATATCCGTCGGGTTCCTGCGCTTTGCCAATGTATTCAATCAGCGTGTCGAGTTGTGCATCCAGTTTTGGGTCGGGAATGGTTTGCAGCGAATAACTTGCCCCTTCAATAATCTTGTAAATGTCGGTATCATCAAACGGGTATTCTGTACAAAATTCGCCTTCTTTAATGTTGGCGGCAAACAAAAAATTATCGACCCTGCCGGTTGAATAACAATGTTTTAAGGCAATTGGTATGGTAACTTCGTGATTTAGTTTTACCCGGGGAGCCCAGAAATTGTCGGTGAGTTTAACTGCGGTAAACGGAACTGGCCTGACCGGATAATCATTTGAAACATTTTGCGCATTAATAAAACAAGTATTTGTAATCAGTAAAAAAATCAGAATTGAAGTTATTCGTTTCATCTTAAAAAAGGTTTTTATGGAATAATTGGTTATTTATTTACTTAATTAAACAGGGCACAATTTAAAAACAATACAGTTGATATCCATGAAAAACATTGCAAAGAATAGGACATTTTTCTGCGCATTGAAAAGGAAAACAACTTTTTTAATTAGTTTTGAAATTGAAACAACTAAATCTAATTTCTAAAACCTTTTATCATGAAGAAAAAGAATTTATTTCTCACATTTCTTATCCTGCTATTTGGGGTAAGTCAGGTATTTGCGCACTTAACTTTCAAAGAAGTGCGCACAGCATCAAATACTGTAATTGTAGCGTTTTTCACCAGCGATACGGTTAATATTGATGAAATTAGTATTGCCGATTTATCGCAATGGAAGATAAACGGAAAGCCTGCAAAAAGTTTAAATAAGTATGTAATGCAGGCAAATCCTTGCAATCATCACATTTATATTGAAACAGACCAACTGGCTAAAGGGAAAAAGTACAAACTGGAAACACCTTTTGGGAGCAAGGAGATTGCTTTTAATGACAGGGAAATTTTCTGCGAATCGATAAAAACCAATCAGGTTGGGTACAGTGCACTTTCGAAAGTAAGGTATGCCAATTTTGCAATTTGGCTCGGAACTGGAGGAAGTCGCAAAATTGAAGGGGAGTTGCCTGGGTATGAAGTTTTTAACTCTTCAAGCGGCAAATCGGTTTTCAAAGGTAAAATCAGGGAATTTGGCGAAGATGTTTCGGCAGGAGGTTTTGTTTACCGCATTGATTTATCCGATGTTCCTGAAGGAGGACCATACAAAATTGCTGTTGAAGGATTTGGTTGTTCGTACCCGTTTGGCATTGGCGGCGAATTTTCGAAAATGCTGGCTCATACCATTTTTCGGGCGCAATACTTACAACGTTGCGGTTGCCAGATAAATGAGCCCGAGATCAGGAAACATGCCTGCCATACCTTAATTTACGATGTTGACGGACCAATTGGCGAAGCAAATATCGATGTGGTTGGTAACGAGCGTACTTTTAAGGTTTACGGTGGATACCACGATGCCGGTGACGCCGACCGTCGTGCCTACCACATGGCCAACCCGATTCTGAATTTGATGATTTATGAAGCTTTCCCTCAGTATTTTACTGATGATCAATACCGTATTCCGGGTGATTTCGACGAAAACTTTAATATTCTGAATTATACAAACAATATTCCCGATATTATCGATGAAGCCGAATGGGGAACGTTAGCCTGGGAATACCTTCAAAATGAAGATGGTTCAATTCATTTCGGAACAGAAACCCGCCATTATCCCGACCCGTTTGCTGCACCGCTTGATTTGGATAACAAAAAGTATGGAACAGTAAAAGTGGATGCCAGAGCAACCTGCACCGGTGCCGGGTTATTTCTTCATTTAGCCAGAATAATTAAGCCTTACAAACCCGAAAAGGCAGCCGAACTGATTAAAAGAGGGGAACTGGCTATGCAAAACAGTTCTGAAATAATGGCCGATCCTGAACGGTTGTATTATCATATTCAACATTACCTTTTAACCAAAAGTGAGGAGGACCACTTGAAAATTAAAGAATTATATGCCATTTCCGATTCAATGAAAGTGAATCTTACAATAACCCCGGGATATTCGCTTAACGACAAGCGCTTTGATAATCCGGCCTACATTTTATCGTATATTCTTGCCAAAGATGTTCCAACTGATCAGGTAATTGTTGCGTATTTCAAAAAAGCATTAAAAAACGCTGCCGATGCCAATGTCGCTGAATTAAACAATTATGCTTTCCCGGTTGGAAACAATCCTGCACAGGGTGGTTGGGGACACAATGTGAGACAGCCGCAGTATGCCGCAGCCCCATTGCTTCAATGGTCACTTTCGAAAGAACAAAAGTATTTTGATGCAGCCTCAGAATTAATGGACTATAAAACAGGATTAAACCCAATCGGAATCAGTTATATAACAGGGCTTGGATTTCACCAGGTTTATAACATTCACGACCGCGAGAGTGCTTACACTGAAAGCCTTGGCTGGGGTTCAAAACCGGGGATTACGGCTTTTGGACCCGGTGTGGTTGGAAGAAGAAGCAACGCCAAAGTTATTCCTGCAATGGGCGAATTGCCAAAAGAACGGCAGTATGTTGACGACAGAGCAATCATTAATTTTAATGAGTTTACCATTTTCGAAACCATGCATTACGATGCGCTTTACACCATTCTTTCGGGTGGGGGCAAATGGAACGGGAAGAATCCGTTTGAGGTGAAGTGATAATAAAACAGAAGCGTCGCCCGAAACCGGGCGACGCTCTGAAAAAAATTTATTAACAAAAAAAATGATTATTTCTTATCGTAAACCTGGGTTTCAGCCATGTCGCCAAACGATGATGAGGCGCTCATTTCAATTACCATGTTACCACCATCAAGTTTATAAACTTCGGTCATAGAAAATTCACCACCATCCTGCATCGGAATTTTCGATGTGATTTTTATTGATTTTTTGTCATCGGCCCAAACAGCAGTCGATTTTTTCTGTGTGTCCATCATACCAGCGTTTACGCACTCTTTTCCATCGAGAGTAAATTTGTCGTTTGTTGTAAATTCCTGTTCCTGCCATTCTGAATGTCTTTCAACACTTAAATCGTTGCCTTTCTGAACAACAATTATTTCTTTTGGGGCCATACTGAATTGCTCGCCCAGTTTACTTTTCGAACTGTTTAATTTCCATGATCCTGATAAATCGACTTGTGCCGACAATGTAACTGAAAGCATTGCTGCTGCTAAAAAGAATAAGATTTTTTTCATGATAATTTTAGTTTATGTTTTGATTTGAATGAGTAATAGACTGTAAATCTAATTAAAGGTTTAATTATTTTAAATGGTCAAAATTAATATTCTGAATAATTTAGCTTTTTTTATGAAAAATTTCAAACCTTGACTTGAGGCAATTACCACAGAAAACATTCCAAACAGAAAAGGTGGATATTTCTACCCACCTTCATAAAAAAAGTCATCAATATCTATCCTATTTTAATTGCCCCTTTGTTTTGCTGAAGCCAGGTATCAAAGTTTAATAATTCAGGATTAAGTTTCTTTACTTCCTTTATATCTCTTGCACCGCAAAAATCAGCTTCAAAATCTGCCTTAAACTGAAACATATTTCCCATGTCATCAGCTCCCGGAAAACCAAAACTCCTGTAAACAGATGCAGGAACATCATTGTATTTAACTTCGGTTCCCAGATGTTTGGTAAATGCTTCAGCCATTTGACTCCCTGTTAAATGATCACCTGCAATGCTAACCGTTTTTCCCTGGTATTCCCTACCCGCTTTAAAAATTGCATACGCACACTTGCCAATATCGTCTGATGCAATTCCGGGTAATTTTTTATCTCCCATCGGGAATGTAATTGCCAGTTTTCCATCGGATCCTTTTTGTGGGCCCAATCCGAAATAAATGAAATTTTCCCAGTAAAATGAAGTGTTTAATAAAGTATATGGTATGCCGCTTTTCTCGAAATAAACATTCGATTCTCCCTTTGCATCGAAATGAGGAACTTTGTATTTCCCATGTAAAGTCGGCATTCTGTCATCGCTGAGTGGAATAAATTTTCTAGTGTCTTCCAATGTTGACCAGATTACGTGTTTTACTCCGGCTTCACTTGCTGCTTCAGCCATATTTTGTGCATGAAGATTTTCTTTTTCAGGCGAAAAATGTTCCCAGAAAAAAGTAACACAATATGCACCGTAAGCACCATCAAAAGCTTTTACAAGGCTTGCTTTGTCATCCACATTTCCTTCAACCACTTCCACTCCCAGTTTAGCCAGTTCCTTTGCTTTGTCTGAACCGGCATTTCTGGTAATTGCCCTGACTTTAAATCCTCCGTCAGAGTCATTTAAAATTGAATTGATTAGTCCTTTTCCCTGGGCACCAGTTGCCCCAACAATTGCAATAATTTTCTTATTTTCCATAATTCTAAAATTCATTTTAAGATTAAGACATAAAAGTATTTTATAAATTCAGATTCGCCAAAGAAATAAATACTAAATTATCTTAAATTAATTGAAATAGGTTTTGAAACTATCGAAAAGATGAAAAACTTTGTCGGCGATCAGGTAATATTCTGGGAAAAAAATGAAGGGTAGTTCCATTTTGTAGAATTCGAATTTTTGTTAGGATAAAGTAAAATACTGAATATCAAGCTATATTAATTTTGGCACTATATTTGAAAAACATTAATTCGAAGAGGTAGAATTCTTCTTTTATGATTGGTTTTATGAAGGGGTTTGTAATTAATCAATTAAATCAAAAGCGTCCAAAGAATTCTACCTCTTTTTCTTTTGTAACTATTTCATCTTTTTTCATTTTAATGCACGAGTAAAGAAATCTATCCTTTTTATTTTATATTAATTTATTGTCTTCCCAATTTATAGCGATCTGTTCCGGTAGGTGGAACTTGAAAATTTGCATCAATTATATAAAGCGCTGAATATCAATAATTATAATTTTTGGCACCATTTTTGAAATACTAATCTTCGAAGAGGTAGAATTCTTCTTTTATGATTGGTTTTATGAAGGGGTTTGTAATTAATCAATTAAATCAAAAGCGTCCAAAGAATTCTACCTCTTTTTCTATTATAATTATTCCATAAAATAATAATACTATCTTGGCTTTAAACTTATACTAAGCTGAAATGAAACCTTTAATTTTTATCTCTGTTATTTTCTTTTTTGGATTTTTGTCAATAAAAATCGTTCATTCGCAGGAACAATTACCTGTATCTGATTACGAAAGGGCAGTGAGTTTCCTATGGCAAAATGTAAACAACAAAAAGGCTTTTAACCTGAATGTGAGCCCCAACTGGTTCCCTGACAGCACCGGATTTTGGTACACCATTCAGGATAAAAACACCAAAAGTTTTATGAAATTTGATTTTGCCGCCATGCAAACCGGAAAATGGTTCGACCATGTAAAGCTGGCTGAATTACTGGCAAAGGAATTAAAAGAAGAAGTTATGGCAAACGATTTACCCATTAACGCACTGGAATACAACAGCAAAAACGAGATAAAATTTAAAGCCGGAAAAAGAAATTTCAAGTTTGATGTAAAATCAAATCTTCTCAGTCTGAATGATGAAATGTCGGGCGATGAAAACCCGATGGAAAGCAAATCGCCCGATGGCAAATGGATTGCTTTTACCAAAGATTACAACCTGTTTCTGAAATCGGTGGCAACTGATGAAGTGCGACAACTGAGCCACAGCGGAGTAAAAAATTACGAATATGCCAGTTATTATGGATGGGACGATATTATTGAAGGTGAAAACGGCGAACGTCCTATCCGTTTTGATGTTTCATGGGCGCCCGATTCGAAATGGATTGCCACCAACATTTGCGACTTGCGAAGCGCGAATAAAATGTACCTTTTAAACTGGGGCATCGACACACTTTACCGGCCAAAACTGCTTTCGTATTACCGGGGTTCGCCCGGTGATACAAACATGGTTTATATGATACCGGTTTTGTTTGAAATTGAAAACGGACGGGAAATCCGACCTGATTTACCAAGAAATACTCACATCAACCAGGTTTCAACACGTTGGTCAGAATCGGGAGAAACTTTGTTTGCCGATTACGCCACCCGCGGCTTTCAAAACCAGCATGTGCTTTCTCTCGATATGAAGACAATGCTGATGCAGGAATTAATACATGAACAAAGTAAAACCAACATCGACAACTTTTTTTATGTGGTTATTGAAAAGTGGGGGAAAATTTTCTTTGCTTCTGAACGCAGCGGCTGGCGGCAACTTTACCTGCTCGACATAGAATCGAAAGAAATCACTCATTTGGGCGAAGGTGATTATTATGTAAACGATGTACTGCACATTGATGAAAAAGGCGGGATAATTTATTTTACCGCTTCGGGCAAAGAACCCGGAGCAAATCCATATCAGCAATATTTGTATAGCGTTACTATCGATAAAAATGAAATAAAATTACTGACTCCCGAAAACCTGAACCACGACATCAGTTTTTCGCCCGATGGTAAATTTTTTACCGACAATCAATCCACTGCCCAACAACCAACTACAACTGTTTTACGCGAAGCGTTCACCGGAAAAATTGTTAATGAACTTGCCAAAGCCGATATTTCGGCATTGGAGGCCATGAACTGGAAAGCACCACAAATTTTTACAGCCATTGCCCGCGATGGTAAAACCGAAATTTACGGAGCACTCTGGAAACCTTCAAATTTCGACCCGAACAAAAAATACCCTGTAATCGACAACAGCTACACTGGACCGCACACGCAAATGTTTCCACGCAATTTTGCACGTGTTTTGGCAGTAAACAACCAGGCACTGGCCGAACTGGGTTTTTTGGTGATGATGGTTGACGGGCTGGGTTCATCGGGACGTTCGAAAGCTTTTCACGATGTATCTTATAAAAATATGGGACTCAGTCTCACCGACCATGTTTTGGCTATTCGGCAGTTAGCTGCAAAATACGCGTGGATTGATGCCGAACGTGTCGGAATTTTTGGTCACTCGGCGGGTGGTTACGATGCCGGACACGCACTTTTACAATTCCCGGATTTCTACAAAGTGGGTGTTGCCAGTTCGGGCGACCACGACCACCGCATGGAAAAAGCCTGGTGGCCCGAAATGTACATGGGCTGGCCTGTCGATTCGGCTTACCACAAACAGTCGAACGTTACAATGGCAGCGAATCTGAAAGGAAAACTGCTGCTTGTTCACGGTGGAATCGACGAAAATGTAAACCCGTCGGCGACTTTTAAATTAGCTGAAAATCTAGTAAAAGCCGACAAACAATTCGACCTGCTGATTTTACCCAGTCAGCGGCATGGCTACACAGGAAAATATTCAGACTATTTCACAAAAAAACGCTGGAACTATTTTGTTGAACATCTCCTCTGGAAAAAACCGATTTGGGAGTTTTCACTGGAAGAAAAATAACTAAAACGCCCATGTCACCTTCGCTCCAAACATTCTAGGTGCGCCCGGAACAAAAGTTGGAATGCCAAATAAACTTCCGGTATTTCCTCCACTGGTAACATATTCTTCGCCGAGCAGATTGGTTGCATAAACCGAAAGCATCAGTTTTGGTTCGGCCAGTTTTAATCCGCCATTTACATTCAACAATCCGTAAGCTTCCTGGTCAAGTCCTTCGGTATTGGCATCGGTAAAATAAATATGGGTTTTATACGAATACGATGGTGAAACAAAGATTTGCAGGTTTTTGGTAATGTTTACATGTGCATTGAATCCAGCAGTAAAACTATGCTCGGGTGCAAGGGCGAATCTGTTTCCTGCATATTCCTGTTCCAGTCCGTCGGTGTTGGTCGAATCGAAAGCCGAATGCAGCCATGCATAATTTCCAAAAAGCTCCAGTTGTTTCACAACCGCGATATTTACAGATGTTTCAGCGCCATAAGTTGTGGCTTTCCCACCATCGATAATGAGGTAATTGAACTCACCCGATTCGGGATTGGCAACCCAGGCACTGCTCTGAAAATTTTTGTATTTCTGGTAAAAGCCTGCTGCATCGATAAAAACTCTTTCGAAAACAGAAGCTTTAAATCCTGCATCGAAATTGTCTAAAATCTCGGCATCCAGAATTTGTTCCTCGCCGGTTGAAGTAAATTGCAAAACATTGGGGCGGCGGCCACGCGAATAATTGGCAAAAAGGTTGCCATATTCGTTAAGTTTATATTGCAGTCCGGCTTTTCCTGTCACCGATAGCGTGTTTTTGCTGATTTCCTGGTTTGCAGAAGGTTTAAAAAACAGGTTGGGGGCATTTCCTGTAAGGTAACCTAAAGTTGAAGGATCGCCACCAGTAAATTCCGCCTCATTATTCAGTTTATACATATCGAAAACACCACGTACTCCGGCATTTACAAACAATCTGCGTGTAAGCTGGTAAGTAACATCCATAAAAGCTTCTGCCGATTGGTTGGTGGCTGCACTTCTGGTTTCTTCCTGGTGGTTGGTTGGAAGTGGCATTCCTGCCAATGGACCAAGCTGCGGAACATTTGGAAGCGCAGGAATAGAAACTGGCTGTCCGTCTGGCATTACAAGATAAGTTGGATCTAAAAACAGGTGTACAGTGTTTTGTTCGTTTGGTGAAAACCAATAGTTCTGGTCAGCTTTTTCCCACCAGTAACTGGCACCCAGCGAGCCAATTAACCGGCTGTTCTGCGAAAAGTTGCCCCTGATTTCCTGGTAAAACTGTTTGGCTCCTGCATTTTCAGCCATATCAATGGCTGCCGATGCTGTTCCATCACCATCCCAGCGTGCTGTGGAATTGCTGTTCCGGTACGAAGTGATTGACGACCATGAAGTATGTTCGCTGAGATAATATTTGTAATTCAGCGTGGCATCAAAAAAATCTTTGCCGGTATTCAGATTTTCACCCTGTTCAAGCGATGCAATTCCGCTAAAAACATCGGCTACTCCGTTGGTATTTGGAAATTGTTTGCTCATAAAGGCAATTCCCGGAGTATCGTCTTTCTGGTAATTCAAAACCAAATCGATTTTGTGATTCCAGGCTGGTAAATAACGCGCTGAAAATCGCCCTGCCATAGTGTTTTTTCCATTTAGTGTGCCGCCAAAAGTATTTTCAACATAGCCATCGCGGGCGCTGTAAATACCTGCAGCACGAACAAAAAGTTTATCTTCAATTAAAGGTACATTTACTGCCGCACGAAATTCTTTCTGATTGTAATTTCCCAGTCCGGCAGTAATATTTCCTTCGGTTGTATTTCCCGGCATTTTGCTGATAAAATGCACTGCCCCGGTTTGTGCACCCCGACCGAAAAGCGTGTTTTGCGGCCCTTTCAAAACTTCAACCCGCTCCAAGTCATATAGTTCGACCGATGCTCCGCTGGCGCGGTTAATGGGTACGTTATTGTTGTAAACCGAAACACGGGGTTGTGCGCTGGCGCTCACTTCGTCGCTGGTTAAACCGCGAATTACAAAACTGGGGCGGTTGGCGCCCTGTTCGCGAATGTACAAACCAGGCACAAATTCGCTGAGTGGCCCCAGTTCGGTAATGTTTAAACGTTCGAGTTTATTTGCGGTAACTGCAGAAATAGCAGCCGGAACATCGAGTATTTGCTGTTCCCGTTTCTGAGCATTTACTGTAACCGGCTCGATATGAATGTTTTCCTTTGTAAGCATTATATCTTTGTAGTTTTCACCATTTCGTAACTCCAAATCGGTGGTTTTGGTGGCAAAACCTACAAAGGAAACACGGATTCGGGCTTTCCCGGTTATCAGGTTTTCGATTAAAAATTCGCCAAATTCGTTGGTGTTGACCCCTTTTACCGTACCATCGATGGTTACTGAAGCACCGGCAACCGGAATTTCGTCTTCATCGTAAATCGATCCCCTTAAAAACACGGGTTGCTGTGTCTGTGCTATTTGTTCAATATCGCGGTACTTGCGTTTTACTTTTCCGCTTTTTTTGGATTGACTAAAAACACTGACAGAAATTAAAAGGATAAGTGTTAAACTCAGAATTTGTTTCATGGCTAAAATTGTAGTTTTGAAATAAACGTGCGATTTAGGAAAAATTGTGTTAAAGTGATGTAGTTTGGGATACAGAAATCTGAATAATCATTTCTTTTTAAACATAGTTTAATGTCGTTTAACCGAATAAACGGGCATTTTTAACCAAATCGAAAATTCATCCATGCTATCCTGTGCGGCATCGCGTGTTTTGCAACTTTTTAATGGGAGAGCAGGTTTTTTCGATCTGTTGACAAGGTAAACCCTGAAATCATCCATTTCAGTATCGTTTCTTTTGTTCGACCGGCTGTAAACTGTATATACTTTTTTCATAGGAACCAAAGTTAAACCAACATATTTTTCGAGCGATTGCCATTTCCCGTTTTTGAACAGTCCAAAAAGCATGTAATAAGGTTTTATCATTCGTTTTTCGGTATCGATTTCCATTCCTGAAAATGTGAAAAGCAGAAAACAAGCGATAATAAAACTCAGAATTCCCAAATACCACAAACTGCCAAAAACCAATGCAATTGCCGTTACTGCGAAAGTGATACCCATAAAAATGAGGGGACCATTAAAGGTTTGCTGAATTTTGTTGTCGATGTTCATCCCATTGTTATTTATTCCAGTTTCAGGTTTCTCCGTTCAATATAACTGTGCCATAAAATATAGGTTGCCACTGATTGAAAAGGAGAGAATTTGGTCATAAAGTTAACGATTTCTTCTTTTGAAGCAGTTGCCGAAACCAACTCCAGTTCGTAAACGGCTTTTATGGTTGCCAAATCACCGGGAGGAAAAATATCGGAAAAATGAAGGCTCATCAAAAGGTACATATCGATAGTCCAATGTCCGATTCCTTTGATTTTGATTAAAGTTGAACGGATTTCTTCAGCTGTTTGGGAATTTATATCTTCCAGATTGAGATTCCCTGAAATTATTTCACTGGCTAAAATTCTTGAATACAGTGCTTTTTGCCTGCTGAAATAGCACTCACGCAGCTCTTCTTCGGTTAATTTAAGAAGATTCTGAGGGGTAACATTTTTAATTTTTTCTACAAGTTTGTTGTACGCCGATTTTGCCGAAGCCAGCGAAACCTGCTGTTCAAGAATAGTTAAAATCAATGTAGCGAAATCGGGCTCGCGGTGCCAGAAAGGAGGATAGCCAAATTTTTCGATAACAGGCTTTAGTTTAGGTTCGATATTGGTACACCAGTCGCATAGTGTTTCGAAATGTTGTTTGTTTTGAATATGTTCCATAGGGCGAAAATAATGTTTTAATGTTTCAATGCTTAAATGCATGAATTCAGGGTTTAAATAATAAGAAATAAGGAATGACAGAATCAGAAATCACAGAAATAAACAAAAAAAGAGGGATGTGCTAATCATCCCTCTCCAGAAGGCAATACCGAATTAAATAAACTAAATGATTAAGATGTGTTGCCTTCGATGTTTAAAACGAAGGTTATTCAATTTTAGTATATCCCGGTTTTGCTATCGGTTTATTTTGTAACAGGAAATTCAATTTCCAGGTTTTGGGTTGCTGTAATCAACAGATTAGTAATTTCAAAATGTAGATCGTGGTTTTTGGGAATATTTACCCGGGTTTCGCTGTATGCCGGAATTTCAAAATGGGTTCCATCAGCCGAAATTAGTTGAAAGGCAATATCCGCATGATTCTTTACATTGTATATTTTACTTTTTTTGGTTTCCTCAACAAAGTTGATTACTGCTGAAGCTTTGAAAATAGCCGACAGAAACTCTTCTCTTCCCGCAAGAAACTTACCAAACCAGGCTACTGTTCGCCCGTCGAATAATGCTTCGCGGAGTGATTCCTCTGTTCTTTCTTTTGCAAAAACCAAAGTCATTGGGCGGTTATATTCATCTAGATTATAAGTACTTGCAATCGTTCCGTGAATATCGGATGCAGCTGTATATACAATTTTCTTATCGTTGCACCAGTCAAGTGTTATTGGGTAAAATTCCTTTTCATTAAACACTTCAACTGCATGGAGCATTCCTTTTTGCAGAAGTTCAGTATGTATGTCCCACCATTTGCAGGTGTCGGGTTGCTGAGCCTTCCATCCCGGGTGGTTCCAGATAATAAAGGCACCCTGTTTTTTTGCTGCCTCGAAAGCATCCATGTAGTCTTTTGTATCAAGTTCATTTGAATTTTTCAGAAAAAGGGCATTGAAATGTCCGGGAGGCATATCACGCGTGATTTCTGCTCCTTTTATAAGAATGATGTTATTCTTTTGTGCATACGGTTTGGCAATATCATATGACGAATTGTCGTCGCCACCTACGAACGACTTGGAAGGATGATTTTCAATATGGTCAGTAATTGCAATTACATCAAGCCCTTCCTGCCAGGCTTCATCAACCCTTACCGTTGGCCATACAGCACCATCAGAAAAAATTGTGTGCATATGAAAATCACATTTCAGTGTTTTATAACCCAAAATGTCAGGCATGTGAATAATTTTTCTTGATTCTTCCCTGAATACTTCGGGCATCTGTATATTGTTCAAATCCTGTCCGAATACGTTTAATCCGGCAAATAACATTACCGTTGAAATAACTTTTGATTTCATAATTTGCAAATTTTTTGTTAATGCCATTGTCCTTCGTGACTTTACATTTAAAACTTCGGGCATTTTAACCACACCTGTGTTACCTGAAAACGAACTGGTTGATGATGAAAATGAAACCATTGATAAAGCTAAAATGAAAATTGAAAGTAATTTCATATTTTAAAATTTAAGTGAGTAATCCGGGTAATTCTTTAATGCTATTCAGGATATGAGTATGTGGGTATTTTGTCAAAGTTTCCCTTGAGTTTGCACCACTCAGCACCCCGATATTTAAGGCACAACCTGCATTAAACCCCGAAAGCAGGTCGGCAGGAGTGTCGCCGATTTTTACAACTTCATGAACGCTTTGAATGCCAAGTTGCTGCATTGCATGAAAAATCATATACGGCGCAGGTCTTCCAACTCCGCCTGTTGTTTCAACATCTACAGAAAGGTGAACCAACTCATTTTTGAGCCATCCTAATCCATCCATTATTGCGTTATTTATGTCGCGATGAAAACCAGTGTCGGTCACAACTTTAATGTTTTGTTGCCTGCACCACATAAAAACTTCTTCGGTTCCCGGAATTGCTTTTACATTTTCTTTATAGTAACTGAGCATTATTCCCGAGTAGCGTTCAAATATTTTCAATGCCTGTTCATGCAAATCGGGAAAACTTTTTTTTTCAAAATCCTCGAAGCTGATTTCGCGACCCAGACTTTTTGCAATGAGATACTGATAAAGGTGAATTTTGTTGGTGCCAATAGTTTTTTCAAATTCGCTTAACGGGAGTTGTAAACCATATTCAATAGCAGCCTGATGGAGACTTTTTGCAACAGCATTATCATCTTCAACTGTAGTTCCTGAAAGATCGAAAACAATCAATTTAATGTTTTTCATTGTTTTGATTTATTGATATTTAAATCATTATGCCCACACGGTGTGGATTTGCTGAAATTGCATACTGAAAAGCTTCGTTAACCTCGTTAAGAGTAAATTGGTCATGAACAAGACTTAAAATGGGGAATTTGTTATGGTTTTGTTCCATAAAATTTACGGCTTCAACCAAATCGTCCTCGTTGTAATTGTGCAAACCTTTAATTGTATAAAGATTCCTGACGATTTTTTCAGCATCAATCCGGGTGCTTCGGGTTGGAAAAGTTGCTCCTATCCAAACAGAAATACCGCCAATTTCCAGAAAATCGAGTGTTTGCTCTATTACCGAGGGAATTCCGCTGAATTCCAGGACTATATCGAAGATTTTTACTTTTTCAGGTGAGGATATTTCCAACTTCTCCAATTCATCTGGTAAAAGCGTTTTATTTGCTCCAAACAATGTTGCAACTTTCAAACGCTCCTGATCGATATCGATTGCAAAGATGGTTTTCGCACCTTTTAATTTGCACATGGCACAGGCCACAATTCCAAGCATTCCGGCACCCGAAACCAACACTTTTTTACCGGTAATGTCGCCGGCAAGGCGCAACGAACCGGCAACGGTTGCCACAGCGCAATTAATGGTTGCAGCCACTTGCAGGGGTATATTTTCGCTGATTTTTATCACGGGTGTATTTTTGCGTAACAGGGTAAACTCACTGAGGCCACCGTGCAACGTGTTGTCGGCAGTAACTTTTTCGTGCCCGTATTTAAAAAGCCCGGGTGCTTTTTGTGGAATACCTTTTTTGGCCATTTCACTTGCCGGGTCGCTGGCAAAAATAGCCCAGGTTATCCGGTCGCCCGGTTGCAGCTGTGCCCCGCGAACATCCGTTTCCGGAGCTCCTTTGCCTGTACTTATAATTCGCCCCACAACTTCGTGACCCAAAATGGTTGGGGTTTTTTCGATTCGTTTTCCGCAGAATGTATTTAAATCGCTGCGGCACAATGTGGTGTATTCGTTTTTTACCAGAATTTCACCCTCGCCGGTAGCTGGAATAAGAATATCGCTGATTTGCAGCGGTTCATCAGGCGATATAAAAAGTGCTGTTTTACTGAATTGCATGAGTTATTTTTGTTTTTCGTAGAAATCGATTAGGCTGCCATTAATATTGTAAGTGTCAATTCTGATGGTGTTTTCAAAAACATTGACAATGGAATAATGATATCCTCTGAAACTTTTGGCATTGAACCAGGTGTGATGAGGAGCAAAATTTTCGAGCGAACCTCCGGCCCCGCCAGTCATCAGGTAAACCGTTCCGTTTTGTGTATCGATTGCGTTGTTTTTCAGCGGCCAGCTTCGTTCGTAACAGTGCAGGTGGCCAAACATTACAAAATCGACATTGTAATTATCGAACAGCGGTACCAGTTTTCTGATTTGCGGGTCGCCCATATCGGTGGGGCCCTGCCAGCTATTGCCATAATCGTCATCGTCCGACGAATATGGCGCGTGGTGCAACAGTACAATTTTCCAGGCCGCTTTGCTTTGTCTTAATTCATTTTCGAGCCAATCATTTTGTTTTCCACCTTTTTCAAATTCTTCGCCTTCTGAACTGTGCAGAACAAAAAAGTCGGTGTTCGACCACGAAAATTTGTAGAAACCTTCATCTGATGGCGGATTGAAATACCTGTTAAACCAGTACAAATCGGCATCGCCGTTACCTGCCACCGGAACCACCGGTACACGCTGCATCAGCGAATTCATGCCAGTAAAAAACTCGAATGTCCACTGGTCTTTAAAATCTTTTTGTCCTCCATCGGTAATATCGCCCAGAAGTAAAAAGAAATCGGGCCGGTTGTCCCAAAGGTGCAGGGCAATTTTTGTGTTGATAAACGGCCGCGATTCAGTGTCGGCAATGATGCCAAACCTGAAAGCTTCGAAAGTTTCCGGCGCTGTTTTAAACGACAGTTTAACGGGTGGTAATTGCATTCCGTTGATTGCGGTTTCCACTTCGGCATAATAATTAGAGCCCGGTTCGAGCCCGGTTAAAGAAATCTGCTGATTCGCATTTTCTATTTCAGTTTGAACTGAACCTGACAAAGGATAAGCTTTCCCGAACTTCACAACGGCAATTGACGGCAGGTTGGTTTCCCAGTTGATATTAACCGATTTCGATGTTGGCAAAGCCAGAAACGGCTGAACGATAAAATGAGGTTCGGCGCCGGCAAGCGTTCCGTTTTGAAGTGCAGTGATAAATGAATTGTAACTTTCGGTAATATTTTCGTGCGACAGCGGTTGCGGATAAAACGCAAAGGATTTAAGCATGTCGTTAAGCTGCATCCCGTATTCATCGTCGAAAATGCCATTGATTTCAACAGCACTCACCGCAGTGATTGTGTCGGTATTAAAATCGGCGGTTTGCAGGCCATTTACAAAAACCTCAACACCGCTTTCGAAATAATTAACCACAATGTGCCGCCAGTAGCTTTTTACTTTTGTGCCGGCCGCTGCGCTGGTTTTGGCAATTCTGATGCTGTCGGCCAGATACTGAAACAGTTTTTTGCCATTCTGGTTATGAACTGTAAACCCGACCTTTGATTTTAAATGGTCGAGAATTACAAACTCAAGGGCAAATTCGGTGGATGAATTTTCAAACTGAAAAGGCCCTGCATTGTTTACCTGCTGGTTGCCGGTTAACTGATAGTTTTGGTGGAATAAGTGTTTCATAGTCGTGTTTTGTGCAGTGAGTGATATGGTAAATACAAACAGGAGAAACAAAATCAAAATGATGAGTTTTGGTTTTTTTGCCATTATGGTATTATAATCTGAACTCATTTTTAATGTGTTAACTGAATTTCATAATTGCATTTTCAAGTATTCCGAAAGCGCTTTCCAATTCGGTTTTCCGGATGGTGAGCGCTGGCGCCAGTGTAAGTACATTTCCCTGTGAAACCTTAAAACTGAGACCGTTTCGCAAACATTCGTACATTATTTTTTCAGCCTGAACAGCAGCCTTTTCCTTTGTTTCGCGACTGGTCACTAATTCAACAGCCCATAAGAATCCAACTCCTCGCACATCACCAACCAGTTCGAAACGGTTTTTAAAATCATTTAAAACCGACTCAATCCAAATGCTTTCGGTTTGAACTTTTTGAAGCAGGTTTTCATTTTCAATAAATTCGATGGTTGCCAAACCTGCCGTGCAACCCAACGGATTTTTCTCGTGTGTGTAATGTCCCAGTGAAATTTCGGGAGCGACATTAAATTCGGCTCGTCCAATCATAGCGGCCATCGGAAAAATTCCGCCACCCAAACTTTTACCCAGGCAAACAATATCGGGTTCAATACCAAAATGTTCGAAAGCAAAAAACTTCCCGGTTCGGCCCATTCCAATTGGGATTTCGTCTAAAATCAATACAATATTGTGTTTGTCGCAAATCTCACGTATCCTTTTCCAGTATGCTTCTGATGGAATATTTACATCAGTGTTTCGGATGGTTTCGGAAACAAAAGCGCCAACTCCGCCTTCTTTTTCAACCACGTATTCGAGATAATCGGCATATTTGAGCTGGTCGTCGGGGGTGTTGCCAAAAATTCCACGGTACGTTGCCGGCGGCGGAATGTGAAGCACACCGGGCATCAGCAGCCCCATGTGCTGACGGAAAACAGCTTCACCACCTGCCGAAATGGTATCGAGCGAAGCGCCATGAAACGAATCCCAAACCGACACTACTTTGTGGTTACCGGTTACCGCGCGGGCCAGTTTCAATGCCATGCCAACGGCTGTTGTTCCTCCGGGGGAAAACAAAACCCGGTAGTTTTCGGTTGGCATTTTACTGACTAATTTTTTTGCGAGTTCAATGGCTGGCTGGTTGGTAAACCTCCGCGTTGAAAAAGGCAGAACATCCATTTGCTGCTTAACTTTCGCAATGATTTGTTCGTTGCGAAAACCAGCCTGATGCACGCTGTTACCATGAAAATCGAGAAATTTCCTCCCCGAAACCGTGGTGAGTGTACTGCCGTTGCATTCGGCCAAAACATCGAGACAAGGGGTTGACATGTACTGATGAAAAAAGTATTTAGCATCCTCATCGAGTAATTCGCGTGTTTGCAGGTGGGTAATTGAATCATTCCATTGCAGCCTTTCTTCCGAGAAATTGATATCTCCTTCTGTTCGCAGATTTATTGTCATCTTTTTAGTTTTATCCTGATTTTTTCCCCGACCGTTGTAGTGAGCACTGTTGCATAAATTCATCTGAATACGGGTCTGCTTCCGGAAATCGTGCCGGATTAAAAGGTTCAGCATCAACAAAAGTGGGTTCGTTTAATACGAGTTCGGCCATTAAACGACCAAAACCTGCGCTGGTTGCAATTCCGCCGCCGCTGCAACCTGTGGCTGCAAAAAGTCCTTCAAATCCTGCAATTTTTCCAATTACCGGATTGCCGTCATATGAATAAGCACAAGGTGCAGCTACGTTTCGGGCGATTTTCAGGTCGTCGGGCTCATTCATTAAACTCCGCAATGTGGCAGCCTGGTTTTTTAAAATATCCCACATTTCGCATGAAGAAATAAATGATTGGTCGTGTAAATCGCGATGGAGCCGCTGCGGGTGGGTTGCCGGCGAGTTTTTATCGCGAATGCCAAAAAGCAGCGCACCTTTATCGGGTCGGGTAAAAGCACTGGCATCGGGCAAAATACAAACCGGTTGGTTAGCCGGATATTTTTCGGGATTTGGCTCGGTAATAAAATAAACACTTCGCACAGGAGCATACGGTAATAAAGCGTTCAGCGGCGAAAGCAACCTGTTCGACCAGATTCCGGCTGCATCGATTACAACTTCTGCTTCAAACAGTCCGCCAGTGGTATTAACACCCGTTACTTTTCCGTTTTCGGAAAGCAGTTGCGTTACTTCGGTATGAATAAAATATTTAACACCCATTTTGCGGGCTGCCGCTGTATAAACCAAACCCAATTGGGTTCCGTCAACAAAAAACTCATCGGGTGCAAAAAGTGTTTTCTGAATGGCACCTGATTTTAACCATGGAATGTGTTTTTTAATCCATCCGCTGGTAACCGTTTCGGTATCGATACCAAAATTATCAGCTATGTTTTTTAGTTGTTCCAGATTTTTCTGAGTTTCGTCAGAAACCGCCACATGTAAACACCCAACCCGGCTTTCGTTTATCGAGCCTGGTATTAAATTTTTTAAAAATGATACTGCCCTGTGTGTTTCTTCAACCATCGGAATGAGTTGGGCATTAGCACGCAGCTTTGTAATGAGCGAACCTGCCAGCGAAGTGCTGCCCGAACAAAGATGGTTTTGCTCGATTACCGCAATTCTTGCCCGGGTTTTCAATGAAAGATAATACGCAATGGCATTCCCGATAATTCCTCCACCTACAATGATTATATCATTTGTCATTTTTGGGGTTTTTATTTCCAGTACATTGAAGCGGCAACTGCGGCTATCAGGTTTTCCATGTCAGTAGTATTAACATCGCCAATGTTGCCAATTCTGAAACACTGATAATCAGTTACTTTTCCGGGATAGATTACAAAACCGTAGCTTTTCAGCCGGTTATAGAACTCCTGAAAATCGAATTGGGAATTTTCGGGCGAAATAAAAGTGGTAATGATTGGCGACTGCAACTTGTCGGGGAGCAAAGTTTCAAAACCCAGGTTTCGCATACCAATTACAAGAATGCGCTGGTTTGTTAAATACCGGTTGTATCTGATTTCTGTACCACCTTCTTCTTCAAGTTCTGTTAAAGCCTGTCTGAATGCCCGGACCACATGTGTTGGCGAAGTGAACCGCCATTTTCCGTTGCCTTTTTCCATGGTTTGCCACTGGTCGAACAAATCGAGCGACAACGAACGGGCATTTCCATCGCATTTTTCGAGTAAACTTTTGCGGGCAATTACAAACCCAAAACCCGGAACTCCCTGTATGCATTTGTTCGAACTGCTGATGAGATAACCGATTCCAATTTTTTCCATTTCAATCGGAATACCGCCAAAGCTGCTCATGGCATCCACAATAAAAATGCGGCTGTGTTTCTTTACTACTTCGGCAATTTCCTCAATCTGGTTCAGCATTCCGGTAGTAGTTTCGCAATGCACAACTGCCACATGTGTAATGGTTTTATCATTTCCCAATATCGCGTCAATTGTATCTGGGTCATGTCTGTCGAGTTCTCCGGCATCGTAAACCAGGTAATCAATATTAAGATAACGGGCAATCGTTGCAATCCGCTGACCGTAAGCGCCATTGGCCAGCACAAGCAATTTGTCGGTTTCACCCAGTGCTGTGCCAATCACCGATTCAACAGCAAATGTTCCGCTTCCCTGCATCAAAACCGAAGTATATTCGGATTGATTTACACCGGCAAGTTGCACAAGTTCGGTGCGGATTTCCTGTACCAGCGAGTTATAATCATCGTCCCATGTACACCAGTCGCGTAACATGGCGGCTTTAACCGTTTTGGTTGTTGACAGCGGGCCGGGTGTTAAAAGCAAATACGGATTTTCAGGAATATTCATCGTTTTATAAATTTAAGTTGTTGCTAATTTTGGTGAGAATTGTCGCCGGTATTTCGTTTTAATAACCTGGTAAGTGATTAAACTGAAGATGATTCCGGCAATCGAAAGTGCAAATGTTAATGTTGAAAAGAAATTTAACCAACTGATGTCGGGCGAAAAAAAGTTTTTTAAAAGGAAAGCAGTTACACTGCCAAGATATCCGAAAGCATCGGCAAAATAAAACAGGAAGCCAATGTTGGCGGCGTATTTAAATGTGGCGATAAACCTTTCGAAAAGCAGGGCATGGTAAGCAATGTACCCCAGATAGAGGCCAAAACCCACCAGTATCATCCAGCTCAAACCACCCATTATTCCGCTTTTGAAAGCAAGAGTTGCTAAAATATTAACCACAAGTCCGGTAATTATCAGCCCGATGGATGCATTTAAAGCCATTAGGTTGTTTTTTACAAAAATCATGAGCGAAATGATGATTAAAACACCAACTCCTACCGGTATTTCGGCAATTGTAAAAATGGCCGATGCGTTACCCTGACCCAGTTCCATCCATATTTCGGCGGCAAAATTATCGCGGATATCGCGCAAAACAGTGAGAAAAATGTAGACAAGCGTAAACGGGATAATTGCAGCAAAAAATTTCCTGAGAAAATCGTTGCGTTCAGTTTTTGTCATGGGCACTCTTTTGGTGCGCAACGCAATATCCCGTTCGTTGGGTGGTGGAATTTTGTTGAGCAGCCAAACCGAAACCAGCAGCGGTAAGGTGAAAATGAGACCGGTAACAAATGGCATCCAGTATTCTGAAACATCGAAATTAAGTAACAAATATTTGCCAACCGATTTTACAAAGCCCGAAGCAAAAATAAAACTTACGCTTACTCCGGCCCCCAGTAGTTCTGTGGTACGACGGCCTTCGAGGTACGAAAAAACCAAGCCCCACACAATGCCCAGCGGCAATCCGTTAAAAAACATCCAGATAATATTATACGGGCGCGGTGTTACAGCAAACAAAAAAAGCGAAACCTGCGCAATGCCAATCACCGATAAAATTGCAAGAGCACGTCTTTCAGGCTTCATTTCAGAAACCAGTTTTATTCCAATAAACTTTGAAAGCGTGTAACCCAGAATTTGTGAAGCGATTAGCCATATTTTATAATGTACACCCAAAAGGAAAACCCCGTCGAAAGTGGCAACGGTAAAAGCTTTCCGGAAAGCATACATGCACGAATAGGTGAAAAATGAAGCGGTAATGGCAAAAATCACAAAAAACAGCTCGTTATTTTCGGTCAGACTTTTTAAGCTTTTCAGCTTCATCAGAATAAAATTAAAGTTTACTTATATGAAATAATATCAGAAGTAAAACTAACCCTGTAACTTCACATTGCCGTTACAATATCATTAATTGAGTATTACAAAAAGTACCATATAATAACGAAATGATTAATTTTTTAATTCATTTCTTAATCATGTACCAGCTTTGCTTCAAAATTTGTAGATTTGACATAAGTTGAATATATGTAAACTTATGAATGAACAGATGTATTTAAGAATCGGAAAAAGGATAAAGGAAATCAGGCTCGAAAACCGGATAACCTTAAACGAAATTGCACTTGAAGCCGGAGTAAGTAAAGGATTACTTTCGAAGATTGAAAACGGTCGCACCATTCCATCGCTGCCAGTACTTATTGAGATTATAAAAGTATTGAAAACCGATATGTCCCATTTCTTCGAAGGAATTTCGAACGAACTTGCTTACGGTTATATTCATAAGAAAGCTGCGGATTACGAACCTGAACAAAAGGAAAATGCCGAGGGGTTTCAATATTTTTCAATTTTAAATACCTCAGTTTCAAATGCTGTATTCCAATCGGTATTGCTAAAACTGGCGCCGGCTGCCAAACGCGAAAAGGTGGTAACTGATGGTTTTACTTTTTTATACCTGATTGAGGGCACTGTAAATTATTTACTTGCTGACGAAGTGATTACACTTGAACCCGGCGACTCATTGTTTTTCGATGGAAAAATACCACACGTTCCACAAAATCTTTCGGGTTCAACGGCAATAATATTGGTTATCTATTTACTAAAAACATAAAAACAAGTACAACATGAAGAAAATCAAACTGGTTGTTTTCGATATGGCCGGAACAACCGTCAGCGATAAAAGCGAAGTGGAAAAATGCTTTGTTGAGGCAGCCGAAAGCACGGGTCTCGCTTACAATGTAGAAGAAATTATTTCGATGATGGGCTGGTCGAAACGACTGGTTTTTGAAACACTCTGGAAGAAAAACCTGCCTGATGGTGACGAAAATTTAATCAGGCAAAAAACCGATATATCCTATCTGCGGTTTAAAGAGGTTCTTGAAAATCACTATCGTACACAACCGGTTTTACCATCAGAAGGCACACCTGAGCTTTTTGGTTTTCTGAAATCGAAAGGAATAAAAATTGCGCTTACCACCGGCTTTTACCGCGAAGTGACTGACATTATACTCAACCGGTTGGGTTGGGATAAAGGTTTAAATGCGGATTATGTTGGCGGTTCAACTTCGCTTATCGATGTTTCTGTTGCGAGTGACCAGGTAAAAACCGGTCGCCCTGCACCCGATATGATTTTAAAAGCCATGCAGTTGCTCGGCGTGTCAAATCCGGGTGAAGTCATCAATATCGGCGATACACCATCCGATTTGCTGTCGGGTAAAAATGCCGGCTGTTTGCTTTCGCTTGGCGTTACCAACGGAACGCACACCCGCGAACAACTTTCAGTAATTGAAAATGATGGATTACTGAACAATATTTTGGAACTCAGGTGGATAATCGAAAATTTGGAGGAATAAAAATCCGACGGTAGAAATCGGATAAAAAAGATAGTCCTGGCGGCAACTTGCCACCAGGACTTTTTTTTGAAACTAACCTAATCTATGAAAAAAACTGCTGTCTATTTATAAATCCACATTTCTGAGTTTATATCATCGGTTGTTGCTCCAAACTGACTTTGTAAGGCAGCATTGTAATTCTCGGGGTTGGTAGTTCTTTCCGAACTCGGATATTGCCAGCGTTTTGCAATTCGTCCGCTGTTGGCAGTTCCCGGACCTGTAAGGAAAATCGGAACTCCGGTACGACGATAATTATGGTAAGCTTCCCATCCTGAATTCTGGAAGAATGCAAGATATTTCTGATTTAAAATCTGGCTCAGCGCTTGCGATGCAGTTCCGCTTAATTTCACAGGGGTTTGTGCATAATAATCGGCCCATTTTGCATCAACCGAAGTTACACCATGAAATACCCACGATGCCTTGATTCCTTTCACGTAATAATCTTCTGCATTTCCGTTTACCCAGCCACGGTTGATGGCTTCGGCAATATTGAAACACAACTCTGCATAACCAATCTGAATGGCTGGTTCGCCTGTGTAAGTGCTGTAATATTTACTGCGGCTGATGGGTGAATATTCACCGTTTAACATCTTTGTTGACATGTCGTCGAGACTTTCGCCTGAACTTGCTCCAACATAAGCTTCATAATCTGCTGCGGTTAAGCCAGCTGCAATTTTAGCCGGTGCCGGGTCGGCAACAATAAAAGTGCGCGGGTCTTTCAGCGAAACAAGTGTATTCAAATAGGTAGCCGACATGTTGTTGCGTGTTGCTGTTTGCCCGTAATTATCCTGGTTTAACGGGTATTTTGCAATGGCCGAAAAAGTATATTGCAAATTATCGCTGAGTGATTCCATTACCGGATACTTCGATGGGTTATTAACAATATTGGCAAACTGTGCCTTGATATTTAAATCGGCATCGCCTTCTTTTTTGCTTAAATCAATCAGCAAGCGCAACTTATAAGTATTCACCACTTTTTGCCATTTTTTAAGGTCATTGCCCAGCATAAAATCGCCAGCCAAAGTTTTGTCAAGGTTGTTAATCAGCGACTGAAGTTCGGTATTCGCTTCTTCGAGCCAGATAAGTGCTTGTTTAAAAACTTCTTTTTGAGAATCATAAACAGGTTTTACGTTTTCAATTCCCTTCAAAGCATCTTTCATCGGAACATCACCCAAACGCAAACTCATATCCACAAAATAGTAGGCTTTAAAAAATTTACCGATGGCAGAATACGGATTAACATCGGCCATACCCACGCGTTTTGCTTCTGCAATCATTTTTTCCACATTGTTTAATTGCGAATAATTAAATGAAGTGGTTGTCCAGTCATATTCCTGGTCGTCATAGTAAGCATAGTTACTGCACCAGAACTGGTTCCAGCGATGTTCATCGCCCCATGGCGAATAGTAAACATTGTTCAGCACACTGGTAAAAACAAGCGATGGTGGTACTTCACCCGGACGGTTCGGGTCTTTTTCGAGGTCTTCAAAATCCTGACAAGATGTTAGAACCATCGAAAGTATCATTGTAAATAAAACTATCTTTTTCATCATGGTAGTTTTTAATGTTTTCAAATGTTTGACAATTAGAAGTTAATGTTGATGTTGAAACCAAAACGACGCATGGTTGGCGTTTGCAAACCTGATGTTCCGTTGGTACCAGCATACTGTTCAATATCGATATCACTGCGTTCGGCAAAATACAACAGGTTGCGGCCCACCAACGAAATACTGGCTTGTTGAATAAATGTGTCGCCAAGCAGTTTTTTTGGCAAATCGTAGGTTATTACAACTTCGCGCAACTTAACAAAGGTGCGGCTGATGGCATACGAAGAGTTGGTGCCGTAAACGCGGCTGATATAATCCTGCAGATAAGTTGCCGTTGTGTTTGGCGTATATTGCAACTTGTCATAGTTAGTAACAATGCCATCCGAATCGTATTCAATAGCCACTCCATTGCTCACCACAACACCATCGCCTACATACGATTTAATTCCCTGAACATCATTCAGCCTGGCTTCGCCCATTTCACCCAAAACCGTATTAATATGGCGGCCACCCTGGTAAGTCTTTTGTTCCACATAGTCGAGAATAGTACCACCAAATCTGCCGTCGAACTGAAATTTCAAACTAACGTTTTTGTATGATAAATTATTGATAACCGAACCAGCCCAATCGGAATTGGCATTACCCAGATATTGTGCAACTGAGTTTCTGATTGGTCTTCCGCTGGCATCGTTAATCAACTGGCCATCGGGTGTGCGTACAAAATCACTTCCGTAAATTTTGTCGAGTCTGTCGCCTACTTTGTAATAAATATTCAATTTATCAACACCAGGGTAAATCTCTTTCAGGTATTGCTGGTTGGTAGAATAGTTGGCAAGAATATTCCAGCTAAAACCATTCTTATTCATAAAAGGTGTGCCCGATGCTGAAACTTCAATCCCTTTTCTTTCCACTTTAATACCATTCACCAGAGCAGCATTGTAACCGGTTGCACCCGAAATTGGCAACGAGAAAATTTTTGGACCGTCGATACTTGAGAAATAGGTTACATCGAAATTCAAACGGTTTTTAAGCAGGCCAAAATCGGTACCCACTTCCCAGGCTGAACTGAAGCTGGGCTCAATGTCGGGGTTCGAAATTGTGCTGGTATAACTGGCAGCAGGAATATTTTGAATTAACGAAATGTTGTATGATGATGAATTCTGATAAGTTGGACCATCATAAGGAGAATAATAGGTACTTCCATATCCTAGCAGTCCAACTCCTAACGTGCTGTAAGCAGGACCAATGGTTGATGTTGTTAATGCACTACCCACATTGGCATAGGAACCCCTGATTTTCCAGCTTTGAACATATGGAATCTTTACAAGTTTCGACATTTCGATACTGGTTGAAACCGATGGGTAGAAATAGGCATTGTTCTCCAAAGGCAGTGTAGAGTTCTTATCCACACGACCAGTCAACGACAGTGTGAGAAAATCGTCGTAGGTGAAGTCGGCAGTGGCATAAGCACTTAAAACCTGCATCGGCGCATTGAAGTTAAACGAACGAACCGGGTTTTTCGAGTTGTTCAGGTTGTACCATCCGGGCACGTTCATATAATCGGTTGTGGCGTAACTGCTGCGGAACATATAACTGCGGATATTTCCCCCGGCAGTGGCATAAATATGCAATTTCGGGATTACGTACTGGTCGTAGGATAACAACGCATCGGTATTGCTGTCGAATAAGTTACGTACATCCTCACGGTAGTCACCCATTTCACCTTCGCGGCCGTATGGGTGGGCAGAGAAAGGAAGTTTTTCTGTTCTGAATAAATCATATGATGTTATTGCAGTGCGCAACTGAAAGTTGAGGTATTTGTTAAACGAATAATTCATAGCCAGAAAGCCGTTCAGGTCGTTTTTATAATGACCTCTCAACCATTCATACGACATAAAATAGGGGTTGTGATAACGCTGGTATTCGGCATAAATCTGCTGAACACCTTCTTTACCAGGTTGCCAGTAACTGCGCATATCGTCAATATCCCAGTCGGCTCCGGCCCATGTTATAATATTGTAGATGATACTGTTAGGTCCGTAATTCACATCCGGAAAATTGGGTGTGTATTGCCGGCTGTACGACATGTTTGCGCTGATATTCAGCTTTTTTGTAACATCGTAGTCTGCCGCCAACGAAAAATTGGTGATATTCAGCGATGTGTTGGGAACAATACCATTCTGATAATTGTGAGCTGCTGAAAAACGGATGTTGTATTTTTCGCCCGAAGCAGCCACTGCAAGGCTGTTGCTCGACAACAAACCTGTTTCGAGAAATCTGCTGAGGTTGTCTTTTCCTCTTGCCACCCAGGGGGTTGGAATTCTTTTTCCGGTTGCCGGGTCTATCGGGCTGTCGTACTGTGGAAGCAACTGGCCTTCAAAACGCGGGCCCCAAATATCATAGTCGGCATCGTTTGTACCACCGCCTTTGCCATCAACAAATGCATATCGACCGTGGTCACCCGGGCCGTATTCATCCTGAACCTCTGGAATGGCAATAAAACCCTTGTCGAACATGGTACTTGAGTTAAATTCAACAGAAAAACCACGTTTGTCTTTTGTACCTCTTTTTGTGGTAATCTGAATAGCGCCAAACTGACCGCGCGAACCATATAAAGCTGCAGCGGTTGGGCCTTTCAGTACGGTGTAGCTTTCAACATCATCGGGGTTGATGTTCCATGTGTCCGACTGAACCGGAACACCATCGACAACATAAAGCGGTGTGTTGCCACGAAGCAAAACTGTGGGAGCTCCCAGCAATTCGGCAGAAGCACCAATTACCAAACCCGAAACTTTACCGGTTAACGAATTAATTGGGTTTGGCTCGCGGGCTTTTACCAATTCGCTGCCTTTTACATCCTGAACAGCATATCCAATGGTGCTTTTCACTTTTTCGATACCCAATGCAGTTACCACAACTTCTCTCAGTTCCTCTTCCGAAAATTCGAGTGATACCTGAATCATTTTTTGTGAACCAACCAACAATTCTTTAGAATCGAACCCTATGTACGAAACTACAAGTGTATCAGCAGGTTCAGCCTGAATCTCAAATTTTCCGTTTAAATCGGTGGAGGTGCCATTTGCCGTTCCCTTCACCAAAACAGTTGCACCGGGTAACAATTCACCGTCAACCGATTTTACATTTCCTTCAATTTTTGCCTTTTGGGCATACAGCGTTGTTCCGGAAAAAAACAACACAAGCAGAAACAGAATTTTTCGCATCTTGATTTTGTTAAGTTATTACTAAAGTTATTTCACAGAAGACATAGTTATAGCAGGTTATGAATCATTAATATTCATAACTAACAGAATTATAGTATCTTGCGGATTTACAGCTGGACTAATTCACCAATTTTACCTGGTTCATAAAAAGTTGGGTTAGCGCTTGTGGATCTTTACGCTGGTCGATTTCCTTTTCAAAATCGATGGTATCCACTGTTAAGATGCAATTGGCCACATCAAGCACTTTGTTCATGATTGTTGAGGCATTTTCCAACGATATTTCCCCTTTTTTCACTGATTTTTTAAGGTACTTTTCAATTTTATAAACCGATTCGTAAACAATTGGTTTGCGCACCATTGTTTTACTTTGCGGATTTCCGGGTACCAGTGGCATTTCGTAAGTGTACTTCGAATCTAGCAGGTAAAACTTTTTTGATACCATTTCTCCCAAATCATGGCTTTCGATAAATTCAGTTGATAGTTCGCTAATTTGCTGTTCTGTCAGCGAAGTTCTGAATTCATAAACCGGGAGTTTAGTGGCAGCAGTTGCAGTTTTGCGTGTTTCTTCCGGAGAATTAATCACCAGGGCATTTTGAGAATTCACTTTGCTTACCGGGTGTAAAACAAAAAGAATAAGTAACAGTAAAACTAACTTCATACTTTGTTTATTTTTCTGTGGCAAAGGTGAACGTAATTTGTTAGTTAAAAATTAAAATCAAATTACATTAGTATTACAGTAGATTAAAAATCAAATAAAGTTATGAGTTTAATGTGATAAGTTTGAACAAGAATTATTATAAATGAATTATAATTCATTGAATATCAAATTTATAAATCCTTTGAGGTTATTTTGATGTTTATGATTAAGGGTGATTGAAAAAACTTTTTTGCCTTAAAATATAGCTAAAACCTGGCACTAACCGAAAAAATAAAATTCAATCCCGGAGAAACAATTCCCGACGAATAGGTTCTGTAACGTTTATCCAGAATGTTTTCAACTCCGCCACCCAACGCAATTTGCGGAGTTAATTTGTAATTAAATTTCATACTGATTGTCCACCATGCCGGCGAAAATGGATTTCCGTTTTCGTCGGTTGCGTACATGTATGGTTTATCCTGTTCAGAAGGTGCTAATTCTTCGAAATCGAGTTTGCCGTTGTAATCGGCATATAAATCGAGAAACAGTTTTTGATTCTCAAAAATTAAATGCGAGCTTCCAAACAATGGAGGAGCGTGACGTACCGGAAAACCATCAGAATCTTCTCCCTCAGTAACTGTCAAATCGTTTCGGGTCCGCAGGTTGCCGGTAAACACATATTCCAAAACGAAACTGGCACCGTAAATATTGGCAGCATCAGCATTTACAAGGGCTTCAACATGGCTCATGTTTCCGTCGTACATTATCGAATCCTGTCCATTCAGGGTAAAATCGCGGCGTACCATCGCATCTTTCAGTCGCGTATAAAAGGCGGTGACTTCAAAACTTGCTTTTTCATTAATACTTTTAATGATTCCCAACTCAATGTTTCGTGCATATTCAGGTTTTAAATCAGGGTTGGGAACTACCACATTTCCCGGTTCAGAGTCAAAAACCTTGGCAACGTCGTCGATATTGGGTGAGCGAAAACCGGTTGAAAAGTTTGTATTTATCTGCCATTCGGATGTTGGATGCCACACTAAACCCAGGTTTCCAATCAACGCCGAATTTTTCATATCGAAACCAGTAAACGGGAAATTGTAATAATCGGGATTAAATTCCCCGTTTAACCAGGTGTGGGTAAATCTGGTACCTGCCTGTAAAATAATTTTCTTTTTCAGATTGAGTTTATACGAAAAGTAACCGGCCACACTTCCGTAATCCGAATCATCGGGATAACGGGAGGGGATAATTTCTTTTTCGTTGGTTAGCAGGTTTTTTGTTGAACCAATCGAGTTTATCTTGTTGATGTAGGATTCGACACCGTAAAATAATTCGTTTTGATCATCGATGGTTTTACCCAAATCGAGATTGACCGAAAAGATGGACAAATCTTCCTGCCGCCCGTTTCTGATTGGATTGTTCAGATTGCGGTCGTAACGGCTTTCGGTATAATTCTGAAAACCACCTAAAAAACTCAGTTTGTCGAAAAAAACGGAATTCGACTTGTATTTCAGTTGTCCCGAAAACAGGGTTAAAATTTGCGGTCCGTAATACCATTCGCCGTAACGCAATTTGTTGTTTTTATATACTATCAACCTGTCGTAGCGCGGAATTACAGAAGTTTGTGAGTGATTTCCTAAGAGATTAATTTCGAGCTTTTCGTTGGGTCGAAACCTTACTTTTCCAAGGAAATTAAACTGACTGTACTGTGTGTAAGTCTGAATTTTTGAATTTTCGCTTGCAACAATTTTATCCGATCCGTCGAAACCGCCCTGAAGAACATATTCAGGCCGCAAATATTCATCCCGCCCGTGCGATCCCATTTTTAAATCGTCGAAACCCGAAAAGGTTGAACTAATCAGAGCTGCCCATTTTTTCCCGCCAAGGTTAAAAGTGCCGTGTACCGTTTTCTCTAAGTTTGCACTCGAAAAACGTGACAATATTTTTCCCGAAAAGTCGGTTCTTGTTTCGGTTGAAAGTTTTGGTTTCAAAGTGCTGAAACTCATTACACCGCCAAGTGCATCGCTCCCGTAAATAACCGAACCAGGTCCGAAAATAATTTCAGTATTTTCAATTGAATTGGCATCGAGCGAAATAATGTTCTGGAGGTTTCCACTCCGGTAAATGGCATTGTTCATCCTGATACCGTCAACCACCAGCAAAATGCGGTTGGCTGAAAATCCCCTGATCATCGGACTGCCACCACCCATCTGGCTTTTTTGCACAAAAACACCACCGCTGGCACTTACCAAATCGGCTGTGGTTTGCGGGTTATAATGTTCTGTTTCTGAGGCGCTAATCGAAACAATTTTGTTCGGAATTTCAGCCTTCGACTGTTCCCAATGGTTTGCTGATATTACAATTTCATCAAGCCTAATCGGATCTTCAATCATCCATACTGTTTTTCCCTGTTTTTCAATTTTTCCTTTGGTCGAATGAAAATCTATGTAAGAGGAGTGCTTAAATAAAATGCGGTCGGCAGATGAGAAATTATCGATTTTGGCTTTGCCGAACTGGTCGGTTTGAGTTGAGAATTTTTCGGTGTAAAGTAACACTCCGTCAATAGGTTGTCCGGTTTTGGTATTTAAAACCTGAATAGTTTGCGCATTAAGGCTGACAACAGCCATCAAAAAACTTAAAATGAAAAAAAGTGTCCTCACCAATTTAGTTTTAAAAGCGCCGAAATTACAACAAAAATTGTGCCCTCTATTATAAAACTTTATTGTCAATTTTGATTCTTTATAATTATCTGTCGGCAAACCGGTAGTAAAAATAAATGGTTTTAATAAGTTTTTTTATGGAAGAGAATTTTGCAGATAAAAACTTTGATTTTCAGCCGCCTGAAACTTTTAATTGAGTTAAATGTTCTGAAAAATACATTACTTAAAATGTTGAATATGAAACGAAGAAATTTTTTATCGCTTTCCCTGGCTTCTCTTCCGTTAATCGCAATTTCGGAATCATGGACGATTTTAAAAGTGCCGGCTAAAGCTTTTGTTTTGAGGTCGGGTGAAAGTCGTTTTGGATTTCCAACCCCTTTTTTAGGTGTCAATCCAAATGATTTAAAGGTATCCACGAAAGACACTTCGGGCAAACTATCAACATTCGCCTATATCGGAAACCAGAAAGCGGGTCCTTCTCTTCACTCGCATCTGTATCAGGATGAGGTATTTTATGTGCTCGATGGCAAATATATTTTTCAGTTGGGTAATGAAAAGCAACTGCTGAATGCCGGCGATTTGATTTTTTTGCCGCGCACAATTCCACATTCGTGGGTGCAAATATCTGAAAAAGGGCATTTGTACTATTTTCTTCAGCCTGCCGGAAAAATGGAGGAATTTTTTACCCGGATGACTGAAATGGGTGCAAATGCAACCCAGGAAGAACGGGCACAGGTCGGAATTGATGCGGGAATTAAGAATCATGGACCTTCGCTGTCGGCTACCGATGAACATATTATCAGCAACAGTTTAAGTAACGGTTTTGTCGTGAGGGCAGGTGAAAGCAGGTTGGGTGAAAACACACTGCTCAACGGTAAAAACCGGAACGACATAAAAGTATCGGCAAAAGATACCGGTGCCGAGCTGAGTATTTTTGAGTATAACGGCAAAGAAAAAGGAGGACCACCGCTGCACCTGCATTATCATCAGGATGAGGTTTTTTATGTTTCCGATGGCGAATACATTTTTCAGTGTGCCGATGAAAAATATAAACTTGGCAAAGGCGATATGATTTTTCTGCCCCGCGAAATTCCTCACACATTTGCCCAGTTAACCGATAATGGGCAGCTTTTGTATTTCTTTCAGCCATCTGGTAAAATGGAAGAGTTTTTCAGGGCTTCCTCAAATACGTCTTCGCAAAACGATGGAGTTGATTTATTTGAAAAGCACGAAATGAAAATAGTCGGGCCACCCATTCAAATTTGATGATTGTTTTAAAAATAATCCTTTCTAATTTGTTGTGACATTTTGTTTTTAAAAGGTTAAATTTGATTGAAACAACGTGGAGATTAACTACTAAATTACAATTGAATGAGATACGTAACATTTGACAAAAGTCTTGATAAGGAAATAACAAAAACCGAAACCAAGGCAATTCTGAAGGAAATTGGTGATTTACAGTACCAGATGTATGCCGAGTCGAAACGCAGTATGCTGATTGTTTTTCAGGGATTGGATGCCTCCGGGAAAGATGGACTGACACGTGGGTTACTCGATTACTGTAATCCGGTGGGCCTGCTGGTGCAGAGTTTTAAAAAACCAACGCCACTCGAAAATTCGCACGACTTTTTGTGGCGGGTGCACCCGCATGTTCCGCCGCGTGGTGTTATCCAGGTTTTTATCCGTTCGCATTACGAAGATATTCTTGTGCCCACAGTGGAAAAAATTTTTCCGTTGGATAAGATTGAAGAACGGTATGAAATCATAAATGGTTTTGAAAAACTGCTCGAACAAAACGGCACTCGGGTACTGAAGTTCTTTTTAAACGTATCGAAGGAAGTACAACTCGAAAGACTGAATGAACGCCTCGAAAACCCCGAAAAATACTGGAAACATAACGATGGCGACTGGGATACCCGTAAAAAATTTGATGAATACCAAAAAGTTTATGATACCATTTTTGAACGTTGCAATTACATTCCGTGGCATTTTGTACCAGCCGACAGTAACTGGCAAAAATTGTATTACGTTGCCAGAACAGTGAACCAAACCCTGAAAAGTTTTGATTTACAATGGCCACCATTAGTCTCAGAGAAATTTACAAGAAAATAATTCTTAAAAACCAATTGCCATGTTGTACAAAGGAAGACGTCAGAGTTCGAATGTTGAAGACCGCCGAGGGATGAGTACCGGACGAAAAGTGGGTGTGGGTGGCGGAATTGTTACCGTAATTATTGCCCTTGTGGTGATGCTATTGGGCGGCGACCCGCGCGAAGTATTGCAAATGATGGAATCACAGCAGCCCACTACCGAATCTGTTTCGGATTACCAACCAACGGCGCACGAACAGGAACTAGCCGAATTTGTAAGTGTTATACTGGCAGTCACCGAAGATGTGTGGCACAAACTTTTTGAAAGTTCGGGTCTTACGTACCGCGAACCCACGTTGGTTTTGTTTAGTGGTGCTGCTGAGTCAGCCTGTGGTTTTGCGCAGTCGGCCACCGGACCGTTTTACTGCCCCGGCGACGAAAAAGTGTATATCGACCTGAATTTTCTCGAAGAACTGCAGCAAAAACTGGGTGCACAGGGCGATTTTGCCATGGCATACATTGTGGCGCACGAAGTGGGCCACCACGTTCAGAAACAGCTCGGCGTACTCGACCAGGTGCATGGTTTGCGCGGACAGGTGAGCGAAGCAAAATACAATGACCAGAACGTTAGACTAGAATTACAGGCTGATTTTTATGCCGGTATATGGGCACATCACGCTCAAAAGATAAAAAATATTCTCGAAGCAGGCGACATTGAAGAGGCCATGAATGCTGCACAGGCCGTGGGCGACGACCGCATTCAAAAACAATCACAAGGATATGTTGTACCCGACTCGTTTACCCACGGAACCTCTGAACAACGAATGACCTGGTTCAGGAAAGGTTTCGAAACCGGAAACGTAAATAATGGGGATACTTTTGGGGAGGAGATTTAGATTTAAATATCGTTGTCGTTTAGTTTAGAAAAGAAATAAAAGTAATGGCAATTCGAACACCCTTCGACTTCGCTCTGGGTGACAGTCAGATTGAGCGCAGTCGAAGTCTGGTTTCACTCACCAAACGACTTAGAATTGATTACAGCAATCAAATCTTTAACAAGCCCCGGAATCCCCGACAGCATAGTACGATTCTGCCCCGTTGTGATACACAAAAACAGTATTGTAGCGACAGTCGCAGAAAAGAGCACCGCCCAGCTTTCTGATTTCTGGTGGTGTAATTATTCAGCTTGAAGTTTTTAAATCGAAATTCCCCAATTTTTGCAAATCCCTGAATTGTTGTTCATTTAAAAGCTCAATTCCCATTGTTGAAGCCATTTCCATTGCGCTGTTTTCAGGTTTGAATTCTTTTCTCGATTCCAGGGCTGCATGGTCGTAACAAATACTTCTGCGGCCTTTCGGACTTTCAGCCGAGCAATCGAAAAACAGGTATTCACCTGTTGTTTTATCCTGGCCAACCACATTCGGTTCACCGCCGGTTCTTTCCATTTCATTTAGCGACCACAGTTTTTCTCCCATTTTCTCATCGTTTAGCCGGGTTTCAACCTGTGCCCACTCCATTCCTTCGTGGCGGTTCCTGTTTTTTTCAAACCGCCCTTTTAATGTGCTGATTAACTCTTTTTGTTGTTCGGGCGATAATTACTTTTTATTTTCCATGGTTGTACTGATTTGTTTCAATATCGGATTAACAATTAGAGGGGATAATTGGTTGACAAGGGAAAGGTTAAGCTTTTCTATTCGGAATTTAAGTGAAAATCAGGTTTCCTTCAATTAATGATAGTGGGTAATAAAATGTCCGAATAAATTTGTGAATTGCTATAAAAGAGAACATTGAGTGTTAAGGCGTGAGAGCTTCTCCATGTCAGCGTTTGCCGATGAGGTGGGCCCGATTAACCATTATATTTATCTTCTATCCTTTTAGAACTTCATATCTAACCCATATCTCCCCACTATCAAACACATGTGATTCAATATATTTCAATTTATTTGGCAGAATTTTTGGGGGTTCGATATCAGGTGAATTAAATAGTACAGGTGTTTGATATCCACCATTGATCCTCGGTTGAAAAAGTATGTTGATTTCGTCTAATAAATTCTCTCGAATTAATGCACCGGAAAGCTTTCCACCGGAAGTAGTTAGAATACATTTTACATTCAGGATGTTGTAAAGTTTGTCAAAAGAGTCAGTTAGATTTACCTTTTCTTTACCAGTTATCAAATATGGAATTTCTTCCTTTTGTAAAAATGCCAAATATTCAGGTGGGGCACTAAAACTTGTTAAATGGATCATATAGGATTCTGGATTATCCATGTATGCTTTATACCCATTGCGGAATCTACCACAACCATCTACAACAGAAGTCCATGTTTTACGACCTTTACGAAAAACAACCGAATCTGGTAAATAATCCTTGTATAAGGTTTCCAAAGAACCTGAATATTCGGGTAATGATTCAATTGGAGCATTTTCTGCAACCAACATATTACTGCCTTCTAAAACAAAGTCAACAGCATGATTGGCATTTACTTTTTCAATAAATAATTTCCAATTGTCAGTTAGGAATGGTTTCAATGAATCATGCAACGGACTGAACATAGTAGCATTAGGAGTGAATGTTATCCGTCCATCAATGGATGCTGTTACAGCAAGAATCACTTTTGGTCTGTTCATTGACATTTTTTTATAGCATATTGGCTAACTCGTTTATTAATCTGATTCTGGTCAGACTAATATTTCCAAATTAATACCTGTACCTCCTAGTCGAAGACCTTCGTGCTGTTGTTCTAAAACCCAAAACACCCAGAATTCCACGGGTAATTTCAACCGCAATCGATTTTGTAACTGGACTTTTTATTATTTTCTCGAAACTCGATTCTTCTTCTCTTTGCCTGGGAGCGGGTCTTTCGTAATCGTTGGCGTGGCGGTTATAATCGGAATCATCGTCCTGTAATTCCTCCCTTCGGTTTGCCCCGGCAATTTTTCCCTGCAAAATTTCGTAAGCACTTTCGCGATCGATTTCTACATTGTATTTTTTGCTGAGGTTCGACGATTTCAGAATCTGCCCGATTTCGTAGTCGGTTAAAACATCCATTCTTGAATAGGGCGGCCGCATTAAAGTATGCACCAGCTCGGTTGGCCTTCCTTTTTCGTCTAAGGTCGAAATTAGTGCTTCACCCATTCCAAGTTGGGTAATCAGTTCGTCCACCTTGTAATATTCCGAATAAGGATAATTTTCAGATGCAGTTACAATGTCTTTCCTGTCTTTTGCAGTAAAAGCGCGCAAAGCATGTTGAATTTTTGTACCAAGCTGCCCTAAAATGGCTGCCGGAATATCGGTTGGCGACTGCGTAACAAAAAACACACCCACGCCTTTCGAGCGGATTAACTTTATTGTCATCTCGAACTGGTCGAGTAAACTTTTCGAGGCATTGTTGAAAATCAAATGTGCTTCGTCGATAAACAGCACGAGTTCAGGTTTTGCGGGATCACCAAGTTCCGGCATTTTTTCAAAAATCTCGGCAAGCAAACAAAGCATGAAAGTGCTGAATAGTGCGGGTTTGGTTTGCATATCGGTTAACCGCAACACGCTTATTATTCCTTCTCCTTTAGTGTTATGCTGCATTAAATCGAAGATGTCAAACGAGGGTTCACCAAAAATATCATCGGCGTTTTGTTGTTCAAGCGCAATAATCGAACGCATAATTGAACCAGCCGATGAGGATTGAATGTATCCGTAATCTTTCAGGAATTCCTCTTTTCCTTCGTCCTGAATGTATTTGATAACACTTTTTAAATCTTTAAAATCGAGAAGCGGAAGATTCCGATCGTCGCAATATTTAAAAATCATCGCCAAAACTCCGCTTTGGTTATCGTTTAAATCCAGAATCTTTGATAAAAGTACCGGTCCATATTCCGAAACAGTGGCTTTCATTTTTGCTCCCGGTTCGTCCGAAATACTTACAAATTCAAGTGGAAACCCTTTTCCTTCCCATTTGAAGCCGATGAGTTTTTCTCTTTTTTCAATTATTGGATTGAATTCTCCGGGCGCACCCAAACCACTTAAATCTCCTTTTATATCCATCACCAAAACAGGCACACCGGCGTTCGATAATTCTTCAACAATCACCTGGAGCGATTTTGTTTTTCCGGTACCGGTAGCACCGGCAATTAATCCATGGCGATTAAAGGTTTTTAACGGGAATTTTACCTGCACATTTGTTTCGTAATCGTCGCCAAACACAGCCGATCCGGCTAAAATTGATTCGCCGCTAAAAGTATATGAGTCACTGACTTTTTTAATGAATTCTTCCTTTTTCATTTTCGATTGGTATTTCTGTTTTGAAGATAATGTTTTTAAAGTGTTCGTTTCTACCACGAAACAAATATAAATTATTTCGGTTGAACGACTTTTTAAAAAATCAATTGCATAAATCATTTTTCTATCTTTGCGCCTTTTAAAACCAATTGTACTTTGAAATGCAATATGCAATTTCTAAGTTACAATGGATAATGCCGAAATTACAACAAAGGAGTATTAAGAGCGAAGCGAAGTAATGCGACATTTGGTTGTTAAACCGGTAAAAAATCAGAATATCATTCAATTCAGAAAAAATGGATTATAATTTCGCTGAAATAGAGCCCAAATGGCAAAAATACTGGGAAGAAAACAAGACTTTTAAAACCATCGACGACTTCTCGAAACCCAAATATTATATCCTCGACATGTTTCCTTATCCCTCGGGAGCCGGGCTGCATGTAGGTCATCCTGAGGGTTATACAGCAACCGATATTTTAAGCCGTTACAAACGCATGAAAGGTTTTAATGTGTTGCATCCGATGGGGTACGATGCATTTGGATTACCGGCTGAACAGTATGCCATTCAAACCGGAACTCACCCTGCTATTACAACGCAAAAGAACTGCGATAATTTCCGCAGGCAGATTAAAGCCATTGGATTGAGTTACGACTGGGACCGCGAAATAAACACCACCGACCCAAAATATTTTAAATGGACACAGTGGATTTTTAAACAACTTTACAATACCTGGTTCGATCACGAACAGCAGAAAGGGAGACCCATTTCCGAACTTCTAATTCCTGAAGAAATCAAGGCAGAAGGAAAAGTAGCTGTTAACAATTATATCGGTCAAAAACGACTGGCTTATTACGACAACGCGCAGGTTTGGTGGTGCAACTCGTGCAAAACGGTGTGTGCCAACGAAGAGGTTTTAACCGACGGTGCGCACGAAAAATGTGGTACCCAGGTAATTCGTAAAAACCTGAAACAGTGGTTGCTGCGAATTCCGCATTATTCAGAAAGATTGCTGGATGGATTGGAAGGATTGGATTGGCCGGCAGGCGTAAAAGATATGCAACGCAACTGGATTGGCAAATCGACGGGCGCCGAAGTTGATTTTGAAATGGATGGATTGAACGAAAAACTGAGGGTTTATACTACTCGTCCGGATACTTTATTTGGCGCAACTTACATGGTAATTGCACCCGAACACAAACTGGTGAATGCCATTGTAACTAACGATCAAAAAGAGGCAGTTGAGAAATACCAGACCGCTTCGGCTTTAAAATCTGATTTGGACCGTACCGATTTAGCAAAGGAAAAAACAGGTGTTTTTACAGGCCGTTATGCAATTAATCCGGTGAATAAACAACGTATCCCAATATGGGTAGCCGACTATGTATTAATGGGTTACGGAACCGGTGCAATTATGGCTGTTCCGGCTCACGACACCCGCGACTTTGAATTTGCCAAAGAATTCAATATTCCAATCATTTGTATTCTCGATCCGAAAGAGGTGGAAGGAAGAGAAGATATTATAACTGGAAACAAATGCTGGACAGAAGATGGCGTTTACATCAATTCTGCAAGCGACGAAACAGGTTTGAAAATCAATAGTCTGAATAAAGCCGAAGGAATTAAAAGGACTGTTGAATGGCTTGAATCGAAAAATATTGGCAAGGCAACCACCAACTATAAACTCCGTGACTGGCTATTTAGTCGCCAGCGTTACTGGGGCGAACCGTTTCCGGTGATTCACTGGGAAGATGGCGAAGTTACTTTGGTAGAAGATGAAAATCTGCCACTGGAATTGCCCGAAGTAGAAAAATATATTCCGGGTGAATCCGGTGAATCGCCGCTTGTAAATTCGCATGAATGGCTTTTGGTTACCGATAAAAACGGCAGAAAAGGTCGCAGGGAAACCAATACAATGCCTCAGTGGGCAGGCTCTTGCTGGTACTATTTGCGTTATATCGATCCTATGAACGAAAAAAGCATTTTCGATGTAAAAAAAGAGCAGTACTGGATGCCTGTTGATTTGTATGTTGGTGGCGCTGAACATGCTGTACTTCATTTGCTTTACTCACGTTTCTGGCACAAGGTTTTGTTCGATTTGGGAATAGTATCCACCGACGAACCATTTCAGAAACTGTTTAACCAGGGAATGATTCTGGCGTTTGCTTATGAAGCTGCTAATGGCGCGAAAGTTTCTTCCGATTTGGTTGAAGAAAAAAGCGGAAAATATTTCCATAACGAAACAGGGGAGGAGCTAAAACAGATTGTGGCAAAAATGTCAAAATCATTAAAGAATGTTGTAAATCCTGATGATGTAATTCAAAAATATGGCGCCGATTCGCTTCGCCTTTACGAAATGTTTATGGGGCCGCTTGACGAACGCAAACCCTGGGCTGAAAACGGCGTAAAAGGTGTTTTCAATTTTCTGACCCGTGCGTATCGTTTCTTTGACGATACAGCAAATGTTGTTGATGGTGAAGAAGATAAGGAAGTGGCAAAATTGCTGCACCAAACCATTCAGAAAGTGGAATTCGATATCGAACATCTGAAGTTTAACACAGGCATTTCTGCTCTGATGATTTTTAATAACCTGGCAATTAAAAAAGGAAAAGTAACCCGGAATACTGCCGAAACTTTTGCTAAAATATTGTCGCCGTATGCACCGCACATGGCAGAGGAACTGTGGTCGGTTTATGGTAAAACGGAAGTTCTGGCTTACGAACCCTGGCCAATGGTTGATGAAAGTTTGTTAAAGGAAGATACTTTCGAATACCCGGTTTCTTTTAATGGAAAAACCCGTTATTTAAAGGAGTTACCAATTGATATGCCAAACGATGAAATTGAAAAAGCAGTTTTAGCTGACGATCGCACTTCACGATGGCTGGAAGGGAAAGCAATCCGGAAATTTATAATCGTTTCGAACAGAATTATTAATGTTGTGATTGGCTAAAATCGGTTTTTATCATTGGATATTTAAACCGATCTCATAAATAATGAGATTAGGTAAACTGGAAACAGACAATTTAAAACGGTGAAGTTGTCTGTTTTTGTTTTTATTGAAGAGTAATTACAGAATCAAGCAAAAAAAATCCGCATCGATTCCGTTTGTGAAAACCCCGATTGTACAGGATTTGAGTGCCCGGCCGATCGGACTTCCACCGGTCTTTCGACTCATCCCGATGTTTATCGGGACTACAAGGCCTGTCTTAGCGACCATTATAGAGCTTTCTCAGTTAAAATTTTTCTGTTGAGTTAACCAAATGTAGAATCAATGCGGAAATATTATTTTCTCTTCAAAGAACTCGTTTTATTCAATCAAATGTAGCTTTCTATACCTGTTTATCCAAATTATTTTTGAAGTTTATTCACAGTCTAACAGTAACTGTGTGTTGTATAGCTGATTAATAAAGTTGTTTTTACTGCCAATTTTTAATGTTCTTGGTCACAGATAAAAGAAACAAATTTTATGTTATTCAGATAATGGATGCTGTTTAATAAGTTGTTGTCATTTTCAATATCCTAATTGCTTTATAGGGCAACAAACAAGATCTGACCATATTATCAACTTTAACTATGAACTATAGAAGTTTTCAATTTATTTTTTAACATTTAAGATTTGGATTAGTTCTAAATAGCGCTTATTTTTGTTTTAAGAATAAAATACACTATAATCTTTAATAATAGAAAAATGGCATTCGAATTAGTAAAACTAGTATACGATTATACAGCATTAGAACCTCATATTGATGCGCGAACGATGGAAATACATCATACAAAACATCACGCAGCATACACGAGCAATTTAAACGCTGCAATTGCAGGAACTGCATTGGAAGCGAAAAGCATAGAAGAAATTATGGCAGGAGTTTCAGCACAATCCGCTGCTGTCAGGAACAATGGAGGTGGTTTCTACAACCACAATTTGTATTGGGAAGTTATTGCACCCGGTGGATCACCAAAACCCGAAGGAGTGTTATTAAGTGCAATAAACGATTCATTTGGTTCGCTGCAAAATTTTCAGGAAGCTTTCGTCAAAGCTGCGGTAACGCGGTTTGGATCAGGTTGGGCATGGTTGGTTCTTCAAAACAAAAAACTGGTGGTTTCATCAACGCCCAACCAGGATAATCCGCTGATGGATGTTGCTGAGGTAAAAGGTACGCCTATTTTGGGGATTGATGTGTGGGAGCATGCGTACTATTTAAATTATCAGAACAGACGTCCGGATTATGTGAATGCATTTTGGAATCTCATCAACTGGGATGAAGTCGCCAGACGGTTTAAAGGTTAGTTGATTTTTGGTTTTTTCCCCGGAGCAGAGGCTCCGGGGTTTTATTTGATTTATTTTGTAATATTATGATAAATACATTTTAAGAAATGTAAAATACCGAACAAGAAATGAGAAATCAGAAAATGAATTCAACCGTGTTTTTTTTAATTTTCTGATTTCTGATTCCTTATTATTTGTTCCTTATTATTTCAATAGTATCCGGCAAATATGCAAATCTTGAATTAGATTGCTTCACTTCGTTCGCAATGACGGAAATAGCGGGATATTTGGATAGGAGGGTGCTTGATTGGCGGCTTTTGCCGCCAATC
>JBGSRA010000112.1:0-1658 GCA_041737765.1 Draconibacterium sp. | reverse complement strand
TGCTTGAAAATCGGCTGTCCGACAAAATTTATTTCTGTATTTTTGCTCATGTTGTGATTTAGTGTGCAAAACAAATCTACAACATGGGGCTAAACCTTCGGGGAGTAACCCCAAATTTTATTTTATTCCTCGTTCAGTAGTATTTATAAATATCAATTCAATCATTGTCAGTTTTTTGCCTTTGTATGAGAGGAAAACCTAATTTCAATATTTCAAAATTATATCGGACCAGAAACAGGATTCCCATTGATGAATTTGAAACCGAAAAATGCCTGAATTGCGGATATGAATTTAACCCGCATTATTCATCGGCCATATAATTTGTTAGTCTAATTGTTACAATATGTTTTTGTGGTTTTGATTTCACCATATTTGAAGTAAATCCTATGATGAGGTATTGACATTGGGACATTTTTGTATTGTTTTCGCTAATTTTTTGCTTCATAACTTGTGTTTTTTCACAACTGAACTTGCAACAAAAAAGTGGACAATCAGTTAAGTCATGCAGCAATTTTTTGTTTGTTCATTAATTTTCCGTATTCATCTGGTGTTAAATAATTCAAAGCAGAATGTCTTCTTTGAGTATTGTACCATGTTTCAATGTATTCAAAAACAGATATAACTGCCTGTTTTTTAGTTATGTAAACAAAGCGGTAAATCCATTCTGTTTTTATGGTTTTAAAAAAGCTTTCGGCAACAGCATTATCTCAGCAATTTCCTTTACGGCTCATGCTTAGCATGACCAGCGGATTTCTAATTAAATCTTTCCATTCACCGCAAGCATATTGTATGCCCCGGTCTGAATGAAAAATCAGCTTATCTGTCACTGCCCGGTTCATTAAAGCCATTATCCATGCCGGTGCTATTGTGTCAGATGCTTTTAATGTAGCCCCAATGGACCATCCAATTACCTTTCTGTCAAACAGGTCGATGATTACTGTTAGATACAACCAACCTTCAAGTGTCCTGATATAAGTAATATCTGATACCCAAGCCTTACCTGGTGCTTCCACCTTGAACTCTCGGTTTAACAGGTTAGGTGCCACAGGGTAACTGTGTTTTGAATCGGTAGTTGCCACAAATTTTTTCTTTGTGATACTTCGGATGCCAGCTTTTTTCATCAGCCGGGCGACACGTCGCCGTGACACATGAACATAATTAATCTTTAGTTCCTCTGTTATGCGTGGACTTCCATACGTGCATTTACTTTTCTTATGTACCTCGCATATCTGTTCCATCAACTTCTGATTTTCAATTGCCCTTTTGGACGGTTTTCTCTTTAACCATGAATAATATCCGCTTTTGCTTACTCCCAAAACTTTACACATCATTTCAATGGAAAACCTGGAGATGTTACCGGCTATAAACCGGTAAATTTCCCATCGCTCTTGGAAAAGATGCTGACCGCTTTTTTTAATATATCACGCTCCATTTGCATCTCTTTCAGTTCCTTCTTCAAATGTGCAATTTCAGTCTCTTGCTCCGTCATCTTTGATTTCCCGTTATCCGGAAAACTTTTACCCTGATAACTGGCAAACTCACTCCGCCAGCGATACAACAACTCCGGACGGACTTGTAGCTCATTGGCAAGTTCTACTACATTCGACCGTGAATAGCTCAATTCAACGGCATTTAACTTAAATTCTCTCGTAAATCTT
>JBGSRA010000099.1:0-1512 GCA_041737765.1 Draconibacterium sp. | reverse complement strand
AATCCTTTGTTCTACAGTAATATGATTATAATTCTTTTTGTCCATAATGCAACAGATTTAAGCTTTCCCTTTCAAAGATCAAAAATCTAGATTTTTGATCTTTGAAAGGGAAACTGTCGCACTTACTAATTGAATTTTCGTTGTTGCGTTCCGCACCGGGTGTCGCGGTTTTTAACCGCGATTATTTTTCGGCGGATGCAATCCACCACACCCGGTCGGCGGTTACAAACCTCCGCACCCATCAGAACACCAGTTCCCCGGCCATTCTTTCCATTCGTTTACAAAACCGGCAACAACAGGATTATTCAATGTATATCTGATTGCATTATATTCATGCTTAAAATCCCTGATGGTTGTATCGAAACTTTCCTTTTGCCACAAAGCGCCGCTTTTACCGGTAAGTTTATTTTTCGAATTGGCTGTTTGCCGTTTTACCGAGTGCATAATAACCTGTAAATCAACCGGTTTTCCGTTTTCGTCAGTTTCGTTTACTTTAAAAACCCAGTGAACATGGTTGGGCATAATGCAAAAAGCCTGTGTTTCCAACCGTTTCCCTTCCCAAAACCTGATGGCATCAACAATTACTGCTGTTAATTCAGGTTTCATTAAATCAACCGTGCCGCTTTTGGTTACAGCAAGCAAATTATCATACGCCTGAATGTATTTTTTCCTTACGGAATGGTATTCGTTTAGTAATTTTATGAGTTCCGGAGACTTGGTGTCGTTTTCGGGTGTCGCGGTTTGTAACCGCGATTCAGGATGATATGGATTGAAGCCGTTATTTTTTAGGCGGTTGGAAACCGCCGCACCCGGAGCTGGACCAATTATTGCTTCAATCTGTGTTTTTAGTAATGTCAATTTTTCGGTGTAACGATTTAAAGCGTGGGGATGAATGGCATCTTTTAAAACCCAGGTAACAAAATAGGCTTGTCCGGGCTGCTGGAAATGGGGCAAAATGTGTTTGTAGTATTCTTTCTTTTCCATAAGCGTTTGGTTTAGAGGGTGCAAGATAAGAAAAAAATGAGGTGGTTTGGATTGGGTGTCGCGAATTTTATCCGCGGTTTATTTCAGCGGTTACAAACCGCTACACCCGTATCTTATACAATTACATCTTTATTTATCTGCGTTTAATTTTCGTCGGTAACAAACCGCCGTACCCTTAGTTTCGGCGGATGTAATCCGCCGCACCCGTCTTAAAGTTCATACTTGCCGAACATTTTCTCCACTGCTTTTACCCGAAAATCAAAAATTTCCTTCAATTGTTTTTTGATTAGAATGGAGTTTGCAATAGAACCCAAAATGCCAAAGGGGGGTTTGTATGAAACAATATCAGTCATAAGTACACCACCTTCAATAGGCTCGATTTTATGCTCGTGATGCCACATAGAATAGGGACCAACCCGCTGTTCGTCAACAAAATATTCTTTTTCTTTTACGTGAGTTATTTCTGTTACCCAGGTCATTTTAATTCCCAAAACCGGGCTTACGTTGTAACTGATAATCATGCCAGGG
>JBGSRA010000097.1:0-53366 GCA_041737765.1 Draconibacterium sp. | reverse complement strand
AAAAGCAATGAGCAGCAGCCTGAGCAACGGACAGAAAATCGTTACCGTACAGGGCCAGGAAGTAACTGTTACCATCAACGAAAATGGTGTATTCATCAACAACGCCAAGGTAACTGTAGCCGATTTGGAAGCACAAAACGGGGTTGTGCATGTAATCGATGCAGTTTTGATTCCAACAACAACAAGTATATCAACACTTGATGAGCTCTCATTTGATATTTATCCAAATCCTGCAACCGAATATATCCGCATCAATTCAAACATTGGTGTTGAAAGTTTAGTTATCAGGGATATTGCAGGACGGGTTTTAACTCAAAAGTACAATTTAAGTTCATCAGAAAGAATTGAACTTGACGGTTTCAAATCGGGTATGTATCTGGTTACTATGAAAAACGGAAATTCAGTTTCCACAAAGAAACTGATAGTAAAATAAGGCTTTGTTCATTTTTATGTTTATAAGGTGATGAAAGATTCTTGTTGTGGAAATCAACATTAATTTGAACAGTTACTTTAATCAGCATCGGTTTTGTAAGTTCAGATGCACATTCTAAAAAGGTTGCCAATTTATTTGGCAGCCTTTTACTCTCTCAAAAAAAAGATTAACAATAAAAGGAAAAAAGTATGAAGATGAATGTTATAATTGGGATAATGATTTTTGTAATCATTTTAATTACAGGAATATACACAGTGACAAAAGCAAAGACAGAAACACAGAAATATGAAATTCTGTACACAAAAGGGAATTTTGAAATTCGTTTTTATCCTGAAGCTATTTTGGCAACAGTTGAAATGAATGGTTCGTTCGATAACTCCCGAAATTCAGGATTTCGGGTTTTGGCCGGATATATTTTTGGTGGGAATCAGCAAAACAGTCAGATTGCCATGACTTCACCGGTTAGGATGTCGGAAAAAGAAAACATAAATACTATGAGTTTTGTATTGCCTTCTGAAATGGAATACGATAAGTTACCGGTTCCAAACGACCAAAGAGTACAATTGCACCTGTCAAAACCAATGTACTCTGCGTCGTTGAGGTTTGGCGGTTATGCCAGCGAAAAGGAAATTGCAGGTAACAAAACAGAACTGGCTGAAATATTGAAACAACTAAAACTGAAACACAGCAATCAATTTGAATATCTCGGTTACAATGCTCCTTTTGAAATGGTAAACCGCAGAAATGAAGTACAGGTCGAATTGGTTGATTTTAAACCGGAATTGTTGTCAAATAAATAATTAAAAATTGCAGTTTAGTTTTTCTGAATTCAAATTGACTTCGAAAGTTCCTTGAGATGCTATCCTTTGCCGTTCGAGCCAACGGTAAAATTCAAAATTCAACAGGTGATGCTTTATATGAATAATTGGGTCTTTTATTTGTTGTTCCCCTAAAACATTCTGTTGCATTTGTTTTATCAATATAAATTATTGCATCAAATAAATCGGTTAAAGTCGATGGATGGAATTGTTTTTCCATTGCCATTGCCCCAATACTTCGATAGTTTAATTTTTTTGACAACCATAAACTTTCAGGAATATTCTTGTCAATTGAACTAAAATCGAAATAGAATAGTGGAATGTTTGTTTTATGAAATGAATATTCAAATGAACCAGGTTCGCCAGGTAATAATACATTGTCAGAATTAAGAGTATTTGAATTAACTGAATTAACTGCTGTATAAGTTCCGTTGTTGGAAAGAAATCCAATATTGTAATAATCGTTACCATAAGTATCAGACAAATGGCTTCCCATGCTTCCATTTCTTGTTTCAATGTGGCTGTTGTGAGCCCAAAGAATTATTTTTTCTTCAGGATTATTTGCCAAAATCCATTCAATATTATTGGCCATACATTCATCTCTGTACCTAAAAGGTTCAAACCCTGTCATTCCTTTATGTCGAACATACTGAATTAAAACATTGACATTTTGAACCAGCCAATTATATTCGGTTTCAGTTAATGACTTATGAATATTTTCTTTGTTATTGATAAAATAAGCTAAAATGGATTCGCAGTTTTGTTCGATTATTTCTATATCCTTTGCATTTGTAACAGAGGCTGATTGTTGAGGTAATTTGTTAATTAAATTGGTTATTGTTTCCAGATCAGTTTTAAAAATATTCTTATTTTCTTCTGAGTATTTTTTCAAATTTTCAAGAGATCCATTTTGAAACTGCATATCGAAACCTGTAAATTGAACTTTTTCTTTTCCGCTTGAATTAAAGTTTCTCATCCAAATAATCATATCAAGAACTTCTTGCGTATCCCATGTCCAGAAATACATCCCTCTTAGAAGTTTTTTAGGATCGCCTTCACCATGAAGCACATAATCATTAAGTTTATATGCTTCGGGCATATTTGCTTCAATTGAGAATATAGAAAATCCCATTTGTGTTGTAAGGAATTCGACGAGGCGGTGTTTCATTTTAAAAACTTCGCTTGTACCATGCGTATTTTCGCCAAGTGCTACAATTCTCGCATTGCCTATCAATTTTTTCAATGGTTGCAAATCGTCAAATCCGTTTTCAGCAAGTTCCGTTTTAATGGTAACGCTATTATCTTTTAACCAACGAATTTCCTTATTACTTGCAACGAAATTGTTAGGGGCCGGTAATTTTGATATTTGTTTCCCGTCAACAAAAAGTTTCAAATTATCGACCCAAATTGTTCCTTTCCCCAACAAACATACACCGATTATTAATTTATCAGTTTCAATGTTGACTGGTATTGAAACTGAATATTCCTTCCAATCATTTGTGCCAATTAAGTCTGTACTTTTTAAAAGTTTGTAATCACTCTTTTCGCTATTCTCATAAAAAACAATAAGTCCCAGTGAATCGGAAGTAACATTTTTGGTTTTTATGAAACCTGATAATTTCACATTTTGTTTAACTTCTACATCTGTAATATATAAAGAACTAACAAGAGCAAACTCTTTGGAATCAGAATTACTCCAAATTCGTAACGAGTTCTTTCCTTTATAAGCAGTCTCTGTATCAATAACAATTTGGGACTGATTAATGAATTGATATTGCCAATTTTTTGCTTTTTGAGTTTTAGAATCTATATCTTCAAATCCAAGATTCAGTTTTGTTTCGGTGTTTTGTTTACAAGATAAAATACTGAAAATTAGAACAATATAAAATGCAGCCAACCTATCTAGATTTCTCATTGAGGGGCAAAATTTAGTTTGATTTAGAAATCAGTATCAGCATTTTTCAAATCCAATTCTTCAATCCAGATATTTCTGTATAAAACATCGTGACCTTCAGCCTGCAGTTTTATTCCACCAGGAACGTCGGTAATTCCTTTTCCTCCATCGTTTCCTCCATCAAGTCCGGAATTCGGGCCGCCCCAAACCTGGTTAATCGGTACATTTATGTGCACTTTTTTCCCGTTGAAATATACCGTTACAATGGCTTTTTCGGTGAGTTTTCCATTTTCGAAACGGGCTGCCCTGAATTTTATGTCGTATGCATTCCATTTTCCAACACCGTTGTATGCATAATAGGGCGATTCAGTTTCGTTTATCACCGTTGCCAGTCCATGACGGGTAGAATCCCCGTCGAGTACCTGGATTTCGTAACGGTTTTGCAGGTAAACACCACTGTTACCGCCTTTGTTTGGAATTAGAAATTCTACATGCAATCTGAAGTCGCGGAATTCTTTTTTGGTGACAATATCAGCAGCACCGTACAATCCGCCGGCAGCAGCAGGATCATTACTGTTCATAACAGTTCCTTTGCTAGCTGGATCTGGTTGAATTTTCCATTTGATGGGCATTTGTGCCTTAAAACGCGGACCTTCCCAGTATTTCCAGTTTTCGTGAAGCATTTTTTCCGAGCCATCAAAAAGTACTGTGGCTTTTTTAGGGGCTTTAATTCCAACTCCTGTGTTTTCTTTTGGAAGCAAAGTAGCTCCAACTGACAATACAAAAAGAATTAATACGGCGATAACAAATGTTGAATTTTTCATTTTTAAGAAGTTTTTATGGTTTAGGAAAGCAAGGTAAGAAATTTGTCAGTGATTTGTAAACTGACATCAAAATTAATATGAAAATATCAGGCATCCATTTTAAAAATAAATAGTTGAATGTTTTTTTGACTCACCCTCTTTTCCCTCTCTGCGCGCAGAGAGGGACGATTTTATCGCAGATGAAATCAGGGTGAGTGATAATAATAAGAATAAAATTCCTTTTATTCTTAATGATCAAGATTGCAATGCCCATTCCACAGCCTTTTCAGCATGAATTGCTGTTGTATCCAAAACCGGAATATTTACATCGGTTTGCTTAATCAGCAATGGAATTTCGGTGCATCCCAGAATAACACCTTCGGCACCTCTTTTTTCAAGATTGCCAATAATTTGCTGAAATTTTTTGCGCGAATCATCATTTATCAATCCCTGAACCAGTTCCTGGTAAATGGTGTTGTGAATGATTTCACGTTCATTTTCGGCTGGAATAATGACTTCAATCCCAAATCGATTGAAAATATAAGTTTTGTAAAAGTCTTTTTCCATTGTAAATTTTGTTCCCAAAAGCGCTACTTTTTTTAACCCCATTTCGGCAATTTTCATCCCGGTAGCTTCGGCAATGTGTAGAAACGGAATGGTAATATTTTCGATAATTGCAGGACTGCACAAATGCATGGTGTTGGTACATAGAATAACAAAATCGGCTCCGGCGGCTTCCAACTGTTTTGCCGATTTTACCATAATTTCGTCAAGCGATTTCCAATCCTCAAGGTGTTGAAGTCTTTGTATTTCGGCAAATTCAACCGTTACCATTATGCTTTTGGCACAATGAAATCCACCTAACACTTCGCGAATTTTCCGGTTGATAATGTTATAATAAACCGCTGATGATTCCCAGCTCATTCCCCCAATTAAACCGATTGTTTTCATATTTTAGATTTGAGATTGTCAGTATTGAGTATCAAGACAATTAGAATCAAGTATCAAGACATTTTGAAAATTGATTATTGAATATTCTTTATAGGATATTTAAGTTAGATATTACCTACTGGTTGCATACTACAACTGGTGAGGTTTGTTTACTGCCTACTGCCTACTCCCGCTTTGCTCCCTGCTCTCTGCTCTTTGCCCTCTGCTCTTTGCTCTTTGCCCTCCGCCTCTGCCTTTTTTAAGCCTTATTCTCTCTGTACTTCAGCTGCATTCCACGCAAAAAATTACGCAGAACCTGGTCTTTGCATTCGCGGTATTGTTCCTGCCCGGGTTTGCGGAAGAAAGCACTCAGTTCGTGTTTGCTGATTTCCAAATCTGCCAGTTTTAGCAATTCAAGAATATCTTCATCCTTTAGATTCAGGGCAATTTTAAATTTTCTGAAAATGATATTGTTGTTGGGTTGTTTTTCGGGAATGGGTTGCGGCTCCTCTTTTTTGCCTCGTTTCTCAATGATTAAACCATTCAGAAATGTAGAAAGTTGAAAACCAGACAAGCCAACATAATCGGGGTCGATATCTTTTTTTAGCCACTGACTGATTTCTTCGCGGGTAGCATTTATTCCACCCAACGCGAAAACATCCATCATTTTCGAATCATTTAAATCCAGTGCATAGCGGGTTCGACGTAAAATATCGTTATTGTCCATTCTTTTTACGTTTTATTTAATTCGGCAACAAAAAGCTTTGTTGCAAAATGTCAGCCTGTAAATTATTTACTGATTTGCACCCGCACTGCATTCGGGCCGCGTTGTCCGTTCTCAACTTCGTAGGTAACCAGGTTGCCTTCCTTAATTTCACCAATTACATTGTTGGCATGAACAAAAACATCCTGTTTCGTCTCAATATCTTTAATAAAACCAAATCCTTTCGATTCATTGTAAAACGAAACAGTGCCTTTTCTAACAGGATCTACTTCTTCTGTGCTTCCTTTTGGTACACTAACGGCAATGTCTTCCAGTTTGATCTCGGTTTTGCTTTTTGGATCGATTGGTTCGCTGGTGATTACTCCGTTTTCGTCAACATAAGCAATCATGTCATCGAAACTTGCTCTATCTCCATCTTTTCTCGCCAGTTTTTTGGCTTCCTTTTCTTTTCTTTTTTTCTCTTTTTTGTTTCTAACGTCTTTTTTATTAAAAGATTCCTGCGATCTACCCATAGATGATTTTAATTATATTGATTTATTCTTTTTGTTTAAACGGTAATTTGGTTGTATTCGTTGCTATGCTTTAAAAGGTTACGCAATTTATTAATTGCGCTGTTTTTTATTTGCCTTATTCGCTCGGTTGACGTTCCAAATTGAACCGCTATATCATAAAGCGAATATACAACTGAATTGTTCAATCCGTAACACATGGTTAATACTTTGGCTTCACGGTCGGTAAGTTTGCCAATAGCACGCTGCATATTTGTTCTAACCGATTCGTCAATTAAATGATTGTCAGGTGAAGGGAAATCATGGTTTTGTACGATGTCGTATAAACTGAAATCACTTTCTCCATCATGTGTAAGTGGTTTGTCGAACGAAAGCTGATTCTTCTTTATCGCATTTGCTGTTTCAACTTCTTCCAACGAAAACTCGAGGTATTTGGCGATTTCTGAATTGGTTGGTTCGCGTTCAAGTTGCTGCTCCAGATAAGGAATTGCTTTTGAAATTTTATTTATCGACGAAATCCTGTTTAGTGGTAACCTTACAATTCGGGTATGTTCTGAGATTGATTCCATTATTGATTGCCGAATCCACCACACTGCATACGAAATGAATTTAAAACCGCGTGTTTCATCAAATTTCTGCGCCGCTTTTACCAAACCCAAATTTCCCTGGTTAATTAAATCGGGGAACGAAAGTCCTTGATTCTGGTATTGTTTGGCAACTGAAACCACAAAACGGAGATTTGCCACAACCAATTTTTCGAGCGCAACTGTATCGCCACCCCTTATTCGAACAGAAAGTGATACTTCCTCCTCGGCAGTTATCAGCGAATATTTATTGATATCCTGAAAATAACGTACTGTGGATTGTTCGTTACGTTGAGTTATTTGTTGTGTAATTTTTAATTGTCTCATGCAGAAATTAGTTATTCATTCAAAACCCCGTGTTTTGTTAATTACACTGGTTTTGTTTTACTTAAAAAGGTAATCGTAAAATTTTAGATTTAAAAAATGGTCATCGATGAACCAATAACTGAAAGGAACAGTAGATAAAGCACAAATTCTCAAATCCGAAACTTTGCAAAGATATGGTTATATTTCGAGATAACCATTGAAAATCAGGAGGGTGTTAATTTAAAGTTTGAAATCAACCGCAATAAAGGGTTGTTTTATGTTTTTTTATGATTCTGATTTTAGTTCGCCTAACGAATTTTTGTCATTTAAAATTGTTCAGCAACACGCGGTATATTTCGTAATTTTCTTCATCGAAAACACAAAAAGTTAGCTGTTGGATTTCCTGATTATTTTCGAGAAAAGAGATAACGGTTTGAACAGCAATTTCAGCGGCTTCTTGTTTTGGATAGCCATAAACTCCGGTGCTGATATTTGGAAAGGCAATGGTTTTTATACCGTTTTCGATAGCGATTTCCAGACTTCTCCGGTAGCAGGAAGTCAGTTTTTCTGATTCACCCGATTTTCCTCCATTCCATACCGGACCAACTGTGTGTATGACAAATTTAGCCGGAAGATTGTACCCTTTTGTAATTTTTGCATCACCGGTCGCACAGCCATTTAAAGTGAGGCATTCAGCAAGTAACTCTTTCCCGGCTGCACGATGAATTGCACCATCAACTCCACCACCACCTAATAATGATGTGTTGGCAGCATTAACAATGGCATCCACATTTAGTTTTGTAATATCACCTTTAAAAAGTTCAATTCGTTTCATTTTGGTTAAGTTTAAGGTTTAAAGTTCAAAGTACAGGTTTCGAGTTAAAAAAAAATCAAGAGGATTCAAATGTTTATAGATTATCATGCCATGTATTCGGTACGACTCCAGCCGGAGTCGAATGTTTCAATGATTGCTAAATTTCTATAAACAGGCGACCTCTCTGAGGTCCGTTCCCAAACCATTCACGCATTCACGCATTCACGCATTTCCTCATTTTTTCCTATTTTTATTCGCTAAATTAATAAAGCAAACTGCCATGAACAAACTAAACTTTATCTTTTTCTTTTTGCTGATCATTCAGATTAATGTAACATCCCAACCCATTTCGTTGCATCCGCAAAATCCACATTATTTTCAGGTGAACGGAAAACCAGCTGTTTTAATCACTTCCGCCGAACATTACGGGGCAGTTCTCAATACTGATTTCGATTATAAAAAATACCTGCAAACCATGCACGATGAGGGAATGAATTACACCCGCATTTTCACGGGTTCGTATGTCGAAATTCCGGGCAGTTTTGGTATTCTGCACAATTCGCTGGCACCCGCTGTTGGTAAATTTCTTGCACCGTGGAAAAGAGTTGATGAAGCAGGTTTGTTTGAGGGAGAGAAAAAATTTGATTTAAAAGAGTGGAATCCTGCATATTTTGAGCGATTAAAAGATTTTATAAAACTGGCTGGCGATTTGGGAATTACGGTAGAAGTAACCTTATTCTGCGCAACTTACGACGATCGATACTGGGTGCGTCATCCGTTCAACCCGGGAAATAATATAAACGGGATTCCTATTAACATGGAAAGAAAAAAATCGAATACACTTACCAACAGTATTTTAACTGCATTTCAGCAAAAACTGGTTGAGAAAATTGTGACCGAATTAAACAACTTCGATAATGTATTGTACGAAATCCAGAATGAACCGTGGGCTGACGATGGTGTAAAAGTGATGCGAACTTTGAGAACACTCGATCCTCAACCCAAAGAAGGTGACTGGTATAAATGGGCAGAAATGGCATCACCTGCGTCATTGGAATGGCAGAAATTAATGGCAAAAACCATTGTTGAAACCGAATCTCAATTACCTAAAAAACACATTATTGCACAAAATTACACCAATTTTATGCACTCGATTGAAGAGGTTGATCCAAATATTTCAATCCTGAATTTTCATTATGTGTGGCCCGAAACAGTTTGGTATAATTACGGTTGGAACCGTCCGGTGAGTTTCGATGAATCGGGTTTTGCAGGGAATTCAGATTCAACTTATTTGCGGCAGGCCTGGCAGTTTATGATGGCGGGTGGTGCAGTTTTTAATAATCTCGACTATTCGTTTTATGTAAGTAAAGAAGATGGCACCGGCATAAATACCGCCCCGGGCGGAGGAAGTAAAAATCTGCGAAAACAATTAACGTATTTACGCACTTTTATCGAATCGTTCGATTTTGTGCAAATGCAACCCGATTTTAAGGTGGTAAATCATTCTCCTGGTTTGCAGGCTCAGGCAATTTCGCAGCCAGGCAAACAGTATGCAATGGTTTTCACAGGTACTGCAACAAAATGGGTAAAATTGAACTTACCGAAAGGAAAATACAACTTTGAATTTATTTCACCATTCACGGGTGCAACATTAAATAAGGGATTCTTCAAACTAAAGAAAGATGGTGTTTACGAACTGGACCTACCCGAATTTAACGAAATTATAGCTTTAAAAATTACGAAGTAAAAAGAAGAAAATCAAAAAGATTAAAATCCAAAAATCAAAAACCAAATTACAAAAGAAGGAATTTGCTTTTAATTTCGGGACAGCAGGAAATGAATTTCAGGTTTGTTCTTTTTGAGTTTTGTAATTTGTCAATTGTACTTTTGTACTTTTTTCAATATTATCTATCCATCATTGGAATTTTCAATAAATAAAAAAGAAACCTAAATGTTAGTCTTTTGTTGTAGTGTGTAATTATGGAGCTAAAAGGAATTTTTCAATCGAAACGCATTCAAATCATTTTTTTGCTTATTGGAGCTTTGGGTGGTTTTTTGTATTGGCGATTTGTGGGTTGTACAAGCGGAACCTGTGCCATTAAATCGGTGTGGTACTGGACAACAATGTGGGGAGCAGCAATGGGATATCTGGTAGGAGATTTAATTGACGATATAATTCAGAAACGAAAAAAAAGAGGAGAGGGATTAAATGAACGGTAGATTTTTAAATATTATCAATTCTGATAAGCCTGTTTTAGTTGATTTTTTTGCTGAATGGTGCGGCCCCTGCAAACAAATGTCGCCAATTTTGAAAGAGGTAAAATCGGAGCTTAAGGAAAATGTTCGGATTATTAAGGTTGATGTCGATAGAAATCCTGCAATTGCTACCCGATATCAAATCAGAAGTGTTCCGACAGTAATTGTGTTTAAAAAAGGCGAAGCACAATGGAAAAGCGTTGGCTTATGTCATGCAAGTGAGTTAAAATCAATACTGAATCAGCATATTAATTCTTAATTGAAATCGTTGCCTCCCGCACTAAGCTTTTCATTTTATCAAGTCCTGTTTTTGCAACCTCCTGTGCATCTTTTTTCCAGTAATTTTCATTAAATAATTCAAGGGAGAGAATCTTTTTTCCACCTGCCTTGTGCAAGTCAGCAATAATTTGTGTGTATTGCGCTCCTCCATCACCCGGATAAACGCGGTCGCTGTCGTTTTGTTTTTCTCTCGGAATATCAGTAACAAAATCGTTAAAATGGAAAACTTCAATGGCATTGCCCGAAATCTGCTTTAAACTGTGATAACCGCTGCCACCGCGGAACATGTGGTAAACATCGGGCAAAATACATGCTTTTTGGTGATTGGCGGCAGTTGCAATAAACATCGCCTGCGAAATGTGGTATAAACTGGCAGACGCACCCCAGAATTCGAGTATGGGAGTAACACCGGTTAAATCACCTGTTTCAAGTATTTTCCTGTAACGTTTGCCAATTTCAAATAAATCAGTAAATGGTTGATTGTATGCACCGGCAGGAGGTGCAGCAATTCGTGTACAACCGATTTGTGCTACCAAATCCATCTCTTTTTTCAATTGCACAATAGCTGTATTTCTCCTAACTTCATCATCCACAATCCATTCTGCAAAGCCAATTGCATTTTCCACACGCAATCCCAAATCATCGATATATTTTTTCAGATCCTTCAGGTTTCCTCCTTCATTCAGGTATTTCTGCAAGTCGCGAATCCAGATTTCAATTCCGTCATAACCTGCTTTCGCCGTTATTTCAAACTCTTTCAGAAAACCAACTTTCTGGCCCGAAATGGTGCTGGTATTCAGACAATACGAAAAACCGGCGGTTTTTTCATTTTTAACTGCCGAAACAGATTTTGGCAATAAAACAGATCCTCCGGTTAATAGGGCGATACTTTTTAGCGTTTCTCTTCTTGAAATCATTTTTTATCGATTGACGTTTTGTCAAAAATAGCAAACTCAGAAATATATCAGGCAGTTTTTAAGCTGTTTCAATTCAAATATTATCTTTATCTGTAATAATAAAACCTAATTAACTTCAACATGAGACGTTATCTTTATTTTGTAACATTTGTTGCTGCCCTTGGTGGATTAATGTTTGGTTTCGAAACTGCAGTAATCAATGGTGCTATTCATTATGTAACCGAAACTTTTCAGCTCGATGCATTTATGAAAGGTTTTGTGGTAAGTACTGCGCTGGCAGGTTGTGTAATAGGGGCGCTTTTTATTGGCAAACCCGGCGATAAATACGGGCGTCGGTTTATGTTGAGAATAATGGCTTTTTTATTTCTTTTTTCGATGATTGGAACTGGACTGGCAACCAATATCTGGGTTTTTATTGCAGCCCGTTTTTTAGGTGGAATCGCAGTTGGAGGCGCTTCGGTTTTAACACCAATGTATATTTCAGAGGTAGCTCCTCCAAAATTACGCGGACGTTTGGTCGCAACAAATCAACTGGCAATTGTTACCGGAATACTGCTTGCTTTTTTTTCAGATTACATCATCGATTCAGTTTTTCATGGTAGTTGGCGCTGGATGTTTTTAGCCGGAGTAATTCCTTCGTTAATTTTTGGGATTTTACTGTTTTTTATTACCCGCAGTCCGCGGTGGCTGATGAAAGTAAACAAGGAAGATGAAGCACGACGTGTAATTAAACGCGTGAATCCGGGCATTGAAATTGATGAAATGATTTTGTCGATTAAGGAATCGCTGGCATTTGAAGCAAAATCTAAACACATTTCAATTTTTAAAAAACCATATTTCAGACTTGTGGTAATTGGCGTTGCAATTGGCATGTTTAATCAGTTTGCCGGAATAAATATAATAATGTATTACTCAACCGATATTTTCAGGGATGCAGGTTTTTCAGCCGAATCGGCTTTACTGCAGTCGGTTCTGATTGGAATAACAAACCTTCTTTTTACCATTATTGCCATGACTTTTATCGATCGTTTCGGGCGAAAATTTCTACTTTATGCGGGCTCAGTTGGAATGTCGGTTTTTCTGGGGTTATTTAGCTGGGCATTTATAACTGATAATAAATCAGGATTTATTTTAATCACATTATTAATAGGTTACATTGCCTTTTTTGCTTTTTCGCAAGGTGCTGTAATCTGGGTTATTCTCTCCGAGATGTTTCCAACAAGTATTCGTGCCCGTGGTGCGGCAATCGGTTCTTTTTCGCACTGGATATTTAATTTTGCAATTGCACTTCTTTTTCCGGTAGTTTCAAAAAATATTGGGGTGGGATATGTGTTTTTATTTTTTACTGTTGCAACTATAATCAGCATTTTGTTTTACAGGTTTGCCCTAATCGAAACCAAAGGAAAATCGCTTGAAGAGATTGAAAAAATAATGTTGCACTGAAAATTCTATTGATTTTAGCCTGAAAAGCGAGAGTAGAATTCCAGAACTTCTACTTATTTAGTTTATGAAAATTGGAGTAACCAATTGGATTTTAAAATTCAATATTTTTGTATGTTACGTGCAATCACAATTATATTGGTTCTTTTTATTTAAAATCGTAATATCTTTACAACGTTAAAATCTGTTATTCGCGATTTGATTAAAACAATTTTGAGGATTAGTTGGTTTATATGTAAAATAAAGAACACGTTATGAATTCTTTATCAATTATCGGAGCTTTTATTATTACACTTGCCCTACTCTCCTACGGAATTGGAAGTATTGCCGTCCAGCGGTTTAAAATAGTAACTCCCGGTGTTCTGATTTTTCTGACTCTTGGTGTTTTGCTCGATTTTATAGCCGTAACTTTAATGATTTTGGGTTCGAACAAAGGAGCTTTTACTCCACACGGTATTTTAGGTTACACAGCCATGTTATCTATGATTATTAATTTATTTTTAATTTACCAGTGGTATTTTAAAAACGGGTTTGATTCAATAATTAGTAAATCGATTCTGGTATACACTAAAATTGCTTACGGTTGGTGGTTAATAGCGTATATTACAGGTAGTTTATTGGTAATTTGGCAAAAAACCGGTATTTGATGGCAAGCGATTGGAAAGACAGATTGGGAGTGGTTTTTTCCACAAACCGCGATTTTAATTACGAAAACGGTGATAATGAAGAGCAGCAAACATTACCACCTCAGCAACAAAATTTAAAAGTTCAGCTTGATCGAAAAAAGCGAAACGGGAAAAATGTAACTTTGATTACCGGATTTATTGGTAGCGATAATGATTTAAAATCGTTGGGAAAAATGCTGAAAACCAAATGCGGAGTTGGTGGAACTGCTAAAGACGGTGAAATTCTTGTACAAGGTGATTTTGTTACCCGTGTGATGGAAACACTTTTGAAGGAAGGATACAAAGTGAAAAAGGTTGGAGGATAAAATAAGTTCAAAGTTTAAGGTTCAAAGTTCAAAGTTCAAAAATTCAAAACCTTACAAACCTTGCAAACCCGAAACCTGAAATCCGGAACTTAAAAATAATTCAAGATGAAAAATATTCTACTGACAATACTGCTGTTTGGAGCAGCTTTTATTGTGCGTGCACAGGACAAAAATAAAGTTTACATGTTTTCCTATTTCATGAATAACGGTGAGGATGGACTTCATTTGGCATATAGTTTTGATGGTTTAAAATGGGAATCACTCAAAAACAACAAATCATTTCTAACTCCAATTGCAGGAAAAGATAAACTGATGCGCGACCCTTGTATTATTCAGGGGCCTGATGGAATTTTCAGAATGGTTTGGACTGTAAGCTGGAATGAAAGAGGCATTGGCTATGCCTGGTCCAGCGATTTGATTAACTGGTCGGAGCAGTATTATCTGCCTGTAATGGAACACGAATCAGGGGCAAAAAACTGCTGGGCACCCGAGGTTTTTTACGATAACAAATCGAAACAGTATATTATTTTCTGGTCAACCACCATACCCGGGCGTTTCCCCGAAACCGAAAAAAGCGGCGACGATAAATACAACCACCGGATGTACTTTGTAACCACCACCGATTTTATGGATTTCACCGAAACTGAACTTTTCTACAACCAGGGTTTCAATGTAATCGATGGAACAATGACCATGGAAAATGAGAAGTATATTTTGTTTCTGAAAGATGAAACCCGCACTCCTCCGCAGAAAAACATACGAATTGCCACAAGTAGTCAACTTACGTCGGGATTCGGTAACCCATCGGAACCGATTACAGGAAATTATTGGGCTGAAGGACCGACGACATTGAAAACAGACGGTTATCAGATTGTATATTTCGATAAGTACATGAATCATGCGATGGGGGCTATAAGATCGAAAGATCTGAAAAACTGGGAAGATATTTCAGATCAGGTTATTTTTCCTGAAGGTACACGACATGGAACTGTTTTTACTGTGCCACGCGCTGTATTCGAAAAATTAAAAAATCAGAATTAAGCAATTAAATGTACTTTTGGCGCAGATTAGTACAACGTAAAAATGGTAGAAATAGGGAAAGTAAATACGCTTGAAGTAGTTCGCGAAACCGATAATGGATTTTATCTCGATGGGAGGGAACTGGGTGAAATATTGATGCCCCGGAAATTTATCACCGAAGAAGTGAGATCTCAGGGATGGGCTGATGTTTTAGTATATACCGATTCGGAAGACAGACTTGTTGCCACTACCGAAAAACCATTTGCCATGGTGGGCGAATTTGCTTTTTTAAAAGTTGTAGCTACCAGCAAATTTGGCGCTTTTCTCGACTGGGGTTTACCAAAAGACCTGCTAGTGCCTTTCCGCGAGCAAAAGGCAAAAATGGTTGAAGGAGGAAATTACCTCGTTTATTTGTTTCTCGACTTGCTGACCAACCGGATTGCAGCTTCGGCAAAAATCGATAAATTCCTCGATAATACTCCGCCCGAATACGAACCGGGTGACGAAGTTCAATTGCTGATTGCTGAGGAGACCGATTTGGGTTATAAAGCCATTGTAAACAGTCTGCATTGGGGAATGTTGTACAACAATCAGTTGTATCAGAAACTTTCACCGGGCATGAAAATGACAGGTTATATTAACAAAGTGCGGGATGACGAGAAAATTGATTTGTTGCTTGAAAAACCGGGTTACGAAAAAGTGGATGCCATTTCGCAGAAAATTCTGGATGAACTAAAGCAAAACCGTGGTTTTATGGCAGTTTCAGATAATACATCGCCCGAAATGATTAACTCACTTTTAGGTATAAGCAAAAAGAACTTCAAAAAAGCCATCGGTAGTTTGTATAAAAAACGAATGATAACTTTTGATTCGGATGGCATTCGACTGCTGAAATAACATAGTGATTATCGTGGTTTTTATATGAATGAAGTAATCAAATCACTGACTTCCGTTGTAATCTTTTTAATCAATGTACAGACAGGTTTTGCAAAAAGCAGATAAAGACTGAACTGAAAGATCAGGCCGACTGTTTGCTTTATCAATCTATTCACCTCAAGTACAGCCTCCTGTTCGAAACGTTTAATACAAGAAAATTTCAGAAATTTCAAAGTTTCTTTTCTCGTGATCTTGAAACCTGTCAGGACAACAGTGGTGTACGAAATTCTCAACAGTCGATGGAAGATTTTAATAGATTATTCCATGGAAACTATGTTTTAAGCAGAAAGCTGGTAAAAGAATCGATTAAAAGTGTATCCGATAAAGGATTTTGGCGCAATAGAAACCTGGCAACACACTTTAGTTACAATGAAAATGACAAACCTGATTGCGGAACATTTAAGTTTGTTCACAACTGGCAAAATGAGAACGAAACCTGGAAAATTAAAAGAATCATCACTTACGGTCATTGATGGTGAGTCAGGGAAGTTGTTTTGGCAAATCAAATTTAATCTGAGGACTGAACGACATCAGTACATTAACTCCTGATGGCGGAAATGGCAGTGTCCACACATAAACTACCGAAAGCATGGGCATGTTATCGACACCCAGTGAGGTAATAGAACTGTTTGCTGAAACGTCGAGCGAAGTCAGCTGGTTTCCACAACTTATCATTTGGGTAAGTTGATGATTATTTGATAGATTGATAGAAGTCAGAATGTTGTTGTTACAATGCAGTGATGTTAGCGCAGTTGCACCCGAAAGGTCGATATTGCGCAGCCGGTTGTAGCCGCAATGCAGGGTTTTAAGTGCCGGTCCTGACGGAAGTATTATAGTATCAATTTGGTTTTTGTCGCAAATTATTTCTTCAAGATTGATATTTGCTGATAAAATCATATTCTTCAGATTGCACATGGTACATTCAAGATAACGGAGCCCCCGGATGCCAGAAAGATTCATTTGTTCGATGGGCACCATTTTCAGAACAAGCGAATCAAGCGCGGGAAACGCTTCCAGACCGCCCAAATCGGTAACATCAGCAGCCAGTATGGTTATTTTTGTTACATCAGTTGCTTCCCAAACAGAGATAAAACCATCATGATTAATGTCGATACCCACCTTGCACAGCAATTCACGAAGGTCATCGTCGGCAAAAGCGACAAGCTCCTCAGCCGCATTATTTTTGCAAGCCCAACCTGCAAAAATCAATAAAGATATTATGATTATGAGTCTTATTCTGCTTTTCATAATTTGCTTAAAAACCGTAGATTTTCTTTCCTGAAAACAAAATTTATCTTTTTTCATGTTAATTTACAAACTTAAAAAGTTTCCTGAACATATCAATAAATCAATACATTAAGCGAAAACTGGTTTCCCGGAATTTTTAAGAATCATAAACTAAAAACGGTTTATTTTTAAATCAGCAAAAAAGTGAATGTTGGATTTTAGGAACTGTAAAACATTTGATTTGTACAGAACCAGGTTTAATAAATTTCGAGCAGTGCCCAAACGGGTTTGTGGTCGGATAATGGTTTTTCCATATCAATGATTTCGCCATCCAACACTTTCATTTTTTGGCGATTAAAAATGATGTGGTCGATAACTTCTCCGTTTCCTGCATCTTTTGGTTCAAAGGCATTCCATGTGTTTAGTTTTGTACAGTCAATTCCCAGATCTTTCCATGTTACATCCATTCCAATATCAACAAACATTTCGTAGTACATACTTGTGCTGTCGGTGTTGGTTGGGATAAAATTGAAGTCTCCGGCAACCAGTGCAATTTCCTCTGGTTGTTTTGATTTCAGGTAATTTATGAACGTTACAATTTTATTTGTGGTTTCGTCGATGTGTGCCTGGTCGCGCCAACCAAAAGGGAAATGTACGGCATACACACTGATTTCGGTATCATTGAATTTGGTTTTGGCTTTTGTTGCGGAATGCAACGTGTCGGCCATTAAAATCTCTTCAAAATCATATAGGGGAGTTTTACTGATAATGGTTTTATATTTGTCATCATGTCCTGCGGTAGAATATTTTCCAACGGTAAAGTAGTTCAGTCCCATTGCATCGCCAACCTCCTGTGTCCAGTTTCCGCCGGGAGCTTCCGAAAAACAAACTACATCGAAATTATAGGATTTAAGCGCTTTACCGATTTCTGCTGCAGTAGCATTTTTGCTGTATTCAACATTGTATGCTGCAATTTTAATCTGAGTCTGGTTTTCAGGGTTTTCCTTTTTGCTTGCAGGTTTGTTGGAGCAGGCAAAAAGAAGCAATATTCCGATTAAGAAAAATATAGTTCTCACAATGTTGGTTTTAAGTTATTTATTTAAAGGCTAAAGCCGGTTCTTGTCTTTCTTTTTTGCGCCAGGCTTAAGCCTGGCGTTAAAAAGGCCTGATAAAAAAAGGCTTTAGCCTTTAAATTTCAATAAAAATATTATCCGGGAAGAAAAATCAATTTCTTCCCGGATAAATATCAAATTATTTCGATTTAGGTTTAATAACCCTGGTTTTGAACCAAATAACCTTCGTTGGCAGAAGCACCATCAATAGCTGTTTGCGGAATAGGGAAAAGCCGCTTTTTAACATCGTTATTGGTTTTTTCTGTCCATGTTCCTTCGTATTTTCCAAAACGGATCATGTCGGTTCTTCTCTGGTGTTCCCAGTAAAATTCGAATCCACGTTCACGGAAAAGAATGTCGGCTGTCATTTGTGTCAGCGGTTTTGGAGTAAGTGCTGGTCTTGCCGTTCTCGATGCCCTAACCAAATTTACATCTGCCAGTGCGCCGGCAGCATCACTTTTGCGCAATTTTGCTTCAGCCCGCATCATGTACAAATCAGCCAAACGTAAGATTACAAAATCGGCTTCTCCTTTGTTTCTGCCGTCATCAGATGATTTGCTCCACTGGTATTTTTCAACCCGGAAACCTGTATTGTAATTACTTCCTTCGGCAGTAAAATTAATCTCTTTGATAAAGTCAACATAAGCATTAGCTTCTGCTCTTCTCCAGTCGCGAAGTTTACCAATTTTATAACGCCCGTCAGCAGTTTGAATAAACGGCTGTTGTCTGCCGGTATTTAGTAATCCGTATTGCGGACCCCTGTAAATACCCCGGTTAACTTCGAAAGCGGTTGCTGCAATAGCCGAATCAGCAGGTATTGCCATTCGTTCCCAGAAAAATCTGGCATCAGCTTCTGCCGGATCGATTGATCCATTTGCCTGTACCCATGAATCGTAAAAATCGGGAGTAATGGCTGGTCCATCTGTTCCGTTTCCTTTGGGATATAATGGATTCCCATAGAAATTATCCGACATCGAGAAGTATGACATACGGTTGTGTCCGTTCAGGTCGGGACGTTGATCAACAGCAAAAACCAATTCCTTGTTGGTATGGTTGTCGTTGTTAAAATTGGCAAAGTATTCCGGGGACAAATTGTATTGACCAGAGTTTATTACCAAATTGCTGTATTCGATTACTTTATCCATATCGGCAGAAGTAAAAGTAAAACTGGTTGCATACGGATCGCGGTAAACGGCAGCATTCAAATGCAAACGGGCTAAAAGTCCGTAAACTCCACCCTGTGTCAATCTGCCGGGGCCAACATCGGTTTTTAAATCGCCAACAACAGCTTCAAATTCGCTTCTGATATATTCAATGGCATCATTTCCGCGTAAAATCTCAGAAACCACATTCGGATCATCTTTTTTAAATGAAAGTCCCCATAAATCGAGGGTGAGCATGTTATAATAAGCGCGCAATCCGCGAACTTCGGCTAAAAATACTTTGGCTTCTGCATCAGTTTCAGCAAGTGGTGTTAAAACATTAATTGCCGAAACCGATCTTGAAATCATGGTTGTCAGGCCGTTCCAGCAGTCGCGTACATTTCTGTGCGCCGGTGTGTAAGTGTGCTGATGCAATTCAATGTAAATTCCGTTATCACCCCAGTCACGGCCACCACGGTATGGTAGGATAGCTTCATCAGTTGAAATTTGCTGAACTGCAAAATACTTTGTATGCAGGAAAAAATCGGGTAGCAGTGCATAAGCAGGTGCCACACTATTTCTTACCAGGTTGGTTTCAGAGGCACCACCCGATAAGGATTCATCCAGAATTTGTTCTTCGAGATCAGTGCAATTCCAGCTAAATAGCAGGATAAAAGCCAAAAGAGCTGATTTTATTATATTTTTCATATCAATTTTCATTATTAGTTAATTAAAATGTTACGTTAATTCCAAAAACAAACGTTCTGGCTTTTGGATATCCATTTAAATCAATCCCGAAAGATTGTATTCCATTCATTGAACGATCCTGGTTTACTTCAGGGTCGAAACCTGAATACTTGGTTATTACGAATAAATTCTGACCGGTAACAGACAAGCGAAGATCATCAATCCAGTTAATCGATTTTGTGTTGAAATTATATCCAAGTGTCATGTTGTTTAAACGAAGGAACGATCCATCTTCAAGATATCTGGTTGAAACAGATGATGAATTGATAATGCTTTCCTTTGGAAATTCAATGGCTTTATCGGTTGTATTCAGTGAATTAGCCAGTTTTGCCTTGTAAAATTTATTCATGGCAGTATTGTTATAGATCATATTTCCCGAAACTCCATTGAAATTAGCTGAGAAATCAAAACCTTTATATTCCATGTTAAAGTAAAAATTATAGGTTACATCAGGCAATGCGTGTCCAACAACCATTCGGCCTGCATCATCCGAGTCCTCGAATATGGATAAACCATCGTCACCAATACCAACAAATTTCTGCATATAAAATGTCCCGATTGGTTCACCGTTAATCAATCCATTGATTGTTGCTCCCGTTAGACCTGAACCTTCTGCAGATCCGGTTGCCAGAATTGTAAATGGAGAATCTTCAACAATGTTGTCGATAAATGTAATATTTCCACCAATTCCATATGAAAATCCGGTTGCATTTCTGTGCTGATAATCCAGTGCTATTTCCACTCCCTTGTTGGTGATATTCATATCTTCAACATTAGTCCAGTAAGAAGTTGCGGGCTGAATAGGATCTGAAGGAACAACCTCAAGTAAAATATTATTCGAAACTTTATTGAAATAGTCGATGGTTCCTGAAAGTGCGCCTTCAAACAATCCAAAATCAAGTCCGATGTTTGTTTGTGTCGAAACTTCCCACTGAATATCGGGATTAGCCAAACGCACAAAAGTGGTTCCAGCCGGATAAGATCCTGACTCGGCAAGCGGGTAACTTGTAGTACCTGAAACTCTTGTGGTATATAACGCCTGTGTAATTTTAGGCGGAATTTCCTGGTTTCCGGTTTGGCCCCATCCTGCCCTGAGTTTTAAATTGCTAAACAATGAAGTCGATTGCATAAACGACTCTTCCGAAATTCTCCACCCTGCAGCAAATGATGGAAAAACACCATACTTGTTGTTCGAACCAAATTTGGATGATCCATCGGCTCTGACCGTAGCCGTTAACATATATTTACCCTTGTAGCTATAATTTGCCCTACCAAAAAACGATTGCAGTTCGTTGATACGGGCCCAACCTGAAGGTGGATTATCAACCAGGGTAAGTGTCTGGCCTAATCCGGGATTATAACGGGGTTCAATACCGTTATCGGCGAATTTACGAATGTTCCAGCTTCTCCAGCGATCATAAATTCTTTGGTACGAATATCCACCTAGCAAAGTAAAATTATGATCATCTTTATCAAGAGTATAGGTTAAATAGTTTTCAATCAGCATGTTTTCGCCATTTAAATAGTTCTGTTGTAACCTACCTTCTTCAAATGGATCAGTATTTGGCATGCTCTGATTATCGCTTTCGCTCGAATTATTTTCGTAACCAAAATTAAGTTTATAAACCAAACCATCAATAATTTCAAACGACGGGGCAATGTTGAAAATTATTCTGCGGGTTTCGCCAAAATCTGTATATAACTCTGAATGAATGAGCGGATTGACAAGATCGGGGTATTTAACCGGGTCACCATTTTCATCGCGGGCCGGATAAGTAGGATTGAAATCGAGCATTTCTGAAACCAGTGTACTCATAATTGCGTTTTCACTTTTCTCGATGGTTGAGTTAAGCGAAAAATCAATATTTAATCTTCCGTTCATGAGTTTCTGGGTTGCATTCACCCTTCCGCTGTATCTTTTAATACCTGTATTAATTACAATACCTTCCTGATCCATGTATCCGAGTGAAGCACGGTAGGTAAGTTTATCGGTTCCCCCTGACATAATCAGGTTCTGGTCGTAAGTAATTGCAGTTCTTGTTAATTCGTCCTGCCAGTAGGTATCGCCACCCCTGTCTTCGAGTTTGCCGCCAATGGCAACCACATTTTTGCGGAACTCATCAGCTGTGAAAACGGATATTTCGTTGGCCAGGTTAGATACCCCAAAATTGGAAGAAACTGTAACATTCGAAACTCCCGATTTTCCTTTTTTGGTTGTAATCAGTATTACTCCATTTGCTCCGCGCGAACCGTAAATTGCTGTTGCAGAAGCATCTTTCAAAACATCCATCGATTCAATATCTTCCGGATTCAGAAAGTTTAATGCACTAGTACTTGCGCTGGTTCCATCAATTCCGATGGGAAATCCGTCAACCACAAATAATGGTCCCGATCCCTGACGGATACTTCCCTGACCTCGAATGGTAATTTGCTGACCACTACCCGGTTGACCACTTGTTGAAGTTACGTTTACCCCGGCAACTTTACCCTGAAGTAATTGCCCCGGCGAGTTGATAACACCTCTGTTAAAGTTTTCACTCTGAACCGAACCAACTGCACCGGTAATGTCTATTTTTTTCTGAATACCATAACCAATTGCAACAACTTCACCCAAACCAATTGATTCTTCTTCCATGGTGACCTTAAATACAGTTTGGCCGGCAATTTGAATTTCCTGTGCTTTCATTCCGACAAAAGAAAATACCAAAGTTTGTGCATCGGCCGGAATTTCGAGTGCAAATTCACCACTTATTCCGGTTGTTATACCTGTTGTGGTGCCTTTTACAACCACAGAAACTCCCGGAATTGGCTGTCCGTCAGCACCAATTACCGTTCCCGATATTTGCTTTTTTTCTTGTTGAACAGCCATTGATCCATTTCCATCTGAATCATTCGCAGGCACCGGCTGATTTGAATTTGCCATTGCCCCGGTAATTGCCATCAATGAAATTATAACAACTAATTTCATTTTCCGAAAAAGTAGAAAATTACTTTTCCAAAGCGAAGGACTTCTCATTTTTAATTTTTTCATTAGTTTTAATAATTACGTTTATAAAAAGTATTTGAATTTTTCACATCAACCAACACACAGGTTTGTGTGTTAAAAATTTGAAAATCAACTCATAAAAAAGTTAATTTTGACTCAGTACACAGTTTTAATTTTTCTTGTTTTCATATTACATTCATTTTAGTGTTAATTATCTATTTTAAAAATTTTTGCAATTCTTTTAATTCATCTGCCCCAATTAATCCAACTCCCGAACTTTTTAGCTCGCTCCAAATTGCAGTTCTTTGTTCTGCTGTTCGGTTGGGTGTTCCCCAAAACCGAAGCAGATATCCTTTTTTTATTGCTTTTTCAGCAAATAATTTAAGTTGAAGTTTTTCTTTTTCAGGCATTTTTCCGGTTCCGTCCCACGAAAAATATTTGGTCCAGTTGTCGCTTACAACCGGCATAAAATCGGCTGATATTCCTGAATCTATGTCATTCAGTCTGCCATCGAATCCGGCAAACCTTACCGATTGCGATTGCATATATTCAAAGGGTCGGTTACCCGAAACAACAACCAAAATATTTCCCGGTTTCTTTTTGCCATTTTCGAAACAGGTTAAATAGCTTTTATATTCTGTAAGAGTTTTATGGAGTAACTGATACGTTTTTAATCCGTCATCCTTAATATCGATAAACAGAATAATCTCTTCACCATTTCCATACACTGAACCATTATTTCTGATGATTTCATTTTTCATCGGATCTAGGTAAAGCCGGCAAAGAGTTCTGCCGGGTTTTATCTGGTCGAAATCGTGTGCCACAAAAAGCGAATCGCCAACCGAATAAACATCGGCTTCGATGCTTTTGAAATTGCATTCAAGTGCTTCGAAAAGTGGCCGGTTATGTTCATAATCGTTATGCGAATGAGCTGGTAAAACCTTAATCTGATTCTGAGCAAACAGGACATTACAGGAAAAAATTCCTATGCTCAGGATGAATAATATTTTGGATTTACAACTCATTATCTTTTTGTTTTTCCTGAAATAATATGAAGATTACAGAATTTCTGAAATTTTTACCGGTCGGTTTTCGGCAACAGATTTTTTTGCGGCCAACCCGATTGCTATTGAAAGTAATCCGTCTGTTCCATCAACCGGCATATCGCCACCGGTTACAAGAGCGTCAATAAATTCGCGGATTTCCTGGTTATACGAAGCATCGTATCTTTCGAGGAAAAAATGCAAAGGCAAATCGCCCGAAACGCCCGAAGCTGAATAAAGTTTGTGGTTGTTGGGGAAATTATTTTCTGCCTGTGCCATTCCTTTGCTTCCAAAAACCTCGAGCCGCTGGTCGTAACCATAAACCGCTTTCCTGCAATTATCGATAACTGCCATTGTATCGTCTTCGAAAGTGAGAGTAATAACCGCAGTATCGATATCTCCGGCTTTTCCAATTTCCGGGTCAACCATTACTGCGCCTTTAGCATACACTTCCTTTACCTGTTTACCCGAAATGTAACGTGCCATATCAAAATCGTGAATGGTCATATCCAAAAACATTCCGCCCGAAACCTTAACATACGAAACGGGAGGTGGCCCGGGATCGCGGCTGGTGATTTTTACAATCTGCACATCTCCAACTGCATCATTTATAACAAGTTGTCTTATTTTTTTGAACTCGGGGTCGAAACGACGGTTGAAGCCGAGCATCAGTTTTACGCCACATTGTTCAACAATTGCAAGTACTTCCTTTACCAGGTCAAGTGATAAGTCGAGCGGTTTTTCGCAAAAAATATGTTTTCCGGCTTTTGCTGCTTTTACAACGTAATCAGCGTGTGTGTCTGTCGGCGAGCAGATTACTACGGCATCAACGCCGGGTACTGCAAGTAGTTCATCAAAATTTTTTACAAAAACCGGAACGTTAAATTCATCGGCAATGGATTTCGATTCATCAAAAACATCCATTACTGCAATTACTTTTATTTCCGGAAAATTACGACTTAGGTTTCTGAGGTGTATTTTGCCAATACGGCCTAAACCGGCGACAGCAACATTTATCTTCTTCATTTTATATCAGTTTTTTAAGTTTTGTATTCTTTTTTTAACAGTGAGCAAAAATCAATATTAATGGTTACAAAAAGGTGTCAGAAAAAATACATTGTAAATAAATCATCGCGGTTAAAATCTAAGTTATAAACCAAGCTTTTGAATAAATTCGCGGTTCCTTTTTGCACACACTTTTGGATTCCCCATTCCGGGTAAAACATCCTGTTCAACCACAATCCAACCGTTATATTCCTTGTCGTTCAGTATTTTAACAATTGATTTGAAATCTACCGTGCCTTTCCCCAGTTCGCAGAAAACACCTTCTTCCACCGATTTGAAATAATCGTAATTATTTTCCCTGGCAGCTTGTCCTACTTTCGGATCGAAATCCTTAAAATGAACATGCCAGATTCTGTCGTAGTATTTTTTTAACGCTTCCACAGGATTTCCGCCGCCAAATGCGTAATGCCCCATATCAAGGCACAATCCAAGCAAATCAGGATTGGTCAATTTCATTAAAGTATCGATTTCATCAGGAGTTTCAACATAACCGGCGCAATGGTGATGAAAAACAGTGCGCATACCATATTTATCCTTCACTGCATGTGCAACCCTTTCTGCACCTGCAGCAAATGTTTTCCACTGGTTTTCATTCAAGCCCATTTCGGGAGTGATTCGCCCTGCATTTTTTGTTCGTTCCTCAACCGACCCGTTTTCATCGGCTAAAACAATAAAGGCACTTTTATAGCCTGCATTAAACATTAATCCCGCAGTTTTTAAAGCTTGGAGTACACCTGCATCATGAGCTTCTTCTTTTGCAAGGGCAACCGGTACAAAAGCGCCCAGCAACTGTAGCTTTTTCTCGTTGAGCACATTGTTCAACTCTTCAGGGTTCGATGGCATAAATCCCCAGTCGCCGAGTTCGGTACCTGCATAACCGGTTTCCACCATTTCTGAAAGTACCTGCTGGTAACCCAGTGATTTTCCTTCCAGTTCAAATTCGAGTGCGCCCCACGAACAGGGCGCGTTTGCTATTTTTATCATTTTTAATATTTTTAAAATTTACGTGTCCATTCTTTGGGCCAGCGTTCAATAACTACTTTGGTTTGTGTGAAAAATTCAATGGCCTGACGGCCCTGTCCGTGCAAATCGCCAAAAAAGCTGTTGTTCCAGCCACTAAACGGAAATTGCGCCAGTGGAGCAGCTACGCCAATATTAATTCCAATGTTGCCTGCATTTGCGCGGTTTCTGAAAGTTCGGGCATTTAATCCGCTGGACGTAAACATGCAAGCCATGTTTCCGTAGTTGTTGCTGTTCACAAAGTCAATGGCTTCTTCAATGGTTTTCATGTGAAGTAAACTCATTACCGGACCAAAAATCTCGGTTTTAATAACTTCACCATCTAACGCTACATTTTCCAAAATGGTTGGTTTAATGAAATTTCCTTTTTCGTAACCGGCGATTTTTGTATTTCTTCCGTCGAGCAAAAGGTTGGCTCCTTCGCTTACACCTTTGGCAATCAGGTATTCAACCCGCGATTTACTTTCAGTAGTAATTACCGGTCCCATTTCTATTCCGTTATCCAACCCAAAACCAGTTGTTTTGCTTTTTGCGGCTTCAACAAGTGCTTCTGTAATAAAGCCATCGTTATCAGCAACTGTAATAATATTTGAAGCAGCCAGACAACGTTGGCCGGCACATCCGTAAACACTGTCGGCAACAATTCTGGCAGCCATTTCAATATCGGCATCGGGCATCACAATTACCGGATTTTTTGCACCGCCCTGCGCCTGAACGCGCTTTCCGTTGGCTGCGCCCCGCTGATAAATATATCGTGCTACATTGGTTGACCCAACGAAACTGATGGCTTTAACTTCAGGGTGATCCAATAATCCATCAACACTTGGTTTTCCACCGTGAACAAGGTTTATCAGGCCTTTTGGAATGTCAAGCTGATCGATAAGTTCGAAAACCTTCATCATAGTTAAAGGAACTTTTTCTGATGGTTTTACAACAACGCTGTTTCCACAGGCGATTGCATAAGGCAAAAACCAGAATGGAATCATCCCCGGAAAATTGAATGGCGAAATTATCGCGCAAACTCCCACCGCCTGCCGAATCATAAATTCATCGATTCCGGGCGCCACATTTTCCGAAAATTCACTCTGAATAAGAATTGGAGTTCCGCAGGCAGTTTCCACATTTTCAATGGCGCGTTGCATTTCTGCCTTCGATTCGACAAAGGTTTTGCCACATTCGAGCGTTATCAACCGGGCAATTTCGTCGATGTTATCTTCCAGCAACTGTTTCATTTTATACAATGGCTGAACCCGTTTCATAACCGGTGTGTCGCGCCACTCTTTTAATGCTTCGGCTGCAGCAGCAACTGCCAAATTAACGTCGGCAACAGTATTTTCACCGAACGGAACTTTTGCCAAAATCTCCTGGTTTGCAGGGTTTACAACATTCGAGGTTTGTTGTTCCCTGCTTTCTGTCCAGCTTCCGTTGATATAATTTTTTAAGATTTCCATATATTTTTAATTTTTATTGATGACCCAAAACGATATAAATGACAATGGTAACAACCACAAGAACTGCTGATAAATGATAAGCATATTTCCAGCCATGCATATCCACTTTTAGTGCATCGGCTTTGTCGTTGAAAGTTGTGCGTGGATAGAAATACGACATGACAAACATGATAATCATATTCAAAACAAATTCAATTCCCCAGATATGAATAAAATGAATATTTACCTTCAGTATAAATGTAGTTGTGATGTAGAAAACCAATCCGAAGAAAAGGGCTGTTTTAGCACCCGCAGCTGAAATGTTTTTGATAAAAAAACCGGCTATCATGATGGATGCGATTGGAATAAAAAAGATGCCGTTCAATTGCTGAAGTAGCTGGTATAACCCTTCGGGAGCATTGGCTACCAGTGGTGCCGATAAAATGGCAAAAACTGCCAATGTTGTTGATGTTGCCCTGCCAACCCAAACCAATCGTTTTTCAGTTGCATCTTTTTTTAGCAACCGCTTATACACATCGATACTGAAAATGGTTGCGGCACTGTTTAGTACAGCGTTAAAGGTGCTTAGTACAGCCCCCATAACCACCGCAGCAAAAAACCCAATCAATGCAACCGGCATCACTTTTTTAATCAATGCCGGATAAACGTAATCCTGGTGTTCGTACATCGAATCGCCGAAATAGTAAAACCCTATAACACCGGGAAGTACAATAACCAGAGGTACTAAAATTTTAAGAACACCTGTAAAAAGCAGGCCTTTCTGTGCTTCTTTCAGGTTTTTTGCACCCAGTGCCCGCTGGATGATAGTCTGGTTCATTCCCCAGAAATAGAGCTGGTTGATGATTAACCCGGTAAACAAAACCCCAAAAGGCATTACCGAATCTTTGGCGCCAACTACATTGAATTTTTCGGGAGCATGATGAAATACTTTTGCAAGACCGGTAAAAATATTTCCATCTCCAATACTATAAAGGGCAAAAACCGGAACCATCAAACCTCCGATCAGCAGTCCGTAACCCATAATTAAATCTGAAATCGAAACTGCCTTTAGTCCTCCAAAAATGGCATAAAGCGAACCTATTACGCCAATGCCAACCACAGTAATCCACAAACCTTCTGATTTGGAAACACCCAATACTTCTGAAATATTAAAAATACTTTCGAGATTAATAGCGCCGGTATATAAAACAATCGGAAGCAGCGTAACCACAAAGGAAATCACCAGGAACAAAGCAATCAAACTGCGGGTTACACCATCGAAACGTTTTTCAAGGTATTCGGGAATGGTGGTTAATCCCATTCGCAGGTATTTCGGAATAAAGTACAACGCTGCTACAACCAGCGCCAGGGCTGAAGTAACTTCCCATGCGATGATAATAAATCCGTTTTTGTAGGATGAACCGTTCATTCCAATGAGATGCTCGGTTGAAATGTTTGTCATCAGCATCGAGGCTGCAATTACGATGCCCGACAAACTTCTGCCCCCCAGAAAATAATCGTCGGAGGAGTTCATTTTGTCTTTTCTCATTCTGTACCATGAGTACAGGGCAACAAAAACGGTAAAGCCGACAAATGTTATTACTGTTAGCATGTTTTAGTTTTATCAGTGAATGTTTTAGTCATTTGAAATATGTTTTTCTGATTTTAATTTTACCTATTTGTTTTACCCCTAAATCCCCTGAAGGGGACTTTAAGAATAAGAAATTCAATTCTTTATAAAAACCAGCGTTGTTTTTTACGCTGAACATCATAGTTCTCACGCGCCTTTTGCACCGAGGCTGATTCTGAAACTTCAGCAATTGGCACATCCCACCATGCATGTCCATATCCTGCCATTTTTCTTTCGGGCACTGTTTCGATATAAATTACGGTGGTACGATCTTCCTTTTTAGCATTTTTCAGCGCCTCATTAAACGACGCAATGTTGGTAGTTTTATAAACTTTCGCCCCTAAACTTTGCGCATTCAAAGCCAAATCAACAGGCAGGTTCTCTCCTTCGAGTTTTCCGGTTTCCTCGTTCCGGTACGAATATTTTGTGCCCCAACCTTCGCTGCCTATTGATTTGGAAAGTCCTCCAATACTGGCAAATCCGTTGTTGTCGATTAAAATGATGGTGATTTTGTATCTTTCCTGTAAGGATGTGATAATTTCTGAAGGCATCATTAAATATCCGCCGTCGCCCAGAATAATGTAAATCTCACGGTCGGGACAAGCCATTTTTGCTCCCAGTCCGCCCGAAATTTCGTAACCCATGCACGAATAACCATATTCAAGATGGAATCCTTTTGAGTTCCGGGTACGCCATAATTTGTGCAAATCGCCCGGAGCACTGCCCGAAGCACAGAGAACCACATCATTGGCATCAGAAAATGTATTCACTGCGCCAATCACTTCTGCCTGACTTGGAATTGCTTTGTCTTCCGCCTGGTAGGCCAAACTCACTTTTTCGTCCCAGCTTTTGTTAAAACCAGCCACTTTTTCCCGGTAGTCTTCATCAACATTATATGTTTTAAGTTTTTCGGTAAGTTCTTCCAGAATTACTTTTGCATCACCGGTTAATGCCAGTGCGCTGTGTTTGTGTGCGTCAAATTCAGTAATATTTATATTAATGAACTTTACATTTTTATTTTGAAAAGCTGTTTTCGAAGCCGTTGTAAAATCGCTGTAACGCGTGCCAATTCCGATAACCAAATCAGCTTCGGTGCTGATTGCATTTGCACCTTCCGTTCCGGTTGCACCGGTTGCACCTAAATTATGAGGGTCGTTGTATGGCAGCGAACCCTTTCCGGCAAAAGTTTCTCCAACCGGTATTCCGGTTTCATGAACAAAAGTTGCCAGTGCTTTTTCAGCTTCGCTGTAAATTACACCGCCACCGGCAATAATCATCGGTTTTTTTGCCGACCGAATCCACTCAACTGCGCGCTGCAAAGCAGAAACATCGGGTCGAGGACGGGCAACATGCCACACCCGTTTTTCAAACATTTCAACCGGAAAATCAAAAGCCTCCGCCTGAACATCCTGCGGAATGCAAAGTGTTACTGCCCCCGTATCAGCAGGCGATGTTAAAACGCGCATCACCTCAGGAAGTGAAGTAATCAGTTGTTCAGGCCGGTTAATGCGGTCCCAGTATTTCGAAACCGGTTTAAAACAATCGTTAACCGAAATGTCCTGCGAATAAGCCGATTCAAGTTGCTGTAAAACCGGCGCCACAACCCGCCGGGCAAAAATATCGCCGGGCATCAGCAAAACCGGAATCCGGTTGATGGTTGCCCCGGCTGCCGCAGTAATCATGTTTGTTGCGCCTGGCCCAATCGACGATGTACAAACAAATGTTGAAAGTCTGTTTTTCATTTTGGCATAACCAACAGCGGTGTGAACAGCCGCCTGCTCGTTTCGAACCAAAAAGTACCTGAAATCGGGATTTTGTTGTAATGCCTGACCAAAACCTGCCAGGTTGCCATGACCAAAAATGCCGAAACATCCGGCAAAAAAGGGTTGCTCAATTCCATCTCTTTCAGAATACTGATTCTTTAGAAATTCGATGGTGGCTTGTGCAACTGTAAGTTTTTTAGTGTTCATATATTTTAGTTTGATTTCGTTTAGTTTGTATTAAACTGAAGTTTACTTTTTCCAATATCTTTCGAAGTTGCCAGGGCGATTCCGCGGTTTCCCTTTTCATCGACCGCGCAGTAAAAATGATAGACAACGCCATCGTATTTTATAACAAATGGTTTGTGTGCGTAACGGCTATCGAAAACTTCCGATGGGCTGATTAAATCGTTGCCTTTCCAATCGGTCCAGTTTACCAAATCATAAGAGCAGGCAAAACGGTCGAAAGCGCCCGGTTTCCAGAAAGCGCCAAAATAAAACATCACCCACACATCGTTTATTTTCGAAATAACAGCATCTCCCGAAATTCCGGTTTGATGGTCGATTACAGGATTTTCGCCGAAACGTTTCCAGCTTTTCATGTCATCAGAAACCGCCATTGCAATGCGCTCAGCTTCGGCTTTTCCTGCCGGTTTGTCGATGCCTTTTGCGTTGTAAAACATCACAAACTGATGACCGGTTGTTTTTTCCTTGTCCCAAATAACCGAACTTTTATAAATGGTTTCGCTGTCGTACCAACGAACATCACTATCATTTGCAGAAATTACCGGGTGAGGCAAACGTTGCCATTCGACTGCTTCATTTAACTTGTCAGAGAAAGCAATTCCAATTCCGAGTTTTCCTGCTTCGTATCCCTGCGAACTGCCCCCGAGGTAAGACATCCAGTATTTGCCATCGAATTTCTGTACTTCATAAGTACCGCCCCAGTTGAAATCCTGCAAAGCAATGTATCCCGCTTTCTGGTTTGCATCCCACGTGTTTTCGGTGAAAGACATCAACCGCCCTTTGGTTTTCCAGTTCAACAAATTGTCGCTTTGTGCCAGCCAGGTTTCGTAACCTTTTCCGTCAAAAACGATGTACGACATGTACCATGAATCTTTAAACCTGAAAATGCTTGGACTATCCATCATTTTCGGGTTGTCGGGCGGAACCATTACAAGTCCGAATTTGTATGGTGTTTTAATTTCCTGATAAATTTCCTGCATCACTTTCTCCGGCACTACCTGCGCTGAAAGTACAGTTCCACCAGCCAATACTGATAAAATGAAAATTGCTTTTGCGGGTAAGGCAAATTTTCTTTTCAAAAATTGAAATAATATGTATTTGTATTTATTCACCCCCAACCCCCTCAAGGGGATATTAGCTGTCAACTTATTACGGCTTATATTAGCGGCCATTTTCCCCTTGAGGGGATAAAGGGGTGATAATCGTAAATACTTTATTTTATTCATACTACTTAAAAACCTCCCCGGGATTCAATAAACTCCAGAGTTTCCTTTTCGTAAGGATTAAAATTGGCGCAACCCAGTTGAGTTACAACGTGCGCACCGCAGGCGTTTCCCATCCGGCAGCATTTATACAAATCCCATCCTTTCAGGAATCCGTAAATAAAACCAGCGCCAAAAGCATCGCCGGCACCCAGCACATTTACCACTTCCACCGGAAATCCGGGTACTTCCTGAATAGTGCCGTCAGGAAGATAAACTACTGCGCCACGGGAACCGGTTTTTATGATGAGCGAATCCACACCCAGTTGTAAAATTCCTTTGATTGCCTCTTGAATATTACCTTTTATTTCGGGTGCAGATATTTGCTGGTGACTGATGTTTAACTGCGATTTATCAGAAAGATAAGCAGCCAGAATTTCCTCTTCAGTGCCCAGTACTATATTTACGTTTCGCATAAAAGCTCGGGTTGTAACTCCAAAAGCCCGGATATCGTGCCACTGATCCGCGCGAAAATCGAGGTCCAGCACTACCGGAATTTCATTTTTCCCTGCAATTTCAGCAGCCAGAAAAGCAGCGCTCCGTGTAGGTTCAATGTTTAAGGCTGTTCCTGAAACTTCGAGTAATCTCGCTTTTTCGATACCTGCGTTTAAAACCTGGTCGATGTTGATTTGCGAATCGGCACAGTTGTCACGGTAATAAACCAGCGGAAAACGGTCGGGTGGTTCAATTCCAAGAAGTACAGCCGAACTTCGGGATCCTTCAATTACGCGTACATTTTCGGTACGTACATTTTCCTTTTTCAAAAAGTTGAGGATAAAATCGCCCACTTTATCTTTTCCCACGCCCGAAAGCAGCGACGCATTTAATCCCAGTCTGCTGCAGCCCACTGCAATGTTTAATGGCGAACCACCCACAAAAGCATGGAATCCCGGAATATCTTCAAACCGTGCTCCAACTGCCTGTGAATAAAGGTCAATAGATGATCTTCCATAAGTGATTACATCGTATATTTTTTCGTTTTCGTTCATAATATTTTAGTATCAAGTATCAAGTATCAAAAATCAAGTATCCAGCCCCGATAGTTATCGGGGCCAGCATCCACTATCACATTTTGTTGTTCATCTCTGCTGTTACCATCGGAACTCTCGGGTCACGCCCTTTCCATGAATTGTAAATCCATTTGTGGTCGGGGTCGTCGGTGTTTGCCAGTGACTGGTCGCTACCGGTCAAAAAGTTAAGGTAGTAAACATTGTAACCATGCCCTGCAACAACCGGATGATAACCTTCGGGAACCAAAACCACATCGTTGTTTCGGGCAACTGCAATCTCGTCCAGACTGCGGTCGTCGTTATAAATCTGCTGTATCGCAAATCCCTGTGGTTTATCAATTTTGTAGAAATAGGTTTCTTCCAGACAAGCTTCAACTACCATTCCGTCGTCGTCAAATTTCTGCGTGTCGTGTTTGTGCGCCGGAAACGAACTCCAGTTTCCGGATGGAGTGTAAACTTCAACACAAACCAGCCGGTGACAATCGAAACCGGGTTGCAGCAAACTGTTGATTTGACGCGTGGCATTGTCGCCGCCACGAATTTCAATGGCTGCTTCCTCCGGGTGTTTGAAATAAACAGGATGATCTTCGTCTGTTTCGCACCAGCCGTAAGCAATATCGAGCACTTCACTTTCTGCCGTGATTTCAAATTCTGTATCTCTTGGCAGGTACAATGAATGCGCAATTCCGCTAAAAACATCTTTGCGCCCGTTGGTGGTTTCCCAGTTTCCTTTGTCGGTTTTTACCGAATAATTGCCCCCCAAAAGAATAATTGCATATTCATTTTCCCAGGTATTTCCTTTCCATTTTTCGCCTTTTTTCATCAAACGGGCCTGGAAATTCAGGAATTGCCATCCTGTTTCTTCCTGTAAAACACTCTGATATATACCAAATCCGGATTTTGGTTTGGCTAAAAGTTTATATTTTTTATCTCTTATCATGATTCAGATTATTTAAATTCTTTGGCTTTGCCAGTTGATTTTAACAATTCAAATTTTTCAAGGTTGAATTTTTCAAGTTCATTCATAAAAGTTTTTCCGGGAATAATGGGATCGAACTGTGCCGGAGAAAATTCAAAGAATTCGCGGTGAACACGGGTCCAGATCAGACGGGCATCAGTAGCAATATTTATTTTACAAACCCCAAGTTGAATGGCTTTTAACAGTTCTTCATCCGAAACTCCTTTTGCATCGGTTCCAAGCTGACCACCGGCAGCGTTTATTCTTTCGATTTCATTCAGGTTAACTGCCGATCCACCATGTAAAACCAATGGAAATCCGGGTAACCGTTTTTGAATCTCCCTTAAAATATCAAACTGTAAACCCTGTTCGCCCGAAAACTTGTATGCACCGTGACTGGTGCCGATTGCAATGGCAAGACTGTCGCAATTGGTTCGTTTTACAAACTCTTCAACTTCTGATGGCTGAGTGAATTTTTTGAGTTTTTCATCAACATTCAAATCATCCTCAATTCCGCTCAAAACCCCAAGTTCAGCCTCAACTGTAATGTTTTTCTGATGTGCTTTTTCCACTATTTCACGTGTAATGGTAATATTTTTTTCAAACGGATCGTGCGATGCGTCAATCATTACCGAGTTGTAAAAACCCGATTCGATGCATTGATTTGCATGTTCTATATTTCCATGGTCGAGATGAACGGCAAAAACAGTGTCGGGATAAATTTTTGATGCAGAAGATATCATTGAAAGTAACATTTCGGGGTTTGCATAATTACGGGCAACGGGGGTAGTTTGAACTATAAAAGGGGCATTAGCTTTTTGCGCTGCACTAAACAAAGCATGTACCTGTTCGGCACACCAGACATTTACAGCGGCAATTCCATAACGACTGTAGCATTTTTTGAAAATTTCATTGGTAGAAACTATCATTGCTGAAATTCAATTAGTTAGTGTGTAATTCGAGAGGAAAGTTACGTCATTATTTAAATGGATTCCAAATAATATGAACGAAAAGTTTATGCAAAGGTTTGCATAAAATCGGTTGAACAACAATTCAAAACTGAAAAACAGGGTCAATCGGTATTTAAAATACGGTAAAAAATGAGGGAGTTTTAGCTAATAAAATGAGTTATTTTACTTTGAAGAACCCCTGATTATAAGTTCGGGAAAAAGTTTTTCGACCCTGATTTTTGAAAGGTCGTTGTTCGAGTTTACCCGTTTCATGAGTATTCGGGCAGCCAGCATTCCGAGTTCGTAGGTTGGTTGCCAAACCGTTGACAGAGAAGGTTTAAAAAAGCACGAGTGGGGATCATCGTCGAAACCGATAACCGAAATTTGGTCGGGGATTACAATTCCGGCTTCTTTTAAAACAAACATGGCTCCAATTGCCACACCGTCGTTTACGGTGAAAATGGCATCGGGCGGATTGGAAAGAGCCAGAAGTTGTTTGGTAGGTTTAATTCCATGTTTTGGTGTAAATCCCTTACATTCAACAATATAATCATTGTTTATCGGGAGGCCATTTTGTTTTAATGCCTGTGTGTAACCTTCCATTCGGTGCCTGGCTGTTGAAAGTGTTGATGGTCCGGCAATGTGCGCTATCCGGCGGCAACCGGTTTTAATGAGGTGCTCAACTGCCTGAAACGAACCTGAGTATTCGTCAACAAAAACTTTGTCAACTTGTAATCCTTCGATATCGCGGTCGAAAATTACCAGAGGAATATTGTTCTCGGTCAGCACCTTCAAATGATCGAAATTTTTTGTTTTTGATGAGGGTGAGATTAAAAAACCATCGACTCTGATTGAAGCAAAAGTGCGTACAATCGATTTCTCCTCTTCAAAAGATTCGTTGGATTGCCCGATGATCATATTCACATCCAACGGATTTAACAAATCCTGGATGCCACTGATAATGGATGAAAAAAAGTAACTGGTAATCTCAGGAACGATAACGCCAATCGTATTGGTTCGTTTTTTTAAAAGATTCAGCGCCAGCAGATTGGGAAGGTAATTGAGTTTTTTTGCAAGTTCAATAACCGAATCGCGGGTTTTTTTGCTGATAGCCGGATGATTATTCAATGATCGCGAAACTGTTGACGGGGAAATATTTAGTTCCCTGGCAATATCAGTTATGGTTGTACGCGATTTTTTCATTTTCAGAAAATTCTATTCCTTTATTTTTAATTGTCCGACAAAAATTAAAAAAATATTGAATTATTCAATCAATACCAAGCAACAGATAAAGATCGGAAATTACGGAAAATACCGTTGCCCCTGATTCCTCAAAGGTGGGTTTATTCTTTTCAGTGGCAAATCCGAAAACATCGAAGCCACCTGCTTTTGCTGCCTGAATTCCCGGCAAACTATCTTCAATAACAGCACATTCTTCAGGTTTGAAACCCATTTTTTTTGCAGCATGTATATAAATTTCAGGATCGGGTTTCCAACTTCCGATTTCGTACGAACTGAAAATATTTTCACCTAAAAAATGAATCAGGTTGGTTGTGGTAAGGTTTAACCTGATTTTTTCCACCGGTCCGCTGGAAGCCACGCCGACAGGAACTTTTATCTTTTTCAGTAAATCAGGTATTCCGTTTATGGGTTTTATATCGGTTTTAAATGCTTCGTATGAGCGTTTTCTGAAATCGGTTTCGAAGCTTGCAGGCAAATCGCTGTTGATGATATCGCTGATAAACTGCAGGTTCTCTTTCATTGAGGTGCCTGTGATTTGTTCCAGAACAGTTTCAAAATCAATTTCGGTGCCCAATTCAAAAATCATTTCCTGAAAAACTTTGGCCGAAATAGCTTCGCTGTCCACCAGCACTCCATCGCAATCGAAAATAATACAGTTATATTTCATCGTTTTTTAATCCGTTTACAAACTCATATTGCCAAAAGTAGCAACAAAATCAATCTGTTCTCACTACTTGGTTTTGGCAGGCAATGTGCCGGGTGCAATTCCATCATTTTTCACCTTTAAATTTTTCTTCCTCCGAAAAAGAAGAAAGAATAAGCTATCGAAAAAGGCAGAACCAGATGAATAGAAAGCCTCAGACGACACAGATTCAAAAGCACAATAATCCAATAAGTAAATAAAAAGTGTAAGGCATTTTAATGATTTATAAAATTAGAATTGATAAAAAATATTGTACACCTCAATTGCCGAAAAAGGTTTACAATACCTGCTAAATATTAGCGGATATGTTTACTTTTATGGGAAATAGGGTTTATGAATAAACGAGTTAGCTGTGATTTTAGAACGTGACACTGAAAAACGAAATGAAGACAATAGCGGAGATAAAATTTGACAAAATAATTAGGGAAGGATTTCACGAAATCTTGAAACCCTTAGGCTTTAAGAAAAAGGCAAATAACTTTTACTTAAAACTTGACACTATCGGACAAATCATTAATGTTCAGAAAAGTGCATTTGGAAATAAAGACAGTATTAGTTTTACTATAAACACAGGGATTTTTGTCCCTGAATATTGGCTTGCATTTTACAATTACAGCGACAAAGGATTTCCAGAATATCCGACTGAACCAGAATGTTTGATTAGAAAAAGAATTGGAAACTTGCTAAACCAACATGACACTTGGTATGACATTGAAGAAAGAACTGACGAGCAACAGCTTATTGAAGAAATGAAAAAAAATTTGACAAATTTCATTTTGCCATATTTTGACCAACTAAACAGTACGGAAAAAATGCTTCAAGAGTTAGATAAAGCAGATATGATGATGACACCTTTGGGCAAACTAATTGTTTATGGAGAATTTAAGCAGTTTGACAAAGCTAAACGAGAATACGATGGACTTCTGAACAACAAAATAAACCCACATTTCTTAATGACAGTGAAAGAATACGGACAGAAATATGGGCTTGACAAATAAAAAAAAACCACAGCTAACAGCACTTACAAGAAATTGGCAGATTTGTGTTACTTAGAAACATTTGTGGTTTATGGAAATTTGGGCCTTCGCAACTATATTCGTGCTGATTGGCGCCAACTTCTTGTAGCTGGCAATCGTTAAATCCTAATTTTACTAAAAACGATTATGAAAAAAGTATTACTCTTACTCGCCGATGGATTTGAAATATATGAAGCCAGTGTGTTTATCGATGTGATGGGCTGGAATTTGGTTGAAGGTGATAAATCAACCCAATTGCTTACCTGCGGATTGAGAAAGGAAATCAAAAGTTCGTTTAATCAAAGGTTTATTGTTGACCATTTAGTAAGTGACATTGATATCAGCGAATTTGATGCATTGGCTGTTCCGGGCGGATTTGAAGTGTTTGGTTTTTATAAGGTTGCTTATGATGAACAGTTTCTGGGTGTCATCAGGGATTTCAAGGCACAAGGCAAATTTATTGCTTCGGTTTGTGTGGGTGCTTTGCCACTCGGGAAAAGCGGAATTTTAAAAGGCAAAACAGCAACTACCTACAATAATCCAATCAGACATGAAGCTTTGCTGGGATTTGGAGTTGAAGTAATTAATCAACCCATTGTAACCGATGATAATATTGTTACCTCCTGGAATCCGTCAACTGCCATTGATGTTGCTTTATTGTTACTGGAGCATCTGACAACAAAAAGTAATGCCGATAAAGTACGCTGTTTAATGGGTTTTTGAGGTTAGAAAGAAAGTTTGGTTCAAATATCGAACATCAGGAATCCAGTATCGAATATCCAGCATCTTTCCAAAAACCACCCCCTCCCTCGCACATAATCCTTCTCCAAAAAATTTCTCTGCCTCGGGAGACCCCTCCTGACAGGAGGGGAAATTTAGTGGATTGAAAAAGTTTCCGTGATCGAACATCAAGAATCCAATATCAAGTATCAAGCATCCAGTATCCAGCATCCAATATCCAGAATCGTACATCCATCCAAAAACCACCCCCTCCCTCGCACATAATCCTTCTCCAAAAAATTTCTCTGCCTCGGGAGACCCCTCCTGCCAGGAGGGGAAATCTGGTGCATTGACATTATATACGGTATCGAACATCAAGAATCCAATATCAAGTATCAAGCATCCAGTATCCAGAATCCAATATCCAGAATCGTACATCCATCCAAAAAAAGCTCAGACATATTTGTTTTGTCATCCATAAGCGTTATTTTGGCACTTATAAATAAATCTAATAATACCAAAAAATGAAATTCAGAAATCTGCTCATGGCAGCCGCTTTATTTATTACAATACAGGCAGTTGCGCAAAACAAAATTGTTATCAACACCGATTTGGGTAAGGAAAAAATAAGTAAACATATTTACGGACATTTCTCTGAACACCTCGGAACCTGCATTTATGGTGGTTACTGGGTGGGTGAAGATTCAAAAATCCCTAATACCGCCGGAATCAGAAATGACGTGGTTTCAGCCTTAAAGGAAATGGGAATTCCGAATTTGCGTTGGCCCGGCGGCTGCTTTGCCGACGAATACCACTGGATGGATGGAATTGGCCCCAGAAATGAGCGTCCCACAATGATTAATACGCATTGGGGAGGTGTAACAGAAAACAACAATTTCGGCACACACGAATTCCTCGAACTGTGCAACCAGCTTGCCTGCGAACCGGTAATTTGCGGAAACCTTGGCAGTGGCTCAGTACAGGAAATGTCGCAGTGGGTGGAATATTTAAATTCTTCGAATGTTAGTCCGATGACAGACATTCGAAAAGCCAACGGACGTGAAGAACCGTGGGGTGTAAAATACTGGGGACTTGGCAATGAAAGCTGGGGTTGTGGCGGAAGTATGACTGCTGACTACTACACCAACGAAATGCGTCGTTACGGCACATTCACCAAAAATTACGGCGATAACAGATTGTACAAAATTGCAACCGGACCAAGCGATTCAGATTACAACTGGACGGAAACGCTGATGCGTGATGGCAACCCGGGCCGCAGTTTCCAAGGAATTTCGCTGCATTATTACACCATTTGTCACGACTGGAACAAAAAAGGTTCGGCCACACAATTTGATGAAACCGATTATTTCACAACACTGAAAAAGACCCTGTTTATGGATGAGTTACTCAGCAAACACATCACCATTATGGACAAATACGACCCGCAAAACCGTGTTGGCCTTATCGTTGACGAATGGGGCAACTGGTTTGATGTGGAGCCCGGAACCAATCCCGGTTTTTTATTCCAGCAAAATACATTGCGAGATGCCATGGTTGCTTCTTTAAACCTCGACCTTTTTAACAACTACGCACGCCGGGTGAAAATGGCCAACATTGCCCAAACCGTAAATGTTTTACAGGCAATGATTCTGACCAAAGACGATAAGATTGTTAAAACCCCGTCGTTTTATGTGTTTAAAATGTATGCCGTGCACCACGATGCAACGCTGTTACCTTCGAATGTAACATCAGATAAATACACTTTTGGCAAGGAATCTATTCCGGCACTTTCGGCTTCTGCTTCAAAAGATGCTTCGGGTAAAATCCATGTTACCATCACCAATCTTGACCCGGCAAACGGTAAAGAAGTAACCTGCGATTTGCGTGGGACAGAAAAGATTTCGTTTGTTCGCGGCCAGGTGGTTACCGGCGAAAAAATCAATTCGTACAACGATTTTGGCAAAGCCGAAGAAATCAGTTTGAAAGATTTTAAGGATGTAAAAATGAACGGAACTGTTGCGACAGTTAAAATTCCTGCCAAATCTGTGGTGATGATTGAATTGCAATAATTAGCTTATTTGTTGGAAAATTGAGCGGGTGACTACGGGTCGCCCGCTTAATAAAACCGCGGAATCGGAGGTTATTGCGATGCCCCAAACTGGAAGGAAATCCTGAGCTAACTTTTATAAAATAACGCGATATAATCGCGTAGGAATGGGGGAATAGGTCTTTTTAGTCATATTTTTTATGAAAATCCGGAATGAGACATAAAAAATCTTTTGACTTAAAAAGTCAACATTTTCATAACCGCATGGTCAGCGACCTGCGGAATAACAGACTAAAGCGAACAACTGCCTGAAAGGCAGGACAAAATAAAGGAAGATGAGTTACACACGACTTTTATACCACATCATATTTAGAACTAAGAAGAGTAAGAATACAATTCCAGAACATCATGAAAAGGAATTGTATGCATACATAATGGGTATTATAAACAACAAAAAGAGTAAACTGTATCGTATAGGTGGAATGCCTAACCACATTCATTTGTTAGTTGATATTCACCCAACTATTGCTGTGTCTGATTTTATGAAAGAGCTAAAAGAGTATTCAAGTAAATGGTTGTCAACCAATCCGAACTTTCCTGATTTTGAAAGGTGGGCAGTCAGTTTTGCCGGATTTACATATAGTCTTAAAGAAAAACAAACAATATTCGATTATATTATGAACCAGAAAGAGCACCATAAAAAGGTTAGTTTTGAAGAAGAATATCGTCAGTTTTTGATTGAAAACGGTATTGATATTGATGAACGATATTTTCTAAAAGAATGACATTGTCCTGCCTTTCAGGCAGTTCGAGTTTGGAATTCAATGTCCTTAGGTCAACGACCTAAGGTTATGAAAATAAGTCACCTTCGGTGTCAGGTCATAAAACAGATAATCATTAAAAATTAAAAAGTATGAAAAACTTACTTACCGCTACAGCGATCATTGAATTTGGGGTTGGTTTTGCCTTCTTTGTTTTTCCATCTTTTCCTGTAAAATTACTATTGGGTTTATCGCCCAATACACCTGTTGAATCAATACTTGCCGGTGTTTTGGGAGCATCGTTAATGGCATTGGGTGTTGCTTGCTGGCAATTACGCCCTTATTGGCAAAATTCATTGGTGAAAGGTTTAATATGGGGTTTATTGGTTTATAATACCGGAACAGTTATTATCCTTGTTTATGCTGCATTAGGTTTGGCACTTTCTGGCATTGGACTTTGGCCGGCAGTTCTGCTGCACCTGGCAATGGCAGTGTGGTGCGTGATAAAACTAAAAAATAGATGATACAACAGGTCCCTGCCTGCGGCAAGCAAGGTTATATTACTTTAAAAAACATTTATATTTTTCTGTAAAATTTATTTTTAAAAAGATTTGAGTATGCGTTAACTCGCTTTAGCTGAAGGAGAATTCACTTACCGTAATTTAAATATTTACATCAATCCATTTTCCATGAGTTCATAAATCAGTTCCGAAATGTTGTTTTTCCCGGCCTTTTCGATAATATTTTTCCGGTGTGTGCTGACTGTATTGACGCTGATAAATAATTTTTCAGCAATTTGTTCGCTGTTCATACCAGTTGCGACTAATTTAATAATCTCGAATTCGCGCTGAGAAAAAGGAATTCCAATGTTCAGTAAATCATTATCGGGATACCTCAATAATTTCAAATCGTTGCCAACGTAATAATGAAATCCGTTTTTTGCCGGTTTCCACCAATCGATATTTGTATGTATCTGAAGTAAATAAACAGTTTTATAGGGAAATGATGCGAAAAACAAATAACACTGAAAAAGAGTTTGAGAATATCCCCCTTGAGGATTTCGCATTTTTAAATTGGTTGAAAGCAGAGCACTCCCCTTTTCCGAAATGTAAAGTTCTTTTGCCAGATTAGTTGATTTTGCCCTCGATTGATAATGTCTTTGAACATCCTCTGAATGAGTGGAATCGATAAAACGAAAAGGATCAAGCTCTTCTGGTTTTATACCTAACATTTTTTCGCTTAACTTGCTGGTGTATAAAATTTTCATATTAAGAAAGTCGCCAACTATGATAAATTGGTTGTTTTTTCCCATCAACTCATCAAGTTGCTTCATCAAAGGGCTGTCGAAATCGATATTACGAAAACCAAACGGGGAATAAGTGTGGATGAACTTGTAATACAAATCGTAATTATTAAAGTTACCTTTCATAAATTCAATTCAAGTTTAGATTGACACCAAATGGAGTTCAAAACTATTAAAAAATTCAACTATTAAGCTTGTGCTTGCTATATAAAATCATTATTGATAGGTATTGTTTGACGGGCTAAAAACGAATAATTTTAACTATTAATACCTACTGGTGAATGCGATAAATACCATTATGAACCAATGGCTTTTATTACAGGTTAAAAATAATATTAAATCAAACATTATGGCCGGGATATCAGCAAAATTAGTCAGTGATTATTTCAAAGGCAGTTGGTCGGGCAAAGTTTTTATTAACGGAGAATTTATTAATGAAATTATTTTCAACTGGACTGAAGAATCAGACCGGTATTCGGTTCCAAATGTAAAACTGGAATGGAAGTTACTTTCCGAAAGTGGAAATAAAACAAAAAAAGATAACCGGATAATTGCAGTGTGGCGAAGCGACAAAAGCAGTTGGGTGATTATGTGGTACAACGAATCGGGAGAGTACAACGAATTGCAATGGACATCACAGGAGGAAGTAAATGGCATTACTGTACTGTTTGGCTTTTTACGTGAACGCAACACCGAAGGCAAACTTCCGACAGAGCACATTGCCATGTGTGAATTAAACAATCAGAGCAGTTTTAAATATACCATACTGAGTTACAGGAAAGGTATTTTGGAAATGAATGCAAAAAGAACCGGAACAGCGCGGGTTGGAAATGCAACTCAGGAAGAAGGGGTTGAAAAACATAATGGTATGTTGCATGAATAAAACATGATCATTAGATTATAAAATTTAAGGTTAGAAAATGAAAACAATTGAACATATCTGAATTATCGTATGTTTGATAATAAATTAAACATTAATATCTAAACAATTTACAAATGAAACATTTACTCACAGTATTAATTTTAGGAGTTGTTTTGTTTTCGTGCACGCAGGCACCAAAAACAGAAACAGCGCCTGTAGCAACAGTAGCCGGAGATGGAATTGACAGAACCACACTCCCTGTTAAAGAACCTGTCCGTCCAAAATATAAAGAATTGGATGCTCGAAACGTTACGCCACCGGCAAGGTGGGATGTTACAGCTCCTAAAGGTGCTCCCAATGTGGTTGTAATATTAATCGACGACATGGGATTTGGCGTATCTGAAGCTTTTGGCGGTCCGGTAACTACACCAACCATGGACAAACTTGCTGATAACGGTGTCAGGTACAACCGTTTTCATACCACTGCACTGTGCTCGCCAACCCGCGTGGCTTTGCTAACAGGTTATAACCATCACAGCAATAATATGGGTGCGATCGGCGAAGCTGCAACAACTTTTCCCGGAAATACCTCTGTAAGGCCACAAACCATTACACCTATGGCTGAAGTGCTTCGACAGAATGGATATAATACAGCAGCTTTTGGGAAATACCATGAAACTCCGCCCTGGGAAATCTCGACTTCAGGCCCACAGGACCGTTGGCCAACACGTTCAGGTTTTGAAAAGTTTTACGGATTCATAGGTGGAGAAACCAATCAATGGGCGCCGCTGATTTATGACGGAGTTACCTTGGTTGAAACACCGGAAGATCCAAACTATCATTTTACCGTTGACATGACCAACCAGGCCATTTCATGGGTTCGCTTCCAGCAAGCTTTATCGCCTGACAAGCCATTTTTTATGTATTTTGCACCAGGAGCAACGCATGCGCCACACCATGTTCCAAAACAATGGATCGAAAAATACAAGGGAAAATTTGACCAGGGTTGGGACGCGATTCGTCAATTAACTTTGGAACGCCAGATAAAACAAGGCATTGTACCTCCAGATACCAAACTTGCTCCAAAACCTGCCGACATCAAGGATTGGGAAACACTTTCGGCTGACGAGAAAAAACTGTTTACCCGCCAGATGGAAGTATATGCAGGTTTTGCCGAACAAACCGATTACGAAGTTGGAAGACTCATTTCAACAATTGAGGATTTGGGAGTAATGGATAATACTTTAATCGTATTTATAGCAGGTGACAATGGCGCAAGCGCAGAAGGAACGATGAATGGCATGTACAATGAAATGACATATTTTAATGGCGTGCCCGAAACCGTTCCGGAAATGTTAATGCATATTGACGAATGGGGCGGACCAAGCACGTATCCGCACTTTGCAGCCGGATGGGCAGTGGCAATGGATGCTCCATTCTCCTATACCAAGCAGGTAGCTTCCGATTTTGGAGGTACACGTAATGGGATGATCATTCATTGGCCGGCAGGAATTAAAGCCAAAGGTGAAATTCGTTCGCAGTTTGGCCACGTAATCGATATTGCTCCGACTGTCTTCGAAGTGGCAAAAATACCAGCTCCTGCAACGGTAAACGGCATTCAGCAGGATCCAATTGAGGGGACTAGTCTGGCATATTCTTTCAATGATGCCGGTTCAGCCGAGCAGCATAAAGTTCAATACTTTGAAATGTTTGGCAACAGAGCATTGTATCAGGATGGCTGGCTTGCACGTACAATCCACAGGCCGGCCTGGATGCAGAAACCACTCACTACGTTACAGGAAGATAAATGGGAGTTATACAATACCATCGAAGATTTCAGTCTTTCGAATGATTTGGCTTCGCAAAGCGCTGACAAACTGAAAGCCATGCAGGATTTGTTTATGGCAGAAGCCGAAAAATATCATGTATTGCCGATTGATGATCGCCTGCTTGAACGGACCAATGCTGAACTTATGGGCAGGCCAACAGTGATGGGCAAACGAACTTCGGTAACTTACGGAGAAGGCATGAGAGGAATGGGCACCGATATTTTTATTGACCTTAGGAACAAATCATACTCAATTACTACTGAAGTTGCAATAGATGCCAATGGAAACGGTGTAATTGTTTGCCAGGGCGGTCGGTTTGGCGGTCTGTCCTTCTATCTGAAAAATGGAAAACCAGCATTTACCTACAATTACCTTGGGATGGAATCAACTGATATCATAGCTCCTGAAGCACTAAAGCCTGGAAACTACAAACTGGTTTTCGACTTTAAATACGATGGCGATGGAATGGGAAAAGGCGGTGTTGGTACCATTTATGTAAATGAGAAAAAGGTTGTGGAAAAAAGGCTTGAAAAAACACAACCCGGCATATTCTCGGTTGATGACCTTGCTGATGTTGGAGTGGATGATGGTACCCATGTTGCAGACTATGGTAAATCATCAAAATTCAATGGTAAAATCGAATATGTAACCATGGAACAGAAAAAATAGCTTTTATATTGCCCTGGCAAAAAATATTCATCTTTTTTGTCAGGGCAACTTTTTAACTATGATTTTTTTGATTGCATTCGATTTAAGCCTTTCCAGGTTAATTAATATTAAATTTAGCATTTCTGTTTAATCTGAAACTGATTAAATAATACAATCACAAAGTATAGGGTATTAGAATAATCGTTTATTAAACCAGGATGAAAGAAGAAGCTAAAGCCCGCAATGGGAATAAAATAAAGGCACTACTCACTGTAACCGCAATCTTTGAATCGGGGACAGGTCTGGCGCTGATAGCGGTTCCCCAGCTACTAATCACAATTCTGTTTGGTTCATTTATAGATACGGTTATTACTTCCACAGTTGCACGCGTGGCAGGAGTGGCTATTTTTTCCCTGGCGTTCGCCTGCTGTTTTGCCCGACACGACGGGCTTAGCAACGCTGCAAGAGGATTGGTGAGCGCAATGTTGGTTTACAACTGTGTAATTGCCATAGTACTGGTTTATGCAGCAATAGGCTTAGCGTTGTCTGGCATTGGCCTTTGGCCGGTTGTTCTGTTACATACGGCAATGAGCGTCTGGTGCATTATGACCCTGTTTAAGTAAGTATGAACAAATGATAGGTAAATGACGAAAAAGAACAATACCTTGAGTACCAAAGATAAATTGATAAAAGAGCTAAAAGCGATTTTACTGGTCACTCTATATTTTCTTACATGGTTTGGAGCTCTTATGGTAATAAAAGTACTCATATTGCACGAGTACAAAATAGAATTTTATGGCGCTTCAATAGTTTTTGTTGGAGCACTTATAGCAGCCAAGGCTGTACTTATTTTAGAGCATGTGCCCCTTGGAGTTAACAATAAGCCGGCAATTGTAGATATTCTTTTGCGCACTTTTTTGTATTTGGCTGGCGTATCAGTCATTTTAATTCTGGAACATGCCATAGAAGCTCGCCATAAATATGGAGGGTTTTTAAATGCTTTGAAAAACTTAACAAAAAGTGCCGACTTATACCATATTTTGGTCACTCTTATTTGTGTGTTTGGGGCCTTATTTTTTTACAATCTGGGGTCTGTTATTAGAGGTCGATTAGGAAAAGGAGGATTATGGGAAATGATTATTTCTCCTGTTCAAAAACATGAAAATTAATTTGTAACCAGAAAAACTTTAAAGTGAAAATGAACAAAATCACAGTAGCAATTATTGTTTTATGCATCATGGGAAGTTCAGTTCTTGCCCAGGAAAAGGAAAACTCAAATTGGCATTACCTTACAGAGGTTTATTTAATGTTACCAACAATGAGCGGAAATGTTACCGTTGCTGATTTACCTCCTGTGGAAGTAGATGCTGATGCCGGTAGCATTTTTAGCCATCTGAAAATGGGGACTATGTTATATTTAGAAGCTACCAATGATGATTGGTCCATTACTTCTGACTTATTGTACATGAAATTGGGGCAAGGAGTGGTTCCTTCTACAGCTGTTACAGGTGGAGATGTTACAATGAAACAAACTGCCTGGGAAGTAGCCGGATTAAAACGTATCATCCCTCATCTGGAAGCTGGTATTGGAGGAAGAATTGTTAGCCTCTACACAGGACTCGATTTGGAAACAATACGGGAAACACGCAGTGGTTCTGTGAGTAAAACGTGGTTCGACCCCATCATTTTGGTTCGCTCTCAGGGTACTATTAAAGAACACTGGCTTCTTCAATTCAGAGGAGATATTGGTGGATTCGGAGTGGGATCAGACTTCTCATGGCAGCTTCAGGCTTATGCAGGATATCGTTTTTCAAGACTATTTCAGGCAACTGTTGGCTACCGCTATATTGGAATTAATTATGATAAAGGAGATGGAGCAGAGAGGTTCCTTTATGATGTAAATACTTATGGCCCCGTTGTTAGACTTGGATTTAATTTTTAAAGTATTCAAAAATTATATGGCAAGGCTCAGGAGCCAAAACACTTAACAAGGTTTAAGTGCTGCGATAAAGAGCAAAATATAATATTACTCAATAAATAATTTTAATAATAATTCAATTTATATCAAAATGAAAAAAAATATGAAGCTAAAAGCTTTTGCCGGGATAATTCTCGCGATGATTGTAATTGTGATATCGCAAAATGGTTTTGCGCAGGTACCGGTTACACAACAAATGCCCGATACGGCAAAAATGACTTACAACCAGATTTCGCAATCAGCCAAACTGTTTGTCTATCCGTCCAAAGGACAAAGTCAGCAACAGCAAAAGAAAGATGAGTTTGAATGTTACAAATGGGCCATGGAACAATCGGGTGTTGACCCGTTAAATCTTCCGAAAGTAGAAGCTGCCCCGGCACAAACCGGGCCAACCGGCGGAGCAGTTGTTGGTGCAGCAAAAGGAGCTGCAGCAGGCGCTGCCATTGGAGCAATTACCGGTGATGCAGGCGATGGAGCAGCCGTGGGTGCAATTGTTGGCGGACTGGCTGGCAGACGGCAGGGAAAACAAATGCAAGCCCATCAAAATCAAAAGTCGCAAGCCACTGCTGCGGCTACCGAACAGGAAATCAAAAACAGTTTTGTAAAAGCTTTTTCGGTTTGTATTGAAGGAAAAGGATACACGGTGAAATAATTGGAAAATAGAAATTAAAAATTCGAAATTCGAAATTTAAAATTAAAGAAGATGAAGAATTTAATTATACTGGCTGGTTTGGTTGTTGGGTTATTTTCCTGTAAACCGAACATCGAAAAAATACAAAGTGAAAATGTAGAACTGGTTAAAAATTATGTAACCGCAGTTGAAAATCTCGACTACGAGTCGATGGGAAACTATCTCGATGTAAACTACCTCGGAATAGGCCCGTCGTACGGAGATTCAATCGGGAAACTGGAAGCAGTTGAAAACTGGAAATGGTGTGTTGACAATCTGTACGAAAAAATACATTACAACCGTACCAGGTTTGCACCGGTTACCATTCCCGACGGTGATAACAAAGGCGAGTGGGTTGGCAACTGGGCTGAGCTAAACATTGTTTTCAAGGACAGTGTTGGGTCGGTAACAGTTTTGGCCAACACCAACTATCTTATCGAAAATGGTAAAATAAAACGGAGCATCACTTTTTACAACGAAGCCGATGTATTGCGGCAGTTGGGATTTATAATGGTGCCAAGAGATATTTTTTTCCAATAAAAATTATAAGTTGAGTTTTACAAATAAAAATTACAAACGATGAAAAAAGGATTGTTGTTTTTTGTGTTAGTGTTTAGCACTGTTGCTGTGTGGGCGCAGGAAAACACATTTACATTATCAGGCGGTTATGTATTTACAAACCTCGAAGAAACCGATACTGGCGCCAATGGATACCGTATCAATGGCAACTTTGAGTTTAATCCCAACCAGGGCAACTTTTCTCATGGTATAACAGTTGCATATATCCACACCACAGCATCCGGAGTTCAAAATGTGGAATATAAACTGAATAACGTTCCGATTTATTATGCGCCAAAAATTACGTTTGGCAAAGGCAAAACAAAAGCTTTTTTAAAAGGCGCTATCGGAACACATTGGTCGGGGTATAAACGTGAAGCTGCTACAGAAATTAAAAGTTCAGATTTTGGTTTTTACGGAGGAGCAGGAGCCGGATTTATTATCAATGTAAACGAAAAGGTATTCCTGAATGCTGAGTATGAATGGGCATATCTTTCGAATAGTTGGTATCGCGATGGTTTTGTAAACAGTGCCATGGCTGGTATTGGTTTCAGGTTCTGATTTTAAAATGAAATAAAAATCCAGGTCACTGGCAAACAATTAACTATTTGTATAAAATGAAAAACTTAAAAAAAATCGTTCTCCTCTCGCTGATTGTCTTGTTTTCAGCATCTGTTAACGCTCAGGTACTGATAACACTCTTATTGGGTGACGCCTTAAATACACCAAAAATAGAATTTGGACTTTCAGGCGGTTTAGCACATTCCTATATTGGCACCATTGACAATTCTGAAGGTATGAACACTTTCGACCTGGGTTTTTATTTTCATATTCTGATGAAAAATAGTTCGTACTTAAGCACTGGTGTTCATGTAAAATCAACCATGGGAGCAACCGGAATGCCGGTTTACGAATTGGGTGATGAGAATTTTGATGCGATTTACAAAGACGGAACCCTGACAAAAAAAATCCCCGTATTTTCAGTGCCCATTCTTTTTCATCAACGGTTTAATCAGCGATGGTACATTGAAGTCGGTCCTCAGTTGGGACTGATTCATAAACCTGTTGATATTTTTGACGCCGACAAGTTAGATGGAGAGCTTACCTTTAAACTAGATGTAAAAGATCAGTATAAACACATTGATGCCGGCTTGCTGGGTGGTGTTGGATATAAATTCAACAAAAATCCCAAGAGCATGAGCGCCGGTGTAAGTTACTATTACGGTTTGGTTGATGTGAGCAATAATCCCGACTACAAAATCAAAAACTCAGCAATTTATGTGTTTATGAAAATTCCAATTGGAGTAGCCCCAAAAGAACCGAAATAAGACGGATAATTTCTCTGGAAAACAAAAACTCAAACTATTTATTTGTAACTGTAAAAAAACGAGAACAATAAACATGAAATCAAAACTCTTTACAATTTTTTTATTCATTTTCTTGTTTGTAAAAACCTTTGCTCAGGTTTACACCGATAAAGTTGTAGGGGCAAAAAATGAGGAGTTGGTGGACAGCATTAAAAAGAGCGATTATCCTTATGCACTGCCCATTTGGGGCGCAAAAGTGGTGGCAAGAGGATATGATCTGCCTTATTCAGCCGGAGTAAGTGTAAATTATCTTACGCAGGAGTCAAGCCTTATTATCAATAATTTATTTGTAGGATTTAACAATGGCCCAATGTACAATCTCGATGAAATTGTCCGTTTTGATGATGCAACATCATGGGCCGGTGGTTTGACTGTAAGGCCTGATATCTGGCTCCTGCCCTTTTTAAATGTTTACGGACTTTTGGGGTATGCCAATACTTCAACCGAGATAAACGCCGGTGTATATCTGCCCGATATCAATAACGAATGGCAGGAAATAACCACATTTTCGACAAAAGCTGAATTTAAAGCTCAGGTTATGGGTATTGGTATGACTCCAACCATTGGAATTGGCGGAGGCTGGCTGGCGCTCGACATGAATTGTGCCTGGACTGATGTAGATGCATTGGATAAACCTGTTTTTACTTTTGTTTTTGGCCCGCGTTTGGGTAAAAGTTTCAAATTTAAAAAACCTGAACAGAACATTGCTTTCTGGGTAGGTGGTTTCAGGGTTCAGTTTAGTTCTGATACAAAAGGTTCGCTGAATCTTTCAGAATTAGTGGATACAGACGAATTGCAGGTAAAAGTGGACCAGGGAATACAAAATGTGGGAGAAAAACAGGTTGCCGTTGACGAATGGTGGATGGGTCTGACTCCGATAGAACAAAAGAATCCTGTAAATGTGGCAAAATACAACACTGCCAACCGGGCGATTGATGCAGCCGGAAATATATTAAATTCGGCTGATGCAGCGCTAAACGATGGAAAATCGGCTACAGTTCAGTATTCGCTTGAAAAAAATCTGAAAGACAAATGGAATTTTATTGTGGGTTCGCAATACCAGTTAAACAAACACTGGATGCTCAGGGCCGAATATGGTTTTCTCGGCTCGCGTACACAGTTTATGACCAGCCTTCAATACAGATTCAGATTGTAAGTTGATTTGTTTGGGTTTTCAGAATAATAATAAAACGATAGATTCTGACATATTCCCAATCATTAAACCCAGGTTACACGAACGTAATTTGGGTTTAATTTTAAAAAGTTGTTGCAATGAAGTACTCTTTTTCCGTAATTTGCTGAAGTTTCAATACCTGTTGGATTAAAATAATAACCAATTTAAAACCTGAATAATGAAAACATTTAAACTGTTACCAATTTTAATAGTTGCGGTGCTTGGCACAACGCTTTTCAAAGGCAATGCACAGGAAAAAACTGTAACAGACTCTTTACCGACAGTAGCTTCTGAAAACATGCCAGTTCCGGCAAAAGAGAAGAAAGTTCGTAAAAATTCAATAATGATAAATCTTAGCAATCCCATGCTGATTTCAAACCAATTTCAGATTATTGGATATGAACGTGTATTGCCCAATAATCAATCGTTTACGGTAAACATTGGAAAATTTTCGATTCCTAAATTTACTGGTGATTTGGCCGATTCACTTGGATTGAATACCGATTATAAAGACAAAGGTTTTCATTTCTCAGCAGATTACCGTTTTTATTTAAAAAAAGAAAACAAATATGCCGCTCCGCGGGGTGTTTATCTAGCTCCATATTACACTTACAATCACCTGAACCGAGAAAATTCATGGCAAGTTGATGGTCGTATTGAAGAGGTTTATACGGATATTGATATAAATATCCACACGATGGGAGCTGAATTGGGTTACCAGTTTGTTTTCTGGGATCGGGTGGCATTAGATTTAATTCTGATGGGACCGGGCTTTGGTTTTTATAGTGTTAAAGCACAAGTAGGTACTAATTTGGGCACTGACGATGAATCAATACTTTTTGATAAACTAAATGAAATTCTGGCCGATAAAATCCCGGGATACGATAAAGTAATCGAAGCCGGTGAGTTTAGTAAAAAAGGCACATATAACACAGAGGGAATAGGTTTCAGGTATTTAGTGCGTATAGGATACAGGTTTTAAAAGTTGAAAAACAATTGGTTTTTTTGAATTGATTACCAGATGGTATTCTATACAAAACGTAAAAAATATTAAATCACCCGATGATTTCAAACCTACAGGGCGATTTTTTTTGTGTTTTTTTACGGCAATGTGGTCAAAAATAGCACTTTTTTGGTAGGGAAATAAAGCTTAAATTAGGTCATCAGACTGAAGAGGAAATTGGCTCTGCTGAGGAGCAACCAATCAGCAATAGGTTTGATGAGTATACGATAATAGAAAGGGTGG
>JBGSRA010000102.1:0-41080 GCA_041737765.1 Draconibacterium sp. | reverse complement strand
TCGGAATGACAAGGCTTTTGTGGTGTTTGCAGTTGGCAGGGGCTGGGTTCGCGGCAGAGCCGCAAACCCAGCCCCAGCCAACTGCCTCTCCAAACCAAACACGTTGTCATTCTGAGCGAAATGAAATGAAGCGAAAGAATCTCATCTTTAAAAACATTTTTACCGGACAACAATGATTTGTTTTTTGAAATTTGCTTTTTTGAAATTTGGATTTTGTTTTTTGAACTTTGATTTTTGGAATTTCAATTTTTTTAAATATAGTTTTTGGCAATTTGAACGGCCTGATTCCGGTAAACACCACCAAACAAATAATAGTGATTCAGAACATGATAAAGCTGGTACAAGCGGTTTCTCTGTTTCCAGCCGGTAGGCAACGGATTTATTTCATTGTACACATCGTAAAACCGTTGCGAAAAACCGCCAAACATCGTAATAATGGCAAATTCCATTTCCCGATCTGCATAATACGAAGCGGGATCAATCAGTGCCGGGCCTTTTTCAGAAATCATATAATTGCCCGACCATAAATCGCCATGAATTAAAACCGGTTTTGAATCTTTGGGAATTAAACCTTCAATCCGGTGAAGCAGTTTCTCAAAAATAACCATTTCAGAAGCCGGAAGTGGTCTTTCTTTTTCTATTAAATTTAACAGGAATTGAAGCCGGTTTTCGCGAAAAAACTCTGGCCAGTTATTTTTCCACGAATTGTTTTGCATTGTTACGCCACAATAATTATCAGTGTAAAAACCAAATTTTTGCCTGGTAAACTGATGAATTTTTGCCAGTCCCCGACCCAACATTTCGTCAGAGCCTGCGAAATACCCTCTTTCCAGAAATTCCATGACTAAAAATCCCGGAGATTCGTCAACTAATTTTGCTGCAAATACTTCAGGAATAACAAGGAAATCTCCGGCAGCTTTTTTTAATTCCTTTAAGCTTTCAGCTTCGCGGATAAAAATATCAGCCAGGCAGTTTTCGTTCCACTTTAGAAAAAAGTTGCCGTAATTGGTTTCGAGTTTCGACGCATGATTAATGCATCCTCCACCAAGAATCTTTTCAGAACGAATTACAATGGTTTTCCCGATAACTTCTGATAGAGCAGAAGCAACCAAATCCTGTAACAGTCGATTATTATTTTTAAAATGAACCATTTACCTGTACTGAACTTTAAACCCGAAACACTGTAAAGACTCACGGCCGTGCGTCTTTACACAAAAACCGCGTGCACCTGGTACAGACGCACAATTGTGCGTCTCTACTAAAAATACCTTCCAATCAAAGGATTCTCAACGATTGCTTTTCTGAATTCAAGAAAATTGAGTCCACCTGATTTTCGCCAAACGATTTTACCTCCGGGTTCAACAATTATTGTGTACGGTATTTCTCCGTTCCATTTGGGATCGAAATTCTCGATTAAATCGTATTTTTTGTCCGATTCGAAAATGAAATTATTGTTGAATGCCGCGTTTTTCTTTTGCAAAAATTCCTTCACATTTCCTTTTTTATCGATTTTGTCGGTACTGATGGTGTACATTTCAAAATCGCGTCCCATAAACATCCGGTACGTATCAACCAGTTCGCTGAACTCGGCAATACATGGACCGCACCAGGTTGCCCAAACATTTATCACCCGCAGCTTTTTTGAATCGTTTTTCAATAATTCTTTCATTGCAGATATTGAAAGTGTTTCAATCGGAGCCTCTTTTTTGGCCCATTCGGCATCCAGTTTTTTTCGTGTATCGTTTTTCCATTTCCATTTAATCGAACAACCAAAAACCTTGGTCTGTTTCACTTCCACTTCTTTTCCGGCAAGCACTGCATCAATGGCGTTTCGTAAATCGTGTTTGGTTTCAGTTCCAATTTTTTCTGAGTCATCAATTCTGCCAACATATCGCAAAATCCTGTTATTATCAAAAACATAAGCATGTGGAGTTGCCACCGGTCCATATTTTACTGACATTTCCTCAGTTTCGCCATCATCGAGAAACGGAAAATTAAAGCCTTTTTCTTTGGCACGAATCTGCATATCTTCAAAAGTATCACCCAAATCGGTGTAACCTCTCTCTTCCAGACAAACCGATTCGGGCGAATTCGGATTAATCATCACCACTTGCAAACCCTGTTTTTTGTAATCGTTCTGAATTTTAATTATCCTTTCTTCATAAGCCTGCGCAGTCGGACAATGCGGAGCACTAAAAATGATTACCAATACTTTTGCATCTTTGAACGATGAAAGCGAGTACATTTTTTCATCGGTTCCCTTTAATTTAAAATCGATGGCTTTTGCGCCAGGTTGAAGTGTAACAGGTTCGGGATGAGATTGCGAAAATGCCATATTCGCGATACTTAATGCAATCAAAATGAGCAGTTTATTCATTGTATTTAATTTAGTTTTTCATAAAGATTGAATTTCAAATGTAACGAAAACTGAATCAAACCTGAAATATTAAATTAATTTTTGGACGGGAATCATTTTTCAGGGCAACAAACCAAACAAAAATCGTGTTATTTAGTATGATTTTTAAGGATAACAATTAATGAAGAACAGGATACTGATATTATTTTTATTGGTTTTGCTTTTTCAGTTTTCGGTCAGCAGCCAGGAATTACCAAAAACGGAGAATGATACCACCGCCTTATCGGGCAAAATCGAAGAAGTTACAATTTCGGCATTTCGTTCGCCTTACAATTTATTCAATATTCCTGCTCCGGTAAATATAATAACTCCGCTTCAGCTCGAAATGGGGAATTCATTAACAACTGTCGAAGCGCTGAACCAGGTTTCGGGAGTTTTAATGCACAACGGAACTCTCAATACCAACCGGTTAACCATCCGCGGAATTGGCGCACGTTCGCCGTATGCCACCAACAAAATTAAAGCCTATTTTGGCGAAATTCCGTTAACCTCGGGAGACGGGGAAACTACACTCGAAGATTTGGAAAATACTGCCATCAGGAGAGTTGAAATCGTGAAAGGCCCGTCTTCAAGCTTGTTTGGTGCCGGATTGGCAGGTGTGGTTTTATTTCACCCAAAAACGGTGGCGCAAAACTTTGCTCAAAATCAAACCACCATTGGTTCATTCGGCACAATTAAAAATATTTTATCGGCGGGAATAAACGAAGACAAACTGAATATTTTCGCCTTGGGATCAATATTAAAAAGCGATGGTTACCGCGACAATAATGAAACCAACCGCTCCAATATCCTGATAAATTCAATCTGGTCATTTTCGCCAAATGCAAATCTTCAGGTTTTGCTGAAAGGCACAAAAATGAAAGCATATATTCCAAGTTCGCTCGATTTGCCAACGTTTCAGGAACACCCTGAACAGGCCGCTGCCAACTGGCAAAAAATTGAAGGAAATGAAGAATACATGAACGGACAATTTGGAATCTCGCTGAACATTACAACCCCAAACAACCATAAAATTTCAGCGGCAACTTTTGGTAGTTTCCGCGATGCCGACGAGCTTCGGCCTTTTAACCGGCTCAAGGAAAATTCGAATTACATTGGCTGGCGCGCTTACGTTCAAAAACTGATTGAAAGCAACAGCAGCAAATTTACATTCTCGACCGGCCTCGAATTTTTTCGGGAAAATTACAACTGGTCCACTTTTTCAAATTCTACCGCTGATTTGCTTTCCGACAACCTCGAAAAACGGCAATACGAGAACCTGTTTTTTCAAATGGAATCGAGCTTTTCAGAGAGAGTTTTTATTTCGGCTGGAATTAACGGCAATTTAACCAGGTTTTATTACACCGATGAATTCACTGAAAATGGTGACCAGTCCGGAGATCAAAACTACCAACCTATTATTTCTCCGCGTTTGGGAGCAAATGTTGTTGTGAACAGAAATCTGTCGGTTTTTGGAAATGTCAGTCATGGTTTTTCAACGCCAACTTTCGAAGAAACACTTTTGTCTGCCGGCGAAATAAATACTGAAATTAAACCCGAAACCGGCTGGAATACTGAAATCGGGTTCCGTTCGCAAATCTCAGATCGTGTTCAGTTTTCAGCAAGTTATTACCGCATTTACATCAAGAATCTGCTGGTTGCAAGGCGAACCGGTGAAGACGCTTACGTTGGGGTGAATGCCGGAAAATCATTGCATCCGGGACTTGAAACCGAAATCAGGTGGAATGTTACCAATCCGTTGAAATTTCCATCATTGATGCTCACCGGAAATGCAACCATTGCCAACTACCATTTCAGCGATTTTGTTGACGAGGATATTGATTATTCGGGAAACAATCTGCCCGGAACTTCGAAAACCACCTGGTTTGCTCTGGCCAATTTCAATCCAATCCGAAATATCAGTTTAAATTTATGGCACCGTTATACAGGGAAAATGGCTGTAAACGATGCAAACACAGATTATTCCGATGCTTTTGGAATTACAAGTATGGAAGCAAAGTTATCGGGAAAAATCAATCGGATAAAGCTGGAATTGAAAGGTGGAATACAAAATATATTTGATATTAAATATGCCTCAATGCTGGCTGTTAATGCACTTGCGGTTGGCGGAAACCTTCCGAGATATTACTATCCCGGAAATCCAAGAAATTACTTTGTTTCGGTGCTGATTGGAATTGAATAAGGGGTGCGGGAAAGGGTGATGCGACCCGGATAACTATCGGGTCCGATCCGCATTTTTTCGGATGATGCTGTTTCCTAAGCACATACTAACCGGCGGTTCGCCCGCCTGACCATCGGGCAGGGAAACCGCCGCACCCGGCTAATATCGAATTAACCCACCAATTTCCTTTTCAAGTTCAGGAAACTGCCCAATTAATTCCTGATTTGCCATCTCAAAATCATTGAAATCAAAACCAGGGGTAACAGTGCAACCAACAAGTGCATAACCTTCTTTATTGGCAAGCTGTGCTGCAAACCAGTTATTTTTGGATACAACCACCTGTAGCTGCTGATTCTCATCAGGCCGGTTTCCACAAAATTGTTTTTTGATTTTGCCTTTTTCTATGGAAATAATCTCAATCGCCGAAGTCCCGTTATAAAAATGCCAAAGTTCATCAGACTTTATCCGGTGAAAAGCTGAAAAATCAACGCCTTCAAGTAAATAATAAATTGAAGTAGAAAAACTTCTGTCACCCGAAAAACTTTTGGATAAAAATTGTTTCGGAACAATTTCCTCTGAACGGTAAGTTTCTTTAAACCAACCGCCTTCGGGATGCTTTTGAAGTTGCAGTTTTTCAATCCAGTATTTTGCTGATTCCATCTTTAAACAATTAAATAGGTGTCAGATTTCAACATTTACTTTTTCCGGATTTTCACCTTGCTTTGTTGTAAAACTTCCAAGTTCTTTATTCCCAATCTTAATGTTAAAAGTACCGGGATGATGCAGGCCAACCTGAACTGAATTGCCTTTCATCCTGAAAATCCGAATTAAATCTCCGGTTGCTGTTTTGGTAACTTCAATCACCTGATTTGGTTGATTCACAACAATTTCGGGAAGTAAATTTTCTGCTCCCATTCCGAAATTATCATATTGGTTAATTTTCAATGGCCACCCCGGAAACTGGTCACGAAGCGGAACCGGATTTTCAACATCAGCAATAAAACGCCAGGCATCCATAAGAATAGTACGTTCGGTTTGGTCGAAAGTAACCATTCCAAAACCCGAATTTCTGATTTGAGCATTACCATAACGACTTTCCTTGTCGATTGTGATTTTACCCGGATTACCAATGGCATAAACAAAGTTTTTATTGCCAAAGGCGTCGGCGTATTTGCCTGTGTTTTCATACCCGTGTTCAGGTCGGTCAACAACCTGAATACCCAGTTCATCGGGAAGATACCAGCGCATATAAAAATTACAAATAGCCGGTGTACAAAAACTCCATCCTGCATCGCGAAAATTTTCCACACCGTATTGCACCAACGAAGGCAAATGCTGGTCGCCGTTGATGTTGAATGCACCCACTTTTCGCATCAGTTTGATTACTTTGTCGCGCCCCGATTTCGGCCAGCCACCCGAATCCAAATCGCCATATAAATAGTCGGATAATGCACCGTGATGTGTCGCCACATTGGCAAAAACGGTTTGCGAAAGCAGTACTTTCATATCAGCGTTTTCCCAATCCAAAGCCCAGTTGTTGAGGAACTTTGTCTGTCGTTCGCCAAGCATTTCAACACCCGGTTTATCCAGAAACGACAAATCTTTCCGGGGTTCTTTCATATGATCGTGGCGACCCTCCCAGTCGGAAACCGCTTCGGGGCCGGTTTTAAAAATACGGTCGCTGATGATGGCAAAACTCACCCGGCCGTAATTGAGGCTGGTGTACCACACACTCATTCCCTGCTCAATGGGAGTAGGATCGAATGGATCGGGTAACTGGCCACATTGTGTGCGGTTGACCACGTTCACCATTTTAACCGACTGCATAAATCCGCGGGTATCAGAACTTCCGGCACCACCGGGTTTGGCAATTCCGCCTTCTCCCCAAAGATTTCCATGGAAAACATCGTGGTCGTCAGGAGTGCAGATTGTCGGTACATCGCGCATTAAATCGCCAAACGCCCAGCCAAACATATAATATTTGCCGAGATAACTCAGAATAGAAACATCTTCCGGTTCGCGCTTTATCTGGTAACCACCGTTGGGTTCATAAATCTGATCACCCGAGAAATAAAGTATATCGGGATCTAGTTTGGTAAGATTCTGAACCAATGGAGTGTATGGAAATCCGGATGTATATTGACAAGTCAATCCTCCAAATTTCAATGGTTCACCAACCGGATCTTTCCTGATTTTTCCTGTGTAATAATTGGGTGTTTCAGCGCCATCTTTTCCTTTTTCGATATATTCAACACGATATTCAGCATCTTTTATATCGTCCCAGTTTTCGAGTTTAAAAACGGCAGTTCTTGAATCGGGTTCAATATTATCAGTGCTAACAGTTTCCCATTTTTCACCCATTTTAAATTGAAGTGAAACAAGCTGATTGTCATTATCGCCAACCGGTGGAAGAAAAGCCATCAGTTTTACTGTTTTTTTACTGAGCGTGTACATGGTCCAAAGAATCGGTCCAAAAGCATTTTCCGGTTTTTCAATCACTTTCGAACCTGAGATTTTAAAATCGTCGAATGCAAATTTCGATTTTCCGGGTTTTTCATTTCCTCCCAGATTCAAATTATTAGCCAGCACAATTAATCCCTGAATTCCTTCAATTTTGGTCGAAAGTTCTGACTGAACTGAATTTTTATCAGTTATTGTCATATTTAGCAAACTGTTATTTCCGGTAACCGAAATATTGAATTCTGAAAAATCAAATCCTTCGGGCAAAACCACTTTTTCATCCTTCAAAAAGGCAAAACCATTTAAACTGATTCCGGCTTTTATTCCACCACCAAAATAACAGGCAGCCCGAACATCGGGGTCTTCCTGGTCGTGGGCGCCAATCAAAAATCCTGCTGAACCCGGAACATCACTTTTTTCGGTCAGCATTATTTTTGCCGAAACCTGAAAATCTCCGGCCTCAGGTAATATAACATGAGTAAGCAAATTTACGCGGGAGTTGGGTACTTCACCAGTGCAAAAAAGTTTTCCATCTTCCACTTTCCAGTCTTCCAGCGGAATCGACCAGAAATCTTTTCCAACCCAAATCCGGTTATTGGTATTGTCGAAATTGGCTGAAAACTGGTTTTGCTTTGTGCAGGAAGTTGCAAACAAGATTATTGCAAAAGAAATGGTTACAAGGTATTTCATTGTTTAGATTTTAGGTAATTTTTTTAAAAGATTGTAATTTCAATCGCCAAGTTGTTTCATGTTAAACCGTTCTATTTCAGCCGTTTTATGTTCCTTTTTAAAAATGGCCTCAATCGTTTTCACTATTTCAGGATTTTGTGCAGAAACATCGCTTTTTTCCTGAATATCTTTTTCCAGATTATACAATTGAAGACGCAAACTGTCCTGTTTAATATTTTTACGGATTCCTTTCCAATTTCCCATCCGAACAGCTTGTTGCCCGCCTGATTCAGGAAACTCCCAATATAAATATTCGTGTTTCGGTTGAGTATCTTTTCCTAAAAGTGTGGGAAGAAAACTGATACCGTCTGTTGATTCTATCGGCTCAATTTCAGCGATTTCGCAAAGTGTTGGCAGAACATCGTAAAATGCAGAAAGGTGGTCAGAACTGGTTCCTGATTTGATTTTTCCGGGCCAGTGGGCAATCATGGGCACACGAATTCCCCCTTCTGTAACATTTCCTTTTCCCCATCCTGCTTCACTTTTAAAAGGTTTTGAACTATCAAACCACGGAGAATCGGTTCCACCATTAAAAGTTGCACTATTGTCGCTGCTGAAAATAATAAGCGTATTCTCAAACAAACCCAACTCTTTTAAAGTAGCCACAATTTGGCCTACCTGCTCATCGAAATATGAAATCATTGCCGCATAACAGGCATGTGGATATCGGTGAGGGAAATAGCCTCGTTCTCCCGTATAAGGTTTTTCGTCACCAAACTTTTGCACGTAATAGTCAACCCAACGTTTTGGCGCTTGTAAAGGTGCGTGTGGAATTGGACTGGCATAATACATAAAAAAAGGCTGGTCTTTATTCTCCTTTATAAACTGAACAACTTCATTCTGCATGAGTTCAGGTGTATAATCTGAGAGCCAATAATTGGAATATGAATCCAGATTATAAGGATCAGCGTCAGCATGAAGTTTGGTATGAGGAGGCACTAATTTGTTGTTTAGAGGCACTTTATCGGTATTTTTCCAAAGGTGAACAGGAAAATACGTGTGTGCCTGCCGTTGGCAATTGTACCCGTAAAAAAAGTCGAATCCCTGTTTATTTGGAATCCCTTCAGTTAAAGGAGCACCAAGTCCCCATTTTCCAACAATTCCTGTTTTGTATCCGGCCTTTTGTAAAAGGGTTCCGATAGTTTGAGTACCCGGTTTTAAAGGCCGCTGACCTTCGAGGTTTGGGTCATTGGCCATTGCTTCAAAATTCCACACATCACCTCGTTCAGCCCATTCATCGTTCCCACGGATTTGCGCGTGTCCCAAATGTTTTCCGGTGAGCAAAACACAACGCGAAGGCGCACAAACCGGTGCACCCGAATAATGTTGGGTAAACCTTATACCTCCGGCTGCCAGCGCATCAATGTTTGGTGTTTCAATTTTTTCCTGTCCGTAACAACCCAGTTCTGCATAACCCAAATCATCAGCCAGAATGTAGATTATATTGGGCTTTTGTTGGGCAAAACCAAAAACCGGAAGCAGAAAAATGAAACAAAATAATATTTTTACCATGATTTTCTTTTCTTCAAAAATAATAAATGAACCTGCAATTTATTCGGTTAAATGTATTATACAGAATTATTCTGAATTACAAATTAAAGAGAATGAACTTGTATTAATTATAAATTTGTATCAATCAACTTAAAACCGAAATTTATGAACTCATCGCGAAGAGTATTCATTCGAAATATATCTCTTGCCTGCGGAAGTGTAATGTTTATTCCAGCTTGTTCGGGGTACGATTCTGTGTGGCGTTTTTTTTCCGATGCTGAAGCAAAAACAATTGTTGCTTTTGCCGAACAAATAATTCCACACGATCAGGATGCCGGGGCGACAGATGCCAATGTTATCAATTTCATTGACAAACAATTGGTTGGGCCATATACCCGTTTTCAGGAACAATATCGAAAAGGAATTCCTGCAATTGAAAGTTCCGCCCAAAAACTTTACTCGAAATCATTTCATGAACTGGAATTTGGAATACAAACCGATTTCATGATAAAAATGGAAAAAGGCGAACTTCCTGAAGAATTTTGGAAAGATGAAAATCAAAAAAGCCTTTTCAGACTGATTCTCGACCATACCATGCAGGGTTTTTATGGTTCGCCGAGACATGGTGGCAATAAAAACTATGTGAGTTATAAAATGATGAAACTCGACTACCCGCATGTGATAGGGCAAAACCGGTATGAATCGAAATGTGAGCAAGAATTCGTAAAAAAAAATTCTATATGACCCCCTAAATCCCCCTAAGGGGGACTGCTCCTCCCCTTTGGGGAGGTCGGGTGGGGTCATTTATCTAAAACAAATTGAATTTCGTTATTTATGAAAAACAAACATGTAAATGCAATTGTGATAGGCGCCGGTGCAGGTGGTGGAATTGTAGCAAAAGAACTGGCTGTAAACGGATTAAGTGTGGTTTTATTTGAACGTGGCGGATGGGCAACTTACGATGATCACGATGATGATGAACTGATATCTCAACGTACAACCGTTTTGGGAAATGCTTTTGGTCCCGATGATAAACGATACCGTCGGGTGGTTGTGTATGGCAATGGAAAACCACAAATTGTTCTGCCAAGTGATGGTGGCTACAGTAATAATGCAGCCTGTGTAGGTTCAGGAACAGTTAGTTACGGTGCTATGGCATGGCGTTTTATGGAACAAGATTTTAAATTAAAATCGATTTACGGTCATGTTGAAGGATCGACACTGGAAGACTGGCCAATCAGTTATTCCGATTTGGAACCTTGCTACGAAAAAGCTGAATGGGAAATTGGTGTTTCAGGCGATCACAATGCAAACCCGTTTATGGCGATGCGAAAAACGCCCTACCCCATGCCTGCATTTACATACAATCGTGAAGGTCAGCTACTGCACGATGCATCAAAACGACTCGGATTACATCCATTTTCAATTCCAATGTTGCGTAACTCAATACGCTACAATAGTCGCCCGGCATGTTACCGAATGCGCAGTTGCGTTGGTTTTGCCTGTCCGGTAAATGCCAAATGCGGCACGCATAATACAGTAATTCCCACTGCCTTAAAATCGGGCAATTGCGAACTTCGCACCAACTGTCAGGTGGTGGAAATTTTACTCGATGAAAAAGGACGTGCCACCGGAGTAAAATATTTCGACGAAAACAATAAAGGGCAAATTCAAACTGCTGATGTAGTGGTTGTTTCAGCCGCTGCCATTGAAACAGCCAGGTTACTGCTGAACTCCAAATCGAAACTTTTTCCGAATGGTGCCGGCAACAACAGCGACTGGGTTGGCCGAAATCTACAGGGGCACGCCTATACCGGCGCATTTGGATTAATGAAAGATGAAGTTTATGATGATGTCGGGCCGGGAGCATGTATGGCAGTGAGTGATTTCAATCATGGAAATCCGGGTATAATAGGAGGCGGAGCGCTTTGTAATGAATTTACAGCAATGCCCTATCTTTTTTCCAAAATGAGACCACCCGGGGCTAAACAATGGGGTGTTGAGCATAAAGAATACCAGCGAAGCATGTTTAAACGGGTGATTCGGCTACACGGGCCATTTCAGGAAATTCCAAATTTTAATTCCCGGGTCACAATTGATCCGGAAGTTAAGGATGACTGGGGGATTCCAACGGTTCGGCTTTCGGGCGAGCGGCACGAATATGACAGAACCGGATGCCAATTCATGTCGGACCGTGCAGAGGAAATATTAAAGGAAGCTGGTGCTTATTTCACATGGCAAAGTGTTGGGGGACGTGGGTTAAGCGGACATCAACATCAGGCGGGTACAGCCAGAATGGGAAACGACCCAAAAACTTCGGTAACCAATAAATTCGGACAGATTCATGAAATCGATAACCTGTTTGTTGCCGACGGAAGTTTAAATGTTTCCAACGGCGGATTTAATCCTGCACTTACCATTATGGCACTTGGATACTGGGTTGGTGATTATATTGTGAAAAACTGGAACGGAAGTAAGTTCAAATAGGCGGAGGCAAAGACAAAGGCAGAGGAAGAGGCAGAGGCAAAGGCAGAGGAGGAAGCGGCAGTTGGCAGTATTTAACAGATTTCTGAGTGTTTTACTTCAAAAAAAATAATTAAACTAATGTGTTCTATGTGTCTTTGTGGTTCCAATAAATAAAATAACAGTTCAATGAAAAATAAAATCTTTCGAAATATAATCTTCATTTTACTCATTCTTTTTGTAATAATTATCGTTTTTGGAGGAAGTTATACATACTGGAATGTTGCAAATCCGGAAAAAACCTGCGCCAGTTGCCACGAAATCAGTCCGTCGCACCAAACCTGGACCGCTTCGGCCCACCGTGATATTTCATGTTTCAAATGTCACGGAACTGCATTGGAAAGCGGAATACACAGTTTAACTGAAAAATCGAAAATGATAATTTCCCATGTAAAATCGGCGCCGGTTAACGAAGATATCAGAATGAGTGAGAATCAGGTGCTGGAAACGATGGAGCGTTGTAAAGATTGTCATATCAATGAATATTCAAACTGGTTGGCAAGCGGACATTCGGCAAATTATTCACACATTTTTCTCGATGAAAAACACAACACAACAGAACAACTCAATTTTGATTGTTTGCGTTGCCACGGTATGTTTTATTCAGGTACTACAAACGATTTAGTTGAACCTATGTCAACCGAAGGACCATGGAAAATGAAGGACGAAAGTCGGGGTGATTTGCCAACAATTCCGTGTTTAACCTGTCATCAGATTCATAGCCTCGGAACTCCTGCAACAAGGCCTGATTATTCAAATCCAAATCTCATTTTTTACGGGCGGGCAATGCAAAACAATTCTGTTTCATTTTATAACAGGAACGAACAAATTCATTTTGATTTGGCGAACCTGCCAACTCCGGTAATTTTAAACGGAATTGATACAGTAACAACTCCTGCCGATCCTGTTTACAGACTTTGCGTGCAATGCCATGCCCCTTCTGTACGACATCAGACCGGTAGCAGCGACGACCACACTCCTGCCGGCGTTCACGAAGGATTGAGTTGCAGGGCTTGCCACGATCCACATTCCAACTATCAGCGAAATTCGTGCGATAAATGTCATTCGGGAAAATCGAATAACTGCAAACTGGATGTAAGAACAATGAATACAACTTATATTTCGCCCGAAAGCCAGAATGATATTCACTTTGTGGCTTGTAAAGATTGTCACAAGGATGGAAGAGAAAGTAGAACTTCAAAATAGAAGGTAAAAAGAACCGTTATTAAAATCCTTTCATTTCACTACAACGAATTTCTTTTAATAAACTCAAACGGACTTTTAATTCGCCTGAAATCACTGGTCAGAATCATTTGTGCGGCAATGCGGCCAATTTCGTCATGATTGGTTGAAATGGTTGTTATCCCGTCTTCCAAAAGTTCTTTGACCGGGTTGTCGTTGTACGCCACCAATCCAACATCTTTCCCCAATTTCCAACCCTTGTTTCTGCAAATTTTTATAAACCTGTACAAATCATCATCCGATATCAGTACAAATGCTTCGCCGCATTTTACATGCGATTCATCCAATTGATCGATAATTGAAAACTGGAAATGATTCACCTGGCAAAAAATCTGAAAACCACGGACAATGTATCTTGAATAATATTGATTTACCGGAAATACTAGGTTTAACTTTTCATATTTCCGAACCAATTCGATCCCTTTTCCAAGTGCAGCCTGAATATCTTTTTCGTATTCCTGGTAAACCAGTGGGTAATCTTTCAGCGAATCAAGGTTTCTATCAATCAGCAATACTTTCTTTTTTGGAATTTTCTTGATAATACTTACCCCGGTTGCCTCGTCGTCCTTAAAATGAGGTAAAATCACAAAAAAATCGTAATGAATTATCTGGTTGTTTACAATCTCCTCAAACTGCTCAATGCTGTAATTATAAATAAAAACATCGACACTTGCTTTATTTCCCAGTGTTTCTGAGAGTGAATAATAAATACTTCTCTTGTAGTTACTCAGCTTATTTAAAATAAGAGCAACCTTTATTTTTTTCTGAACATTGATTTGATTGATATAGTAACCTTTTCCGCGAACCGATGCAAGTATTCCCTTTTTTCGTAAATGCACGTATGCTTTCTCGACAGTATCGCGCGAAATCAACAACTCTTCGCTGGTTTCGTTTATCGATGGAATACGTTGCCCCACTTTAAAAATACCAGCCTCAATATCAGATACAAGCAGTTCAACTACCTGCTTGTATTTTGGTATTTCAGAGTCGTGATTAATGCGTAAATCGTGTTCCATTTTTTTTCAATTAAAAATGAAAAATTATAAATGAAAAATGAAAAATTATAAATTCAAAATGAATATGTATTTTGAATTATGTTTTTTGAAATTTTCAGTTTAAACTTTAAACCTTTTTTACTTTTCAAGTATTTTAATTGTGGTTCTGCGGTTAAGCATGCGGCCTTCAGCAGTTTCGTTTGTTGCAATCGGAACTTTATCTCCATAACCACCAAATTTCAATCTCGCGATTTTTATCCCGTTTTCGGTTAAATAATCGACAACAGATTTTGCCCTTCGTTCAGAAAGTAGCTTGTTGTTTTCAGCGTTACCAGAACTGTCAGTATGTCCCTGGATTTCGATTTTCAACTCGCCATTATTTTTAAGGAATGTGACCAAATTCTGTAATTCGGCCCCTGATTGTGGCAAAATTCTGAAAGAATCGGTATCGAAATAAATATTGTACAACTGAACTTCGGCACCAATTTCGATGGGTTGAAGTAAAATATCGAGAGGATAAGCATCATTAATCGAATTCGCTTTTCCCTGGTTCATAATTCTCGAGAAAAACAGGTATCCCGGTTCAGATACAGTAAAGGCATAATTTCTGTTTAATTGAAGACAAAACATTGATTCACCATTTTTGTCAGTTTCCTGTTCCTGTGGTTTACCCGACCTAAAAGGTTGACTTTCCAATTTAACCGAAACTGCCAATGGCTTTTGGGTTTTCATATCCTTGACATTTGCCTTAACATATGCAACAGGCGTTACAGCTATTCCGCGGTCGAGATTAAAAGCATAAATTTCCTTCCCTTTTTCTGTTTGACGTGATGATGCAAAGTAAGTTGTATCGCTGATGTGGTTTAATGCCATTCCATCGTCGTCCAAATTTGTATTTATCGGATATCCAAGATTATTCAGATTTACAATATTCCCGGAATTACTTATTTCGGCCGAATATAAATCCATTCCTCCTAACCCGGGAAGTCCGTCGGATGCAAAATATAGAACTTGTTTGTTTTCGTAAATTAAAGGAGAAATCTCGTTTTCTGTTGTATTAATCAAACTTCCCAGATTAACCGGTTCTTTCCATTGTGCTTTGCCATCATCTGTAAACCCGGTTAATTCAGCTTTCCAAATATCTTTTTTCCCTTTACCTCCACTTCTTTCGCTTGAAAAAATGAGGATTTGGTTTTTAGCGAAAAATGTTGGCTGTCCATCCCATTTATTTGAATTGACTGTCAAACCGGCATTGACCGGCATTCCCCATTTACCATTTTCAAATTTAGCCAGGTATATATCGCAGTCTCCGGCGCCATCAGCACGGTTACACGCGGTAAAAAACAATATTCGCGAACCCGATGAAAGTTTTTGTGTGCCTTCATTATCAAAAGTCACAGAATCACTTACCATCTTCGTAATATTCCATATTTCCGAATCCGGAATTGCAGTGTATAGCTCATCATCATTTTTAAGGTTTTGATTCTTAAAAACAAGTGTTTTTCCATCAGCCGATGGTGTTGGCCAGTATTCATCTCCTGATAAATTTACTCCTTCTATTGTTTTCGCTGTGGATTTAACATCGGGATTATTGATTGAAAAAATGGAAAATTTACAACTTGCCATTTTACAAGCCAGTAAAAACTGACGCTTTTCTGTTACATATTTATAATCACTGTAAAAATTATAGTACCGCAAAGCTTCAGAATAATTTCCCTTTTTGTAATGAGCTTCGCCCAACCTGAAAACAACATCCCACTCCCGTCCGATTTCGCCTGCTTTATTTAAATGAATTATTTCGAGATCAGTTGAATCAATAATATTATAAACATCAGCTAAAAGCAAATGTGCATCTTTAAAACCTGGTTCTGCTGCCAAAATTTGATTACAGGTTTTAATTGTTTCTGAATAGTTTTTTGCCGCCTTCTGCATTTTTGCATTCGCCAGTAAATCTTCAGCTTTTTTATTCGATTGTGCACTGATTTCGAATAAGGAGAATAACAAAATCAACGTAAAAATCATTTTACTGATTCTTTGAGCTCTGGATGTAAAACAAATAATTTGCGTCATTTTTAATGGTTTTATGTACAAGTTTAGTATGTAATTTTTATTTAAATTGATCTTGATTTAATGATTAAGCATTCTTGAAATGCGGTGATAAAAATAAAATTTTTCCTTCATTTTTCATCTAATTTTTATTTCCCAATTTTTACTGTTGTACGGCGGTTTAATCTGCGTCCGTCTTCGGTTTCGTTGGTAGCCACCGGCTGGCTTTCTCCAAAACCCTTAAATTTTAATCGACTGACATCTATACCATTGAATATCAGGTATTCCACTACAGATTTTGCCCGCAATTCCGACAGTTTCAGATTATTTCCGGGGTTACCTGAATTGTCAGTGTGTCCCTGTATTTCAACTTCAAGTTGGGAATTGTTTTTAAGAAACTGTTTCAATTTCCTCAGCTCCGGTTCCGAATCAGACAGAATCCTGAACGAATCGGTTTCGAAATAAATATTGTACAAATTCATTTCGGCACCAATTTTTACCTTATTTAAACTGATTTCAATTTTTTCGGGTGTTTCAGGAGTTTTCAATTCTTTTAACTGAAACGAACGGGAATAAAACAGATAATCGGGTTCGGATACGTTAAAGGCATAATCGACATTCAGCGGCAGGCAAAGTAAGATTTCCCCGTTTTCATCGGCTCTTTCCGAACGCTGAAAAACTGAATCGGATGAAAGATTGATTAACTCTGCAAATGCGCGGACAACGGCACCTGTTTCTGCATCGGTAATTCGTGCTTTTACATACGTAACCGGCTCGGTATGTAATTCTTTCGGGAGTTGAAAAGTAAAAATGTCCAATCCGAAACCAGACTCCCGTTCTGATGCAAACCAGGCTGTTTTTCCGTTAAAACCAATAATTAACCCCTGTTCATCCTTGTGGGTATTAATTGGAAATCCGAGGTTTTTTGGCTCAGAAAACTTACCATCCTTTTGAATTTCGGAAACAAACAAATCCATTCCTCCCATTCCAATGTGAAAATCGGAAGCAAAATAAAAGTTTTTATTGTTGGGATGAATAAAAGGAGAAATTTCGTCGCCTGCGGTATTTAAAATTTCTCCTGTATTTTCAGGAGTTTTCCAACGCAAACTGCCATTTTCAACGATTGCGAGTAATTCTGCACGCCAAATGTCTTTTTTCCCTTTACCACCTGCACGGTTCGACGAAAAATACAGATAGCGGTTATCCGATGACAGTGACGGCTGGGCATCCCAACTACTGCTGTTTAAAATATTCCCTGCGTTTTTTGGCTTACTCCAAACTTTACCGTTATAAACCGAATAATAAATATCGCAACTACCAAATCCGTCAGTGCGGTTACAAGCTGTAAAAAACAGCAATCGTCCATCGGCCGAAAGTGCCTGCGCTCCTTCGTTTTCATTTGTATTTATTTCTAAAATTGGTGCCGACTGACCCCAGCCTGATGAATCGAATGCGGAAATAAAAAAATCTTCCTGCATCAAACCCGACAATGGGTTTTGCAAACGTGTAAAAACCAGTTTGCTTCCGTCAAGTGAAACTGATGGCCAGTATTCGTCGTTTTTGGTATTGATTTTTTCGGTCAATCGTTCGGGAGTAAAATCGACCGGAGATTTTACTGCATCAATCGCAAACCTGCAATTAACAATACTTCGTGTTACTTCTGATTTACGGACTTCAGACAAGCCGTTGGTTTTTATATATTTCTCAAAGTTAACCAACGCTTTTTCATACTCACCAATCGAATAATTTGCCTTTGCAAGCCGGTAAAGAATTAACGGATTCTGAGAATATTGCTGAGCATTTTCAAGGGTTTTTATTTCAAGTTCTGTCGATTTGGTATCGTGATAAATATCTGCCAGTAAAAGAGTTGCATCTACAAATTCCGGATTCTTTTTTAGTAGTTTGTCAATTTCAGAAATGGCACTTTCGTATTCCAGCAATTTGTAATAATTCAGTGCTTTATCGAATTGTTGTTGCAATTTTGCATTGTTCTGTGCCTCTGCAAAAAATCCGACAATCATTAGAAAAAGTAAAATGATTGATTTGTTTATGTTCTGATGCATTTTGTTCCTTCTGTTCCGCAATATAACGAAAATTGAATTTACTTATTTTGAACCTCGTTTTTCATACCGAAATTGTTTGATTTTATGCCTAAAAACCCGCTTAATGCACCTGAAAATGTGGATTTTGATAAAACTGAAGCAAAATTAATTAATCGGGTGATACTACATATTTAAAAATTATTTATTTTTCGACTTTATAAATTTTTAAAATCGTTTAAAATTCCAATTTCATTTTTTATTGATTCATTAAAATGAAGAAAAATAGTTTGAAAAAAAATCATTCTGATTTTGATGACAGTTTTAGTCTTGGGAAAAAAGGTGCCATCGCTAAAGACAAAAGTTCGAAGAAAAGACTTTCGATTTACGATGAATACGAAGAAGAAGACGAATTACTTCAACATCAGGAAAAATTTAAAAACCGTCGCAAATAACTAATCTAGTGAGTAAGGTTCAAAACACAAGCCTGTTCGCGATGGCCTAATATAAATCCATATTATATTACCCCAAACTTAAAAAACCAGCCGGTAAGTTATTGTATTGGGTTCATTCATAATAAAATGCTTTATGACCGGGATAATGGTATTTGGCCCTTGCGATGTTTTCGGGTAAGCAGTAATATATTATTTCGGCGGTTGCACACTCCACGCCTTCCCCATCGTAAAGCGCTGCTTTGATTGTCGCAGTTTTGCGGTCGGATGCAACTATTTTTCCTTTTACAGTTAATTCACCTTTCGAAATGTTTACTGGTTTCAGGTACTTCACATTTAAAGCAGAAGTAACTCCCGAAGTTTTCATTTTTATCAGTACCACCCATCCGGCAAGTTCGTCGAGCAAAGCCGCCTGAATTCCGCCGTGAACCACATCACTCCAACCTTCCAGCGATTTCCGGGGTTGCCATTTTGCCACCAGTTCATCATTGTTTTCCCAGAACTCTAGCTGCAAGCCGATTTCGTTAAAAGGTGAGCAACCAAAACAGTTGTAATCGTGGCGGGTGCCCATTTCTATGAATGGATTTTTAATTTTAATCATTTTTCTGAGATTCAAATTTCTTTTAATGGCAAAATGTCCAAAAAAAAGTAGGCCGGTAAAACCAGCCTGCTTAAAATATATTTTGAATCTAATTATTCCCCAAAATCAGCGGTAAACCATCTTTTCCGCTGCCAATAACAACAACTTTTGTATTTGGCGATTTGGCAAGATCAATTGTGGCTTCTATTCCACGTTGCTGAATAATTTTATCGGTTAAACTTGCATTGATAATCCGGTTAAATGCAGCTATACCTTCTGCCTCAATCCTGCGTCGTTCTGCTTCCGACTGCTCTTTTTGCAACCTGAATTCGTAAGCCAAAGCTTCCTGTTCCTGCTGCAATTTACTTTCAATTGCGCCTTTTATCTGTGCCGGCAAATTGATTGACCGTATCAGCAACGCTTTCATTTCGATATAATTTTCACTCAGTATTTTTTTAGTTTCCTCAATTATCGATAGTTCCACTTCTGCCCTTTTTGTCGAATAAATCTCCTCTGCGGTGTAACGTCCAGCCACTTTGCGCACACACGAACGGACTTCGGGGACAACCAATACATTTATAAAATTAACTCCAAACTGTTCGTGCAAATTTCCGATTTTACTAAATGCCGGATTAAAACGAACAGTTACATCCATACTAATCGACAACCCGTTTTTATCCAGAACATCCATTGGCTCATCACGTTGCTGCTCGCGAACATCATAAATATACATATTATTCCAGGGTGCAATAATGTGGAATCCTTCGCTGTATATATTCTCTTTATCTAAACCGGAAGTATATGGTTTGAAAATAACACCCCGCTCGCCGGCCTGAATAATTAAGAACATTTTACCACCAAAAAGAAGTAAAAGAATTACCACAACTGCTGCTGCAATAAGGTACTGTGTTTTAAAATTAAATTTCATAGTTTCTTGTTTTTTTGAATTTCAACAAATGTATAAATTTTGACGGTTAATTTAGAATGTCGGGAGTCCGAAGTCTGGAGTCGGGAGACCTGGATAAGAAGTTGGATTAAAAATGATGTTAATGTACTAAGCTGATTCACATTGAAAATAAAAAATTAGCGACGAAGAAACAATTCCGATAGCTATGGGAACACAAAGTTACACTAAGTATTTCCTGGTGATTCTTAGTGTCTTAGTGACTTTGTGGCAAAAACAATTCAAAATTCAATTCAAACCGTTTTCAGAAATTCATATTGTGTTATATTTGGTTCACTTAAATAAAAAAGTTATGAAACACCTGGTTCTTTCTGTTTTCGCAATCTCCCTGTTTTTTGCAGTTTCTGCTCAGGATTTTTTCAATACCGATTTTAATACGAAGAAAAAGTATATCATTCTAACCAATCCTACTGTCAATAACCTGAAAACCATACAATTCCTTGTAAATGCCGAACTGCTTAATGTAAATCTTAAAAAAGACAAATTTGTTGGTGTGTACTACGATGGTCAGGGTTATGATTTTAATGAGACAAAACTTTACATTGAAGAAAATCACCTCGAAAATTTCTTTTTGCACGAAATAAAAGGTGAACTCAACGAAAAAAATCTTTTTCAGCAAAACGACTGTACTGCCGACCTGAAAAAGGTATTCGACAATTCAATTGGTGTTTTCTTTTTTGGCGGCCCCGATATTCCTCCGGGTGTTTATGGCGAGGAAAACACACTTTCGGTGATAACCGATCCCGGACGTCATTATTTCGAAACAACTTTTCTTTTTCACCTTTTGGGCGGATACTGGAACGAAGATTTTGAACCATTTTTAAAGGAAAAACCAAAATACCTGGTAACCGGATTTTGCCTTGGCATGCAAACCATGAATGTTGCCACCGGTGGTACCTTAATTCAGGATATTCCGGCTGAAATTTACGGGGCAACCACTCCTGAAAAAACACTTGAAATTGGCCGAACCAACCTGCACAGGAATTACTGGCAGGAAATTGTAAAAGATACTTTGCTTATGGGAATAAACCTTCATACCATTCAGTTTACCAACCATGGTTTTTTTGGCGTTGCAGTAAATGTTTCGAAAGCTTTTAAACCCCGCGTTTACAGCAGTCACCATCAGGCAGTCGAAAAAATAGGGAAAGGATTGGAAGTTACCGCTCTCTCGCCCGATGGAAAGATTATTGAAGGACTGGCGCATAAAAAATACGCAAATGTTTTTGCGGTTCAGTTTCATCCCGAAGTACCCGGTTTATACGAAGATCTGGGTGTTCGCAAATTTAATCCCGATGACGAGCCACAGAGTTACAACGACATTATTGGGAAGAAAAGCGTCCGTTTTCACGAAGAATACTGGAATTATATTTCGGATGTTTTGAGGAAGTCAAAGAAATGAAGAATTGAGATTGGTGGGGATTGATTGAAATTGATGGAGATAGATGGAAATCCATTCAATAAATTTTCGTTTGAAAAATGAGGAATAATTGAAAAGGATTTGATAGAAATGATATATTCTGAAAATTTTAACTGGCAGGGAACAATGGTTTAATACCTCACATTGTAAAACAAATTAAAAAACTGATATTTGAAAACAGAGATTTTTTACTTTTAAAATTTAACGAATATCATGTACGTTGAACCGATTTTTATTGCAGAACCAATTGCGCTGGATGTTTGCGCCAAAGGAAGGATAATTTTTATCGAACTTACTGATGGAAGAACTATTAGTTTTCCTGCCGACAGATTCAGAATATTATCGAAAGCTACAGATGATCAGTTAAAAGAAGTATCACTTCGATTAAACGGACATGCCTTGCGATGGGAAAATCTCGATGAAGATTTGACAATTCGTGGAATTATTGCCGGAAATTTCCAGCTACCATTGCCTGAATAATCAAACTTTTCGTTTAATAAAAAAAGCTTCTCATTATCATGAACCAAACTTACAAAACCAAATTCGGCAACATTAGCATTCATGAAGAAAAGATTTTGATTTCTGATAATTCAAGGATCCAATTTCTTATGATTAAGTTGATTTTGTCATTAAATGTGATAACCAGCTTGTTATTTATTTTCTCACACGGAATTCAATTTAATTTTAAATCCTACATCTGGGTTATTATTTGTATCAGTTCGATATTTATTTTATTGGCATTGCTTCGGTTAACGCATAAAAAAGAGTTGAATTCCGACGAAATAAAAGCTATAAAATACAGGGAACAATTTGGCAATCAAATTCTTAGTCTTCATTTAAAAAACAAGAGAATTAGAAGAGTCTTTTTATTAGGAGATAAACACTATAACCAATCACTCCTTATTCATTTAAGAAATTCTTTTAACCTTGAACCTTAAACTTTAAACCCGAAACGCTGAACTTTTCCGACTTCTTTCCCTATTTTTGCGCCCTCAAAATAAACAGATTCGAAAATGACATATCTGGAAGAAATACAACGCAGGCGGACTTTTGGTATTGTAAGTCACCCCGATGCAGGAAAAACCACTTTAACAGAAAAATTACTGCTTTTTGGTGGTGCTATTCGTGTTGCGGGTGCGGTAAAAAGCAACAAAATTAAAAAAGGCGCCACTTCCGATTTTATGGAAATCGAGCGTCAGCGCGGTATTTCAGTAGCCACTTCGGTTATGGGTTTCGAATACGACGGGTACAAGGTTAATATTCTCGATACTCCCGGTCACCAGGATTTTCAGGAAGATACTTTCAGAACATTAACTGCCGTTGACAGCGTAATTATTGTAATTGATGCTGCCAAAGGTGTTGAGCCACAAACTGAAAAACTGATGAATGTTTGCCGGATGCGCAAAACTCCCGTTATCGTTTTTGTAAATAAAATGGACCGCCCGGCACAGGATCCTTTTTCACTGATGGACGAAATTGAAAGACAACTTAAAATTAAAGTTCGACCGTTGAGCTGGCCCATCAACAACGGTCCCGAATTTAAAGGTGTTTACAACATTTTCAACAAAAGCCTTAAACTATTTAAACCTGATATTCAGGCTATTGAAGAGCGAATCAGGTTTGAAGATATTCACGACCCACTTCTTGAAGATTATATAGGTACAGACGCAAAAGTTTTGCGCGATGAGCTGGAACTGACGGAAGGTGTTTATCATGAATTCGATATTAATCAGTATCTCGCAGGCGATTTGGCTCCTGTATTTTTTGGGAGTGCGTTGTACAATTTTGGAGTTCAGGAGTTGCTCGATGCGTTTTTAAAAATTGCCCCTTCGCCACGACCCAGTTTTAGTGAAGAACGCCAAATAAATCCTGAAGAGGTTGGATTTACTGGCTTTGTCTTTAAAATCCATGCCAACATCGATCCCAACCACCGCAGTCGGATTGCCTTTGTAAAAATATGTTCCGGAAGATTCGAGCGTAACAAAATGTATAAAAACATCAGGCTGGGCAAAACATTTCGTATTTCGAGCCCAACTGCGTTTATGGCATCGCAGAAGGAAATTGTGGAAGAGGCTTTTCCGGGCGATATTATTGGTGTACCCGACACAGGTAACTTTATTATTGGCGATACACTTACAGAGGGTGAGGAAATCAATTTCAAAGGATTGCCCAGTTTCTCACCTGAAATGTTCCGGTTTGTTGAAAACGCCGACCCCATGAAATCGAAACAACTGGCAAAAGGTGTTGACCAGTTGATGGACGAAGGAGTTGCACAACTTTTTACCAGTCAGTTTAACGGGCGTAAAATAATTGGTACCGTTGGGCAGCTTCAGTTCGAAGTTATTCAGTTTCGGTTGGAGCACGAATACAACGCCAAATGTCGTTTTGAACCAATATCGATGTACAAGGCCTGCTGGATTGAATCGGATGATGTTAAGGAACTTACTGAGTTTAAAAAGCGAAAACACCAGAAAATGGCGAAAGATAAACTGGGGCGCGATGTTTTTATGGCCGACTCAGCGTTTATACTTCAAATGGCACAGGACGAATTCAAGAAAATCAGGTTTCATTTTACATCAGAGTTCTGATTTTTGTGTTTTAAGTTTCAATATTATTTGTAATTGTTTGGCCATTCTATTTTGTAATTTTAACGAAAAAATAAAATGTCAGTATTTTCAACAATTATGGACGGGCCGGTATTTACCTATTTCATTCTCCCCTTTCTAATTTTTTCAGCGCGAATTATCGACCAAACCATTGGCACAGTGCGAATTGTAATGATCTCAAAGGGTCAGAAATTTTGGGCGCCGTTACTTGGTTTTTTCGAAGTACTTGTTTGGCTGCTTGCCATTTCACGAATTTTTGAAAATCTTGATAACTGGGTTTGCTATTTTGCTTATGCTGCCGGTTTTGCTACGGGTAACTATATCGGATTAAAAATAGAGGAAAAGCTGGCCATGGGAATCATAAAAATCCAAATCATCACCCGCAAACCTGCCGACACACTGATTGAAAAGCTGATAGCTGCCGGTTACGGAATCACCCACCAGGATGCACAGGGTGGTACTGAAAAAGTGAGTATCATTTACAGCATTATTAAACGTACCGAACTACCAAAAATGGCCGAACAAATAAAAACCTACAATCCAAATGCATTCTATTCTATCGAAGATGTAAAATTTGTAAGCCATGGCATTTTCAACGAAAAAACAAATCCACGCCGCTGGAGGATAGGAAAATAAGGATGATTGAAAAAGTGATTTATGGCGACTGATTGTTACAGATGGCGATTATTCGTGAAAATCTCAATAAATCTCAATAAGTCTCTATAAATCTCAATAAATCTCTTTCACTTTTATCTCTAAAAAAATGTAACCAATACAACATTGACCTGACTAAGTATGCAAACGAACAAATTAATGGAGAACTCGAAAGAATTACGATTCAGGCAAATTGTTGAGGAAAACGGTAACCGAATCAGTAGAATTTGCAGCTTTTACAGCAAAAATACAGAAGACAGGAAAGACATGTACCAGGAGATTCTGGTGAACATCTGGAAAAGTCTCGATAAGTTCAGAGGTGAATCATCAATAAGCACATGGATTTACCGGATTGCTGTAAATACTTCGTTGACTTTTGCCGGCAAATCCTACCGCAACATGAACCTGAATATCGATCAAATGCCTCAAAGTATTAGTATTTTACTCGACGATGATGAACTGGAACAAAAACAGAGAACAGAATCGAATCTGGAGGAACTTGAGACACAGCTCAACCTGCTTTCAATCATCGATAAAGCACTGATAACTATGGTACTTGAAGGATTGTCGATGCACGAAATTGCCGAAGTAATTGGTCTGACCGAGCCCAATGTGAAAGTTAAAATTCATCGGATTAAAGAACATTTAAAACACCAGTTAAACAATTTAAAACAATAGTCATGGAAGCAAATCAAAACAATAAAACCAATTTCGATCTGGATCAACTTGTAAAAGGTCTTGAAAAGGAAGATTCACGCAACCTGAAAATGACCAGTAATTTTACAATTTTAATGTGGGTTCTGGCACCATTTTACTTCGTTTTGGCCATTTTTGGTATTATTATCGATAATCCTTTGATTGATCAAATCGGATTCATATTTTTCTCGCTTGGATTTTTGGCTTTCGGATTTCTTTTCAAGAGTTTCCAATTTGATTACAAATCGGTTGATTATGGAATCCCAACCATTGAAATGTTGCGAAATGCTGCAAAACGCTATAAACTATGGCAACTTAAAACTTATCTGATCATTATTCCGGTTTCCCTGATAAGTGTTGCAGCCAGTTTAACCATTCAAAAAGGAATTCCACATCCGGATCTGACGATGCGTTTACTGATAGTTTTTTCGGGATATATTCTATTAAATATTGTTGGATTCTTTATTGGATACCTCATCTGGCGAAAACGTCAGAAACCGCTACGCGACAAAGCTTTACAACTGTTGACCGATATTGAAAAATAAAATGTTTTCCCCCAAAACTTCTCTTTTTCAACCTTGTTTAACGATTTCAAAACCGATTAAAATAAATTGAATTGTCCTTTAAACTGTTACAATTTGAAATCTTTGAGTACAGGGTATTTGTTAAGCATATTTTCCAAATCCTCGATTACTTCCTTTTTCTTTTCGGCAAAAAGCGACTGATAATAATTGATACCCTCAATCAGATTCTGCTGAAACGACTGCAATTGCTTCAATTCTTTTGAGTCCTCCTGGTTTTTCATGAAATTATCCATTCGCTCTTTAAAAATATCGAGGTACATGTTTAGTTCTTTTAAAAACATGTGCGGGCGGTGACGGTTATCGAGCAGGTTCATTCGTCCGTAAATATGGTCAACCATCTCTTTCAGTGTCGAAACTTTTGAAAACCAGGCCAGATTTGGTCCGGGACAGGCTGTAACTTTTTCAATTGGTTTTACCGGAATATTTTTCGATTCGAGTGCCGATGTACTTAATCCGTTGCACAAACATTCCCTTTCAATAATCTTTTCGTAAGCATTTTTATATTCCGTTTCAGGCAGGTTCATTTCAGCCAGTTCATTCAGTTTAATATTCTGATACTGTCTCGATGAAGTACAAATTGGTTTCTCGGTATATTCAGTATTGTATTTCAAAAATCCTTTTGTACAACTGTATCCGGGCTTTCCGCTTTTTGCCAGCTCCATTTTATGTAAACTCATCGAAACCCCTTTTACCGTATTAAACGGAACGCCAAGCGGAGACAAACCGCTGTAAACCAAATCATCTTCTTTTGCTTTGGCCAGAATATCCAAAGTTTCGGTATCAATACTGATAACTTCGGGAACCAGCATAAACGGGGTAGCCCAGCCAACACTGTCCATTCCGTAATAGTTAAGCAAAAATTCATGTTCCTCGGTTGTTCCCACTCCACCCTGCGCAGTCACCTTCAATTCAGGGGTTTCTGCGGGTTGGTTAATTTGCTTTTTATGAAGTGCGGTTTTGTACATTTCAATACAGGTATCGAAAAGCAGGTCACGGTTTTTTTTGAATTCTTCCAAAATTGGCCCAAACAAAATACCGTTGGTTGGAAAACAATGTCCACCGCAGTTCACTCCAGATTCAATTCTGTATTCCGAAACCCACAACCCTTTTCCGGCAAATATTTTACCCTGAATCAATGCCGAACGGTAATCACTTACTTTTAAAATAATTTTCTTTTTAATGAATCCGTTTTCATCGGGGAAAAAATCCTTGAAATTTTCGATGTAACTGTACAATCGCGGGCTCATGCCGGCTGAAAGCACCAGCGACGATGTGAGGTTACTGTTGGCAAAACCACGCAAAGCAGCATGTGCATCGTTATGTTCCACCGAAAGTTCAACTCCATCTTTATAATTAACCTTGTCGAGTTTGGTCATGATGTTTACATCAATCGAACCAACATGTAATTTTTCGTCAATCCATTTCTTTAAATCATCAGCAGCCTGCCGGCTTTTTTGTGCCAGATTAAATTTTTCCTTTAAAGTTGAAGAATCGGGTAACATGTTCACATATTTTTCAAATTCGCCTCCGGCATGAGAAAAACTGTTTTTTAATTCGGCCACTTTCCTTTTCACAATTTCATCCACCATATCGAGGTACGATGCAATTCTTATCGCCCTGAAATCTTCAACATCCTTTGTAATTTTTTTAAACGGAATATCGAATTTGTTGCTGTAAAATTCGCGCATTTTTTCGATGGTAGAATCGTCAACCAGCGAAATAACCGATGAAATGCCATAAGGTGCAACGTTTATAGGTGTGTCAACAGAATAACCAACTCCGAGAACGGGGATATGAAAAGAGTGTCCTTCGAATAATTTCATTTATATAATATGATGTTAAAAGCTGGCAAAGATAAATTTTATACGCTGATTTAAAAATAATCGCAAAAATAGTTCTGCCCGCTAAAAACAAAGAAAGCAAGATATTTAGTACTATGCTGCAACTTAACTTGCAATGTTTGAAACCTCTTTTTTACTATCTTCATTCTTTTTAAAAATGATTTGTTATGAACTACAACCGGCGTAACTTTCTAAAAACCACAGCCACAGGCGCTGCAGCAGTTTCAATTTCACCAAATCTGGCATTCTCATCCAATAAATTGATGAATGCTGAAGTGGTAAACCCACGAAACCGGGTTCCGGTAAGTTTAATTATCGACGATTCAACAACGCTTGTAAATATGGCACACTTTGGAATTCCACAGTTTGCAGAGGTTTTTCCTGAAAATTACAAACAGGACTGGCGAAAACTTCCCCGCGAAATTCCCGACAGTTTTGTGCGTGAGTTTGGTGAGTGGAGCGCCGAAAACGGGGTGAAAGGAAAATACAGCATTGTTCCCTACCCTGCCTGTACCGGCTGGGTAAACCGCTTTATTCCGGGCTGGACCAAACGCGAACTGGGAGACAGTCTGAAACTGGTTCGCGATGTGATTGTTCCCAACTGGGATATTCATCCCGAAATGGTGAGCCACACCCGTGTTATCGATATAAAAACCGGAAAACCTTATCCAAACGCAACTCCTGAATTTATGGAGAACTGGGAATGGAGCCAAAATAAAAGCGCCGATGAACTTGCTGCCTACCAGGCATATGCTCTTAATATTTTAAAAGAGGCTGGGTTGTATTGCGAAGGATTAACTACTCCCGGCGGTTATGGTGGCCGAAACCAGGACAACCTTGCTCTGGGAACTTTGCAGGCGGTGCGCGATGTTTACGGCGCTGAAATTCCCCACTACTTCCGCGATTTATTTACCGAAAAAGGAAAAAGTGTTGCACCACAGGTACGTTTTCCTTCGGATTTAGATGGCAACGACCCGAAATGTGTGGTTTCAATCCTCGGTTGTACAGGCGACTGGTTTGGCGGCTGGGACGGACTTGAACCCGGGGATATAAACAAATTTATTACTGCCGATTTGCAAACCGGACGAATGGTAGATGTTATTGAAAGTGGTGAACCTGCAATTATGGTTTGTCACTGGCCAGGCATTTATTACAATGGCGAAAAACTCGGGTTCAACATTCTGAAAGAAATAAAACACCGGCTCGACCAGAAATACAACCACCTGATTTGGATGAAACTGAGCGAAATTTCGAGGTACTGGGCAGCCAAAGAATTAACAAAAATTACCGTTAATGATAAAATTGTTAAACTGAAGGCGCCGTTTGCAGCACCTGAGTTTACTGTTAAACTGAATATATCAGTAAAAACGATTTCAATAAAAAACAGCGCATCACTTCAACAGGTTAAAAGTGTTAGCGATTTAAAAACGGATACCTTTTATTCAAAAAACAAGGAGACTTTTATCTGTTTCGATTTGAAAAAAGGAGAAACAGAATTGAATATCTCCGCTTAATAAATATCCTGATTTTGATGAATTTTCAAAATTAATATGTGTTTTTAAAATCAAATGCTGCTGCTTTTGTAACAAGTTATAACCGGAAAGCAGTTTTTTTTGTGTAATTTACGGTATTACACAAAAACGAACAGGAACAAATGTTTTTACTATTGGCAAAATTGTCCATTCCTGTCGTTCAAAATAATTAAAAATGGCACTCTATATTATTTCGAATCGGTTACCGCTAAAAGTTAGCAAAACTGATAATGAATACGTATATGAACGCAGCGAGGGTGGACTTGCCACCGGACTAGGTTCGCTGAAGGATTTTAATGAAAGGAAATGGATTGGCTGGCCCGGAATTTTTTCGAATAACAAGGAGGAAAAGGAAAAGATTCGCACGGGCTTAATCCCAGAGAATTTTTATCCTGTTTTTCTCTCTGAAGAACAGATACATGACTATTACGAAGGTTATAGCAACAGCATGATTTGGCCACTTTGCCATTATTTCTATACCTATATTCAATACGAATCAAAATTCTGGCAATCGTATCAGGAGGTTAACCGGCTGTTTTGCGATGAAGCAGTTAAAATTCTTAAACCTGGTGACATGGTTTGGATTCAGGATTACCAGTTAATGCTTTTGCCGGCAATGCTCCGGGAGAAAGTTGAAGGAATCAGTATCGGGTATTTTCACCACATCCCTTTTCCTTCTTACGAACTGTTTCGCGTTTTGCCCGAGCGTGCTGAAATTTTAAAAGGACTGCTTGGCGCTGACCTGATTGGCTTTCATACACACGATTATATGCGGCATTTTATTAGTGCAGCCTATCGTGTTCTTGGGCTCGACAGCGATTTGGACGAGATTCATTATAATGACAGGGTAATACATGTTGACGCATTCCCGATGGGGATTAATTACGACCTGCACCACGATGCAATTCTGGATAAAACAGTACAGAAAATGGCCAATCAATTCAGACAAAACTTTGGCAACCATAAACTTGTACTTTCGGTTGACCGGCTCGATTACAGTAAAGGCATCATTCACAGGCTGAAAGGTTTTGCCCAGTTTCTTGAAAATAATCCTGAATACAGAGGTGAAGTTTCGTTGGTGATGGTAGTTGTTCCATCGAGAGATGGTGTGGACAGGTATGCCGAACTGAAAACCAAAATAGATGAAATGATTGGATTTCTAAACGGATTATACTCATCGCTTGACTGGAGCCCTGTTTATTATTTTTATCGCGGATTTCCATTCGAAGAATTGATGGCATTATATCATATTGCAAATTTTGCATTGGTAACGCCTTTGCGCGACGGAATGAACCTCGTTGCAAAAGAATACATAGCCGTAAAACGCGATGAACCGGGAATGTTAATTTTAAGTGAGATGGCAGGTGCGGCGTCTGAATTGAAACAAGCCATAATTATTAACCCCAATAATATTGATGAAGTTGAAGAAGCTCTGTTAGAGGCCCTGAAAATGCCGGAAGAAGAGAAAATAATGCGGATGGAAAAGATGCGCAAAACTCTTTCAAATCAAACAGTAAACAAGTGGGCACACGATTTTACTACTGAATTGGCTTCAATAAAAGAAATCAATATTTTACTTCAGAATAAAATAATAGGCGCTGATTCACTAAAGGAAATTCGGAAACTGTATAAAAAAGCGACCAAAAGGCTGATTATTTTAGATTACGATGGAACACTTGTTCCATTTGTAAAAAACCCGGAATTGGCTATTCCTGATAAGCAATTGATAGAAACTCTGAAACATTTGGCTGATGACAAACGAAACCACCTGGTAATCAGCAGTGGCCGTGATGCTGAATTTCTTGACAAGTGGTTTAGCAAACTTGATTTAAATCTGGCAGCAGAACATGGGGCATTTTTTAAAGAACATGGTAAATGGCACGAAAATATAAGAACTAATTTCCCGGTTGATGATGAGATTTTAGATATTCTTCAGAAAACCACTGATAAAACGCCCGGCTCGAGAATAGAAATGAAAAAATCCTCTATAACATGGCATTACCGGAACTGCGATAGATGGTTGGCTGAACTAAGAAAACAACAACTGGTGAATGCGTTAATGAATCCCTGTACACGATTAAACCTTCAGATTATGCGTGGAAATAAAATAATTGAATTAAAAATGGTGGGCGTGGATAAAGGGAATGAAGCTACACGGTTGATGAGTGCTGATAAATATGACTTTATTATGGCAATGGGTGACGATATTACTGATGAAGATATGTTTCGTGCTTTACCGCCTGAATCTATAACCATAAAAGTAGGTTCTATTTCGGATCAAGCAAGATTTAGTCTGTCGCAAACAGATACAGTAAAATTCCTTTCCGGAATAATGTCTGAAAAAAATAAAAATAAAAACCATGGCTAATACCAACAATCCTATAAATTATACAGCCATATTCCTGATGGTTGTTGTAATTATCGTTTTTCTTTTTGTTTATCTGTTCATTTATAAACGATTAAGAATATACACCCAAAAGACAGATAATAAGTGGGATGATTTTGTGCTTGACACTTTTAAAATCCCGTTTCTTTGGCTTCTGGTGTGGATAATGATAAAATCATTTGCCCATTTATTTCTGAAAGATCTGATTTTTTTCAAATATTTAATTCATGCCAACAATATTGTACTGATACTATCGGTGGGTTGGATACTGATAAATGCTGTAAAATTGGGTAAATACTTTTTGCATAAAAAGCTCAATATTAATACTTCCGATAATCTGAATGCCAGGAAAAAACTTACACAACTTACCATTTTCGAAAATATCGCTGATACAGTAATAGTTATTGTTACAATCGCAGCCGTATTAATGACTTTCGACGGAGCACGAATTATCGGGAAAAGTTTGCTTACATCGGCTGGTATCGCGGGGATTATTATTGGTTTTGCCGCACAAAAAAGTATCGGGATGTTCCTGGCCGGTATTCAGATAGCCATCACTCAGCCGATCAGTCTCGATGATGTGGTAATTGTTGAAGGCGAATGGGGAAGGATTGAAGAAATTACACTTACTTATGTTGTAGTGAAAATCTGGGACGAGCGCCGGATGATGCTTCCGGTTACTTATTTTCTGGATAAACCTTTTCAAAATTGGACCAGATCGAGCGCCGACATTATGGGGACAGTCTTCTTTTATGTAGGCTACGACTTACCTGTGCAGGCGATACGCGATTTTGTGCCCCAAATATTGAAAGACAATCCAAATTGGGATGGCCGCGTTTTCAATGTTCAGATTACAAATACAAACGAGTTGTATATAGAAATGCGAATTTTGGTTAGTAGCAGCGATGCATCTAAAAACTGGGATTTGCGCACCGAAGTCCGCGAGAAAGTCATCGATTTTATTCAGACCAGTTACCCCGACTGTTTTGCAAAGGTACGGCTGAATCATAATAATAACTTTCAGGTTAAGGCCGAATAAACTTCGACAAATGCCGCTCTTCTGAAAACAGGGTTGCTGTATTTATCAGTGCCAGATGAGAGTATGCCTGCGGAAAATTCCCCAGTTGCCTTTTGGTTTCAAAGTCCAGATCTTCGCTGAATAATCCCAGGTGGTTGGAGTAACCCACAATTCTGTCGAAAATTTCTTTTGCTTCATCAGTTTCGCCAGTTACAAAAAGTCCGCGTATCAGCCAGAAAGTACAGATGGTGAAGGAAGACGATAATCGTCCAAAATCATCGGCATTCAGATAACGGTACATTAAACCTTTGTAAAAAAGCTCTTTTTTTATGGCCTGAACTGTTTTCCTGTAACGATCGTCAGTACCCGAAATAAAACCATATTCTTCCATCAGCAAAAGCGAGGCATCCAAATCTTTTTCGTGGTAAGTTTGCGTAAAACTTTGCATTTGTTCGTTCCAGCCATTTTCCAAAACGTCCTTTTTAATCCGGTCGGCCTCTTTTTTCCATGATTTTGCATATTCCTTCATATTCAACAATTGGGCAATTTTAATACCCCGGTCGAGTGTAACCCAGCACATCACTTTCGAGAAAACGAAATGTTTGTCGGAGTAACGAATTTCCCAGATTCCTTTGTCCGGATTTTCCCATTCAGCAATTATTGCCCTTATAATATTTCGCACCACTTCCCATATTACTTCAATTTCATCGAGCGTACCGGGAAAGAATTTATAATACTGGTAAATTACATTCATCAGGTATCCATACACATCGTTTTGTTTCTGGAAATAAGCCGCGTTTCCAATCCTCACCGGTTTCGAATTTTCGTATCCGGCCAAATGCGACAGCTCTTCTTCATGCAAAATGCGTTCGCCCCTGATGCCATACATAATCTGAAATTTATCCTGCTTCGATTTCAGGATTCCTTTTATGAAAACCAAAAACCGGCGCGCTGCCCCGTAATGTCCCATATCCATCAGTGTTTCAATCGACATGGAAGCATCGCGAAGCCAGCAGAAACGATAATCCCAGTTCCTGACTTCTCCAATGGTTTCAGGAATACTGGTTGTTAAAGCCGCCAGTACCGCTCCGGTTGGGTGAAACGACATCAGCTTTAAAACCAGCATACTCCGGTTGATGATGGCGTTATGTAATGTAAATTTTTTAGAACGGTTAGTCCAGTTAAGCCAATATATTTTTGTGCGGTTATATTCAAGGCTCACCCGGTTAATATCAATATTGATTAACTTTTGGTTATGCGATAAAAGCATAAACTGTTCATTTTCAAGTATAATTTCTTTTTTGTCGAGTATTAAAGCAGATGATATGCTTGAATAGAGATAAACACAATCCAAAGGATCATCTACTGAGTGGGATTTAATAAACCGTTTTTTGATAGCATGAACGACTTCCTTTTCGGCGTATTTCATTTTCGGGTTATAATTTACCCTGAAAGTTGGCTTCCCTGATAATAACCTGATATAACGGTAAATTTCAGGTGGCAAATAATAATCAGTATCATTCAATTTATAACGGGGCATAAAATCCAGTACTTCGAAACTTCCCATATCAGAAGTGAAAAGCGTACTAAGAATGTTTGTATTTTCCAGATATTTTTGAGTAATAAAGTACTTTTCCGAAACCTCAAAACTAAACTCACCCCCTTTTTCAACATCCAGAATTTTGGAGAAAATGGATGGCGAATCGAAATCAGGAAAGCAAAACCAATCAATACTCCCTCTTTCAGAAATCAACGCAGCGCTCCTGCAATTTCCCACCACCCCGTAATTCAAATTTTGCATAACACATTGTTTTATCGTAATATACTTATTTTAAACGAAAAAAGAAACTTTTTTGCTTATACAAACCTTTTACTCCTTGTCGAATCTAAAAGTCGAAAATCATATTTTTTCTAATATATTTAACTTTCTAAAATGTTGTACCCCCTGCAAAATGAGCTGAATGTTAACATATTAAATTTGAATAACTTTGAATTTATGAATAATAAAAGTAGATATTACTCAACTCAACTTTTTCCCAGCTTAGCTTTCTGTTTTTTGTTTTCATTGATTTTTCACTGGTCAGCCAGTCAAAGTATTAAGAATAACAACTCTTTAGCAAATCCCGATTTTGATGAACTTCCCAAAGCAAAGTGGGAGTTTAAAACATCAAAACCGATTTTCTCTTCGCCGGTTATTAGCGAAAACACGGTTTATTTTGGAGGCACCGACAGTGTTTTGTATTCTATCGATATTGAATCGGGGAAAGAAAAATGGAGATTTAAATCCAATGGCGAAATCAGATCGAATGTTTGTATTGACGGTGATAATCTTTACCTGAACGGCGGGGACGGAACTATTTACAAACTCGACAAACTGACTGGCAAAACGTTGTGGAAATTCGAAACCAAAGGAGAAAAGAAAGTTGATTTTGCCGACTATTTTCATTCAACACCGGTGCTATTCAACAATGTACTTTATTTTGGATCGGGTAACGGTAATTTTTATGCCGTCGATGCAAAAAAAGGGAAGGAAATCTGGAAATTTAAATCTGGAAACGCAGTTCACACCACTCCGGCAATTTCAAACGGCAAACTGTTTTTTGGTTCTTTCGATGGATTTGTTTATGCCCTCGATTTATTAAAAGGAAAACTGGTTTGGAAATTTAAAACTGTGGGGCATAAATATTTCCCAACGGGCGATGTAAATGGTTCGCCAACCGTTTTTAACGACCTCGTTTATATTGGAGCGCGTGACTATAATTTTTATGCACTCGACCAGGAAAAAGGTTTTTGTCACTGGAACAAGGCATTTTTCCGGGGCTGGGCGTTAAACAGCGGTGTCAGCGACTCGGTGTTGTACATTGGTTCGGCCGACGAACGGGTTTTAATTGCTGCCGACCCCAAAACCGGCGCCGAATTCTGGAAAACAAACATGGAATTCCTGGTTTTTGGAAATAATGCATACAGTGAAACCCTTCTGTATGTTGGAACAACCAACGGAAAACTACAGGCTTTCAGTAAACTGACCGGTAAATACATCTGGAGTTTTGAAACCGAATCTTACAAAAAAAACCGGCAGAAATATTTTAAAACTGACGGTACTTATCGTGATGATATTTACTCGATTATCAAATCAAACGAGCAGTTTCTGGATGTGGAATGCGAACTGGGTGGCATTTTCAGCACTACGGTAATTCATGATAATTACCTGATTTTTACATGTACAAACGGAAGTTTGTATTGTTTGGAGAGGTAAACGGCAACAATAAGACGGAATATCTGCCCGGCATCATTAAAATCGGTTTATTGTAAATCAGTCAGTTTTGAAATAATCTTTCTTACTTTTTCTTTGGTTGGTTTTTCAATGTGTCCCATAATCAATTCAACCATGTCTTTCTCCAGGGTGGCTATCTTATGCACGCGAATTACTGATGGTAATTTTAATCCTGATTTTTCCCATTCATCAATATAAATGTCGTTTTTTGTTTTGTAAATTTGACTTGTTATCCTGCATACAATTAAGTCACCATCTTCAAAATCATTGATTATCAGAGCAGGTCTCCTTTTAAAGGTCGTACCGTCTGTAAATGGAAATTTTAGTAGAACGATGTCGCCGAAATGCAATTTATCCATGATTAATAATTGTCATAAACTGAATCGGTATCGGCGTATCCCTTTAAAAATTGACTTTGTGTTGTCTGTTGAAAAATCAAATCGTCATATATATCAGAATCATCAACTAGCACAATTACCCGAACATCCTTATCCTGCTTTACTTTTAGCTCTGTTTGTATCTTTGCCGGAATTAAAATTCGATTGTTCTTTATCTTTGATTTAAATTCTAATGCTCTCATATTTTTATCTTTTTACAAAGATATTCAATTTATTTAAACGGCTCTAATCTTTAAATGGGGTCTTTTATTCGCCTGGTTTGTAACGGTTTGTTGATGTTTCACCCTCATTTTACCCTGTATTCCAAAATATCGGCGGGCTGGCACTCCAGCACTTTGCAGATGGCTTCGAGCGTTGAAAAACGGATGGCTTTTGCCTTTCCCGTTTTTAAAATGGAAAGGTTCGAAAGTGTTAAATCCACTTTTTCGGAAAGCTCGTTTAACGACATTTTCCGTTTGGCCATCATCACATCAAGATTTACGATTATTGGCATGACTTACACGGTTAGATCGATTTCGTTCTGAATTTCAATTCCCTTTTTAAACACCCGGCCAATCACCAAAAGTGCAACACCCATAAACAGCCACACATCGGCCCCGCCCAAATTCAGATGCTGAATATCGGGCATGTTTACACCCTCTAACACAAAATTCTCTGTGTCTTTTGCACCCCAAAACGAAAAAAAACCGATGCCCAAAGCCAGCCAGGCAATGTTGATGATAAACTTTCGTACCGGTTCGTTGAAGGGATGCGACAGGTCGAATTTTTTGTCGTGAAAAATCTTCACAATCAGGTAAAACATCAATGCCTTCAGCACAGCCGTGATAATAATGAGTGAGACGATTGTAACATACCAGCTTTGATTGTAGTTGTACAATTCCGCTAAATTCATCACATCCCATAATTTACCCGTGCCAAAGGGATTATAAAACAAGGTAAAAAACGCATTGAAAATTATTGCTCCGGCCTCGAAGCATAAACCGATAAAAATAATCCACGAAATCACGTTCAGGGCAATAAATGCATAATCTGTTTTTGTTGACATACTGTATTTTGTTTTAAATTTATGTGGCAAATACCCGCAAATTGCCATTTAACGATTTATCGAAAAAAATAAGACTCAATTGATTCATTTCAAATTCTCAATTTGTAATCATTACATCAAGATTAACGATTATTGGCATGGCTTACACGGTTAAGTCGTTTTCAGATTTCATATCTACTGCATTTTGCAATAATTTTTCAAATATTGCCGCAGCAGTTGCAACTACGATAGAAGCAAAAGTTGTCACGATACAAATGGCAAGAAAACCTGCAGGGTCATCCTCTTTACTATGGAATATCTTTATGTACAGCCCTGCCGCCACAATTAAAATACTTAGTACAATTGCACAATACTTTATACTCTTTAAAGCCTTAACAGAGTTTGATGAGAATACTTTATTGTGCCCGATGTAGCCAAGTAATTTGAACGCCTTGTACAACGCAACAAAAAAAGCGATGGATGCTGCATATCCATACAAGATAAACGGGTCAGTGTAGATGCTTAACAAGTCTAAGTTTGTGGCTCTTCCCTCAGTTAAAGGAACCCATATCAAAATGGCAAGTGCTACAATGCCGATAAGCAAGATGACTACCTGAAGAAATACTGTTGAAATTCTTTTCATAATGATTTTACGATTTTGTTATACGTCGCAAATATAATATATATTTATTGATATTCAATAAATATATATTTATTTTCAATCTTTTTATATTGAAATAGGGTAAAAGAGAGAATAGGAGAATTTTGGGGGATTGGTTTGAAAAACAATAAGAATTAACTGATTTATACTGGTTGTTGTATTGTTTCTAGGGGTAACGTTAGCGGAATGAAATCGTTGGGGATTGTGGGCTAATTTCCGGTCAAACCTCTACACAGTTTGACCGGACTACAAACCTTGGTAATTACCACATCGCCTGCGATTACTTATTCAAAATGTCATGGGCTTTTGTTATTTCATTGATTTAACAATCTGCTCAACATTCTTTTCTAAATTATCTGTTTTTGTAAAATCTCCAATTAATGACTCTCTTAAAATATCCATAGCTTTACCTAAATTATTTAGTAAATCAATAAGTCTTTCTCTTTTAGTGTTATATGGCGTGATTTGTAAATTTCTTTCGATTGCCTTCGTAATATATTCATTTACTCCATTAATCTCAATCTGTATATCATCTGCTAATTCAATATATGTATTGTTCTCAAAAATGCTTGAGTCAATAAAAATAGGGATGTACTTTTTTTCTCCCTCTACTTTCTGATATAGTTGTGTTTCCAAATATTCAACCATGACATATGGTGACCTCAAGCTATTCATTGATATTACTTGTATTGTATAATCTGTGGTTCTAACAGTTTTGCTAATAAAGTCTTTGATTTTATCTCCGTATTTTAGTTTTTCAATATCTATGTGAATTTCAACATTCTTTGTTTCTAATTTTTTTTTCAATTCAAGCACAAAGTCTGAATCTTTATGACTGTAAGAAATAAATACTTTTGGTTTTGTGATTGCAAAATGTTTCTCCTTTTCTGCTATTACTTCCGGTAGCTCTTCTTCAGTTATACAAGCTTTTAACTTTTCTATAGGAGTAATAAATATGCTATCATTAATTCTCTCGAAGCGATTTATATTATTTATTACAAATAATTTTTGAAGTTTTAATCCAACAATCAAATCTGAAATTTTTTCTTTTGCTCTATAAGTACCTGAGTTACTAAATATAAAACCAAATTTGGATTGCTTTATATCAACGATTAAATCTATCTCTATTCCCGATTTATCCGCATAAAACATTGGGTTTTGCACTGAAAACTCATTAACAATTGTCTCAATGGTGTAGGTTTCCCAAATCTGATAAAAATATGTACTTGTATTTAATTGCTCTGCAGATTGATTGTTCAATAAACTATTTAAAATCCCCGAATCCCTAAATATCAGTTTTGAGGTTATATTATTACTAATATTTGGAATTAACCGAATTAAAAAAGATTGTTCAAAAAAGTTGAGATAGTTTTCTATAGTACTTCTTGAAATGGATAGCAGATTTGCTAAATGAGACTTATTTAAAATTTTGCCACTGCAAAAAGCTAATTCAGATAAAAATTTTTGCATCAAATGAGGTGACAAATTCAAACCCGATTTTTGAAGGTTTAAATTAATTGATGTTGTTAAATAATCAGTCCTAAATTTAAAACTTGTCTCTTGGTCGGAAGTAAACGCATAAGGAAAACTGCCTTTTAATATTTGGCTTTCTACGTCAAATTTAATGTCACTGAGTTTCAACCCACCTAATTCATAATATGCTGCTCTGCCAATCAGAGTGTTCCCCAGATTCATTGACAGATTGGCCATAGAAGAGCTTATTATAACAAATTTAATATCTCCTCTTTTATCAACCGTTTGTCTTACTATGGAAAAGATATCTGAATTATTGGAAGTTTCATCTAAAACAACTATACCTTTTAAAGTTTTAAGTATTTTTCTGAATTTATCATATTCATCTGGTAAGTCTAAATAAAAGTAATAATCTGGGTTAAGTTGTTTTGCAAATGTTGTTTTCCCAATCCCTCTTGGTCCAGTTAAGATTACAATTGAGTTAGTCTTTAATAACTTATTAAATTTTTGTATGTCAGTTTTTCTTTCAATCACGATTATTATATTTCATCTTGTTTTACAATTGCCAATAACGCATGTATACCCTTCAAGCGAGTATTTCTGCAATACTTGAATATTTTGATTTTTATCGTATTTAAGAATTTTGTGGAAAAGAAATGTGTTCATGATTTCAGTTTGATTGATTTTCAAATTTAAAAATTAATCGGTTTTAAAATGGGTTTTAAATAAATTATTATCAGAGAATTGTGGCTTGTATTTCGCAAAATGTTTGAGTAATCACAACTACGTAAAACCAAAAACAGCCTCACAAACCTGAATCAATTTATTTTTGTATTTTTATGAAAAATCTGACAAAATGAAGATTGACAGCAAAATAATATTACGCGAATTAAAAAATCATCTGGTTAAAAACTATGGCAACCCGGTAAAAGATGTGATTTTATTTGGTTCTCAGGCACGTGGCGATTCTCAGAAGTATTCGGACTACGATGTACTGATTGTTTTAGATAATGATTATTCAGGAAAAGACGAGAATTCGATACTCGATTTATGTTACGATATTGATTTAAAATTCGACATTTTACTTGATGTTCACATCATTTCGGTTAAGGAATTAAACTCCATCAGAGGGAGGCAGCATGTATTTCAAAAAGCAATAAAATCTGGAATTTACGCATGACCATTGAAGACGCAGACAGAATAAACCTGATTAAATATCGCCTCGAACAAGCGGGCGAAACGATTCAGGATGTTCAGTTGTTAATTGAGAATAACAGGCTGCGTTCGGCAGTTAACAGAATTTATTATGGGATGTTTTATGCTTTGCTGGCTTTAGGTCTTGCCCATCAGTTTGAAACATCAAAACATGCCCAGCTTATCGGTTGGTTTAATAAGAATTTTATCAATGAAGGATTAAT
>JBGSRA010000098.1:0-71962 GCA_041737765.1 Draconibacterium sp. | reverse complement strand
TTTAGATATAATAGGAGGACATCAAAGAGTAGAGGACTCCTCTTTTTACGATTAGTTGAACAGGCAGTAATAATGGCTCCAATATCATATGAAAAAATTATTAATGAAAATCACGGGTAATGATCGGATACCCCATTTAATTTTATTTAACGACAGGTTAAATATGGTCTTAATTTTAAAAAAGTTTCAGAATCAATTAGTCCATTTGAGTTTAACTGATTTATGTTTTGAAATGAACCATTTTTGTTTCTGAATTTTATAATTGCTTCAACCTGTTTTTTATTAAAATACGGATGTCTTATTAATTCTGGATATTCAGCAAAGTTCAACCTGATTTTCTTAATTGTTATCGTATCTGCTGAAATGTTTTTTTCAATTTTTTGAAAAGTTTCAACCGGGAAATTATAAACTTCGAGTAGTTGAGAGGTTGAATAAAATCCCCCGAGCAAATCACGGTATTTTAGTATGCGGTTTGCAAATACCGACCCTATTCCAGTTAGTTGAACCAATTTTGTTGAATCGGCACTATTTAATTCGACATGAACCAAAACCGAATTAACATTTATTGGTTTTAATTCATCTAAAACTTCAATCTGAATATAATTTTCGATCGATTTAAAAAACACTGAGTCAATTCCATAAATTTTCAATAAGTCGTTTTTGCTTCTGAAAACGCCTGCTTTTGAACGGAAATTAATCAGATTATTAGCCTGAAAACTGTTAAATCCAAAATCGATCAATTGATTAAAATCAGCAATGTTCGGATCAAAAACTCCATTTATTGATTTGGGTTTTACAATCTGATTTGAATCCACAGAATCTAATTTTTCAGATATTACAACGTATTCCTCAATTGCTGCAAAAATACTGTCATTTATCCCGTAAATTTTCCGCAATTGAGATGGATTATTAAACCGCCCTCCTGCTTTTCTGTAGTTTAGTATATTCCGTTTAATGTTTTCTGGCAAATCGAGTGAATCGAGCATCTCGGGAATTATTGTATTTGGATCAAAAACAAAAAGTGTTTTACTACCACTTCCGGAATTATTGTTTTGTAAATTCAGGTTTCTGAGAAGCCGTTCGTATTCTGCAGTATTGAATTTTGATTTAGGTTGGATATTATTTACAATAATATTTGCAATTACTGACAACAAAATCAGTACACCCAGAATAAGAATTGCATTTCTGTCGCTCTTCGAAAAGTTATTATAGTTTTCCCAAAAATACCGGATTTTTTTGCTCATGGGCTTGTTCTAATTGAAGTTAGCCGGATTAATCATCAAATTATTCAAATTTAATAAAAATCAAACTAACTGATATTCCACAAACAAAAAAGCCGGATAAATCCGGCTAAAGTATATTACTTCAGATTTAATATATTACTTCAGATTTATTAAACCAACTCCCTGCAGGAACACAAATGCAATTGCAAGTGGTGCAACAAATTTTATAATAAACAAAAACAACGGGACGTAACGTGCTTTTAACGTTCCGTTATTCGATAATTCTTCCTTTGCTTTATCGCGGCCAAAAAACCAGGCAACAAAAATCACAATAAATAAACCACCTATCGGTAGCAGGACATTTGCAGTTGTATATTCCATTAACTCGAAAACAGTTTTCCCTAGAATTTTATTATCGGCCATTGTACTTGTAGAGAGTACACAAAATACTCCCAAAACCGAAACTGACAACGTTGCCAACCAGGTTGCTGCCCTCCTTTTCATTTTTAGTTCTTCAACAAAGAAAGCAACAATTACCTCAAGCACCGATATGGTAGAAGTTAAAGCAGCAACTCCAAGTAAAAGAAAAAACATCACAGAAAATATTGTTCCACCGGGCATTTGTTCGAAAATATTGGGTAATGTGATAAATGCAAGTCCGGGACCAGAACCTGTGGGAATACCAAATGCAAAAACAGCAGGAAATATCGCAATACCCGCCAATACAGCAACTAATGTATCGGTTGCAACAACTGACAATGCTGTTGTAGCAAGGTTATCCTTTTTCTGAATGTACGAACCATAAGTAATAAGAGTACCCATTCCAATGCTTAAAGAGAAAAAAGCCTGACCCAGTGCCATAAGAAAAGTCTCTGCCGTAATTTTGCTGAAATCGGGTTTAAAAACGAAACTTAACCCTTTTCCGGCACCCGGAAGTGTAACCGATCGAATAATAAGAACTAAAAGAAGCACAAATAAAAGGGGCATTAATATTTTGGTAGATTTTTCAATTCCATTTTTAACTCCAGCCGCTATAATAATTGCTGTTAATCCCATGAAAACAAAAAACCATATTAATGGCCGGGTTGAACTTCCAATAAAATTGTTAAACATACTCCCCAGTTCTTCAGCGGTTTTTCCGTGAAATCCACCAATAAACGACTGATAAAGATATTCAAGTGTCCAACCGGCTACTACTGTATAAAAAGCAAGTATCATAAAAGCTGCCACTACCCCCATTAAACCTATTAAATACCAGGGGCGGTTTGGTGCCAGTTTTCGAAATGATCCATAAACATTTTGTTGTGCCCTCCTTCCGATTGCCAATTCGGAAAGCATAACAGGAATTCCAATAGCTATAATAATACACAGATAAATCAGGATAAATGCAGCGCCACCATTTTCTCCAACTATATATGGATAACGCCATATATTTCCAAGGCCAACAGCCGAACCCGCTGTAGCTGCAATAATTCCGAACTTTGATCCAAAGGATTCTCGGTTAGAAGGAAGTCCCGACATAATAATACTTTTAGTTTGTTATCAATTAGTTGAAATATCTTATCATTCCTGATTTTTAGCGCCTCAAAAATGCAAAAAAAATAATAAACAAACAGAAAAGCTATCGACAAAAATGAAAACCAATTAAAAAGGATAACCAATTGCAAATGACAAATTGAAATCGTTGTTTGAATATGGCCTGTATCCTAATATCCAACCCCTGTTTTCAGGTTCAGAAGGATCGCGTAATTTTACTCCAAAATCGAGCCTAAGAATAAAATAACTCATATCGAATCTCAAACCAGCACCTGTGCCCAATGCCAACTGCTTATAAAACTGGTTAAATTTAAATTGTGCTCCTTCCCTGTTATCTTTTTCGTTAATTGCCCAAATATTACCCGCATCTAAAAATAGAGCTCCCTCAATCAGGCTAATCAGTTTAAACCTGTACTCAATATTTCCTTCCAGTTTTATATCAGCTGTTTGATTTGGGTATTCTTCGGGTGAAGCTTTGTATGTTCCCGGACCAAGTGATCGAACAGGCCATGCCCTGATTCCGTTCGCACCTCCTGTAAAATATTTTTTTTCAAAAGGTAATACATCGAAATTACCGTATGGCACACCAATTCCAAAAAAAGCCCTGCTAACTATCGAGTTGTATTTATCGATACTAAATCCGCGACGATATTCAATATCTGACTTCACATATTGTGCAAAACGGGTATTGAAAACTTTATAATACTCTTCCTGAACATTACCCAGTGAATCCAATGCCTGATATTTCCCGCGATTGGTCAATTCTGAAATCGCCCACAATATATTACCCGAAGATTCGATATTAAACCTTACATACGAATAATTCTTAATTGTATTCATTCTCTGATTGTTATATACCAAAGAATAATTCATCGCAAAAATCAGGTGGTCGGTAAAACTGCTTTTTATGTATAAATCCTTAATTCCATCGATAAATTCAGGATCGTAATCGAAAACATTGATCTTATTATAATCAAGCAGGTTCCAGATATGCCTTAAATCTTCAGTCGATTTCCAGTCGTAACCAAACTTAAGGGTATTAATAGTTCGTGTATATTCAGGTCTTCGTTGGTAATTATACCCTAACGCAACCACAGTTTTTGGCAAAAATCTTTCAAAATTGCTTATAAAATTTCCGGGTCCCAATAATTTAGGAATCATCAAACTCGATTCAACACCGAATTCTGTGGTATTAAAATAATTGGGTACACCACCATCCAGCTTTTCCAATCGTTCTATTCCGCCTAAAAAACTGAGTTGAAAAACTTCAGCACCCCGAAACAAATTACGATGCATGTAAGTAACATTTCCGGCAACTCCAAAATTACCTGAGGTATTTGTTCCTTCAATATCAAATGAAGTTGACTGTTTATTAAGTGGCGCCAACCTGATGTAACAATCGAGCAAATTTGTATCCTTTTCAGCGACAACTTCTTTAAACTGAATATCGACAAACCGAAACTGCCTTAACCGGTTAAAAGCATTAAAAGCGCTTTCAACTTCGGCATTACTGTATAAGTCACCCTTACTCAACCTAATTGTCCGGTTAAATAACGAAGGAGGATAGGTAACCTGTTTATTTTGATACAACGTGTTATTGTCCCAGGTTATAGTATCAGAAAATACTCCCGCTGAGTCCCTGCTTAATGTAACCGGCGAGTTACCCGGCAAAACCGAGAAAAAGAAATTATTCAGATAAAATGGTTTGAATACTTTTGCTGTGTCGGTTTGGTTGTTTTTTGAAGGTCTAATCAGTAAATCGACTAAAACCTGTTTCGGATAAACCGAACTGTCGGCAAAAAATTTTATGTCATCCTTCGAAAAATAATAATAACCATTGTTCCTGAAGAGTTTAACAATATCAGATTGGTGTTTTTCCATCGCATCAATATCAAATGCATCACCTTCTTCAATCTCCGATTTTAAAGGGCTATTAAAATACAATGCCTGCAAAGCCGTGTCATTTATCTGATAATTGATTCTTTTTATATTGTACTGCTCACCGGCATTCAATTTGTAATTTATAACTACTTTCCTTTTATTCTCCCTCACATTAATACTGCTAGCAACAGTTGCCCTGAAATACCCCTTGCTGTATGCATATTGTTTTAACTGATCTTCAGATCTTGCAGATAAATCCTCGTCATATATTTGAGGGGGTTCTCCAATGCGCTTTAACCAATCGTCGTTTTTTTTCTTCGACGAAAGATTATACAAAAACAAGTGAAACTTAAGAAAACCAAGTATTTTGTAGTTTTCTTTTTGCTTGATCAATGATTTGGCGGTTTCCTTATTTAAATTCTGATTATCGGTTTCCACCTGAACTTTGCTTATCAGGTATTTGTTTTCGGGCACAAATTTTACCGGCGAACATGAAAATAAAACCATTACACCTACAAAGGCAATTAGTTTTAGAATACTCTTTATGATGAAATATATTTTTCCGGTCAAGGTAAAAGTTTTAATTTTAAAATACAGAGGAGTATTTTTTGCCAAGAAACAGTAACTTTACTCCAATTCCATTATCAAAAATCCTTTTTCTAAATGATTAGTAAAAATACTATAAAACTTATAAAATCACTCGAACAGAAAAAATTCAGGATAAAAGAAAAAGTTTTTATTGTTGAAGGCGATAAAAATGTTTCTGAAGTTCTTGATTCAAAATTTAAAATTGAGAAGTTGTATGCCACAAGTACATTTCTTGAAAAAAACCTTACAAATCTTAAAAATGCAATTCTTGTAACCGAAGTAACCAAAGAGGAAATCAACCAGGCCAGTTTATTGAAAAGCCCTCAAAATAGTATTGCCATTTGTAGTTTACCTGATTCAAACACATTACCTGCAGAAATCGATGGTGATTTGCAGATTTATTTGGATGATATTCAGGATCCGGGGAATTTTGGAACCATTATCAGAATATGTGATTGGTTTGGTATTGAACAACTTTTTTGTTCGCTTAAAACGGCTGATTTGTTTAACCCAAAGGTAATTCAAGCGAGTATGGGATCGTTTTGCAGGGTTGAGGTTTACTACACACCCTTTGACCCGGTTGCCAGACTTGCCCTTGATTCCAGATCAGCAATTGTTGGGGCCTTTCTTGACGGGGAAAATATTTACGAACAAAAATTACCTCAAAAAGCCCTTTTGGTTATGGGGAATGAAGGAAATGGGATTAGCGCTGAAATTGAAAATTTGATTGACTGGAAAACTAAAATACCGGCATTTAACAATAATGAAAAATCAGCTGAATCCTTGAATGTGTCTGTTGCAACTGCAATTATTTGCGCAGAATTTAAACGTCAGAAATTCTTTTCAGGCTATTCAAAATGAAAAGATAACGTAAAAATATTCGATCTTAAACTTTTTATTGACTGCGAATAATAAAGGCGCTGCTGTTGTGGCAAAGTCCCCAGTTGATCATTTAAACCAAAACTGAATTTGCCCTCAACCGAAAAACGGAAAAACGGAAAATAATGATCCCAACCACCACCAACTTCGGCATAAAATCCACCACTTTTAAGTTTTACCAAATCGTCTTTTGCTGTTCGCGAAATATCTTGTCTGAAAGCTCCGCCAAAAATTACAAATGGCCGATCGTTATTAATTCTCCGGGCTTTGTATTTTATTAGTAAAGGAAAATCAAGAAAAGTTGATTTAACTGAATAAAACGGCAAAGGTTCAATCCCTGGGGAATTTATATCATAAACCGGAATATTATAAGTTAATTTTCGCTCACCAAACGACATTCCGGGCAAAAACCGAAGGTCCAAATCTTCCGTCATCCTTAAACTTGAAACAATTCCAACAGTAAATCCCGGAACCAGGCTCTGCAAATCGCTCCTTACAATACTTGAAGCATCTATTTGTGCCTGATCGCCTGCCCAGTTTCCTGGTTCAAATTCAGGATTCTCGCCAATTGGATTGAAATTCACTACATTAAAATCGAGCATATTATAACCAAGGGTAAATCCAAAATGAATGCGTTTTTCATCAAAGGTAGTAAGGTAATTCACCTTTTGCTCCTGGGCAAACAGATTCGAAACTGTTAAAATGAATAATATGAATGTAAAAATCCTCTTCACCTTAAATGATTTATTCTTTCTTCAAAAACACCGATTTATGTGGTTTATTGTCTTTTCAGGTTAATTTTCCGATTTATGTGCTTCGTAAATTGAAGCTATTCCAAAAGTTTGCGAAAAACATTTATTTTTCACAAATCCTACTTCTGCTAAAATAGTTAAAAATTTATCACCATCCGGAAACTCATTTACTGATTCGGGTAAATAGGTATAAGCATTGCTGTGTTTCGATACTAAACGCCCAATTAGCGGTAGAATTTTGGTGAAATAAAACCTATAGATTTGTTTATATGGCATTTTCTTCGGTTTCGAAAATTCAAGAATAAAAAAAACTGCCCCTGGCTTTAGTACTCTTTTAATTTCGGAAAGCCCGGTTTTCAGCATCTCGAAATTTCTAACACCAAAGCCAACAATTGCCGCATCAAATTTTCCATCTTCAAAAGGCAGATTTTCCGAATCAGCTTTTATTAACTGAATTGCATTTGAAAGGCCTTTTTTCTCCACTTTACTTCGCCCAACTTCAAGCATACCCTCTGAAATATCTATTCCAATCACTTTTGCATCTTTTATGCGGGTTGCAGCAATTGCAAAATCCGCTGTTCCGGTTGCAATATCCAAAATAAGTTCTGGCTTGTATGGAATCAACATTTTGATTGCCTTCTTTCTCCACAACTTATCAATATTGGCAGAAAGCAAATGATTCAGCAAATCGTAACGTTGAGAGATATTATTAAACATCTCTTCAACCTGTTGTTTTTTAGATTGTTCAGATTTTTTATCGGGCAGTGCAGTCATTAAACACCTACTGTCATTTTATCAATATACCCCATCGATTGATCATCAATTCTGATTTCACCTTTTGTAATATGGCCAAGAGTAAAAAATGGTACTTTCATTTCAGTTAAAGCATCAACAAACTCATCTTCATTTTCTGTATTCACTTCAACCAAAATACGTCCCATTGCTTCTCCAAATAAAAACGAATCGATTCTGGTTTCAGCAGCAGTTGTAATGTCAAATCCTAATTCGTTGGGAATTGCCGCACGCAAAAGTGTAAAAAACAGTCCTCCTTTTCCCACCGGACTTGCACTTTCAATTAACTTCAATTCGTTTAATTTACTAATTGCGCCCTGAATTTTTATTTCTTCATTTATATCAAATTCAGGTAATGGAGAATCCGAAATCTCATGATAAAATTCGAGATATTCAGACGAATTAATATCGTCAGTAGTTCGGCCAATAAGAAAAATATTATTCCCTTTATTTTTAAACGAATGTGTTGTAACATTCTCACCATCATTTACTATACCCATCATACTTATTATAATGGTAGCAGGTACCGGACCGTGTTGTGAGAAATGGTCGAACCTGATTTTTTTATCGGTAATTTTAAGATCGAATTTGCTGGCTGCATTTTCCAATCCTTTTTTTGCTCCGGATGCAATAAACTGGCCTTTTGGATCTCCAAAATTTATATGATATAAAAATGCGCTTATTGCCGTTGGCGTTGCACCCGAGCAAATCATTTTACGGGCAGCCCTTGAAATTAAAATTTCCGTAGCTTTTTGCGGATCATTTTGTAAATGATGATGAAATGCATGAGTACTCATTGCAATTTTACTGCCGTTCCCATCAATTTCAAACAATCCTGATTCGTCGGATTCAGTATCTCCTATTGAATCGGGAGAAACATTTATTTCGCCGAAATCATTGAAATAATTAATACTCGACAAATTTGGATTAACCATCAACGAAAAAATTACATCCTCTATATTCTCTGGTTCAGGAATTGATTCGACGGTAAAACTTTTTTCAGTTTGAATAACATCACTCATAATACCTTAAAATTTGTAAATTATCCGGCATCAAAGGTAATTAAGTCGCTCGTTATTCCATAAAATTTGATGTTTTTTTTAATTTCGGGTAGAAATCGAAAATACATAAAATGAAACCAATTGTATTAATTACAGGAGCTACTTCGGGAATTGGAGAAGCAACAGCCTTGTTACTTGCCAGGAATAATTACAATATTATTATAACAGGTCGCCGAAAAGAAAAACTTGATTTATTACGTGAGAAAATAACCACTGAAACAAACGCTGACGCTATAACTTTAAATTTCGACATCAGAAGTTTACCTGAAAACGAGGCCGCAATTAACAGTTTGCCTGCGGAATGGCAAAATATTGATGTTTTAATTAACAACGCCGGACTGGCAGCTGGATTTAACACAATACAAGATGGTACTATTAACGATTGGGAACGAATGATTGACACAAATATTAAAGGATTACTTTACATTACAAGGTTAATTTCGCCCAAAATGATTGAAAGAGGGAATGGTCATATTATTAATATATCATCTGTTGCCGGTAAAGAAACCTATCCTTTCGGAAATGTTTACTGTGCAACAAAACATGCCGTACAATCGATAACCAAAGGAATGCGGATTGATATGCTGAAACACGGAATTAAAGTTAGTTCAGTCAGTCCGGGTGCTGTTGAAACCGAATTTGCTTTGGTGCGTTTCAGTGGAGATAAAAACAAGGCTAAACAGGTTTACAAGGGTTTTACACCTTTAAATGCACAGGACATTGCCGAAACTATACTTTTTATTGTTACACGCCCAAAACACGTTAATATCGATGATGTTTTAATCATGCCAACCGATCAGGCTTTTTCACGCGATTTTAACCGCAGAGAAATCGATTGATTTGTCTAAATTTGTATCTTATAAGAAAACAGAATGCCTGAAGCAATTATTATTACACCCGTTAAAGATTCGTTACATACAACAAATCGCACTATTAAAGCAATTTCTGAAGCACAGGGAGACTTCGAATATTTCGTATTTAACGATTTTAGTCAACCTGAAACCAAACAATTTCTTGAACAGGCAAAAACCGAATTTGAATTTCAGCTTGTAAATCTTGAAGATATTACCACTACTCCTTCCCCAAACTACAAACTGGTTCTTGAAATTGCTCAAAAAATGGCACTGGAAAAGGATTGTCCCTTAATTATCATTGAATCGGATGTTATTATAAAATCGGATACAATAACTGGTTTGCTCGCAATTCTGAAATCAAAACAAAACCCGGGATTAATTGGTGCTATTACCATCGACCAATCGGGAAATTATAACTTCCCATATACATTCGAAAAAATTAAAAACAATGAAATCAAAACTACCTCGCATAGTTTGAGTTTTTGCTGTACTTTAATATCGCTTGAATTTTTAAGGAGTTTTGATTTCAAAATATTATCTCAAAAAAAGGACTGGTTTGATGTTTATATCAGCAGACAATCAGAAAAACTGGGATTTAACAATTATCTGGCAAAACACCTGGAAGTTCTTCACCTTCCGCATTCGAGCCGCCCCTGGAAACAGTTAAAATATACAAGGCCAATACTTTATTATTTTAATAAAATTCTGTATAAACGCGACCGGATTTAAATGTCGAAAAGCAAGTTATATAATCGTTTTAAAATTGCCGGTCATATTTTTTTCTGGTTAATTAGTATATTCCTGCTCACTCTTCTATTCTACTTTTACGACGAGAAAATCAGTTTTAATCTGATTGAAAAATCGGTAATTACAAATCTGTTTTTTGCATCTGCAGTGTATATTAATTTATATTTACTCATACCGAAGTTTTTAAAACAGAAAAATTACATTTTTTATTTCTTTTGGTTGATAGTTTTAATCTCAATTACAAGCTTAGCAATGCAATTCTCGTTTATCTACCCTTTACGAAATTTGCTTGGAATCACAGAAGATCATACAACTTTTAATACAAATCTTCATTCTGCATATTTCTTTTCAACGTTACTTTATGTTGGAATAACTTCGTTTTTACGGCTGATTAAAGATTGGTTATCATTACAGGATATTAATTTAAGATTAGTTAAAATTGAACAGCAGAAACTAGAGGCAGAATTAAAAACATTAAAAGGCCAGTTAAATCCACATTTTCTTTTTAATTCACTGAATAATATTTATTCGCTGGCTCTAATTAAATCTGATAAAGTACCCGAATTAATTTTAAAGCTTTCAGATTTAATGCGACATATCATTTACGAATCGAAAGAGAATTACATTTCTTTGGAGAAGGAACTTGAATTTGTAAATAACTTTATTGAATTGCAAAGAATAAGAACTTCTGAAAAAACCAAAATAAAATACGAAATAATTGGTAACATTCCTTCAGCCAAAATTGCACCTCTATTATTCGAACCATTTATTGACAATGCTTTTAAACACGGTTTACCAGGCACAGAAAACGCCGATTTTATTCACATTACCTTTAATTTTGAGAATTCCAATTTTTTGCTTTTTACTCTTGAAAATAATTATGAGGAAATATTTACAAAAAAACATCTTAATTCGGGAATTGGTTTGAAAAATGTAAAGCAACGGTTAAAACTTCTATATCAACCAAACGAATTCAAATTGAACATCCTCAAAAAAGACCATATTCATTCAGTTTTACTTGAACTAAAACTTAAATAAAATGGAAATTAAAGCTATTATCATTGATGATGAACCACTTGCTCGAAATGTAATTCGTGAATATGCAAAAAAAATCCCTGCTTTAAATATTGTTGGTGAATGTGAAGATGCAATTTGTGCTCATCAGTTTCTTCAAAACAATGCAGTCGATCTACTTTTTCTTGATATTAATATGCCCAAACTTACCGGTATTGAATTTCTGAAAACATTGAAAAACCCACCCATTGTTATATTTACGACTGCCTACTCAGAATATGCGATGGATGGATTTGAACTAAATGTTACTGATTATCTCAAAAAACCCTTTTCATTTGAACGCTTTTGTAAAGCCTATTTTAGAGCCGAAGAACTAATAATATTGAAACAAACTGTCAATAAAACGGAACCAATTGAAAAACCAAATACGTTCCTTTTTATAAAATCCGATAAGAAAACCATTAAAATAAACATCTCTGATATATATTATATTGAAGGATTAGGAGATTATATTAAGTTGTATTTAGGCGACAAAAAGCTGGTTACCAATCTATCGATGAAAAAAATTGAGAATCTACTGCCGGTTGATCAATTTTATCGAATTCACAAATCATTTATTATTTCTCTGGATAAAATAGAATTAATAGAAGGCAATATGGTAAAAATAAACAACACGAAACTTCCGGTTGGTAACAGCTTTCGTCAGGATTTTATGTTACATATTAAGAACTTCCTTGCCGAATAAAACTATTTTTTATAAGTACATCCCTCCATTTCCTTTCCATATCTTTTGAAGAAACCGGATTTTATTTGAAATAAATCAATTCGGGAATATTCTGTTCCAACTATCTTCATAAAAACCCATGTGAAATATCCCTTTTAACAGTTTTTTTCACCATATCAAGAGATTCAGTTGCATATTCAACTACATCGGTAGTAACTGGAAAGACTAAATTAAAAATCAAAAACTTAAATATTTGACAAAAAAAAAGGGAAGCATAAAGCTTCCCTTCTTAATCAATCAATTCGGTATTACCTCTTAATCATCCTTTCTGTTTTGGCAATTCCGTTCTCAGTATAAAGACTGATTACGTAAATGCCGCTAACCAGATTAGCAGTACGGATTTCACGTGTTGGATATTCAATGTCAATAACTCTTTGACCAGCAATGTTGCTAATAACAACTCTGGTTAATTTATCGTTATTGTCAATTGTAATTTGATCGTTAAATGGATTTGGATATACTTTGAAAGTATTCGCTAAATCAGGATCAACTTTAGTAATAGTTAAATCTTTAACATCAGATTCAATCCTAGGCTCTAATTTATAATTGTCAAGTCTTGCATTTACTACACCGGTAACATCATAATAATTACCTTTTGTAACAGTTGCAAAATATAACCAATCGTTAACCAAAGCATTGTTTGCATCCTGGTAGAAAATTGTCCATTCACCAGTTCCTGCGGCAGGTGCTGATGCACGTGCACCTTCAACCTTAACAAGTACACTTTCGTACTTTTCAGCTTTTAAGTCTGATGGATTATCCAAAATCATTGGAGTAATGCTAATAACAGGAGGTACAAATTCCATTGTAGCATCTACAATTGATGTAACACTTGCAACTTCTGCAACTTCACCTACTATAGATACGCCATTACCAATTTGAATTCCTTCGTATGTAGCTTTATCAAATTCCACCCAAATTCCACTCCATGCAGCATTTGCATCCTGAACAAAGAATCCTTCTCCAGGTGCAACAGCTGTTACTGTAGCAATTATTTTTACTTTTAAACCTTCCAATGGAGAAACATCGCCTAGACCCTGAATTTCAGCAATTGTCGGAGTTCTCATTTCTTCAACTACAGTTAAAATTAATGTTCTAACACATTCCATATAACTGTAAGTGAAAGTATGAACACCTTTAACTAACATAGTGTCAATTCCAGCTTCTTCATTAATATAATGAACTGGTTCATCCAAATAAGATTCAACAGTTTCTTCTTTAACAACCGGGTCACTTCCAACTACAAGATTTTTAGTATCACTGCAATCCCCATCAAGATTATGGGCTACAATCACATAATTTCCAGCAGCTAAAGTAGTATCACCAGCACTAATAGTATCACCGTCTAAAGTAAGTACGTAAGCAGCGTCAGTTTCAACTGCAATATTTATCTCAGCTGAACATTCCAATTGTGCTTTTACAGTTGTTACAACTTTAATCGGATCACAGATTAGTTTTTCAACTTTAAAGTTCCATCCCTGAGTTGTTGTAATTCCAATAAATGGCCAATTATCAGTAGATGTTCCGGTGAAAGCACCAGTTTCAACAATTACATAGTATCCGGTTTCATACTCCAACCATTCAGCCAAAGTAATTGTAGCTACTTCTTCATCAATAACTACAGAAGCTGAAGTAGGATCAATAGTTTCAATCAACTGACCCAATTGACCAGGTTGTGATTCTTTGTATAATTTAATTTTACCAGCAGCGTTGGCAATAACACTGCGGTCAAATGTCATTACAAGAGTACTTTTGTTATCAACACCTGTAGCATTGTCAGCAGGACTCAATGAAACCAAAGCCGGAGGATTATTGTCCTCAGTGCTGAAGTACCATGAATCATCCATAATTCCGGCAAATAAATTACCAGCAAGGTCAACAACCGAACCCGGCATAACTCTTACATAGTATTTTTTGCTTGGATCAAGATTTGTATGTTTAATCGACATAATGCGATTTGCCTTATAAACAGGAGTTGTAATCGGTTTTAATTCGATATTTCCAGCATTAACCGGTATTACCTGACTTGGAGTCCAGTCTTCGTTATAAATAACAACCCAACGGGTTACCATATCCGGATTCAATTTGATTTCCTTATCAAATAAAACCTGAATAACTGTATTTAAAGCAACATTTGTAGCAGCAGGTGCAGGATATAATCCAGCTTGTGGTATAACCACTGGAGGAACTGCATCCGCTGTGCTAAATTTCCAAACGTTAATCTGATCAATTGCGATTCCAGCCCATGCATTTGCATTTGCAGAGATATCTTTAAATGTACCAGCATCAGCAGTTGCAAAGAAATTCATTGCAGCAGGGAAATCAGCATGTACAATTGTTACTATTTTTCCAGTAGCATCAATTGTTGCAGTTGTACTGCTAATTGCAATTGTTTCAACAATTTCACCATTTAAATAGTTACGTACATAAACATTACCTGTTCCTACCTGAACTTTTTCATCAAAAGTAATAGTCATAGCTGCATTATTAGCAGTAGCTCCCTGTGGAGTATAAGCTGTAGCAGTTGGAACAACATAGTCTTCAACACTGAAGATTGTTTCATCAGCAGCATTTTTATTATCAGCAATATCTTCAACAACATTAGGCAACAACTGAACTCTGTACCAAGCTTCTGAACTTAATGGTACGGCAGCAGCAACTGGAGTTAAAGTAATAACTTTTCTGTCAGCAGAAATTGCACCTGTAAAACCAACGGCTGTTCCAGGTGTAAATCCATTTATTTTACCATCAGTACCTCTTGTGATTGTACCTTTACTGTATGTAAAGAAATCAACAATATTAGCAGGTACAATTTCAATAACAACTGCATTATTTTCTGAAGTTAAAGTTACTTCATCATAAATAGCTTCGCTGAAAGTAACAGTTACAACACCTGTTTTAGGATTAAACTGTGTATCATACGCTGGATTCCAAACGCTAACTTTCGGAGCTGTCATATCCTTAGTTGTAAATTCGCTGGTAATAGTACCGCTAACATTTTTAAGGATATCAACAACCGGACTTACAGTCACAGTGTATTTTGTTTCACTTTTCAAATCAGCTGTTGGGTCCAAGGTAACAGTAAGAACACCACTGTTAACATCAACATTTGTAAGTGCTGCTGTATATGCAACCGATGCGCCTGCAGGATCTTTTAATGCAATAACATCTTTAATCGTAGTAGCAGTAAATACAGTGGCATCTGGCGCTTTGAATATTCCTTCTGTAAATGTAATTGTAACAGTTTTTCCAATAACAACTCCAGTTGCATTATTAGCAGGATCAATTGTTACAATTGCAGGTGGAGTCTGATCTTTAATAATGAAATTCCAATCTTGTGAACTATAACCTGTAAATATACTAGCCCAGGCATTATCAGCAAGGTCAGTAAGAGCAATTGAACTAAGGTCAACCCAGAATTCAGCTTGTTCTGCTGGTACATTTAACATATTGAAGCTGAAAGTTTTCATGTCAGCACTTAATAATAAGGCACTTGCATTAACAACTTCAAATACTGCATTATTAGACATATACCTAACATAAACTGTACCCGTAGTTGGAGCTTTCATTGCTTCATTGAACTCAATTGAGATTGTAGAACCTTTTATAATTAAAGGCGTAGTAGCAGCAGCGTAATCCGGTACTGTTTTTACAAGTAATGGGAGAACTGTATCTTTCGTTGTGAAAGCCCAGTTTGCAACACCTGTGATAGCAGCCATTGAATTATTTGATCCATCTTTAAATGATCCGCCATCCACTTCAACATAATATTGTTTTTTGCTTGAAAGCGCAACTGTTCTGGTAATTGTAGCAACAGATTTACCATCAGTTGTAACAATAGAAGTATTCCCTCCGGTTATAGTAAGAGTTTCCACAATAATATCTGTAGCAACTTCACGTATAACAACTTTTCCTGTTCCAACCAAAACTGTTTCATTAAACCATAATTTCAATGTGGTATTTGCAGCAATACCTACAGCACCATTTTCTGGTGCCATTGCAAGTACTACAGGAGCAACAACATCAACAGTTGAAAACTGAGCAGGATCATAAATACTACTTTGGTTTGCGTTGACTGATGCGTCAACTGCAACAAAATAAGCCCTGTAAGCAGCACCACTGGTAAGACCAGTTACTGTTTGTGCAGCACTTGTACCGGCAGCAGCAAATTCAATTATTTTTCCGGCAGCCATAATATCTGCAGCATTTGGAGCAGCATCAGCAGCAGGTTGAACTTTATAATATACTTTACCTTTTTCATCAAAGTTTACGGTAAACTTAATTTCAGTTCCTTTTGTATTATCAGTAACAACAAATGCTGTTGGTTTATTACAAGTAGCATCCTTAGTAGTAAACGACCAGTTGTAATCTGCAGTTTGTGTTTTACCACCAGCGTCTTTTACTAATGTTTGTTTGACTACTACTGGATAAAGTGTATTTTCTGCAAATGGCGCATCCATGGTTAAAGTCCAGGTTAAACCACTAACCGATGCAGTATATGCGTTTGTACCATTTACTGTAACCAATGAATTAGTTTTAATAATAGCAGCTGAAATTGCAGAACCGTCAGTTTTTAATAGTGGAGTTTCATCCCAGTTAACCACAACAGTTGTGCTTACAGGAACATTTGTTTCATCTTTTAACGGAGTAGTGCTAACAACTTTAGGTCCATTGTTATCAAAAGTATAGAACGTAATAACTTTAGATGTATTTGGTGTTCCCCAATTATCAGTTACAATACCTGCATCTAAAGTAAGTGTATATGTTTTATTTGCTAACACATCACTTTTTGCATCAATTTGAAGTGTATTTCCACTATATGTAAAACGGCCAGTGTTAGCTGCATCATCAATTACAATTAATGTACCATCTTCAAGTTTAATTTTTGCAGTAGCAGAAGCAGAACCTGCTTTAATATCTCTGTTGAAATAAACTAAAATTGGATTTTTACCAGCTACAACTTTATCAGAACCATCTTTCGGATCACTGTCTGACACAGTAAAAGCACCTGGATTTGTAGCAGCTGTGAAATTCCATGAATTACCTGTAATTGCAACAGCTTTATTACCATGCAAATCTTCAACAAGTCCTTCTGTAATAACTACATAATATTTCTTGCCGTATTCAAATGCACCAACAGGTGTAATTTCAAGTTCGTTGTCATTTTTAACAACACAGTTAACTTCTGATAACGATTGGATTGTCACATCAGAAGCATAATCCTTAATTGAAATATTACCAATTTTCTTGGCTATCTTTTCACTAAAAGTCAACTTAAGTTTTGAATCCAAAGCAACACCAGTACCGCCTACTACAGGAGAATACGCTGTAATTGTTGGTTTAACAGTTTCGTGAGTCTTAAAGCTCCAGGTAGTTGCAGTTGCTGATGGTAAATTGTTTTTACCCTTAACAAATCCTGCAGGTACTGTAACGGTTACAGTTTCGTCGTTAACAAATGAAGTATGTCCAATTGTTACCATATCATCAACAATACTAACTGTTCCAACAGTTGCTGATGTTCCTGTGAATGTAACAACACCGGTTCCGGCAACAACAGGTTGGTCAAATTTTACCGAAACCACTACATTATTTGCCTGTTCTTCTGCATTGTTTGCTGGAGTTACAGACAACATTGAAGGAGCGACATTTGACCATGTGGTAAATGTAGTTGAAACGCCCATGAATGCATTATCAGCAACATCCTGTAAAGATTTTCCTACAGAAATAGAATATGATTTACTTGGATTGAATGTAGCTACAATTGTAATTGTTGGAGCAGCTAACGTTCCGCCCCAAGTTGCAGATGTAATCACCATGTTTTCTCCATTCTCCTTAATATTCACCAAACTGCTGGCATCTCCCCCAACAGCAACTCCTGCCAATGTTTCCATGGCTTCGCTGAAAGTAATTACTGGAGCAACGGTTGCTGCATTAACCGGAGAAGTTCCGATTCCTGAGAAAGTTGCTGTTGGAGCAATAAAATCCTTAACAACAACTATCTGTTCTTTTAATGCATTTGGATTTCCTGTTGCATCTTTTACTGCTCCTGCACCCAATCTAACATAGTACTGGTCTCCCGGAATTGTAAAATCATTTGTTGGATTAATTATGAAAGATTTTGCATCCGCTGCTACTGAATAAGCTGCAGAAACAATAGCACCTGAAGCGTCAGTACCTTTACGGAAAATAACCATACCTGCTACATCAGCATCTGTAACAGCCGAACCATTAGCATTTAAAACAGGTTCGTTGAATTTAACCAGAATATTATCTGAAGCACCGGGACTTAAAGGCTCAACTGTAACTGCTGGTCCTTCAAAATCTTTAATGGTGAATGCGATTTTATCTGCTTCATTTGTACCTGCGTTTCCAGAAGCATCAAATACCTTTTTAGCATTAATAGTAAGTTCGTACGCATCTTTACTTGCAACTGTAGTAATGGTTAAAGAAACTAAATTACCGGCAATCGCAACAGTATAAGGAGCAACAGCAGTTCCCTTTTTCAATACAAGTGCTGCGGCTGCAAAAGCAGTTACATTTGTACCATCCACTGCAACAACCGGAGTAGCTGTATTATTATCAGCATCCCAGTAAATTGGTTCATTAAAAGTAATTTTTACCTGAGCAGGAACCTCACTTGCAGCTACAGCACCATTTACTGGTACTACAGTATATGTAGGTGCAAGAAAATCTTTAACTGTGAATTTCCAGTCTTCAGTTGTGGTTTTACCAACCAGTTTATTTCCTGCTAAGTCAGTTACAATTCCTTCATTATACTTAACAAAGTATGTTGTTGAACTTGCCCACAATGCTTTTGAAACCGGTATAAATAATGTATCACCGTTTAAAGTTGTGGTATTTTTTACTGTGCATGAAGCAGCAGGAACAGAAACCAAAAGATCATGGTTTGTTGTAATACTCCATTTATAAACATCAACCGAGCCTGTTCCAACTTTACCATCTTCATTCAGAACGATATAGATATTATCTTTTGTATTTACATCAGCAGCACCTGCTAAATGTGCAGGATAAAAACCAACAGCCAAAGGTTTTGTTACATCAACAGTTTTCTGATCCAACTTTTTCATTGGAGCGCTTTGAGTAGGTGTAACTGTTTCAGCATTTTCAGTAATTACCCAAACATCATAGTCACCACCTTCTGCCATAGAAGCAACACCTGTTCCTACATTTAAGAATTGAGTTAATGAAACTTTATAAGCAGTTTCTGCAGCCGCTACAACCACTGATTTCATACCATTACCAGCAACAAAGTCAGCGGCAACCGGAGTTTGTCCATTGGCAACTGCCATAACATATACCTTACCCTTTTTATTCAACTTTGTAAATACATCGAATGAAGTTGCTGCAACATTATCAGCCATAATATCTGTAACTGTTGGAGCAGTGGCATCACGGGTAGTAAACGCCCATGTATTCGTCGTTAACCATCCTGCAAATTTGTTTTTATTATCAGTAAAAGGTGCCATATTATAGTCAACAACTGCACCTTCAGGAATAGTAACATAATACTTTTGTAATTCACTAAAATCCTTATTCGGATTAATTACCAAAGTTGTAGTCATATTACCAGTAATATCTGTAGCATCAACTACATCATAAAGATCACCGTGTGCTGTACCATTATCTTTATAAATGAATAACTGGCCATCAACAGCAATTTGCACTGGCTCATTAAATTTAACTGTCAAATCAGAATTTAACTGAATTGCAGCTGTTGCTCCATTTGCTGGGATAAGTGCACCTGTAGTAGCTAATAAAGGAGCTGTCCAGTCGCCTTCCAATACTGCCCAATTTCCAGCCAGATTTGCCTCTCCATCGTCGTCGGCTTTAACAAAGTTTGCATCAACATCCAGTGTATAAGACTGTTCTTCCACTAAAAAACTGGAAAAATTAACTGCTATCTCATACGTGCCTCCAGTTTTTGCTGTTATTACAACATTTGAACTGGTTGCCTGGTAAGCAGCCAATGTAGTGCCACCAGAATCCTTTAGCCTGATCACACCTGTTCCTGCAACCACTTTCTCTGGAGCAGTCAGCACAAGCGTATTGGCCTTTTTATGATTTGAAAAATCGCTACCAGGCGTTAAAGGGATACCCCCGACAGCAGGTGTCCCAATGCCTTGTAGAACGAATACCATACTTAGTATTAAAATACTAAATAGCTGAGTAAATAATTTTCTCATAGCATTTGTTTTTTTAATTGTACTTAATTGATTGATTGTTTTTTAATTTATTTAATTCTTTAATCATATTTTCAGACTAATTTTTCTCATAATTATTGGTAAATATTACAAACGTATAAAATTTTGCAACAATGTACAAAATATATGCTGTATAAAATACTTTCTTTTTTACTAATGTTTTCAACAGGCTTGTATTAAAAACCAAATCTTAATTATTAATAACTATAGTAAAACTCAGGTTTTCGTTACAAGATCTTCTTCATCTTCAAAATTGATGCAATTTTAAACTTAATTTTTCAAATATCGCAATAATACTTTGTTTTTTTCGCTTATTATTACTGTTTACAGTACATTTAAAACAATATTAAAATTCATTTCTATGAATGAAGGAAAAAAATTGGCATTTTTCGGGTTAGTTAACATTCTTAGCTTTGTTTTATGCAAAAGTTATTTTTTAAAAATCTCATCTTTAATCTACAAGTCTGTACTTATAATTTTTCTTGGAATTGTAATGTCATTAATTTTAGGATCATGTAAAACCTGTAAATGCCCGGCATACTCGCATTTTGAATTAAAAACACCAGCAGCAGTATGAGTTATTTCAATATAGACAAACAACTTTTCCTATTTTGACAGAAATCAAAAACAACAGAAACAGCTTTAAAATGATAGTTACAAGAAAGTTACACAAGTTTTAACCCTCTGAGAATTGGATATTTTATATTTTATCTACCGATATGCTCGAATATTCAAAATATTAAAAGGAAAATCACTTTTAAATTAACATTAAGGTTAATTGTTTTTTAACTTAAATTAAAAATCGTACTTGATTCAAACTAATAATAGTATTTACTTTGCATTACTGAAAATCATCGAAATATAAACTGAGAATTAAATTTGAAGAATATTTCTATTTAAATAATTAAAACTTTCACAACTATGTCGAAAATTAAAATAGGTATTAACGGATTTGGTCGAATTGGCCGCTTTGTGTTCCGGGTTGCAGCCGCAAGCGAAAATGTTGAGGTTGTAGGTATTAACGATCTTATTGATGTTGATTACATGGCGTACATGTTAAAGTACGATTCAACTCACGGTAGATTTAAAGGAACTGTTGAAGTAAAAGATGGCGCTTTAATTGTGAATGGTAAAACTATTCGCGTTACAGCTGAGAAAAATCCTGCTAATTTGAAATGGGATGCTATTGGTGCAGAATATGTTGTTGAATCAACTGGTTTGTTTTTAAGCAAAGAATCAGCTCAGGGACATATTGATGCCGGCGCTAAGAAAGTTATTATGTCAGCTCCTTCGAAAGATGATACGCCAATGTTTGTAATGGGAGTAAATCACACTTCTTACAAAAATGATATGACATTTGTTTCAAATGCTTCGTGTACAACAAACTGTTTAGCTCCAATTGCAAAAGTATTGCATGACAACTTTGGAATCGTTGATGGTTTAATGACAACGGTTCATGCTACAACTGCAACTCAAAAAACTGTTGACGGACCGTCTTCAAAAGACTGGAGAGGTGGACGTGGAGCCGCGCAAAATATTATTCCTTCATCAACAGGTGCTGCCAAAGCTGTTGGAAAGGTTATTCCCTCATTAAATGGAAAATTAACTGGTATGGCTTTCCGTGTTCCTACACCTGATGTATCAGTAGTTGACCTTACAGTAAACCTGGCAAAACCTGCTTCATACAAAGAGATTTGTGCTGCCATGAAACTTGCCTCTGAAACAACAATGAAGGGTGTTTTAGGTTACACAGAAGAAGCAGTTGTTTCAAACGACTTTGTTGGCGAAATGCAAACTTCGGTTTTTGATGCAACAGCAGGTATCGCACTTACCGACACTTTTGTTAAAGTAATTTCGTGGTATGATAACGAAATGGGGTACTCTAAAAAAGTAGTTGAATTGATTGAATATATGGATTCAGTAAAATAAGCTGTATATATAATGGTATGAAAAAGGGTGTCTGATGGCACCCTTTTTTTATTCGTATCTTAGAGATTCTATCGGATCGAGTTCAGAAGCTTTTTGAGCAGGGTAATAACCCGAAATGATTCCAACACCAAAACACAATGCAACTCCCATAAAAATCCATCCCCACGGAATTATAAAAGAAGAACCAATCATTACTGAAACAAGATTGCCTACTAAAATACCAAGTATAATTCCAAGTAATCCACCAATTTGACCAATAACAATTGCTTCAATCAAAAATTGCTGTTTTACTGTACTACTCTTTGCCCCAATCGCTTTTCTTACACCAATTTCCCTGGTACGTTCCGTAACTGAAACAAGCATAATGTTCATTAGTCCAACTGCCGCACCCAGCAGTGTTATAAATCCTATAATAGTTGCAACCATTGTTATGTTTTTGATGTTTTTTAAAAGCAGATTAACAATATTATCACTTTTCTCTATGTTGAAATCTGTTTCATCAATTGGAGACAAATCGCGAACCATCCTAAAAACCGACTCTGCCTGGCCAATCGCTGCATCCATTAGTTCGGGTTGAATTACTTTAATCTGAATATCGAAATTCATGTTTGGCCTTGAAAAATAACTTCGTGAATTTGAATATGGAATAAAACAAACCATATCACTACTTCCTCCAAATCCACTTCCTTTCTCTTTTAAAACACCTATAACTTTATATTTCCCATTCCCTATACTGATTTCTTTTTGTACTGGATTTTCACCTCCCTTAAATAATCGTTTTGAAAGTTCACTTCCAATCAATGCCATATTCCGGCCGGAATTTATATCATCTTCACTAAATGCCCTTCCCTGATTCACTTCATATCCTGAAGTAAAAAGATAATCAATATCAATTCCTCTTACACTAATGTTTGGATTTGTTTTTTCCGAACCATATTTTATAGTAGCAGTACCTGTTGAATTTACTGATATAGATGCTGTTGCCGGAAAATCATATTGCTTTTTAAACTCCTTTGCCTCGTAATATGATATATATGAGTAATTTTTTGTTCTATATCTCTGGTTCCCAATCTGTACCCGCATTCCACGGCTGGTTATCGAAAAGGTATTTGCACCAAGTACAGTAAATTCCTTTGTAATTGAAGTCTTGATTGATTCAATGGCAGTAAGTATTCCAACCAAAGCAGTAATTCCGATTGCAATTATCATAACTGTTAAAATGGAACGTAGAATATTGCTTCGTATTGATTGCATTGCAATTCTGATATTTTCTACAAATAATGTTGTACCGCGCATAAAAAAGTATTTAACTATTCTATAAAATTAGAATTTTAATGTTGATTCGAACTAGATTAGTTTTAAAAAAGAATCTTCAATTACAAAAATCATTTGAATTCAATAAAAAATAGGTCTTTTACCGAATAGCAGACGTATTTGTTCGATATTTTACCATTCAAAATTTATTTTAACATTTTTTAATGCATTCTCATTTGTAGAAAAGTTGTTAAACAAAACCGAAAATAATTCTTCCAAAATAATTATGAATCAGTTTTTTGATCGTTTTAAAACCGATTTTTTATCACCTGATTAAAATTTATCTGATAGTTATTATCTAATATTTTGCAATTCATGTTCTTGGAATTTGAATAAAAACATGCAACATTTGAAATGATTTCAAAAGTGATAATTTATGATTTTTCATTTTCAAATTCTTTCACAAGAACATAAAAATTTCCGGTTGGAAGTCGAATTATCAAAAAGACATACCTTTTTCGATTTTCATTCAATCATTCAAAAAAGTTTAGGTTACGAATCTCATCAATTGGCATCTTTTTTTGTTTCAGATAGAAAAGGTTTAAAAGAAAAAGAGATATCGATGCTCGATTTAGGTCTAAATGGAGCAGCATATTTCATTATGCAAAAAACGATTCTTTCGGATTTGGTAAACACAAAAGGACAAAAACTGATTTATACTTTTGATTTTTTAAACGATAGATCATTATTAATAGAATTAACAGATATCATTATGGAAAAAAATCTTAGTGAACCATTAGTAACACTCAAGCTAGGTGAAACTCCTATTCAGGTTTTAGGTGAAGAAGTAGATGTTATTGAAAATGAATCTTTGGATTTTCTGGAAGATAAAGCATATTTGCTTTTTGCAGAACTTGAAGATTACACCGAGATTTTTGGTGAAATGGACGATTTTTAAGACATTAATAAAAATTTCCAGAAATTTACTGACTGTTCAAGATAAATTGAGCAGTCTTTTTTTTGTCGTTTACTTATAATCAAATTGCGTTTAATGCTTAAAAATTTAATCGTACTCACTGGTCCTACCGGAATAGGAAAAACAACAATTGGAATAAAGTTGGCCCAACATTTTAAAACCGATATAATATCATCAGATTCACGACAGATATTTAAAGAAATGACAATTGGGACTGCCGTTCCTGATAATAACGAGTTAGTAGAAATTAAACATCACTTTATTCAAACTCATTCAATAATGGAGGATTTTAATGCAAGCAAATATGAAAATGATGCATTAAATATTATTAATTCAATATTTGCAAGTCATGAAATCGTTTTATTGGTTGGAGGGTCAATGCTTTATATCGATGCTGTTTGCAACGGAATTGATACTATGCCTGATGCAGACCCGGAATTACGAAAATCGTTAAAAGAAAAACTTGAGAATGAAGGGCTGGAAAGTTTGCGCTTTCAACTCAAAAAGCTTGATCCCGATTATTATAACACCGTTGACCTGAAAAATCCAAACCGCATAATACATGCTATCGAAATATGTCTGATGACCGGAAAACCTTATTCAACTTTTCGAACCAAAAATAAAAGAAACAGGCCTTTTTCAATTATAAAAATTGGTTTGAATTGCGATCGTAAAGAGTTACACGATAAAATAAACTCCCGCGTTGACCAAATGATTAAAGCAGGATTGGAAATTGAAGCAAGAAATTTATACAGATTAAAATATTTAAATGCATTGAATACCGTGGGATATCGAGAGTTTTTTTCTTTTTTTGATGGTGAAACATCACGAGAGGAGGCAATTGAACTAATTAAACGCAACACACGACGTTATGCGCGTAAACAGCTTACTTGGTTCAGAAACGATTCTGAAATGAATTGGTTTGAACCTGGACAAACAAACCAAATTATTAAATTCATTGAAAACCATATTAATGAGAAATGAGTACCATCGGTAGTTTTGTTATCCGCGTTTACGGAATCATTATTAACGAGAATAATGAAGTCCTGATTTCAGATGAATATCAGTTGGGAATGAAAATGACAAAATTTCCGGGAGGTGGTCTTGAATTCGGGGAAGGAACCATTGAAGGACTGAAGCGCGAATTCAGGGAAGAGTGCAATGGGCAGGAAATTAAAAACATTTGTCACTTTTATACAACTGATTTTTTCCAGAAAGCTTTGTTCTACGAAAACAAACAACTTCTTAGCATATACTATTTGGCTGAATTCAAAAATCCCATTAAATTTATAATATCGAATAATCCTTTTGATTTCCAGAAAGATAAGAACTGTAATCAGAGTTTTAGGTGGAAAAAAATAAATAACCTGAATGAAGATGAAATTACTTTCCCAATTGATAAATTTGTGGCGGGAAAATTAAAGCAACAATTTTTATGAAGATTACAATTCTGGGACCAGCGCATCCATACCGGGGAGGCATAGCCGCCTTAAATGAAAGACTGGCCAAACAACTTGTTGACGAAGGAAACGAAGTAAATATTGTTTCGTTTACCGTTCAATATCCTAAATTTCTTTTCCCGGGTAAAACCCAGTTTTCCGAACAAAAAACAACCTTTAATTTTTCAATCACCCGTGAAATAAATTCAGTAAATCCACTGAATTGGTTAAAAACCGGGTGGAAGATTAAAAAATCGAAACCCGACATTTTAATTGTAAGATTTTGGTTACCTTTTATGAGTATGAGTTTAGGTTCTATTTGCAGAATTGTAAAATTGAACCGGTTCACTAAAATAATTTCTATAGCCGACAATATTATTCCACATGAGAAAAGACCTGGAGATAAACTTCTTTGCCGCTATTTCATTAACAGTATCGATGGGTTTATTACCATGTCAGGCAGCGTTTTATCCGATTTAACAAAATTCAAATACAAAAAGCCAAAAATACTCACACCTCATCCTATTTACGACCATTATGGAGAAATTGAGCCCAGAGAAAAAGCACTTTTAAATTTAAACCTTTCAAAAGAAGATCGTTACATTTTGTTTTTTGGATTTATTCGCGATTACAAAGGCTTGGATCTTCTGCTCAAGGCTTTTTCAAATCCGTATTTCAAACCAAACAGAATTAAACTTATTGTTGCCGGTGAATTTTACACCGACCAAGCTACATATTTAGATTTAATTAAAGAATTAAAATTGGAAGACGATGTAATATTAAGAACAGGATATATCTCAAACACAGAGGTAAAACACTTTTTTAACGGAGCAGATATTGTTGCACAACCCTATAAATCAGCAACACAAAGCGGAGTTACTCAAATCGGATACCATTTCAATAAACCAATGCTGGTTACCAATGTTGGCGGATTACCCGAAATCATTCCGCATATGCAGGTTGGATATGTTGTTGACCCGGATCCTGTTGAAATATCAAAAGCGTTGATCGATTTTTTTGAAAATAATCGTTTGGAAGATTTCACAAATAATATTTTGAAAGAGAAAGAGCGTTTTAGTTGGGACAAAATGACCAACTCCCTTTTTGAACTAGCTCGTCAGATAAAGAAAAAGAAAGTCCGTTAAAAATTTCAACTGAATAGTTGTTAAAAAGGTTAGATTTTAAAACGATGATCGTAATTTCCTTATTGATATAACACTCGATTATTAAATTCTGAACTTTTAAAATTTCCTGGTTATTAATAGATACCCAATTTTATCAATAACAACGGTAACTTGTATTTTCAATAAAAGAACAATTGGAAATTATACTCAGATTAAATTCACGAATAAATCATGAATTTAATATTAATCCGGCAAATCTATTTTTAGTGATGACAAAAAAAAGTGATATTTTAGCAGGTCAAAAAGCCGGAAAAGCAAAATACTAATATAATTTTCATTTCCGGTAAGGGAAAACGATACAGACAGAATTTTAATCAGTATTAAAGTGCAGCATTTTACACCAGCGGAAATTAGGCATATCGAAGATCGTTATGAAGACTTTTTAAAAGAACTTCGTAACAAATTTGATGAAGAACGGCTTGCCAGAATTGAAAAGGCATTCAGGTTTGCAAATGCTGCACACGATGGAATAAGGCGAAAATCAGGCGAACCATATATAATACACCCTATTGCTGTAGCAAAAATTGTTGCCAAAGATATCGGACTTGGTGCAACATCAATAGTGGCGGCAATTTTACACGATGTTGTTGAAGATACCGAATACCGGTTATCGGATATAGAAAGTATGTTTGGCGAAAAGGTAGCGAAAATTGTAGATGGCCTTACTAAATTATCCGGCGATTTTGATTCGCGACAAGCATTGACATTAAAAAAGATGTTGATGACCTTATCTGAAGACGTCAGAGTGATTCTGATAAAAATAGCAGATCGGCTTCACAACATGCAAACCCTTGAATCGATGCCGCCAAACAAAAAACTTAAAATTGCCGGCGAAACTCTTTTCCTGTATGTACCACTTGCCCAGCGATTAGGATTATACACCATAAAAACCGAACTCGAAGAACTTAGTTTTAAATACAAACACCCCGAAGAATACAATCAAATAACCTTTTTTCTGCACAACCAGGAAGAAAAACGCAACTATCTTATCCACGAGTTTATAAAACCAATAAAAGAAAAACTTCTTGAAGAACATTTCGAATGCGAGGTAACGCACCGTTTAAAATCAAGTTACTCCATTTGGCAAAAAATGCAAAAGAAAGGAGTTAGTTTTAATGAAATCTACGACATACTTGCCATTCGAATTGTTATTAAACCAAATCCTGAAATCTCAGAAAAAAGACAATGTTTTGATGTTTTATCGATTGTAACCGACATTTACAGACCAAAACCTGACCGTATTCGCGACTGGATAAATTTGCCTAAAGTGAATGGTTACGAATCGTTACATGTTACTGTAATGGGGCCACAGGGTAAATGGGTTGAGGTTCAGATTAGAACAGAAAGAATGGACGAAATAGCCAACCGTGGTTTTGCCTCTCATTACCGGTACAAAGACATAACTACTTTTGAAAGCGAATTGGAGACATGGATTGAAAGAATACGTGAACATCTTAAAAACCCGGACGCTGACGCTTTTGAATTTCTCGACGACTTTAAACTTAATTTGTACGGTACTGACATAAATGTTTTTACACCAAAAGGTGATATGATTTCGATGCCCCAGGGTTCTACAATAATCGATTTTGCATACGAAATTCACAGCGATTTGGGAAATAAATGCATTGGTGCTAAAATAAATATGAAACTGGTTCCTATAAGCCATGTATTACAAAATGGCGACCAGATAGAAATTTTAAGCTCAAAAAACCAAACACCCAAATTGGAATGGTTAAAGTTTACTACTTCGGCAAAAGCACGTGGAAAAATTAAAGATGCATTTAAACTCGAAAAAAACAAACATATTGAAAATGGTAAAATCATTGTTGAAGAAGCGATTTTAAAAACCGGAGCACAATTAACTTCAAATAATTTAAAAAAGATAATTGGTCATTTTAATCTCAACAACAAAGACCAGTTGTATTCTGAAGTTGGAATGGGTTTTATAGAACTTACTGATTTAAACGAAATAATTGGTCGTAAATCGGAAAATAAACTTATTAAATACTGGAATATCACCTTTGGAAATAAAAGAAAGGATTCAAACGGAATAGAAAATGAATCTGATGAACAATCCGATAAAAAAAGCAAAAATAAAATAGACCGTAAAATACCATTCGTTCTGAAAGAAAACCAGGACAATGTTTCTTTCTCACTTGCCAAATGCTGTAATCCAATTCCAGGCGACGAAGTTTTAGGCTACTTAAGCACCGACGACCATGTTATTATTCATAAAACCGAATGTGCTGTTTTGGCAAAATATCTCTCAAATCAGGGTGAAAAAATTGTTAGTGCCGAATGGACCAAATTCAAGAAACAATCGTACTTAACACGTTTGGTGCTCGAAGGTTTCGATAGATTAGGAATTGTTAATCAGGTTACAAACATCATATCAAACGAGAATAATATTAATATGCGTTCTGTCCAGTTTGATACCAACGATGGGATATTTAAAGGAGAGCTATTTCTGTACATTCATAATACCGATGATTTAAACAACCTTATTTCCCAACTCAAAAAAATAAAAGGGATTGAAAATGTTTCGCGCATTAAAAATCTGAACGATTAATTTTTATCCATTCTAAAGAATATCAAAAAAATATTTTATTTTTACGACCTATTTTAAATTGGTTTAAATATGAATAGCCATAAAACCAGAGAAACAGTCAAAAATATGTTTACTGAATACCTGGAAAAAAATGGGCATCGCAAAACCCCTGAAAGGTTTGCAATCCTCGAAGAAATATATTTCCGCGAAGGTCACTTTGATATTGAATCATTGTACATTTCGATGAAAAACAACAACTACAGGGTTAGCAGGGCTACTTTGTATAATACAATTGATTTGCTGCTCGATTGCAAACTGGTGGTTAAACATCAGTTCGGTAAAAACATGGCGCAGTTTGAGAAAGCATTTGCTTCGCTCCAGCACGACCATTTAATTGATATTACAAACGGCAAAGTTGTTGAATTTTTCGATCAAAGAATCAGGGAAATTATTGAAGATGCCTGCCTTAAAAACAATTTTAAACTTTCGCATCACACATTGTATATTTACGGAGAAAACATCAATTAAGAATATCAGTAATTCTATTAATAAATTTTAAAACCTTTCTCACACCATTTCTTTTTTAACCAGCATACAAAAAATATTTGTACTTTTAAACGCTTAAATAATAGGCCGTGAAAAGTGAATCAGTTAAGATTAATTTTTCACGGTTTTGTATGAATATCAATTATTAAAATACAATGAAAGTAGATGTTTTATTAGGCCTTCAGTGGGGAGACGAAGGAAAAGGAAAAGTTGTTGACGTATTGACTCCAAAATACGATGTGATTACACGTTTTCAGGGAGGGCCAAATGCAGGACACACGCTTGAATTTAACAACATAAAACATGTGCTTCATACAATTCCTTCAGGTATTTTTCGCGAAAACAAAATAAACATCATTGGAAACGGAGTTGTAATCGACCCGATTGTTTTTCAAAAAGAAATTGAATCTCTTAAAAAAATTGGTGTTGACATTTCGAAAAATCTTTACATTTCGAAAAAAGCCCACATGATTTTGCCAACTCACCGCCTCCTTGACGCTGCGTCTGAACAGAAAAAGGGTGAATCAAAAATAGGTTCCACCCTAAAAGGAATCGGACCAACTTACAAGGATAAAATCGGTCGTGAAGGTTTGCGGGTTGGAGATTTACTGCACGATTTTGATGAAAAATACAGAACAAGAACAGATAACCACAAATTACTATTGAAAGATTTCTTTCATTACGATTTTCAACAAGCTCTTAACGACTGTGAAAAAGACTGGTTCGAAGGAATAAAACTTTTGAAAACATTCAATATAGTTGACACCGAACACATGATTAACCAGCTTCTGCATGAAAATAAATCGGTTTTGGCGGAAGGCGCACAGGGAACCTTACTTGACATAGATTTTGGTTCATATCCTTTTGTTACCAGCTCGAATACCATTTGTGCAGGTGCTTGTACCGGGCTTGGTATTGCACCCAATAAAATTGGTGAAGTTTTGGGCATTTTTAAAGCCTATTGCACCCGGGTTGGAATGGGGCCTTTCCCTACCGAGTTACTCGATGAAACAGGGGTAAATTTACGTAAAGCAGGTAACGAATATGGTTCTACAACCGGAAGGCCGCGCAGGTGTGGCTGGCTCGATTTGGTTGCCTTGAAATATGCGGTGATGTTAAATGGTGCTTCTCAGTTAATTATGATGAAAGCTGATGTATTGGACCAGTTTGAAACCATTAAAGTTTGTGTGGGATACGAAATTGACGGAGAGGTTACTGAGAATTTTCCTTTTGAGCTCAATGACGAAGTAAAACCTGTTTATGTTGAATTACCTGGATGGCAAACTGACCTGACCAAATTTAAAGATCAGAACGAATTCCCCGAGGAATTTAATAATTACATTAATTTTATTGAGGATGAAATGGGAATTCCAATTACTATTGCGTCAGTTGGTCCAAATCGTGAACAAACCATATTTTTGGATTCTGAAAGATAATTCTTAACAGGTCAGTAGTAAACCATAAAAGTAAAAACCGTTCCTTCTATTTTGTAGAAAGAACGGTTTTTGCTTTAAACTTTAAACCCGGAATTTTAAACTGAATTTACCAGCTTCCACCGGCACCACCGCCGCCAAAACTTCCACCACCGAATCCGCCGAATCCGCCGCCTCCTGATGAAAAATTCCCAAATGAACCACCGCCAGAACGATGACTACCTGATAGCATTCCCATTGCCAGCCAAAACGGAAGACTTTTACCCGGTGAATAAAACCTGTTTCTTCGACCACGCAACATAAATACAAATACCAGAATAAAAATGATTATTGCCGGAATAAAACCAGCTTCTTTTTTTTGTCCCCTTTGTTGCTGGTACTGTTCGGCTGTATATTCTCCAACAGTTATATCCATCATTACTTTTATGCCGTTTATCAATCCTCCGAAATAATTATTTCCCTTAAAAAAGGGCATCATTTCATATTCTATTACGGTCGAATTTACAATTGCATCTGGCAATACTCCCTCCAATCCGTAACCTGTGGCAATAAAAACTTGTCCTTTACTGTCGGCTTGTTTTGGTTTAAGCAGAATTACTATACCGTTATCCTTATCTTTCTGTCCAACTCCCCATTTTTCACCCAACTTAAAGGCATAATCACCCGGATCGTATCCTTCCAAATCAGGAACAGTAACAATAACAATCTGGGTCGATGTACGGTTTGCAAATCCAACCAAAGTATCTTCCAGTTGCACGCGCTCAACTTCAGTAAGCACATTTGCAAAATCGTTTACCAATCGGGGAGGTACAGGCCGATCAGGAATTTGAGCAACTGTAATTGTTGTTAAACAAATAAAAACTGTAATTATCGAAATTATCTTCTTCATTGCTATAATATTATTTCCCAAACGAGATTTCATTTGAAAGTTCGTTTTTATCGTCGGCTAAATATGGAAAATTTGCTTTAAGTTGCTCACCGGCCATTAAAATTCCGGTTGTTAAACCTTCCGTTAATTTTCCTTCTTTAAATTTTGATAAAACAGTATCATTCGTCTTATCCCAAAAATCCGATGGAACTTTCTGATTGATACCTGCATCACCCAAAATAGCAAACTTATGGTCTTCTACTGCCAGGTAAAACAAAACTCCGTTTCTCAATTTTGTTTTGTGCATTTCAAGTTTTTCAAAAACATAAGCTGCCTGATCGAGCACATCTCCCTTACAATATTTTTCAATATGTAATCTGATTTCGCCTGAAGTATTCATTTCGGCAACCCGTATTGCATTGGCAATCTGCAGCTTGTTTTCCTGAGTAAAATATTTTTCAGCATTCATAACTGTTAAACTTTAAAACTTCACTTCAGGGGCTTTTTCTGCACCTTTCTGCGCTTCAAAATAGGTTTTCTTTTCGAATCCAAACCAGCCGGCATAAATTACCTGTGGAAACTTTCGAATATAAGCGTTGTAGTTTTGCGTGGCTTCATTGAATTTCATTCTTTCGACAGTAATCCGGTTTTCAGTACTCTCCAGTTGTGCCTGTAAATCCATAAAATTCTGGTTGGCTTTCAGGTCGGGGTATTTTTCAACTACAACCATTAACCGGCTTAATGCTGAAGATAAACCATCCTGTGCCTGGTTGAACTGCTGAATTGATTCAGGAGTAAGTTTGGTGGGATCGATATTTACAGAAGTTGCTTTTGAGCGGGCTTCAATTACACCTTGCAGTGTTTCCTGTTCGTGTGCGGCATAACCTTTTACCGTGTTCACAAGGTTTGGAATTAAATCGGCTCTCCTTTGATAAACATTTTCAACCTGAGCCCATGAGGAGGTAACCTGTTCATCCATTGTAACCATTTTATTATATCCGCAGCTCGAAAACAAAAATGCCACAACCACTGCTAATAATCCAAATTTCATTCTTTTCATTTTTCTTTTTTTTAATTCGTTTACAAATATTTCAATTTAATGTTAAAAATCAGTGCAAAATTCGGGGAAAGGCAATAATTTGCCGCTGTAATTCATCTGGCGACAGATAAACAATGCCGAAGATATGACAAGCACCGAATTTAAACAAACTATTTCACGGGGAATACCAAACTATTTGCCAAAAACCAAATCATTCGATACTTCAGTAAATCATGCACCCAAACGAAAAAACATTCTTTCAGAAAAGGAAGAAAAACTGGCTTTAAAAAATGCTTTACGTTATTTTCCTGAAAATTTACATGCCAGTTTAGCTCCTGAATTTTTGAATGAATTGCATCAGTTTGGACGAATTTATATGTACCGGTACCGCCCGGATTATGAAATGTTTGCACGGCATATCGATGAATATCCCGCCAAATCAAAACAGGCTGCCTCGATAATGTTGATGATTCAAAATAACCTCGACCCAAATGTGGCACAACATCCGCACGAACTTATTACTTACGGCGGAAATGGCGCAGTTTTTCAGAATTGGGCGCAATACCTTTTAACCATGAAATACCTGACCGAAATGACCGAAAACCAAACACTGGTGATGTATTCAGGCCATCCGATGGGATTGTTCCCGTCGCACCCAAATGCACCCCGTGTTGTAGTTACCAATGGAATGGTAATTCCCAATTATTCGTCACGAGATGATTACGAACGGATGAATGCCTTAGGCGTTTCGCAATACGGACAAATGACCGCGGGCTCGTACATGTATATTGGCCCGCAGGGAATTGTGCATGGAACTACAATCACAGTTTTAAACGCAGCAAGATTGCAGTCAAAAGGAAGCATTCCAGGGAAAATTTATGTTACAAGTGGTTTGGGCGGAATGTCGGGGGCGCAACCGAAAGCAACTGTTATTGCCGGAATGATTTGTGTTGTAGCCGAAATTAATCAGAAAGTGGTTGAAACAAGACGCAATCAGGGTTGGGTTGATGAAGTTTTTTCAAATCTGGATGAACTGATTCGGAGATTAATTTCAGTACAAAAAAATAAAGAAGCAGTTTCTCTGGCATACCTCGGGAATGTGGTTGATTTATGGGAAAAACTGGCAAGAGAAAACATTAAAATCGATTTGGGATCTGACCAGACATCGTTGCACAATCCTTTTTCAGGAGGTTATTATCCGGCTGATTTGTCATTCGAAGAATCAAATAAAATGATGGTTGAAAATCCGGTTCTTTTTAAAGAGAAAGTGTACTCATCATTAAAAAGACACGTTGAAGCCATCAATCAGCTTACAAAAAACGGGATGTATTTCTGGGATTATGGAAATGCCTTTTTACTGGAAGCCAAACGAGCCGGTGCTGCTGTTACAAACGATGATGGGGAGTTTATATATCCTTCGTACGTACAGGATATTATGGGGCCTCTTTATTTCGACTATGGTTTTGGGCCATTCCGCTGGGTTTGTACTTCAGGCAAACCTGCTGATTTGGAAAAAACAGATAAAATCGCTTCATCCGTTTTAACGGAAATTGCAAAAAATGCCCCCGAAGAAATTCGCAGGCAGTTAAACGACAACATACATTGGATAAACGAAGCAGGAAAAAACAAGCTGGTCGTGGGTTCGCAAGCCCGTATTTTATATGCCGACTGTACCGGGCGAACCAAAATTGCCAAAGCTTTTAATGATGCAATAAAAACGGGTGAAATAACTGCTCCAGTTGTTTTAGGCCGTGACCACCACGATGTTTCTGGTACCGATTCGCCTTACCGCGAGACCTCGAATATTTATGATGGTTCAGCATTTACAGCCGACATGGCTGTTCAAAACTTCGCAGGCGACAGTTTCCGGGGGGCAACCTGGGTTTCGCTGCACAACGGTGGTGGGGTTGGCTGGGGAGAAGTTATAAATGGTGGTTTTGGACTTACCATCGATGGCACAGCAGAAGCTGAAGAACGATTGAAAATGATGTTGCACTGGGATGTGAATAACGGAATTGCCAGGCGAAGCTGGGCACAGAATTCGGCGGCAAAATTTGCCATTCAACAGGCCATGAAAGAGAATCCGGAATTGAAAGTTACTTTGGCGAATGAGGCTGACGAAGATTTGATTAATTCTTTGTTTTAATCTGAAAACATCATTGAATACGGTCTTTCTATTTCCTTCTGCAACTCTCCAATTCCTATGTTTCGGCTTTTACGGATGTATTCACGTCCTTCGAAAAATACGAGAATGGTTGGAGCCGCGAAAACCTGATTTTTGGCAGCTACTTCAGGTAAAATATCAGATTTTATATAGATGAGCCTGATTTTTGGAAATTCAGCCTGAATTAATTCTTCAACTTTTGGCTTTAACACTTTGCAAACATTACAAGCCTCTGTTGAGAAATAACCCAGTAAAGCAGGTACTGACTCTTTCAGTTTCAAAAATTCTTCAAATGATTGAATTTCAGTAAACATCGAATTTGGTTTTTATTTTCAGAATTGTCCGGTGCTCAACATCACCAGGGTGCAGCCTTCAATGGTTTCAACACCATTCATTTCGAGCATATCAGCCAGTTCAAAATTTTCAGCTCCCGGATTGAAAATTACCCTTTCAGGTTTTAACTCCAGCAATAATTTGTAATACTCTTCCTGGTGTTTTTCACCAACGTACATTGTAACCGTATGTATATCGCCAATTACAGGAAATTCGGTTTGAATTGGAACATCAGCAACTATTCCTGCACGTTTTGCCAGTGCTACAACATCGTGATGATGACTGCGCAATGAACGAATTGCCATATTTGAATACCTTTCAGGATTTGTACTTGCACCGATAACAAGCGTTTTTTTATTTGCCATTCTACAATTTTTTTAACAGTACCACAGCGTTAACGGAGATTCCTTCTTCGCGGCCTTCGAAACCCAGTTTCTCTGTAGTAGTGGCTTTCACCGAAACCTGGTCAACGTCAATTTCCAGAACTTTAGCCATTGTCGATTCCATTTCGGGGATAAACGGTTTTAATTTAGGCTGTTGTGCACTTATCGTACAATCGATATTTACAATTTCGAAACCTTTTTCCTTAACAAGATCAGATGAACTTTTGAGCAGAATTTTACTGTCGATATTTTTAAACTTCTCAGAATTATCGGGGAAGTGAGTGCCAATGTCGCGCAGTTTTACCGCTCCTAAAAGTGCATCGCAAATGGCATGAATAACAACATCTCCATCCGAATGCGCAACAGTTCCTTTAAAATGTGGAATTAAAATACCGCCTAACCACAGGGTTTCTCCCTCAGCAAGGCGGTGTACATCATATCCTTGTCCAACACGGAAATCCATTATCTTTGATTTCCAAAGGCATCAATATCAAACGATAGTGTAAACCTCAGGGTATTTTCGAGTGGGTGATTGCGCTGTGTAGGCAGTAAATAAGAGAAATCGAGTGCAAAAACATTGAGTTTTAATCCAGCTCCCGCAGTAAAATATTTACGGTTCCCTTTATTTTCGTGTTCATAAAAATAACCTGCCCTTATTGAAAACTGCTTGTTATACCAGTATTCAACCCCAAGTGCCAGGTTTATTTCCTGCATTTCTTCCTGAAATCCACCCGGGGCATCGTAAAACGAAACTACCATACCTTCTATTGGGCCAATATCAGAATTTATTCCACCCGGCAAAATTACATCGTCCGGATCGTATTGAGTAGAATCGGCTGGAGGTGTTGGTACCAACAATTTATTGGCTTCAACAGAAAAAGTAAATGAATTGTAATCGTCCAGATTTGTGGTGTAAGCAGTTCCAAGCATTAAATTGGTTGGAATAAAATCTTTTGTTTCACCATCGGTATATGAAATTTTGGAACCAATATTCTGAATATTGATACCCGCAGAAAAAATGTTGTCTTTTCTGTTTGATCTAAATTCTTTAAACCAGTAAAATGCCACATCGGCTGCAAATGAATTTCCGGCTTTTGTTTCAACTCCATTAACCATCTGGCCACCGGTTAAGTCGGAACGAATGTACCGCAAAGCAACAGAACCAGAGAAAATCTCGGAAAGTAACCTTGAATAACCTAAATCGACTGCAAATTCATTTGGACTTTGTTGACCCTGAATTTCGCCATATTCGCTGGTAAAAATAATATCGCCAAGCGAAAAATAGCGCAACGAAGCACTAACTGCTGAAACGTCGTCAATTTTTTTGTAACCCGATAAATAGGCGAGATTTATGTCGTCAACCAGATTACGCAACCAAGGCGAATAGGATAATCCAACTCCCATATCACTTTCCATAAATACATATTTTGCAGGATTCCAGTGTTGCGAACTCACATCGGGAGTTAAACCAACACCGGCGTCACCCATACCACCTGCTCTCGAATCGGGAGTAATTGTAAGAAAAGGTACAGCAGTGGTTATTGTATTTGCACCTGAAGTTGTAGCCTGAGCCATAACACTTTCCGAAATAATGACAGTAATTGTCAGCAGAAAGAGAAATCGAAATAACTGATTCATAATTTTATCAAAATTGAAGCCGCAAAGATATAATAATTGTTTTTGCAGCAATATTTATAATACACTAGAGAACGAAGCAAAATCTTAAAAATTTTATGAGGTGAAAAATTTAACGCGAAATCAACATTTTTCCGGATTTTGAAAAATAAATGCCATCCTTGTTTTGTGCAGTTATCCTGTATATGTAAATTCCATTCAGGATTAAAGTTGTGGTTTCGTTAAAGTCCCATCGTACCGGATTACTTTTTGTACCGCCGGAACCAACTTCTGAGATAATATAATCTACTCTGCGTCCCATTTGGTCAAAAATCTCAATCATTACATTTAAAGTTGCATCCGACTGGTTGTGGTCGAAAGTAAAAAATGTATAATCGGCAGCCGGATTTGGAGTATTAACAACCTGGCTGATGTAAAATTCACCTGTAACTTCGAACTCAATTTCTTCTTCGGATGAGTTATTAGCCACATCCCATGCCTTTAGCGTAAGTTTATGTTTGCCGGGAGTTAAATTTTTAAACGGAAAATTCACCAACCCACTTTTATAATCGTTTATATCAGCTTCATAATAATTATTCAGTATTAACACATTTGAATAATCATCATCCAAAACCGCTGTTATATCGTGTCCAATTCCTGTTCCGGCAGTATTTATTCCGTTTTCATCAGAAAGGAAAGCTTTTAAAGTTGGGTTTTTACTTGTTTTATCTCCTGAAACAAAATCTTCAGTATCCATAAATAAATTAATCTCAGGAACCTGATTATCAACAACCGATTGATTTGACAAACCTCCAATCATAAAATCATTAAAAGCTCCGTGTGCATCAACTTCATTATTTTGCGCATAATACATTATCTTACCTTGTCCGATTGCATATGAAATATCTTTTGGAACAACAAAGCTGAAAGAAAACCTTCCGTTGCTTACGGTAGCCTGACCTTTATAAATGATATTCTCCTGAACCTTAAACTTAAACGGAGTTTCACCATTATTTCCCATTGTACTAACTGTAGTCTCCTTATCGTAAACAGTAACAGCCATTTCACCTGAAAAACTATTTATCACATTCCCTTTAACATCAGAAACGAAACCTTCAATATCAACCTTTTGCAGAGCCTTTATAGTATCTGTGTCATTTCCTGCTTCCTTACCGTTTACCGATGTTGTTACAACCCTGTGTTTTGGATACGATAACCGAAGGGCCGGATCAGCCAGCAAACTAAAATTTCTTTTGTTGGTGGTATTGATTGTATTAATTTTTGCCAGACGCATAATATCGCCCATGCGATAACGATTTCCATCTTTGTCTGTTTCAAAAACAAAACTGTAAAAACTTTTGCTCAGCAAATAATTGGAATAGGCAAATACAACCCGTGTTGTGGAAAACAGGCCAATACCGCCTCCAACAGGATTGAACAGTACATACTCACCTATCGACATATCATCGGCATCGTATCTGCTGAATTCGCACGTTGCTGTAACAAAAATGGGAAGATTGCCGGAATTTGACCATGAATTTACATCGCTGATATCCAAAACATGTTCATCGGCCATAAACCGTTCGTTGGCGTGCCCTACATAATTTAATATTAAAACTCCTTCTTTTACTCTGGCATTTATTGCATCCGTAACATCCGGATATTTTTCTTCTCCTGCTGTAACCTGCTGAAGATAAGCATCGAGGTATATTTTATCTGTAATAAACTCCTCGTGTCCTGAATTTATTTGGTTGGCCAGTTTTTCTGAATCAGACATGTGCAAACTTCCATCTTCGTCATCGCCAATTAAACAAACAATGTTTCTCCAGTTACCCAGCGCTTCCGGTTTATAGTAATTTTCGATCTTATTAATAACAAGTTCAGCCTCGTAAGAAGTAGAACAGGGAATGCGGCCAATTCCTATATCTTCAGCCCCGTTATAAACACTTTCACCGGCATCGAGAATAGCAAAATAATCGTCGGACACAAAAGATGCAACAGGAATTAAAGATTCTTCCGACTGATATGTTGGAATAAAATTTTTTATTTCGGGTCGAATGTTTCGGTTATCAAAACTGCCATCACCAAAAAGCAAAACATATTTTAGTTTATCGCCCCTGTCATACAGCATTTTAACGAAATTCCTGATACCGGTCGCATTTTTTGCACCCGAACTAAATTCATTGTAAACCTCATCGGCAGTAACCACTTCAACGCTCATACCATCATAATTGCGATGAAAATCGGCTAGTCTGTTTGCTGAGGCAAGAAAATTTGGATGGGTAATAATTATAAATTCAGGCGTATTAATTGCATGCAGATCCTGATTGGTAACTTCACCAACATATTCCGGTTCGGTGTAATTTCCATTGGGGTTGAACGCCACATACTCAAATAGCTCATTCCCCGGACGTTTTGCCACAGCAACATTTCCTGAAATCTGCAATGGAATTTCCTTTACATTATTTACGCTCGTAACATCGAATAAACGGGAACCCGTGGCTGCATTTTCAATCGAAAATGATACCGTATTTTCAGCGCCTACTGTTCTGGAATCACGAAAAAACAAGGCTTCATTCCCAAACTTAAGTTTCCTGCGATAGTTAATTTCAAGAAAATCGAGCCAGGCCAGTGCATTTTCATCAACACTGTTATTTACATTATTGGCGAAATATTTCAAAGTAATTTTTGTCTGGTTTCCTGTTGAAACCGATTTGAAAATCCCGTTTTCTTCATCCGCGTAATTTGAGGTCTGACTTCCGGTATTTACCTGGGTAAAACTTAACAGCCCGATTTCAGTTTGATTTACCGATAATTTCATTTCCGATTTTGCATAAGATCGAGCTATTGCATTCAAACGAACTTTAACTGGCTGTGTGATATCAATATCAGTAAGATCAAAATCAATATTTTTAACCGAACTGTTTTTGAATTTTTCTCCAAACCACTGTTTTCCTGAACCAAGTGGTAATACATTTTCGATTTCGTTTTCAAATAACTGGTACGCATCGGCAACCGAAACTGAATGAGTAACCGGTTGTTGAATAACCGGCAAGAGTTCTGTAGTTTTTGTGTTTCCCACATTATTGGTTAAAAAGAAATATCCTTTTGTTGAATAGTCATCCAACCGGTGACTGAAAATACTATCTTCTTCATTAAAACTCCACTCTGTTGTGCCCGGTGCATAAAAAAACAGGCAATCGGTACCATTGTTTTTATCGTGCCAAACGGCGCTTTGTTCCAGATCATCAAATTCAATTTCTCCCGGATCTTCCGATAAAATTATGCCTCCACTCCCAAAAACATTTACTTTCGCTGGATCTGTAAAACCCAGGGAGATCAATTTTGAGTATGGAATTTTAATAATTCCTTTTGAAGTAACTCCAATTTTTACCCATTTACCCTGCTTTAAAACTGAATTTGTTTTCCATGCATAATTATTCTTTACTGAACTTCCGCTTTTTAACTTTTCCGTTGCTTCTACTGGAATCTGCTTTAAATCAAAACTTTTTAGCCTGAATACTTTATTACCTTCTTTTTTTATTGTGGAAATTTGTAAATGAAGTTTGCGGGTTTCGGCAGATTGATTTATCTGACTGTTTATTTGAATTTCTTCTGCGATTTTTTCGGTTCCCTGAAATCCATCAGAAAGCCTTATTTCTTCGTAAACTGCATTCTCAACATTAAATTTGTAGTCAACAGCGTGGTTATCTAAATTATAGATTCTGTAAAAAACGGGTAAATTAGTTTCCGGATTGGGAAACCCGGCATCGTTAAAATTTAATTCAGCATAAACAGATGTTCCATTTTCTACAATTTGTGTGTCCTCCCATTCAAGCACAATCTGTTCCTTTTGCACATCTCCTCCTGTGAATCCTACAATTATAATGAACAACAGAAATAAATATTTTTTCATATTCAAATAACCAAATTATACTAATCAAACGCCTCAATTTTACAATTATTGTCATTCAGAAATTCAAATCACAAACATCTGAAATGAGCCACAGACTAGCAAAGATATCAACATAGTTCTAAAAAACTGATTTTTTTTTAAATTGGTTAAACAATAAGATTTGAACAATTTAGTTATATTTGTGACGTTCTGAAAAGTAATATGAAAAAATGAAAATGATGAAGTTAAAAACTTTGTTCATAGTGTTATTAGCCGCTTTCATTTCGGGATGCGGTTTATTTGGTAAAAAAGGTGGCGGTGGTGTATCACGCACTACTGGTTGGAGTTATAACGACGAAGCAACCGGAAACATTCAAGTTGATGCTAAATACAAACAGGAAGCAGGACCGGGTCTGGTATTTGTTCAGGGTGGTACTTTTACCATGGGGCGCGTTGAACAAGATGTAATGTACCGCTGGGACAACACTCCGCGCAGAGTCACTGTTCCTTCTTTTTACATGGACGAAACTGAAGTGTCAAACCAGGATTACAGAGAATTTACGTATTGGTTAACCCGCGTTTACCCGGGAAACAAAGCTAAAATTAATTCAGCTTTACCCGATACAACTGTTTGGAGAGTTCAATTGGCATACAATGAACCTTATGTTGAAAATTATTTCAGACATCCTGCCTACAGTGACTATCCTGTTGTAGGGGTATCATGGGAACAGGCAAATGCATACTGTGCATGGCGAACTGACAGGGTTAACGAACAAATTCTGGCACAAAAGGGAATTATTGCACACGATAATACACAAACCGGGCAAAATACTTTTAATTCAAAATCGTATTTAACAGGTTTGTACCAGGGAACTGACGGAGAAAAACCACTTGAAAATCCTGACGGGTCAACCAAGCGCGTGCGTTGGGAAGATGGAGTTATGCTTCCAAATTACCGTTTACCTACCGAGGCTGAATGGGAATATGCAGCTTATGGATTAACCGAAAATATGGATGGCGAACTTCTTACCGACAGAAAATTATATCCATGGAATGGCTCATATCTTCGGGAGGATTCAAAAAGTGGAAAAGGCGAATTGAAAGCCAACTTTGTTCGTGGAAGAGGTGATATGATGGGAGTTGCCGGCGCACTTAATGATAATGCAGACATAACTGCAGAAGTATTTTCATACGAAGCCAATGATTTTGGATTATACTGTATGGCTGGAAACGTAAACGAATGGGTAGCAGATGTGTACAGACCTTTATCATTTAAAGATGTTGAAGAGTTTAATCCTTATCGTGGTAATGTTATTACTGAATACCGGAGAGACGCCAACGGTACTTTAATGCGCAATGAGTTTGGAGAAATGATAAAAGACACAGTTGCCGGTCTTGATTTAAGAAATTATAAAGATGGAGATCCAAATTCACAAGTTGTTGAAGGTGCAGATTGGCATATTGCAAAAGACAGGAAAACTGATGCTATGTACATTCAGGATGAAAAAGGAGGTTATTCTTCACTGATTACTGACAACGTCAGGGTGTATAAAGGAGGATCATGGAAAGATCGTGCTTACTGGCTTGTTCCCGGAACCAGGAGATATCTGGAACAGGAAAAATCACAAATCGATTTGGGTTTCCGTTGTGCAATGACTCATGTTGGAAGCCCGGCAGGATTATAATTAATATACTTATAGAAAAAAGCCTCATTTTTTGCAAAATGAGGCTTTTTTTATGCAAATTTTCGAAATGATATTATTTTTAATGAATGACAAAAACAGAAGAAATCTATCAGCTATTTAAGAAAAATCAGGTTGTCTGCACAGATACCCGGAAAATCGAAGAGAATTGTATCTTTTTTGCACTCAAGGGAGATAATTTCAATGGAAACAAATTTGCTTCAACTGCTTTGGAAAAAGGTGCAGGTTACGCAATTATTGATGAAAAAGAATATTTCGTTTCCGATAAAACAATATTGGTTGAAAATGTTTTACAAACGTTGAAAGATCTTGCCAATTTGCACCGCAAAACACTGGGAATTCCAATACTGGCAATTACTGGCACCAATGGTAAAACAACCACAAAAGAACTTACTTCTGCCGTTCTGACTCAAAAATTTAAAGTGAGTTTTACCGAAGGAAACTTGAATAATCATATTGGCGTTCCGCTTACATTATTAAAAATGAGCACCAAAACTCAATTTGGCGTTGTTGAAATGGGGGCAAATCATCCAGGTGAAATTGCAGACTTATGTGTAATTGCAGAACCCGACTATGGAATTATCACAAACATCGGGAAAGCACATCTCGAAGGTTTTGGCTCATTTGAAGGCGTAATTAAAACAAAATCAGAATTGTACCATTACATTAAAGGTAAAAATGGAACCATCTTTTATAATCTCGACAACCCTTTACTTGCTGAATTAACCCATGATATTCAAAATAAAATTAGTTACGGAAACAAAGATGCCGATTTTACGGGAGAACTACTTTCATCACCTCCTTTTGTACATTTAAAGGCTAATTTCAAAAAGGGAGTATTATATTTAAACACCAACCTTACCGGTGATTATAATCACGAAAATATAATGGCTGCCGCTTGTATTGGAAATTATTTTGAGATTGAACCATTATTGATTCAGAAAGCATTAAAGGAATATTTTCCGCAAAATAATCGTTCGCAACTGATTATTAAAAACAGGCTTAAAATAATTATGGATGCCTACAATGCTAATCCAACCAGCATGCAGGCATCCATAAAAAGTTTTATGTCGAATGTTTCAGAAAACAGCTATCTTATACTTGGAGATATGCTCGAACTTGGAAACTACTCAAAACAGGAACACATAGCAGTTCTCGGGTTGCTAAAAAACTATCCATCAGCCAGGATTTTCACTGTGGGCAAAAACTTTTTGGAAATTGCTGAAAATCATAACTGCCAAAGCTTTTTAAATGTTGAACTTCTTTGCGAATTTCTTCAAAAAAACCCAATTACTTTTGGAGATGTTTTGATTAAAGGTTCGCGCGGTATTCAACTCGAAAAAGTGCTTGAATATCTTTAATTTAAAAGTGGTTTTTCAACTTTTAGTACATCGGCAATTGCTTTTTCAAATGTTTGTTTTGGTAAAGCTCCCATAGCCATTTGTGGTTGTCCGTTCTGTGGGACAAACAGTAACGAAGGAATACTCTGAATTCCAAACATGCCCGCTAGTTCCTGTTCATCTTCAGTATTAACTTTATAAATTACAATACTGTCGCCATACTCCTTTTGTAATTCTTCCAAAATAGGTGCAACCATTTTACACGGACCACACCAGTTGGCGTAAAAATCAATCATACAAGGTTTATTCCCTTCGTATTTCCACTCTTTGTTTGCCTCAAAATTGAAAACTTTTTCCTTGAAAGTTTCTTTTGTTAAATGTTCCAACATGATATTTATTTTTAAATTATTAATTACATATTTACAAATGTCGATATTTACATATCAAATATAGTGCCTCTTTTTAGAAATGAAAATTTTCAACCCTGATTCATATAAATAATAGTAATTTTGTCACAATTTTTTTAAGTTATGTCAGCCAAATAATTATGATGTAACAAATTTTGACAGACAATGAATAATAAACTTCAACATAAAATATTTCAGGTAATATCAAAAACTGCCGACCAAATGCAGCTGGAAACATATATAATTGGTGGTTTTGTGCGCGATCTTTATTTGAATCGAAAATCAAAGGATATCGATATTGTAACCATTGGCAGTGGAATTGAACTGGCAAAAAAGGTGTCAGAAAACCTTAAAAATAAACCTCAGGTAAACATTTTTAAGAATTTTGGCACCGCTATGTTAAAATACAAAGATCTGGAAATTGAGTTTGTAGGAGCCCGAAAAGAATCTTACCAGAGTGATTCGAGAAAGCCTTTGGTTGAAGACGGAACATTGGAGGACGACCAAAACCGGCGGGACTTTACAATAAACGCCCTTGCTCTGCGATTAAACAAATCGAATTTTGGAGAATTAGTCGATCCTTTCAACGGAATTGATGATTTAAAAAACAAAATTATCAGAACCCCGCTGAATCCTGACATAACTTTTTCTGATGATCCTTTACGAATTATGCGCGCCATTCGGTTTTCTGCGCAACTTGGTTTTGAGATTCAATCAGAAACTTTGCAGTCGATTTCAAAAAATAAGGAACGGATAAACATTATTTCAGGAGAACGGATAATTGATGAAATAAATAAAATAATGATGTCGGAAAAACCCTCTGTTGGATTTAAACTGATGGAAGAAACCGGTTTGCTGAAAATTATTTTTCCTGAATTTCAGCTTTTAAAGGGAGTTGATAAAGTTAATGGCATTGGACATAAAGATAATTTTTACCATACACTTGAAGTATTGGACAGAATTGTGCCAAATACCGATAATCTTTGGCTACGTTGGTCGGCTTTACTACATGATATTGCAAAACCAGTTACCAAAAAATTTGTTGAGGGACAAGGCTGGACTTTTCACGCACATAATTTCGTGGGAGTTAAAATGATTCCAGGCATTTTCAAACGTTTGAAACTACCTTTAAACGAGAAAATGAAATATGTACAAAAAATGGTACAGCTTCATATGCGCCCAATTGTACTTTCCGAAGAGGTAGTTACAGATTCTGCAGTTCGCCGATTACTTTATGAAGCAGGAGATGATATTGATGATTTAATGACACTTTGCGAAGCTGATATCACCTCAAAGAATTCGGATAAAGTAAAACGTTATATGAAAAACTTTCTTTTAGTGAGAGAAAAGCTAAAAGAGATTGAGGAAAAAGATGCCATTCGGAATTTTGAACCTCCCGTAAAAGGTGAATTAATAATGGAAACTTTTGCTTTGCAACCCGGACGGGAAGTTGGAATAATAAAAGATGCAATTAAAGATGCCATTCTGGATGGAATAATACACAATGATTTTGATGAAGCTTTTGAATTTATGCTGAAAAAAGCCAGCGAAATTGGATTGATCAGAAAAGTTTAATTTCCGGTATTTAACTGAAGCAAAACCGGCAAATGGTCGCTAAATCCACCGTTATACGAAAATCCGTAATAGGTACGAAAAGGTTTTTGACCACCAAATTTCACATCTTCCTCCAGTAAAAAGGGAAGTGTAACAATTTTTGCATTTTCAGGTTTGGTATAAATACCCGAATTGTCCGTTAATAAAGATCCTGAAACAATAATCTGGTCGAAAACAAACCATTGAGACTGGTACTTTAAACTTCCAGATTCAGTTCTGTTCAAATCAAAAAATAAATTATAAAGCCTGTTCTCAACCACTGGCAACTCAACTTTTTCAGCCTTTAAAAAACCAGTCATGGTTTCATCGTCAGGATTATCATTAAAATCACCGACTATCACAATCTTAGGCGAATTATATTTTTCGTATAATTCATCAACTTTACTACGTAAAAATGTTGCTGCCAACTTTCTCATCGATTTAGTTTCAAGTAATCCTGAATATCTCGAAGGCCAGTGATTACCAAAAATATGAATCGTATCAGTCCCTTTTAAAATACCAGATACATATAAAATCTCTCTGGTATTTAACTCTTTGTCATTTTCAACCAAAGGGAAATAGTTGTATTCCAGTGGAAAAAAATGTTCCGAATTGTAAATGAAACCTACATCTATTCCGCGATGATCAGGCGATTCTTTATGTATAATTTTTAGTGGAATTGATTTTAAAAGTGGCTGATCGACTAATTGTTCCAAAACATACCGATTTTCAATTTCAGCTAAGACAATGATATCAGACACATTCCAACCCGAAGCGGATAAAATTACTTTTGAAGTTTTCAGAAGTTTTTCATAAAACCGGGCATTTGTCCAATGCATTTCTCCGTCTGGAGTAAAATTCTCATCATCAGTTTTCGGATTATCTTTTATATCAAAAAGATTTTCGACATTATAGAATAAAACTGAGGATTCACCCGGATTTTGTTGTGAAAACGAATAATTGATAAAATTTAAGAATATCAGAAAAATCAAAAAAAATCTATTTCCCATTTTTCTTTTCGATTCGCTCATAAGCCCCTAAATCCGGCCCGCTATCACTATCCCGTTCTTTGTTTAAAATATCCATCGGGAATTTATCACCATATTCCGGTTTCCCGATATCTTTTGCAGGAGATAAAGTATCTAACTGGTAATTATATTCTTTGTAAGGATCGATAAACAGAGGGTCGTATTTCACCCCTTTCCAAATATTTTTGTAATGTTCTTTATTTGAAGTATTAAAAGTATCGGCAACCTGAACTATACAATTTTCAAACAAATAATTAAACTCATTTTTATAGTTGTTACCCAATTCTATTTCCTGCATGATATTTCCATAAACTATGCTATTGCCAAAAAATGCCTTTTTCAGGTCACCAGAATAACTTGTTGATCCGCCATTGGAATCCTGAATAATTAAAACATTGGAAATCACCAAAGATGCAGAAGATCGTGCTTTACTTGAATAATTTCCCCAGTAGTTCGCAATAGTTGTATGATAAAACTCGTATTCTCCCCCGATTAAAAGTGCAACAGCATAAAATCCACAATTGGCAACCAAATCGTTATATGCATATATTTTCGACTTCAAAGCAAATAATCCGGCGTATGCCATATTCTCTATTTGACTGTTTGTAAATTTAACCGACGCATATCCTTCGTTCTCAATAGTTCCAACCTGTAACCCGATGTTTGCATTTTTTATCACACAAAAATCAAAAATATTATCGTGACTTCCCGAAAACAGCACAATTCCGTTCCATTGGTCGGGAATATTTTCATAAGATTCTTCCAATCTGTCGGGTAAAAAATGGATTTGTTCCTGAAATGTTCCGTTGGCGTTAATTGTTCCCCTGGCATACAAACCGGCACCTTTATGAAAGTATATTCTGGTTCCGGGTTCTATCGTTAAAACCGATGTACTGTCAATATAAGCATAATCGTAAATTAGATATGGTTTTTCAGAAGTCCAGGTAGTTGTTTTTATTGTTTCGCCTTTTATTAGCTTAAAATCCTGACCATAAGCAATTAACTGAATATTCTGAATGTTTGAATTAGTGGTAAATTCAATTGAATCCTGAACTACCATGGGTAAATTTTCAAAATTTGGGTCAATTGTAACTTCAACAAAAATAAAAATACTATCCCTTGCCGGAACTTCGGTTTCAAATACCTCATTTCCAACCTCTCCGTTTATATTTAATCTGAAACTGGAAAAATCACCTCCCGAGAGCCTGATTCGCGATATTAATATATTTTCGTTATAAGGATTATGAACTGTGAATCGCTGTGTTGTTGAACCAATAGTAGTAAAAATGGTATCGAATGTAATTGTATCGAGAGAGAACTTCAACTGGGCATCAGGTGAATTCAGATATCCTTCATCTTCGCACGAAAAAAGCGAGATAATAATAGCGACTACCGCCAAAAGATGAAGTAGATATCGTACCAATTTTTTGAATTTAATGTTATTATAACGGCTATGCGAACCAGTTATTATTACAAATATATAAAATCAATTTACAATTTTTAACATTTATTTGCAATAATTAATAATCAAAATCATGTTTTTTCGAAATTAGCCATAAACCGACAAGGGTAATTAACCCATTTAAAATCAATAATTCAAATCCAAATTTGTATCCAAAAAATATGGTTTCTGAATATTTCGATATAAAATAACAAATCACAGGCGAAGTTATTGCTACTATTGGCACCCATTTATCGTTAACAACCCGCTTTGAATACATTCCAAAAACAAATAAACCTAAAATCGGGCCGTACGTATAACCGGCTACTCTGAATACAGCCATTACAATACTTTCGTTATTAATTGTTTTAAAAAATAATATTACCAGAATTAACAGTACGGAGAACATCAAATGCGACCACCTCTTTATTTTTTGTATTTTTTGTTCCTCATATTTTTCGATATTGAGAAAATCGATGCTGAACGAAGTTGTAAGAGCCGTCAGAGCCGAATCGGCACTTGAATATGCCGCTGCTATTATTCCCAGCAGAAAAGCAATTCCTACGGGCAATCCGAGATAATTCAAAGCAAGCATGGGATACAAACCGTCAGTTTTTTCAGGTATTGTAATTCCAGCTTTACCGGCGTAAATATATAGCAGAGCGCCAAGTCCCAAAAACAAAAAAACAGTAATTAAAAAGGAGAAGCTGAAAACAACCATGTTTTTCTGGGCATCTCCAATGTTTCTACAGGTCAGATTTTTCTGCATCATATCCTGATCCATACCAACAATTACAATAGTGACAAACATTCCGGCAATAAATTGTTTAAAGAAATTATTACTGGAACGCCAATCCCAAAAGAAAATTTGCGAATTTGGGTCGGCAGCAATTTCATGAACAAGTTTACCAGCACTCCATCCCAATCCTTTTGAAATGGTTATAATCGTAAAAATCACCGCAGTAATCAGAAAAAATGTTTGTAAAGTATCCGTCCACACAATAGTTTTAACCCCTCCTTTAAAAGTATAAAGCCAAACCAAACTAATTGTAACAATTACTGTGAGTGCAAAAGGAATGTTAAATGCGTCGAAAAAGCCAATTTGCAAAACAACGGCAACAATATACAACCTGAAAGCTGCTCCTATTAATTTGGAAATCAGAAAGAAAAATGATCCTGTTTTATGCGAATAGGTACCAAACCGCTGATTAAGGAAAGCATAAATCGAAACAAGATTTAACCTGTAATATAGCGGTAGCAAAACTGCTGCAACAATCCAAAAGCCAACAATATTTCCAAAGATAAACTGCAGGTAAGAAAAAGCTGAATTACCCACTTCGCCCGGGACAGAAACAAATGTTACTCCTGAAAGTGCTGTTCCTACCATTCCAAAAGCAACCAAATACCACGGAGATTTCCGGTTGCCGGTAAAAAAAGTCTGCGAATCGGCTTTTCGCGAAGTAAGCAATGAGATAACGATTAATATCGAAAAATAACCAAGTACAATTCCAACAACCAGATACGGATTCATAACTATTCAAAATCGGGGTACAGCAAATATTTCTTTCTCAGCATTTTATACTTTTCCAAATCAGGTTTAAATGAATCCATGATTTCTGCCTCACTTTTACCTTCTTTAATTTGTAACAGTAATTTATCGTTTCCGGCAAGTGTATTAAACCAACTTTCGCGGGTGAGAAACTCCTTTTTAACCTCGTGTTTATTATAAAAATCGATAAAAAACTTCACAGTGAATTTTGGAATTTCATTCAATAATCGAAGATCTACTCCGTAACAAGTCTTTCCTTCGTTAACAGGATCTGCGGCAACTCCTTGAATTTCTTTGGGTACAAAAGTAAAACTACCCAACTCTTTTTTCAAGCCACCCAAAACCTGGAATGGGAATTCTGTACCCCGCCCCACACTCACACTTGTAGCTTCGAAAAAACACAACGACGGATATAAACGTACTGATAAGTAGTTTGGTAAATTTGGTGATGGACTCACCGGCAATTCGTATTTTGTTGAATGATTATAGTTTTGAACCGGAATAACCTTTAAATCGCAAGTCTTCTGCGCTTTGTGCCATTTTTCAACATTTATCATTTTTGCCAGCTCACCAACTGTACAACCATGAACCACCGGAATTGGATCCATTCCAACAAACGATTCAAAACCGGGTTTTAAAACAGGTCCTGCAACATAATCGCCATTTGGATTTGGACGATCAAAAACAATTAATGGAATATTATTTTCAGCACATGCCTCAATTACCAGATGTAGTGTTGAAATGTAGGTGTAAAATCGGCAGCCAACATCCTGAATATCAAAAATTAGAATGTCAATATTTTTAAGATGTTCGGCAGTTGGTTTTTTTGTTTTCCCATATAACGAAATAACTGAAATACCGGTTTTCAAATCTACATCATCCTTAATTTCTTCGCCCGCCGAAGCATCTCCCCGAAATCCATGTTCGGGAGCAAAAATAGTTTCAACTTTAACGTTCTTTGTCAACAGAAAATCGACAAGATGAATTTCGCCAACCATCGATGTATGATTTATCACAAGTCCGACCCTTTTATTTTCGAGTTGTGGCAAATATTTTTCAGGTTGCGATGCACCTGTAATAATGTTATTTGCATTTAAAAAAGTGCAAAAACCTACGGTTACCTGAACCAAAATCAATCCAAATATTTTAAACATGATTTTTAATCGTTTTATTTACATTTGCGAAAATACCATTTGAAATTTCGTTTCGAGAATAAAATGAGTAAAAACTGTTTTTGTTTTTTAAATAAACCTGCAGAATGAATTTGAGGAGAAGATTTCTAATTATTGTATTACTTTTTTCATTTTTCAATTTTTCTTTGGCTACCGGAATTGAGCCGTCATTTGTCAAATTTAAAACCGATTCCTGGGTTACCTCACAAATGAAAAAAATGTCGCTGGAAGAAAAAATAGCACAACTTTTTACCATTTCGGTTTACCCTAAACAAGGGATTGAAAATAAAAATAAAGTACTGGAACAAATTAGAATTTATAAACCAGGCTCAATTCTGATAATGCAGGGAACTCCGACTATATCTGCAAACTGGATAAATGAATTTCAGCAGGCATCGAAAATACCGCTTTTAGTAGCCACCGATGCCGAGTGGGGATTGTCGATGCGGATTGACAGCGTAATGAAATTGTCTTATGCTCAGGCAGTTGGTGCAGTGCAGGACTCAACCTTAATTTACCAACTGGGTTGCGATATTGCGACTCAACTAAAACTGATGGGAATTCACATGAATTTTGCACCGGTAGCCGATGTAAACACAAATGGGGCAAACCCTGTTATCAATTTCAGATCGATTGGAGAAGACAAAACTGATGTTGCCAGAAAAGCCTGGTGGATGGCCAAAGGAATGCAGGACAACGGAATAATTCCGGTGGCAAAACATTTTCCCGGACATGGCGATACAGATACCGATTCGCATAAAGCGCTTCCATTTTTAAACCATTCAAAAGCGAGAATGGATTCTGTTGAAACTTATACCTTCAGGTATTTATCAGATCGCGGAATCTTTGGAATTATGACCGCTCATTTAAACGTACCTTCAATCGACAGCACTGAAACACCTTCATCGCTTTCGAAAAAAATAGTTACGGGTTATCTGAAAAATGAAATCGGTTTTAAGGGTTTTATTATTACCGATGCCATCGATATGAAAGGTGTCAGAACTGAAAAAGGGAATACAGAAGCTGAAGCTTTGATTGCGGGTAACGATATAATTGAATGTGTAGCCGATTTGCAAAAAGCAATACTTTCGGTTAAAAATGCTGTTGAAACGGGCAAAATAAGTATGGCCGAAATCAATGAAAAATGTACAACTGTTCTGGCATTAAAACGCTGGGCAAAACTAAATGAATACCACCCGGCCGAAACAAAAAATCTAACTGAAAAACTAAATTCACCTTATATCGAAGTAACCAACCGGAAACTGATTCGCAGCTCGTTAACCGTTTTACGAAACAGGGAAACTTTGCCGGTTCAGGGATTGGATACATTTAAAATTGCCTCATTAATAATTGGAAGCAGTGAAATATCTCCTTTCCAGAAAATGCTGGGAAAATATACAGAAATTGATCATTTTACACTTTCAAAAAATGCCACAGAACAGGATTGGGCAAATATTCGACAAAAACTGAAAAACTACAACCTGGTAATTTGCGGAATTCAGGGAATAAATATTTATCCTGCCAATAAATATGGAACAACTGAAATTCAGCGAAAAGCAGTTACAGACATTGTTAAGGCACAAAGTGTGGTTTTTGCATTTTTCGGAAATGCGTATGCATTAAAATATTTCGAAAATATTAACCTCGCTAAAGGATTAATTGTTGCTTACCAAAATACCCCACTTATTCAGGAACTTACCGCACAGCTTATTTTTGGTGCTTTCGATGCAAACGGAAAACTTCCTGTTACAGTTGACGAACGTTTTAAACTGAACAATGGATTTGAAATTCAAAAGAACAATTGCTTTGCATACACCATTCCCGAAGAATTGGGAATTAAATCTGAACTTCTCTATCAGAAAATTGATTCTCTTGCCAATCTTGGACTCAATAAACGTGCTTACCCGGGCTGCCAGGTTCTGATTGCAAAGGATGGAAACGTGATTTTACATAAAACTTACGGTTACCAAACCTATGACAATAAATTGAAAGTGAAGGAAACAGATGTGTACGACTGGGCTTCTATTACAAAAGTTTCCGGACCACTTCCGGCAATTATGAAACTGGTTGACGAACAAAAACTGGATGTGGAAAAACCTTTGAGTTATTACTGGCCCGATTTTAAAAACAGCAACAAGGAAAATATTAAAATTTCAGAGTTTCTTGCCCATCAATCCGGAATTCCTGCTTCGATACCATTCTGGTTAATGGCAACCGATAAAAAGGGGGTTTTGGACCCCAATGTTTTTAAACACACACCATCCGACGGATACCAGGTGCGGGTTTCAGAAAATCTGTACATGAAGGACGACTTCCGTAAATTAATTTTAGATAGCATAAGAAACTCAAAACTGGGAGAAAAGAAATATGTTTACTCGTGTTTAAGCTTTCATATATACCCACTGGTTATTGCAAAACTAACCGGCGAGAATTATGAAGAATACCTTAAAAAAACCTTTTATCGTCCACTTGGAGCCACCACAATAACTTACAATCCTTACCTTCATTACACGCTTAACCGAATTGTTCCAACTGAAACCGACGATTACTTCAGAAAACAAACTCTTCGGGGTTTTGTGCACGACGAAGGTGCCGCTATGTTGGGTGGAGTATCGGGAAATGCAGGATTGTTCGGTTCGGCCAACGATTTGGCCAAACTTTTTCAGATGTACCTGCAGAAAGGATATTACGGTGGTAAACGATACATTTCTGAAGAAACTTTGAACCACTTTATTAAACCCCGTTTTCCTGAAAATGATAACCGCCGGGCTCTGGGATTTGACAAACCATCTCTGAATAATAAGGGCACTTCAAATAATGGATATCCGGCCAGGGATGTAAGTTCAAACAGTTTTGGCCATTCAGGCTTTACCGGTACTTTTGTTTGGGCTGATCCTGATAATGGGGTACTTTATGTTTTTCTTTCAAACCGTGTTTATCCAACGCGCGAAAACAATAAATTATCAGATTTAAACATTCGATCTTCCATGCTTCAGGAGATTTATAACTGTTTAAAAACCGGGCTCAACTGATTCTTAATTTATGTTAATATTTAGTCATTTACATTCTGTTAAGCACAACAAAATACAGTTGTTATTCGCTATCAAACAAACATTTACATATTGTAATTTGTAAATTGGTTTTAAACCGTAAAACTAAATTTTCTGGTCTGTATAAAATAGCTGTACGTTATCCTTTTGTTATTAAATTATTAATTCTATTTTTACAGGTGAGACATTTATTATTTTAATAATCACATAAAATATTAAGCGAAATGACAAGCAAAATAACCTTTAACGAGTTGCGAAAAATCAAAGACAGCTTACCTGACGGTTCCATTAAAAAATTGGCGCACGAATTTGCAGTGACCGAGGATACCGTCAGAAATTATTTTGGAGGCGCCAATTATACCAATGGAACCACTGTTGGAATACACATGGAACCTGGACCAAACGGGGGAATAGTTCTGCTTGACGACACTGCAATCCTCGACAGGGCAAAAGAACTTATAGAAGCCTAATCGATTTAACAAAATCTTACAATACATTAGAATATTTTTAAAACTGTCTTATATTTATAAGGCAGTTTTTTTTATTAATCAACTTAACCATTTTTAAAATGAAAAAATTATCAATTCTGATTATCACTTTTGGCGTAATTCTTTTTTTATCATCGTGCGAAAAACCATGGCAACCGTTATTCAATGGTGAAAATCTTGAAGGCTGGGATACCTGGGTTGGTATTCCGGAGAATGACAGTATTCCGGTTGGGCTAAACCAAGATCCGTTAAACCTTTTTTCTGTTGTTGATCTTGATGGCGAAAAAGTAATACGAATTTCGGGAGAAGTTAACGCCTCGCTGGCCACAAAGGAGGAATTCGAAAATTATCATTTGACCGTTGATTTTAAATGGGGTGACGAATTGTTTACCCGTTGGAATTCAGGACTTTTATATCACAGCTATGGCGATTTTGGCGAAGGCTTGGGTGTTTGGATGAGCTCACACGAGTTGCAGCTTTTAACCGGTAGTATTGGCGATTCATACAGAATGGGAAAATCATACTGTGAAATTCCAATGGCTAAAAATGATGACGGCAAGTATGTTTATTCGAAAGATGGTGAAAGAAAACCTTCAATTCCAGATACTGACACAAAAATTGTAGCAAAAAATGGCGACTATGAAAAACCAACCGGCGAATGGAATACGATTGAACTTTATTGTTTTGGATCAACGTCAGTTCACGTTGTTAACGGGAAAGTGAATATGGTAAATTACAATTCGGCTAAATTTTTGGGAGAAGGTAAAACAGAGCCGCTTACAAAAGGAAAAATCCAGTTTCAGTCAGAAGGTGGAGAGTTGTTTATTAAGAATATTAAAATTAAACCGATAAAGGAAATTCCAAAGGAACTTCTTCTGTAAAAAAAATAAAACAATTCAAATTATTAAAGGATGCTATCCCGGCGAGGGATTGCATCCTTTTTCTTTAATTCAATATCATCATCTCCGGCAAGAACTTCCAAAACCGGCGGGGCAGGTGCTGACGTTGAAGTTTCAGGTTTTTGCGCTCCTGAATGTTGATGTGTGTGAAATACGACTTCCACAATTTCTGGTAAAACTCCTCCCCTTCCTGCAACACATTTTCGTTTACCTGGCCGGTTATCGAGCTGAATTCCTTATTCGAAATCACTACTTCCTGTGGTTTGTTTTTATCGTACAACATTCCGTAATTTCGTTTCAAATCGTACAAAAGCCAGCGCTGGTCGGCAAAACGTTTCTGAAATTGGCTCACCACAAGCGGAATCACGTCGTAACGCGGTTCAATTCCGCAAAAATACAACCCATCTTTTGTATGCTGAAACCGCACAAATTGCATCATTCTCATCGCCTCTTTTTTAACCTTTTGCGAGGTTTGGGTCAGGTATAAAACATCCGAATCGCCAAAATCAGTTTCAATATTGAAATGTTCGCTAAACAACCTTCGCAGAAAACGATAAATTTTCATTTCAATGCCCTGCTCCTCTGAGAGAAAAGCATAAAAGACCAATTGGTTATTTTTGCCTGATAATTTATCCTGAATACCTTTCCACACCCTTTCAGCTTTTGCTTCATCGGTTTGAATATCTGCTTTTTGGGCAAAAAGGTGTTTCTGTTCTCCCGTTCTGGAGCAAATATCCACAGGAAAAACCTTACGGTTATAACATTCGAAAACTGCTGTCAAAAACCCGGCAAATGTGCCGTCGTAGGTAATAATTGTCATTGGTCATAAAATCGTTAATTTATTCTCAAAAAATCTGCCCTCATAAATTGTTAATCTTCAATCGTTAACTTAATTCTTCATCCTCTTCCTCAATGCAATCTTGCAAGCACTGGTTTATAATCAGCAAACAAACTCAATTGGGTATCCAGTGATTTTTTGTTTTTCGAAACGGCCCCTGTTATCAGTTTATGCTTCAGCCTTTCAGGAGTCCAGTCAGTTGCAGAAATCGGCAATTCGTTGCAAGTGAGAAAGTATTTCGCGCGTTTCATCACAATTCCCAACTTCGAAAGATGTTCAGAATTTAATTTGCGGTGTCGGCGTGCCAATATAATTCTTTGTGCCGATTGAACACCCACTCCGGGAATTCGCAATATCATTTCGTAATCGGCACGGTTAATATCAACCGGAAAAAGTTGCAGATTCCGGAGCGCGTACCCCAGTTTCGGGTCCACATCCAAATCGAGAAAAGGCTGGTCGTCGGTGAGGATTTCCTCGGCTTTGAAATGATAAAACCGCATCAGCCAGTCGCTTTGGTACAACCGGTTTTCGCGTACCAGCGGTGGACGTGTGAGCGCGGGAAGCCGTTTGTCGTATTCGTTTACCGGCAGGTAGCCCGAAAAATAAACACGTTTCAGGTTTTGAGCTTTGTACAACCCCGACGAAAGCAGAATAATTTGCCGGTCGGTTTCAGGAGTGGCGCCAATAATCATTTGCGTGCTTTGTCCGGCCGGAGCAAAACGTCGGGCATTTCTGAAAATTTTCACCTCCTCTTTGCTGGCCAGAATTTCGTTTCTGATTTGTGTCATCGGTGAAAAAATTGCCGGATAATTTTTTTCGGGAGCAAGTAATTTCAGGTTCGGTTCGGTGGGGATTTCGAGGTTCACACTCATACGGTCGGCCCACAAACCGCCTTCATGCACCAGTTCGGGGCTGGCACCCGGAATTGCTTTCAGGTGAATGTAGCCGTTGTAATTTTCTTCAATCCTCAGTTTTCTCGCTACCTGAACCATCCGTTCCATCGTATAATCGGGGCTTTTTATTACACCCGAACTTAAAAATAAACCTTCAATATAATTGCGGCGGTAAAACCCGATGGTAAGGTCGACAATTTCCTCAACTGTTAAAGTGGCTCGCTGGCGGTCGTTGGTGCGGCGGTTGGCACAGTATGCACAATCGTAGATACAATGGTTGGTCATCAGAATTTTAAAGAGGCTTACACAACGCCCATCTTCGGTAAAACTATGGCAAATTCCACATGCCACACCATTGCCAATTCCTTTGGTACCGTTTTTCCGGTTGCTGCCACTCGATGCACACGAAACATCGTATTTCGCTGCGTCTGAGAGTATTTCCAGTTTTTGCTGAACAGTTTTTGTTTCCATTTCAAATCAAATTCTTTAAAAAATCCCCGGCGCTCTGCCAGGGATTTGAACCTCAAAATATCGGGAATTGCTTCCCCGAGAATAAATAATATGACTATTTTATCGTCAATACTGACGACAATAATGTAATATATTTTATAATTCCTTGTACAGTTTTTGGAGAATTTTGAATAATTATTTTAAAGGAGGAATTAAGACGGTTAGCATCCAGCCTCCAGCAATGGATGCCATCCTTTTTCGTAACTTTGAAAAATGCACGAAGCACTTTTTTATACAAAACTTGAAAACCAAACCCTCCATTGCGATCTTTGTCCGTGGTTTTGTGTGCTAAAACCCGGTCAGACAGGAAACTGCAAAGTGCGAAGCAACGAAAAGGGAATCCTGGTTACTCATGTTTACAATAAAGTGGCTGCATTTGGAATCGACCCCATTGAGAAAAAACCTCTTTATCATTTTCATCCCGGCAAAAACATCCTTTCGATAGGTGAAGTGGGTTGCAACTTGCATTGCAGTTTTTGCCAGAACAACCGTATTTCGCAATGTTACGCTTCAGATTTTACAGATTTTCAGGAAATTACTTCCTCACAGCTTATTGACAAGGCACTTAAAATACCCCAAAACATCGGTATTGCCTACACTTACAACGAGCCGTTTACTTTTTACGAATTCATGTTTGAAACGGCGCAGCTGGCTCACGAAAAAGGTCTCAAAAATATTGTCGTTTCCAATGGATATATTAATCCTGAACCTTTGAAAAAGCTCCTTCCGTTTATCGATGCTTTTAATATCGATTTAAAGGCTTTTACAGATGATTTTTACATGAAACAAACCAAAGGAAAGCTGGCGCCGGTTTTAGAAACTTTGAAAATAATTGCTGAAAGCCCGGCACACCTCGAAATAACGAATCTGATTATTCCAGGGATGAATGATGATGAAGCTGTTTTTGAAAAAATGGTAAAATGGATTGCCACCAAACTTGGAACCGATGTTCCGTTGCATCTTTCACGCTATTTCCCGCAGTTTAAAATGGATATTCCGGCAACTCCCGCAGAAACTCTTGAATCGTTGTATGAACAGGCAAAAAGCCACCTGCACTTTGAATATCTCGGAAATGTGAACGACGAAAAGCGGTCGTCAACTTATTGTCCGGGATGTGGCAAACCTATTATTTCACGTAATCAATACAGAGTTTCAGTTCAAAATCTGAGTAAATACGCCTGTTGCGAAGGTTGTGGAAGATCAATAAATATCATAATTTAAATTAACAGACTAAATTATCTTCTATTTATTGCAGAAATTCCGTTCAAATTCCGTATCTTTTTTTTCAAATTAAAAATTGATACGAACCAATAAATTTATTTCGAAATGACAACCGAAGATTTTGTAAATCAACCCGAATTTCAACAGATGTTGAAAGAAACAGAGAAATTGAAAGGAAAAGTTTTCTCTGACATTATTGATGACCAGGGGAACCAATATGTTGATTTGGTGCAGGAAGGTGGTGGAGTACTTGGGATTGCGCTTGTGGGTTACACTGCCATTCTTGAGTCAGCCGGAATTCGCTTTTTCCATTTAGCGGGAACGTCAGCAGGTGCCATTAACACGCTGATTTTCGCCGGAATTGACAGTATTGGCAAAGCAAAATCACATTATGTTTTAAATGTGCTGGCAAAACAGGATTTGTTTGAATTTGTTGATGGAGACCCCGTTTTAAAAGATATTATTCAAAAAGTAATTGACGGAACACCATTTAAAAAAGTGCTTGGAAGACTTCTCTGGAATATCAAAAAAATTAAAGTCGCACTTTTCGATAACCTGGGATTAAATCCGGGTGAAAAATTTGAGAAATGGATTGAAAAAGTATTAAAAGAATCGCCCTTTCAGGTTGTCACCATTGGTGATTTGCAGGAAAAACGAAGTAAAAAGTACTTTCCGGCTGGAATGAAACACCGTGTAAACGGTCCTATTGCCGATGAAAAAGCGCTGATTCACATCATTACAGCCGACCTTACCACACAATCAAAGGTTGAGTTTCCAATGATGACACATCTGTACTGGGGAGATAAATACCTGAACCAGTCGCCCGCAAAACTGGTACGGGCTTCCATGTCGGTTCCGTTCTTTTTTATTCCATTCGAAATTGACAATATTCCGGATGCAGGTAAGCCGGCAAATGAATCGTGGATTAAACACGCCAACTTTCATGGATCAATTCCACAAAAAGCAAAATTTGTTGACGGAGGTATGATTTCCAATTTTCCTATCAATGTTTTTCACAGTAAAAGCAGAAGTATTCCCCGAAAACCAACATTTGGCGTTAAACTCAGCACTTACCGTGATGAATGTTCCAAAGTTGACGATTTGGGTGGATTTATGGGTTCGATGATTAGTACAATGAGACATGATTCGGATAATGAATTCCTGATTCAAAACCCTGATTTTAAAAACCTGATTTGTTTTATTGATGCCGATAAAGATTTTAACTGGCTCAATTTTAAAATGAGTGACGAACAAAAAAAGAAACTCTTTTTACTGGGAGCACAAAAAGCACTTGAATTTATTTCTACTTTCGACTGGGAAAAATACAAATTGTCACGCGAACTTTTAAACAAGGTGAACGATTTAAACGATTTGTAATTATCAGTCATTCAAATCTTTAAATGTGAAAATATACAATCCGCAGTTTTTTCAGGGTAGTCTGAATAAAAACCGGTATTTCGAAGGATGGTACTTTAAACATGTTTCAAAAAACAGAGAACATGTTTTGTCATTTATTCCCGGCGTTGCGCTTACAAAAACCGACAAACACGCTTTTATTCAGGTGATTGACGGGATTTCGGGAAAAACATGGAATATAAAATACCCGCTGTCTGAATTCAGTTTTTCGAAAAATGAATTTAAGGTCAAAGTTGGCAATTCGGAGTTTTCGGAAAATGGTATTCGAATAAATATCGATACGGATACTTTAAAAATTGATGGCGGGATTTCTTTCTCCAACCTTGTTAAATATCCTGCATCGCTGCTATCGCCCGGCATAATGGGTTGGTACTCGTTTGTACCTTTTATGGAATGCAAACATGGAATTGGTTCGGTTTTGCACAGTTTAGATGGTTCTCTTGCGATAAACAATTCTGAAATTAATTTTACTGCAGGAACCGGATATATTGAAAAAGACTGGGGAACTTCATTCCCTGAATCGTGGATTTGGCTTCACTGCAACACGTTTAATCACCCCGGAATATCGTTTACATTTTCGGTGGCAAAAATACCCTGGCTGGGGAATTTCTTTATCGGTCACATTTGTTTTCTTTATATCGAAGGAAAATTTTACCGGTTTGCTACTTACAACGGCTCAAAAATTACAAAACTGACTTTTCATGCTCCGATTTTGGAAATTGAACTGAAAAACAAAACTCACACTTTAAGAGTAAAAGCAGTTCAAAACCGATCGGGAGAATTAAAAGCCCCGGTTGTTGGCGAAATGAATCGAATAATTAAGGAAAGTGTTGATTCAACTATTGAAATTGAGCTTTTTGATAAAGAAAGCAAAATCATCTTTGCTGATAAAGGAATGCACGCGGGACTTGAAATCATTGAAAAAATACTTGCCTATTTTTAGAACCCTTTTATTTCCAATATTTTCACGTACTTTTGAGGTCGTAAAAAATATTACTGTTGAATGAAATTTTCAGAACTAGGAATACACGATGATTTGCTCGATGCTATCTCGTACATGGGTTTTAAGGAAGCAACCCCAATTCAGGAACAAGCGATACCAATTATTTTAGACGGGAAAGATTTAATTGCCTGTGCACAAACAGGAACAGGAAAAACAGCAGCTTTCCTGCTACCAATTTTAGATTTGATAGCCGATATGCCCAGTGGAGATACTTCCACACTGATTATTGTTCCAACCAGGGAACTTTGCATGCAAATCGATCAGCAGGTACAGGGAATCGGTTATACCATGGGAATTCATTCAATTGCCATTTATGGCGGTGGCGACGGCGATAACTGGGGCCAGCAAAGAACGGCGCTAACAAACGGCGCTGATATTATTGTTGCTACTCCCGGAAAACTGATATCGCATCTGAATCTGGGTTACGTAAAATTCGATACCATCAAATTCCTGATTCTGGATGAAGCGGACCGGATGCTCGATATCGGGTTTTACGATGACATTGTAAAAATCATTTCGTATCTGCCAAAGGAAAGACAAACACTGATGTTCAGCGCTACTATGGCTCCCAAAATCAGGACCCTTGCATCGCAGGTACTCATCAATCCCGAGCAAATAAACATTTCGATGTCGAAACCTGCCGAAGGAGTTTTGCAGGCTGCATATCTTATATACAATCAACAAAAAAACGGGCTGATCAGTCATTTGATTTCCGAAAACCCTGATTACAACAGCATTTTGATTTTTTGCTCTACTAAAAAGGCTGTAAACGAATTAACCAGGGTTTTGAAAAGGCAGAAATTTTCGGTGGAAGCCATTTCCTCAGATTTGGAACAGGCGCAGCGTGAAGAGGTTTTGCAGGGATACCGTTCGAAACGCACCCGTATTCTGGTCGCTACCGATGTAATGAGTCGCGGTATTGATATAAAAGACATCAACCTGGTTATTAATTACGATGTTCCGCAGGATGCAGAAGATTACGTTCACCGCGTTGGACGCACCGCCCGGGCAGATGCTACCGGAGTTGCGCTTACCCTTGTAAACGAAGATGATATGTACAGTTTCCATCAGATTGAGCAATTGATTGAACGCGAAGTTTTTAAAATTCCGCTACCGCCACATTTTGGTGAAGGACCGATCTGGAAAACCCATACTTCGGGGAGAAAACCACGAAAAGGAGGTTTTCATAAAGCGAAAACAGGAGGCAAGCCTTCCAGAAATTTCAGGGGCAAACCACAAAGGCGATAATTCATTTTCATCTGTAATTTGGACGTTAAATTTTATAAACGTACCTTTTACTCTGATTAATCAAATCGAATCACTATCATTATGAAAACTAAAATTAGTTTTGTTTTTCTGTTGATGTTCATTCTAACTTTTTCTGTTAAATCGCAAACAACAAATGACACGACTTTGGTTAATATTGAAACCATTGACGGAAATGAATTCATTGGGCAAATAGTGAGTGAAGATTCTCTGAAAATAGTTTTAAAAACCGAAAAGTTAGGTGAGATTTCAATTTTCAGATCTGACATAAAACGTCAGGAAATTTTAGAAGTACAACAAATTAAGGAGGGTAAATACTGGTTTCCCAATCCACAGTCAACCCGTTATTTCTGGTCGCCAAATGGTTACGGATTAAAAAAAGGAGAAGGTTATTATCAGAATATCTGGGTTTTATGGAATCAGTTTGCTTATGGATTATCCGATAATTTTTCAATCGGGGGAGGAATTATACCGTTGTTTTTATTTGGAGGCACTCCTACTCCTGTATTCATTACCGCAAAATTTTCGATACCTGTTGTAGAAAACAAGTTTAATCTTGGTGCCGGTGCAATTGCAGGAACCGTGCTTGGAGAAGAGGAAACCGGGTTTGGAATTTTATATGGAATTTCAACTTTTGGCACCCCCGATAATAACGTGACTTTTGGACTGGGATACGGATTTGCAGGTGGGGAGTGGGCATCTTCCCCAATGATAAATATTAATGGCATGTTCAGAATTAGCAGTCGTGGCTATTTTATTACCGAAAACTACTACATAAATGCTGGTGGAGAGAATGTAGTTTTAATTACGTTAGGAGGACGCAGGATTATTAAAAAAGCTGCATTGGACTACGGATTGGTGTTTCCAATTGCTGATATTGGTCAATTTGTTGCCATTCCATGGCTTGGATTTACTGTGCCATTTGGAAAAACAAATTAACCGGGAAACTTTCTTTTACTCATGATCACATCCGATTTTTAAATGTTATTTCTCTAAAAATACCATATTTCCCTATTTTCGCTTTCTTTTCTACTTTTGTAGGCTAATTTAATTAAATGGCAAGAATAGTTATCGGACTTTCCGGAGGAGTTGATTCGAGTGTGGCTGCGTACTTGTTAAAAGAACAGGGACATGATCTGACCGCACTTTTTATGGTAAACTGGCACGAACGTGTGGGTGCTGTTACCAGTGAATGTACCTGGGAAGAAGATGCACTGATTGCCAAAATGGTGGCCAAAAAACTCGAAATACCTTTCCATATTGTCGATTTAAGTGCCGAATACAAAAAACGTGTTGTCGATTATATGTTTGCCGAATACCAGGCCGGCCGAACTCCGAATCCCGACGTACTTTGCAACCGTGAAATAAAATTCGATTCCTTTCTTGATGAAGCCCTTAAATTTGATGCCGATTTTGTTGCGACCGGACATTATTGCCGGAAAAGCGAAATTGAAGTTAACGGTGAAACAATTCACCGGCTTTTGGCAGGAAAAGACCCAAATAAGGACCAAAGTTACTTTTTGTGTCAGTTAAATCAGAAACAACTTTCAAAAGCGATGTTTCCGGTTGGTGAATTGCTGAAACCCGAAGTTCGCAGAATTGCGCGCGAACAAAACCTCCCAACTGCCGAACGAAAAGATTCACAGGGTATCTGTTTTGTTGGAAAAGTAGATTTGCCAACTTTTCTTCAGCAACAGTTGCAACCTAAAGTTGGAAATATCATCGAAATTCCGGCTTCGTTTATCGAAAAGAAAAAACAACTTGAAATTTCGGAAGAAAATTACAGGAAACTTTGTCTCCCTTTTCCTTATAAACCCTGGAACGGCGAGGTGATCGGAGAACATCAGGGAGCACATTTTTACACCATCGGTCAACGAAAGGGATTAAATATTGGAGGACATAAAGAACCCCTTTTTGTGTTGGGAACCGATGTTCAGCGAAATATTATTTATGTAGGCGAAGGTCAGAATCATCCGGGATTGAACCGCAAAGGATTGTTTGTGGCAACAAACGAAATGCATTGGATTCGCACTGATTTAATAATGAAACCGGGAGATAAATGCGAATTTTATATCAGAATACGATACCGTCAACCACTTGAAAAAGGAACTATTCATTTAAAGGAAGACGGCGCCTGGATTATATTCGAAAACGAACAACGTGGAATAACATCCGGACAGTTTGCTGCATGGTACAAAGGAGATGAATTAATCGGATCAGGAGTAATCGCATGAAGTTTAAAGTTCAAGGTTTAAAGTTGAAGGTCTGTTCAAAAAAATAACAAATAAGAAATAACGAATAAGGAAGTTGAAAGGAAAGAAATCTTCGGACTTCGGACTTCGGACTTCGGACTTTCTTTTATCTTAGCACAAAATTTTTCAAATGATAAAATCAATGACTGGCTTTGGTAAAGCCGAATTCGAGGTAAATAACAAAAAATTTACCATCGAAATAAAATCGTTAAACAGCAAGCAAGTTGATATTAACACGCGTATTCCATCAGTTTATCGCGAAAAAGATATCGAAATCAGAAAAGAACTGTCTGATAAACTGGAACGCGGAAAAATTGATTTTAACATTTATGTTGAAAGTTTGGGTGACGAGTCAAATTCAAAAATTAACGAACCCATTTTACGCAGTTATTTTAAGCAGCTAAGCAAGATAAGTTCCGATTTAAACCTTGTTATCGATCAATCAATTCTGCAGGCAGCGCTGCGTTTACCCGATGTGGTAAAAACAGAATATATGACACTTGATGAGGAAGAGTGGGGAATTATTCTTAAAAACATAAGAAAAGCAATTGCCGACATCGATAAATTCCGCGTACAGGAAGGCGATGCTTTAAAAATTGATATACTAAAAAGTATAGAACTCATTCAGTCTCTTTTGGCACAAATTGAACCTTTCGAAGGACAGCGGATAGAATCGTTAAGAACCCGGTTATCCGAAAATCTTGATAAACTTAGTCTGAATGGGAATGTTGACAAAAACCGTTTTGAACAGGAATTGATTTTTTATCTCGAAAAACTGGATATTAACGAAGAAAAGGTAAGGCTAGCCAATCATTGTGAATACTTTTACGATACTGTTGCAGAACCTGTTCCAACAGGAAAAAAGCTGGCATTTATTTCGCAGGAAATTGGCCGTGAAATCAATACAATTGGTTCGAAAGCCAACAATACCGAAATTCAGCGAATTGTTGTTCAGATGAAAGATTACCTGGAACGGGTAAAAGAACAGTTGCTGAATTTATTATGAAAGGCAAGCTCATCATATTTTCGGCTCCATCGGGAGCTGGTAAAACAACGATTGTGCGACATCTGCTCGATAAAAATCTCAATCTCGAATTCTCTGTATCTGCTACCAGCCGTGCTCCTCGACACAACGAAACCCATGGGAAAGACTATTATTTTCTTTCGGTTGAAGAGTTTAAAAAGAAAATAGCGAATGATGAATTTTTGGAGTGGGAAGAGGTTTACAACGGAGTTTATTACGGGTCGTTAAAAAGCGAAGTGGAACGAATTCGCAACCTTGGGAAAAATGTAATATTTGATGTTGATGTTGTTGGCGGGTTAAATATTAAAAAGTTTTACGCCGATGATGCTTTGGCTGTTTTTGTGCAGCCACCATCGGTGGAAGAGTTGCGAAACAGGTTAAAAAACCGCTCTACGGAAACCGAAGAAAAAATACAGATGCGCATTGCCAAGGCCGAACACGAACTTAGTTTTGCCAATCAGTTTGATAGGTTGATTAATAATAACGATTTGTTGCAGGCTTGCCGGGAAGCAGAAAATATTATTCGTGAGTTCATTGAAAAATAACAAATCTCAAAAAAAACAAAATTCAAATAATAACCAATAATCAATTTCCAATTTCAAAAAAAGGAAATGGAATTTCGTATTTATTAGATAGATTTGGTGTGGATTTTCGAAATTGTGGTTTAGATTTTATTTGTAATTTGGATCTTGTTATTTGCATATTATATTATGAGCAACCTTATTTCAGATATTCTTTCCCCCAAAACCATCCGGCTAAAAATCGGGCTTTATTTTGGATCGTATAACCCAATACACATCGGGCATCTGGCAATTGCAAATTATATGGTTGAATTTACTGATATCGACCAGCTTTGGTTTGTTGTTTCGCCTCAAAATCCGCTCAAAATAAAAGAAAACCTGCTGGCTGACTATCACCGGCTTGAACTTGTAAACAGAGCCATTGAAAACGACGACAGGTTTCGGGCGTCAAACATCGAATTTAACCTGCCAAAACCAAGTTACACTATCGATACTTTAACTTATTTACAGGAACGTCATCCCGATTACAGTTTTGTAATTTTAATGGGCTCCGACAATTTGGAGAATTTTCATAAATGGAAAAACTTCGAAATGATTCTTGAGAATTATGGAGTTATTGTTTATCCCCGACCGGGTTTTGATAAATCAAAAATTCCAGTTCATAAAAATATTACTGTTACAGAAGGTGCTCCGTTAATGGAGATTTCTTCATCGTTTATCCGCGATGCTATCAAATCAGGGAAAGATATCCGTCATTTTATGCCACATAAAGCATGGGAATATTTGGATGAAATGAATTTTTACCGGAAATAACCATCAAATTAATCTACAATTTGACTTCGGTTAAAATTACACTATTTTAAGTTAAAGATAATACGCTACTTTTAGCCAAACTTTGTTGTGTATGTTCAACAAATTACTCCATCAATTAATGATATAAAATGAAAAAATTAGTATTGATTCTATTTGCCGGGCTGATGTTGTTTTCGTGCAATCCATTAACAGTTCTTAATGGCGTTGATCGCAGCGTTGATTTTTCGCAATATAAAACTCTGGAGTTTTACGGCTGGACAGATGGAGTAGTTTTTAAAAATTTGTTTACTAGAGAATTAATAGAAAAAGCAGTTCAAAACGAATTTGAAAGACGGGATATAAAAACAGTAAAAAAAGGTGAAGGCGATTTAATTATTAGTCTTTATATCGTAACCGAGGAAAGAACAGAAACCTTTACTCAGACAAATGCAAACTATATCGGTGGTGGCGGGTATTATGGCGGTTTTGGTTACGGTGGATATTATGGTTATGGCCCAGGATATGGCTGGGGACCAACATTTGTTAATTCTACGGCTACAACCGGCAAAAAAGTATATAACGATGGAACCTTAATTATTTCTGCATACGATGCAAAAAATAAATTGTTGATTTGGGAAACTGTAGCAACGAAAACAATTAACAAAACTTCGCAAACTCCTGAAAAAGATATCAATATTGTGATTAAAAAAATTATGAACACGTACCCTGTTAAGCCTTGAATTAACTATCGGGTTTTTGTCATATCCTCATCAACACAAATCGTAAAATCAGCTTTGCCTTTGTTTTCTTCAGTTAATTCAGATATTTCAACCTGCGAAACTGTGTGAATTGTAACAATTTTTAAATCAGGATTTGCCTGTTTCAGGTACCAGTAAATACTTTCAAAGTTTTCGGAATGATAGGAACCGTGGTAGTGAATGAGCAGTTTCCCTTTCGACCAGTTTTTAAGTATGAAATGAGCCATTGTTGCATCTTTTATTGCCTGTGCCTTTGGAAAATTCGGAGTTACATGGCCGCCCATTCCTTCCATTTCCATCATGCTTTTATAGCAGTTCAACTCTGCATCGTACTTTACAGGTAGTGGCGGAAGAAATGCCTTTGCTTCGGCAGAAAGTTCGTCCAATCCCTCGAAACCCTTGTAATTTACCATCGACGCATATCTGCGCGGAACATTTGTAGCTACAAATTTAAGTTTATTCGTTTTGGCAAATTCAACAAGTGCTTTGTAGTCGGTTTTGTAGTTAGGCCACAGTCGTGCATTCGATTCAAAACTAGTCGTCGAAATCAAACTATCCAGATATTCATCCAGGATTACCTGATTGTCGCTTTCAAACATTTCGGCACCCAAAACCAGTTTATCCTTTTTAATATCGTACAAATCTTTTGTCAGTTCCAGTTGCAGCCAATGCGAAATTGGATTGTCATGCAGTTCGCCAAAGAGAACAATATCAGCATCTTCAGCATCTTTAAGCATTTTTTCGTATTTAACATCTTTTCCGGCTTTATTGAAAAGATAATAAGCAGGTTTATCGGATTTAAATGCTGAGAAAACAAAAAACAGGACAACAAGACCAATTTGAAATTTATTCATGATTTTGATTTTTTAATAATGTTTACAACAAAAGAAAGTCTTTTCGGTTTAAATCAAACCAACTCTTATATTTTGTCATTGCTGTCCACTTAAAACAAGTTGAGTGACAGCTGTTTATAATCAGGTTCTTTGACATTATTGTAATCTAATTTTTCAAATAGTTCATTTACAGGGGTTTTGTCAATCAAGGAAATACCTAAAACCTGTAATATTTCGTAAGTAGATCGGTCGATTTCTAGGTCAGATCCAACTATGGCTACTAAGCAATACGAAATTACTGCACAATAAATTTGTATCCGAACAGCATTTTCCGAGGTTCCCCAAAACGACTTTATTTTTAAATGTTGTTTTATCCATTTGAAAAATAACTCCACCAACCAGCGTTTTTTATACAACATGGCAATTTCAGTTGCTTTTAATTCCATGTTGTTTGTCAGAAAAACAAAAGTTCGTTTGGTTTCTTCATCATAGAACTTGACCCTGCGCAATTTTTCAGGGTAGTCTTTTGACACATAAAACCCAGTGAGTTTGCCTATTTGATCGCACAGCACACCAGTGGATTTATCGACTTTATTTGAGTAAATGCGCCTAAACTTTAGGTTCGATTTTCCCCGGGTAACAAAAAATGCAGAGAGCTTTGTGATATAATAAAGCCTCTTGAAATCAATGTAGCCTCGATCGAAAATATAATAGGCACCCGTTTCATATGGAATCAGATCCATTGCATTTACATCATTGACCGTGGCTTCTGTAATGTGGATGAATGTGGGGATTTGGGTCACCACATCGTACAGCGTGTGAAGCTTTATGCCTGCTTTATTTTTTCTGAATTTGGCCCACCAAAAAACACTCAGGCATAAATCAATTGTTGAAGAATCGAAAGCATAGACCTTGCCTTTTATCATAAAATCATCGTTGGCCCGTTTCTTTCGGGCTATGTCGATAAGATAATAAGCAAATTCTTCAAATATTTTACTGCTGCGTTTCTCATTTGCCTTGGCAAGATTACTCCTGGTAACAGTTTTTCCAAAACCCAGGTGGTATGTTTTCTTACTGTGTGCATCAATAATTACAATCAGATCGCGTAAACTATCCCGGTTTGTTAATTGACCAAAAACCATGCACAGTAATTGGTTCCAGCATGTGAAATGCTTGACGTACCTATTGCCCTTATATTTATCAACCAATCTGTCAAAAACGCGTTGTGGCAAAAATTCAATTATTTGCGCGAAAACATATTTACCATTATTCATAAAACTAATTTTTTAGCCTTTGAACTTAGCATTTCAAATCGTCACGCAATATAAAAGTGCTGTAAGCCTTAGATTACAAATATTTCAAAGAACATATTTAATATTTTAATGGACACTAATGAAATTCAATAATAGGATCACTGGTTTCTCGGAACTGATCAGGTATATTGAAATCGATCATCTTGGAAATTTGTGGGCAAGTCATTTACACCGGGGGATTTATAAAATTACAACCGATGACAACCGTGAATCGGTTACCGGTATTAAATATTATGGCGAAGAAATTTTCAAAAAAAACCTGTCGGCAAATGTGTTTAAAGTAGAAAACCGAATAGTATTCACTACAGGAGATCAGATTTTTACCTATGACGACCTGAATGATACAATAATATTACATCCGTTTTTAAACAATGAAATGGGTGAATATGCATCATCGCATCGTATTGTTGTAGCGCCCAATCATCACTACTGGTTTATCAGTAAAAAAAGCATTGCACTTTTTTCTATCGTACAGGACAGTGTGAAGCTGATAAAAGAGTTTCCAGTCTCACTTTTTAAAAATTCTCCCCTTGTTGATGGATTTGAAAATATTTTTCCAACGGATGAAAAAACCGCATTGCTCTGTTTACAAAACGGAATCGCCACCCTTGATGCTTCGGTTCAGGATGAGGGCAATTTAATAGCAAATTTCACTCCTGTGCTGAGGCAATTGCAACTGTATTCAACCCGGGAAAAAACCATTCAGTTGCCGCT